>NZ_JBITSP010000007.1:0-507949 GCF_044540925.1 Streptomyces sp. NPDC085900 | reverse complement strand
ACTGCAGGGGGGACCCTGTGGGAGAGTAGGACGCCGCCGAACAATTTTTGAGAAAACCCCCGGCCGGGGATACCGGTCCGGGGGTTTTCTGCGTTTCGGCTACCGTTGCTGGCATGACCTACAAAGTCCGTTCCATACGCGCCGACGAGTGGCGTGAGGTGAAGGCGCTGCGGCTCGCCTCTCTTCAGGACCCCGTCGCGCACCTCGCCTTCCTGGAGACCTACGAGCAGGCTGCGGCCAGGTCGGATGCCTTCTGGCAGGAGCGTGCGGCCGGCGGGGCCGAGGGGTCGTCCGGAGCGCAGCAGATCATTGCCGAGGGGCCGGACGGCGAATGGGTCGGGACGCTCACCGTGCTGATGGAGGAGGCCGGGTCCACTGACTGGGCCGGGTTTCCGATCGAGCGGCGGCAGGGGCATGTCGTCGGCGTGTTCGTGCGGCCCGAACACCGTGGCATCGGGCTGACCGAGGTGTTGTTCGAGGCCGGTCTGGAGTGGGCCTGGGCGCAGGGTGCCGAGCGGGTGCGGCTCATCGTGCACGAGGACAATGGGCGGGCACAGCGGCTGTATCGGAAGGTCGGCTTCGCGCCCACCGGCGTGACCGTGCCGTTGACGGCGGCCCCGGGACAGTTGGAGCTGGAGTTCGCCGTTGAGCGCGATGAGCGTGAGGCGCTCTGACCGACTAGACCGGCAGTTCGTCGTGCGGCCAGCGGGCGCGGCCCTGTTCCCGGGAGCGGAGGAGGGCCAGCGTCGGCAGGCCCCGGTCCGCTCCGGCGGCCAGCAGCTCCGGCAGCTGCGGGAGCGGGGCCACGGCGGCCACGTCGTCGAGGACGAGCGAAAGTGGTGGGTCGAGGCGACCGGAGGATGACCGTTCGGCCATGCGCCGGCCACGCTCGACCACGCTGGAGACGAGGGCCGTCAGGAGAGGCATCGCGCCTGGATTGGTCCTGGGGTCCTCGATGGATTCCCCCACTACATAAAGCGTGCCCCCTTCGTGGACGAAGGAATCCAAGGCGAGGGCGTCGGTTCGGTTGGGGGTGCAGGCCTCGCGGATGTTCACCGTGAAGAGGGCCGAAAGGGCTCTGCTCGTCAGTTCCTGGGCCATGTCGCGGCGTTCGGGGTGGGCGGTGAGCGCGGCCTCGAGTTCGCCCGCGGAGCCGGGGGACGCCTTGGGGTTCGTACGGAGGATGCGGACCGCGTCCTGCACCTGGGTGCCCTGGGACCAGCGGTGGACGTGGCGGATGGTGCGGCCGTCGACCGCGGCGGCGTGCAGATAGGTCCGCAGGAGCGTTTCCGCGGTGGTCGACAGGGCCTCGTCGAGTTTGGCCGTGGGGCGGATGGGGGCGAGTATCGCGGCCGCCCTCTCCGTGGCCGTCTGCTTCTCCTCGCAGCCCGCCGTGGGGGACCAGTGGAGGCGGGCCGGGGTGTCGCAGAGGTGGGTGGGGTCGTAGAGGTGGACGGGGCCCAGCTTGGCCCGGGCGTCCTTGGTGTCCTGCCACACGGTGGGGTTGGACGTGACGACCACGGCGGGGCCCTCCGCGTCCCGTACGGCCTGCGTGGCCGCCGCCTGGCGGCTCGCGGGTGGGCCGTAGTGGACCAGGGGGACGGTGGGGTGCTGCAGCACCTCCGTCGGCTGGGGCAGGAGGGGTTCGGCTCGGGGAACCGGCACCTCGTGGATCTCCGCCGGCCTGGGCAGTGGCCGTGCCTCCGGTTCGAGCTCGGGTACGGTGACCGCCGCCGTGGGCCTTTCGAGTGCCGCCGCCCGCTCCAGGCGCCGCCTCATACGGCCGGCCCGCCATCTGGCCACCGTGCCCATGAGGAACACGGTCAGCACGAACAGCACCATGAGCTGACCGATGAACAGGCCCCAGAACAGCCCGTACCCGGAAAGCTGTGTCTGAGGGGTGTCCGGCCAGGCGCCGGTGATGTCGTGCGGGTGGCCGATGAGGTGGCGCATGGCGAGGGGCGTACGGGTGAAGGTCACGCCGTGCGGCCAGGAGCCGCGGGCGAACAGGCCCGCAAGCCCCGTCGCCGACCACACCAGCAGGGTCATGCCGAGGAGGAAGGCGAGCAGGCCGACCAACAGGCCGTCCGGGATGCCGCCCTGGCTCTCCCGGTCGTCCCGTCGTCGCCGGTCGTCCGGTCTGACCACGTCCGCCTCCCGCTACGCCACCGTCGATTCGGACGAGTCGTCGAAGTCGCTCAGGTGCTGTTCCACGAAGGCCGCCGCCCGCTCCTCCGCCTCCAGTTCGGCGGCGCGCAGGGCGTCGTCGGCCAGGTCGCTGGAGGACTCCGTCATCGCGCGGTCGGTGAAGACGAGAGGGCGTTCCGTCTCGGTGACGAGGTGTTTGACCACCTGGACGTTGCCGTTGACGTCCCAGACAGCGATACCGGGGGTGAGGGTGGGGATGATCTCCACCGCCCACCGGGGCAGGCCCAGGACCCGGCCCGTCGCGCGGGCTTCGTCGGCTTTCTGGGCGTAGATCGTCCGGGTCGACGCCATCTTCAGGATCGCGGCGGCCTCCTTGGCCGCCGCGCCGTCGACGACGTCGGACAGGTGGTGGACGACCGCAACGAAGGACAGGCCCAGCCGGCGCCCGAACTTCAGCAGCCGCTGGAACAGCTGCGCCACGAAGGGGCTGCTGATGATGTGCCAGGCCTCCTCGACCAGGAAGACGCGCTTCTTCCGGTCGGGGCGGATCCAGGTGTGCTCCAGCCACACGCCGACGATCGCCATCAGGATCGGCATGGCGATGGAGTTGCGGTCGATGTGGGACAGGTCGAAGACGATCAGCGGCGCGTCCAGGTCGATGCCGACCGTCGTCGGGCCGTCGAACATGCCGCGCAGGTCACCGTCGACGAGCCGGTCCAGCACCAGCGCCACGTCCAGGCCCCATGCCCGTACGTCCTCTATGTCGACGTTCATCGCCTCGGCCGACTCCGGCTCCGGGTGCCGTAGCTGCTCGACGATGTCCGTGAGGATCGGCTGGCGTTCGACGATCGTCTCGTTGACGTAGGCGTGCGCGACCTTGAGGGCGAAGCCGGCGCGTTCGTCCAGGCCGTGGCCCATCGCGACCTCGATGATCGTCCGGAGCAGCGCGAGCTGGCCGGTGGTCGTGATCGAGGGGTCGAGGGGGTTGAGCCGGATGCCGTGGTCGAGGGCGGCCATCGGGTCCAGCCGGATGGGAGTTATCCCCAGCTCCTCCGCGATGAGGTTCCACTCGCCGACGCCGTCCTCGCCCTGTGCGTCGAGGACGACGACCTGGCGGTCGCGGAAGCGCAGCTGCCTGAGGACGTAGGTCTTCTCCAGGGCCGACTTGCCGTTGCCGGACTCGCCGAGGACGAGCCAGTGCGGGGCGGGCAGCTGCTGGCCGTAGAGCTGGAAGGGGTCGTAGATGTAGCCCTTGCCCGAGTAGACCTCGCGGCCGATGATCACGCCCGAGTCGCCGAGGCCGGGGGCGGCCGTCGGCAGGTAGACCGCCTGGGCCTGGCCGGTGGACGTGCGCACGGGCAGGCGGGTCGTCTCGACCTTCCCGAAGAGGAAGGAGGTGAAGGCGTCGGTGAGGACGGACAGCGGATCCCGCATCGGCGAATCAGCCCCTACCTTCGAATGCCGGTGGCGAACGGAAGCGTGTTCACGAAGGCACGGTGGTGCTCGCGATCGCACCACTCCAGCTTCAGGTACGACTTTCCGGCCGAGGCGCGGATGGTCCGCTTGTCGCGGGCCAGCGCCTCGGGAGAGCGGGAGGAGACGGTGATGTAGCCGACCAGGTTGACGCCGGCGGCGCCGCTCGCGAGGTCCTCGCCGCGCTGGTCGAGGCGGGTGTGGGCGGCCACGTCGCGGGGGTCGACGGTGCGGTTCATCTTGGCGGCGCGGCTCGCTTCCGCCTCGTCGTTGGTCTTCTCCGTCAGCATGCGTTCGATGGCGACCTCGGTGGGTTCGAGGTCCATCGTGACGGCGACCGTACGGATGACGTCCGGGGTGTGGACCAGCAGCGGGGCCAGGAAGTTGACGCCCACCGGGGTCATCGGCCACTCCTTCACCCAGGCGGTGGCGTGGCACCAGGGGGCGCGGGTGGAGGACTCCCGTGTCTTCGCCTGGAGGTACGTGGGCTCCATGGCGTCTAGCTCGGCCGGCCAGGCGTTGCGCTTGGTCATCGCCTGGATGTGGTCGATGGGGTGGTCGGGGTCGTACATGGAGTGGATGAGGGAGGCGAGGCGGCCCTGGCCGAGGGGCTGGCGGACGCGGATGTCGGCCTCCTGCAGGCGCGAGCAGATGTCCGTCAGCTCGCGGGCCATGACGACAGCCAGACCCGCGTCCCGGTCGACCTTGCGGCCGTTGTGCGGGCGGGCCGCCCGCGCCATCGCCTGGGCCTCCGCGGCCAGTTCGCGGGTGTAGTGCATGCAGGCGACCAGGTAGGCGCGGTGCTGCTCACTGCTGGTGGACACCATGGACTGCAACTGGTCGTACGACTGCTGCAGCCAGCCCGGCGCCTTGTCGTCGCCGCGGACGGAGACGTCCTTGGCGTGGGCGTCGGGGTCGGCGGGCAGGGTGCGGGCGAGCATCTGCAGGCGGGTGACGAAGCCGTCGCCGTTGGCGACGTGCTTGAGGAGGGTGCCGAAGCGGTCGACGAGGGCTTCCTGGTCCTCGGAGTCGCGCAGGCCGACGCCGGGGCCCTCGATCTCGATGGCGGCGGTGACGGTCCTGCGGTCCGCGTGCAGCAGTACGGCGATCTCGTCGGGCCCGAAGGGGGCGGCGAGCCAGTTGATGCGGCCGATGCCGGGCGGCGGGCCGATCTCGATCTCGCGGCCGTCGATGCGCGTGCCGGCCTCCATGACGCCGGAGCGGTAGACGGTGCCCTGCTTCAGGGTGCGCTTGTAACTGCGGTTGATCTCGAACCACTTGTAGAACGTGCGGTGCTTGTACGGCACGTAGACCGCCGCGAGCGCGAGCAGCGGGAAGCCCATCAGCAGCACGATGCGCAGGGAGAGGACCGGGACGAGGAGCCCGCACATCATGCCGAGGAACGCGCCCACGATGATCAGCGCGATCTCGCCGGACTCGCGGTTCCGGCCGACGATCGCGTTCGGCCGGGCGCGGCCGATGAGATACGTACGGCGGGGCGTGACCGGATGGGACAGGTGGGACTCGGTCGTCAACGCCCTTCACCTCCCGTGCGGTTGGTACTGCTGTTGCGGGTGTTGCTGGCATGCGGGGTGTTCACCGGGCTCGCCGAACGGGGTGCGGGTGCGGCGGAGGGGACAGTTCCGCCGCCACCACCGGTCGGGGTGCGGGTGCTGTGGGCGGCTACGCCGCCGCTGACCGGGTTGGCCGGCCGGGGGCCGCCGCCGGAGGACGACTGGCCGCCGCCTCCGTTGTCGTTGGCCCGGGTGCTGTGGGTCTTGATGCCCTGCGCGACCATGTTCGCCGGGGAGCTGATGACGGCCGCGGCCTTGCCCTCGGCGCCCTGCATGATGCGGTTGTTACGGCCGCTGGCGATCTCGTCGCCGAAGCCGGGGACGAAGCGGTAGATCATCGCGCTGGCGAAGATGGCCAGCAGGATGATGGCGAGGCCGGAGACGACGGCGGAGAAGGAGTCGGGGCCGTTGGCGGAGGAGAGCGCGCCGGCGAGGCCCAGCACGATCACGATGATCGGCTTGACCAGGATGACGGCGATCATGATGCCCGCCCAGCGGCGGACGTGGCCCCAGAGGTTCTTGTCGACCAGGCCGGCGTAGACGACGGTGCCGAGGAGCGCGCCGACGTAGAGGAGCGCCGCTCTGATGACCAGCTCCAGCCAGAGGACGCCGGCGGCGAGGATGCTGACCAGTGACACGACGATCAGCATGATGGGGCCGCCGCCGATGTCGGTGCCCTTGTTGAGGGCGCCGGAGAAGGTGCCGAAGAAGACGTCGGTCTGGTCGCCGGTGGCCTTCGCGAGGACGTCGGTGACGCCGTCGGCCGCCGATACGACGGTGTAGAGGATCAGCGGCGTGAACGCCGACGCCAGGACCGTCAGCCAGAGGAAGCCGACGGCCTCCGAGATGGCCGTGGTGAGCGGAACGCCCCTGACGGCTCGCTTGGCCACGGCCAGGAGCCAGAGCACGAGGGTGAGGATCGTCGACGCCGCGAAGACGACCGCGTACTGCTGGAGGAACTTCTGGTTCGTGAAGTCGACGTTCGCGGTCTCCTTCACGGCCTCACTGAGCTTGTCGATGGTCCAGGAGGCGGCTTTGGCACAGCCCTTGGCGAGGGAGGAGAGGGGATCCAGGGTGGAGGTCGGGTCGAGGGAGGTGGACCCACTGGTGCCTTTGTCGTTGTTGCCGCGTTCGCAGTAGTCCTTGGCGGGGCCTCGGATGAGGTCACAGGGGTCATTGCTCGTCGTCGGGCTGGGCGTGGGTGCGGCGACGGCATGCGTGGCAAGCAGAACAGCGGTGGTCTGTACGGCGGCGAGGACGGCCGTGACCTTGAGGAAGCGGTGGTTAGCGCGCATACGTGAAGCCTCCGTACTCCTCGACGGCCTTCGTCATGTCGTCGGCAGTGGAGGCCTTCTGGTCCCGCCCGACCGGCACGGGGCCGTCCTTCTGCTGGAAGTCTGTGACTTTCCAGTCGTTGCCGACCCACTTCAGCTGGTACGTGGTGGTGTACCAGCTCTCGGACACCGGATTGGTCGAGCTGACGCCGGACAGGCCGAAGAGGGAGGTGTACCAGACCTCGACGGTGGCGGCGGTGGCGCTGGACGACGTCGTCTTGGTTCCGACCGGGATGATCCGGGAGACGAAGGTCTGGCCGCTCGGGGCCGAGCCGTTCTTGTCCAGGCCGATGTTGGTCAGGAACTTCTCGTTCGAGTACGCGCTGTCGGTGGCGGACAGGCGTGTGGCCGCCACGTCGGGGGCATAGACCGTGTTCACGATCTGATGCCGAGTGGACTCGGTGAACATGCCGGTGGAACCGAGCGCAACCGCGTAGTTGGCAGCCGCGCTCTGTGCCCCCTGCTGGTCGTGCGCGTACCCAGTCGGGATCCCGGCCGTCCGCCCCTGCACCGGCTTCGTCCCGCTGGCCGCGGTCGGTGCGCTGTTCGGCTTGTCCGCGGTGCCGCTCGTCGAAGAGGAATCGTCTCCTCCGCGGTTCGCGAAGGCGATCGCGGCGATGAGGAGGACCACCACGCCGACCACCGTGACCAGGCTCCGGGACGACGTGCGGCCGCCTCTCCGCGCGCCCCCGTACACGTCGCTGCCGCCGTCGGGCAGACGGGTCCGGGTCTGCCCCTCGTCTCCGAGACTCATGCCGCGTACGCCCTCTCCACCTCGTAGACATACGACGGTAGCCGTGCTGGAAGCCGCGCGGGCGCGGTGTGGTGACTCGACATCAGGGAAACGCAACCTCGGCCGGGGAGCACGACGGGCGGGTGGGGGAGGAGGGAACGTCTGCTAGACGGCCATGCCGTACACGATGGTGAAGAGCGTGCCCAGGGAGCCGATGATGAATACGCCGGTGAGGCCGGCGATGATGAGGCCCTTGCCCTGCTCCGCGCTGAAGGTGTCCCGCAGGGCGGTCGCGCCGATGCGCTGCTTGGCCGCGCCCCAGACCGCGATGCCCAGACAGAGCAGGATGGCGACCGCCATCACGACCTCGATCATGACCTTGGCCTCGTTGCCCAGGCTGCCGAAGGGGCCCCAGTCCGGAGCGATCCCGCCGATGATGGTGTTGATGTCTCCCTTGTCGGCCGCAAAGAGCATGTAAGTCACCGCCCCTGGTGGGTAGTTCCGCAGTTCCCTCTGCCGGGTGTGCAGAGGTCAGGCTCATTCTCGCCGACAATGCCGCGGTCGTATGTCGACTTGGCGTCATTGCTTGGCGGGTTTCGTACGAAAAGCACGCTCGGTCACTCTGTGTATCACGGCAGGTCACGCCGGGCAATGAGGCCTGAGCGGAACCTGTGTGTGGTTCAGTCGTTGACCCCTTCTGTGACCTGGGCCGGTTCTGACGGCTGGTCGGGTGAGGTGTCGCGCCGATGTTCTCCGGGTGAAGGGTAACCCGGGCACGCGGAGGAGCCGCGACCCATACCGGCCGCGGCTCGCTCCCTCGGTGACGGAGAGTCAGCCCGTGAAGGCGGAGACTCCTTCCGGGGTGCCCCAGCCGGTCGGGCCGTCGTAGCCCGTCTGGGCGGTGCACAGGTAGGTGGTGCTGCAGCTGCCGTTGTTGCCGCTGGTCACGTCGTTCAGCGCCGAGGTGCCGGCCTTCGTGTAGGGGAAGGAGGCCGGGTAGGAGGAGGACGACGGGGTGCCGGCGAGGGCGTAGACGGCGGCGATGATGGGCGCGGAGGCGCTCGTACCGCCGAAGGTGTACCAGCCGGCGGTGACGCCGTAGGAGTCGTAGACCGAGACGCCGGTCGCGGGGTCGGCCACGGCCGAGACGTCCGAGATCGTGCGCTTGGAGCAGCCGGTGTCGGTCTGCCAGCTCGGCTTGGTGTCGTAGGAGGAGCAGCCGGAGCCGGTGCCCTCGGTGCTGGAGGTCTTCCAGACGGTCTCGGTCCAGCCGCGGGTGGTGGAGGAGGTCTTCAGGGCCGTACCGCCGACCGAGGTGACGTAGCGGGAGGCGGCCGGGTACTCGGCGCCGTAGCCGCTGTCGCCGGCGGAGACGGTGATGGCGACGCCCGGGTGGTTGAAGTACGAGGAGTCGTACGAGGTGTCGGAGGAGGACTCGCTCCCGCCGTAGCTGTTGGAGACGTACTTCGCGCCGAGGGTGACGGCCTCGTTCACCGCCTTGCCGAGGTTGGCCATGGTGGCGCTGGTGGCCTCGACGAGCAGGATGTTGCAGTTCGGGCAGACGGCCGAGGCCATGTCGAGGTCGAGGGAGATCTCCTCGGACCAGCCGGCGTCGCTGGAGGGCAGCGAGGTCGTGGAGCCGGTCTGGCTGACCTTCTTGAAGCAGCCGTTGGCGGTCGTGCAGGCGGAGAGGCCGTAGTACGAGCGGTAGGTGGCGAGGTCGGACTCGGCGTTCGGGTCGTTGTACGCGTCGACGATGGCGATGGTCTCGCCGGAGCCGTTGGAGGCGGCGGCGGAGGTCAGGCCGTAGGCCGACTGGAGGTTCGTGGGGCCGTAGCCGGAGGGCGTGGCGGCGTCGGCGGCCTTGGGCGTGACGCCGGTCCTCGCCGCCTGCTGCTTCTGGAAGGCGGTGAGGCCGCCGGTCACGCGGTAGGAGTTGCAGGCCAGTTCGCCCTGGTGCTTCGGAGTGGCGCAGGGGGTGGCCGTCCAGGTCACCTTCGACGAGACGGTGGCCGCGTCGGCCTGGACGGCGGTGCCGAAGCCGGCGAAGACGAGCGCGGCGGCCGCGATCGCCGCGGCCCCGGCGCGGCGCAGGCCCCTGCGCACAGGTCTGTTGGGGGGAGTGGAACGCATCGTGCAGCCTCCTGATGTTCCTGGGTGGGGTGGAACAGGGGCGGTGCGGGTGCGATCCGCCGGTACGTTCCCCGGCGGAGGGCGGCGGCCCGCGACGACTGTCGCTTGTTGAGTACGCGACAACAAGAGGCTTATGGAATCCTGACTTCCGGATTACTGAACCTGTTTCGGCCCTTTACCCAACGCACAGGCCGCTCAATGGAGTTGCATGGGCGGGCCGGTGCGCGACCGCTAGCGCTTGGTGCACTTCGGGTAGTTCAGGCCCTCGGCGCAGAGGCTGTACGCGCTGCTGCTGACGTCCACCTCTTCCTCCTTGCCGGCCTTCGTACGGACCGTCAGTTCGTACTCGGTGTGGCAGCTGCGGGTCCTCTTCTTGCCCTTCTTCTTCGTCTTGCACTCGTGGTCGGTGTCCTTGCTGACGACCGTGCCGGTGACGGGCTTCGGCTTGCTGCAGCCGGCCAGCGGTGCGGTGAGCGCGGCGACGGTGAGCAGGACTGCGAGAGTGCGCTTCATGTGGTTTCCCCCGTGGGTGTCATGTACCGGATGTGCTGCCGGGGCATGGTACTGAGAACGGGAGGACGGGTCACGGCCGGCTGCCGTGACCCGTCCTCCTCGTGTGCCGCCGAGGAGACCCCACGTACTCCTCACTCGGGCGGCTCCCCGGTGACCCGTCGGGGAGGTCCTGGGCGGTGGTGCTCAGCCCGTGAAGGCGTCCAGGCCCTCCGGGGTGCCCCAGCCGGTCGGGCCGTCGTAGCCGGATCGGGCGGTGCAGAAGTAGGCGGTCGAGCAGGAGCCGTTGCTGCCGCTGGTGACGTCGTTGAGGGCGGAGGTGCCGGCCGCGTTGTACGGGTACTGGGCCGGGTAGTCGCTGCTGCCGGGGGTGCCGGCCAGCGCGTAGACCGAGGCGATGATCGGGGACGAGGCGCTGGTGCCGCCGTAGGTGTTCCAGCCGGTGCCGTCGGAGCCGTAGGAGTCGTAGACCGAGACGCCCGTGGCGGGGTCGGCCACGGCCGAGACGTCGGCGATCATGCGCTTGGAGCAGCCGGTGTCGGTCTGCCAGCTGGGCTTGGCGTCATAGGAGGAGCAGCCGGAGCCGGTGCCCTCGGTGCTGGAGGTGTTCCACACGCTCTCCGTCCAGCCGCGGCTGTTGGAGGAGGTGGAGAGCTTGGTGCCGCCGACCGCGGTCACGTACTTCGAGGCGGCCGGGTACTCGGCGCCGTAGCCGCTGTCGCCCGCGCTGGCGGTGATGGCGACGCCCGGGTGCTTGTAGTACGAGGAGTCGTACGTCGTGTCGGAAGAGGACTCGCTGCCGCCGTAGCTGTTGGAGACGAACCCGGCGCCCAGCTTGACCGCCTCGTTCACCGCCGTGCCCAGGTTGGCGTCGGACGCCGATTTGGCCTCGACGAGCAGGATGTTGCAGTTGGGGCAGGTCGCGCTGACCATGTCGAGGTCGAGGGAGATCTCGCCGGCCCAGCCGCTGTCGGCGGAGGGCAGGGAGGTCGTGGAGCCGGTCTGGGAGACCTTGGTGAAGCAGCCGTTGTCGGTGGTGCAGGCGGACAGGCCGTAGTAGTCGCGGTAGGTGGCCAGGTCCTCCTCGGCGTTCGGGTCGTCGTAGGCGTCGACGATGGCGACGGTCTGGCCGGAGCCGTTGGAGGAGGCCGCGTCGGTCAGGCCGTACGCCGACTGGATGTCGCTCGGGCCGTAGCCGGTCGGCGAGTCGGTGGCCGCGTTCGGCTTGACGGTCTTCGGGGCGATGCCCTTCAGCGCCGCCTGCTTCTCCATGTAGGCGGTGGTGCCGCCGGTGACGCGGAGGGCGTCGCAGGCGGCGTACCCCTTCTTCGGGGTGGCGCCGCAGGCCGCCTTCTCGTACTGCACGTGGGCCTTGGCGACCTGGGCGGCGATCGTCCGGGCGCTCACCTTGGGCGCGGTGGCCCGCGGGGCGGCGTCGGCGTGGGCCGCGGTGCCGAGGCCGGCGATGAGCAGGGCCGCGGTGGCCGCGGCGGCCGAGCCGGCTCTGCGCCATCTGCCTGATATGTGGGGGGAGTTGGGGGTGGACGTACGCAACGTACAGCCTCCTGTGTGAGGTGGGGCAGGGGCCTGCGGGTGGGGGCCACCGGTGAGGTGGCCGGTGGGGGCGGCGGCCCGCGAAAGACCATCGCTTGTTGAGTACGCGACAAACAAGAGCGTTTCGGAATCCTGACTTCCGCATTACCGAAGGGGGTTGCGGGATTGCTGCCCGATGGCGGCGGGATGGCCGGGGGATGGGCGCCGTTTGACCATGAGCACAGCAAAACCACAGCTTGACGCGCGTTGACCGGACCGGTGAGGGCGGCGGTCGCACGGGCCGGGAGGCGAGGTCGGCGGCGCCGCCGTACCGTGGATGTCATGGCCGTGTCGTCGAGCGTCCCGCCCAGGAAGCCGCCGTTCACGGAGATATCTCGGTGAACGGCAGACTCTTTTCTCACCTTCGTCGGCCACAGTGGTTGCCGATGAAGCGCACCTCACGCATTGGCAGGCGGGTTTCCCGCCCCGTGTTCGCGGCCGTCGTGCTGCTCGTGCCGGCCGTCACCTCGGCCTCTCTGGCGGCCGCCGACGACGGGCCCGGGCCGTTCGGCGTCACCGCCGTCGCGGCGGCGGGCGGACCGACCGAGAGAGTCGGGGCCCTCTTCGGGGCCGACCGGGCCGGCAAGCTCGCCGGCGGACACTTCTGCACCGCCTCCGTCGTGCACAGTCCGGGCCGCGACCTCGTCGTCACCGCCGCGCACTGCCTGGACGGGGACGGCGACCTGATCTTCGTGCCCGGATACCGGGACGGGAAGGCCCCGTACGGGGTGTGGAGCGTGCGCAAGCGGTTCCTGCCCGACGGGTGGGCCAAGGGGCAGGACGAGGACAGCGACGTCGCCTTCGCCGTGCTGGGGGAGCGGGACGGAAAGGGCGTCGAGGACGTCGTCGGGGGCAATCGGTTCGTCGCCGGTACGGCCACCGGAGCCACCGCCGTCACCGTCACCGGGTATCCCAACTCCCGTGAGGTACCGGTCAGCTGCACCAACAAGCCGACCGCGCACAGCCCCACGCAGCAGCGGATCGAGTGCCCCGCCCTCAGCGGCGGTACCAGCGGCAGTCCCTGGGTGAACGGGGACGGGCAGGTCGTCGGGGTGCTGGGCGGGCACGAGGAGGGTGGCTCCACCGACGACGTCTCCTACAGCGTGGTGCTGGGGACCGAGGCCGCCGAGCTCTACCGGGACGCCACGGCCGATCCGTGAGACCAATGGGGTCGAAGACCCCGCGTGATCATTCCGGAACACAGCGCACGCCCCTACACTGACCTGGGCTACGACTCCCGGGCGGCGAGGGGCGGTTGACGGTGCGTAAGGCGTGGATCATCGCGACGGCCGCTGTCGGCTCCGCCCTGGCCTTCGTGATGCTGCTCGTCGTCGGCGTCTACCTGGTCGCCGGGAACATCCTCAACGGGGTGGGCGGGGGGACCAAGGCGCTCGCCAAGGGCTCGGTGCCCGCCGCCTACGCGGCCATCGTGCAGAAGTGGGGCAACCTGTGCTCCGCCATCAACCCGGCGCTGCTCGCCGCCCAGCTGTACCAGGAGAGCGGGTTCAACCCGAACGCCAGGAGCGGGGCCGCGGCCGAGGGGATAGCGCAGTTCATCCCCGGGACCTGGGCCACGCACGGCATCGACGGCAACGGTGACGGCAAGAAGGACGTGTGGGACCCGCAGGACGCCATCCCGTCCGCCGCGTCGTACGACTGCAAACTCGCCTCGTACGTGAAGGACGTACCCGGGAATCCGACCGAAAACATGCTCGCGTCGTACAACGCCGGCGCGTACGCGGTGATCAAGTACGGGGGCGTGCCGCCGTACCGGGAGACCCAGAACTACGTCAAGACGATCACCACGCTCGAGGAGAGCTTCGCGGCGCCCGTGACCCGGGTGGACCCCAGCCAACAGGCGGCCGGCGCCATCTACTACGCGCAGAAGAAGCTGGGCACGCCCTACCTGTGGGGCGGCAACGGCACCGCCGCGGACGGCGGGCGTTTCGACTGCTCCGGGCTGACGAAGGCGGCGTACGAGAGTGTCGGCGTCACCCTCCCGCGGGTGGCCAACGACCAGTACAACGCCGGACCGCACCCCAAGCGCGACGAACTGCTGCCCGGAGACCTCGTGTTCTTCTCGAAGGATCCGACCGACTCCCGGGCCATCCACCATGTCGGCATTTATGTCGGCGGTGGGTACATGATCGACGCGCCGCGAACGGGCGCCGTGATCCGGTTCGACCCGATCGACACTTCCGAGTACTTCGGGGCAACCCGGGTCACCGAAGATGGCGCGAAAGCATTGCCGACCACGGTGTGAACCGAGCGTGAAACCACCCCCTGAGCTGGGGCAACGGGTCTCTCTTCGATAACGTCTGCGTGATCATTCGGTGGAGTGTGGAACGTAGTAAGCGGGACCGTGCGTTCCTGTTGACGTAGTGGCGCACGCGAGTGCCCGAAGCAACGACGAAGGGGCCGCGGCACGATGGCTGGACTCGCTGAATCCGGGTCGAACCCCGACGTCGACCTGCTCTACGACATCAACGGACTGGCCAAGGACGCCCCGCACTGGTTCGACCGGGGCATGGAGTTCGTCGGCGAGTACGGGCTGCTGCTGGCCATGGTGCTGCTCGTGCTGTGGTGCTGGTGGTCGGTGCGGCGGCGGGGCGCGGAGGACGCCGCCTCCTCCGTGGCCGCGCTGGTGTGGACGCCGATCGCCGCCGGGATCGCGGTCCTGGTGAACGTGCCGATAAGGGGTTTCGTCGAGCGGCCGCGGCCGTTCCTTCAACACCAGGGGCTCGATGTCCTGGTGTCCGGCAAGACCGACTACTCGTTCGTGAGCGACCACGCCACGATCACCATGGCCATCGGGGTCGGGCTGTTCGTCGCCAACCGCAAGTTCGGCATCGCCGGGATCGCGCTGGCGCTGCTCGAGGGGTTCTGCCGCGTCTACATGGGCGTGCACTATCCGACGGACGTCGTCGGCGGGTTCGCGCTCGGGACGGCCGTGGCCCTGCTGCTGTCGCCCCTGGCCATGGCCCTGCTCACGCCGCTGATGAAGGCCGTCGAGGGGTCCGCCTGGGGCGGCTGGGTCGTCCGCAGCCGCCGCCGGCCCGGTACGGGCCGGGACACCGTGCTCCCCGGCGCCCGCAAGGACGTCGAGTCGGAGGAACGCGACCTGGCGGCGTAGGCCTCCGGGGCTCTACAGCGCCTGCGGGTAGGTGAAGAAGCGGTTCGGGTCGTACTGCTTCTTCAGGGTCGCCAGCTTCGCCGCCGCGTCGCCGTAGTACGCCTTGCGCCAGTCCGTCAGGGTCGGGTCCGTGTAGTTCTGGTAGGCCGCGCCGGAGGCGTAGGGCTTCATCGCGTCGTGGGCGTGAGTGAGCCAGGACTGGGCCGCGGTGCCCGTCGTGCCGGGGCGCCAGGACGCTATGTACTGGGCCAGCATGCGGCTGCGGCGGTGCACGAAGGCGGTGGCCGTGGGGGAGACGCGGTTGACCGCGCCGCCGAGGGCCGTCAGCGCGATGCTGCCCGCGCCGCCCTGGACCGAGGAGATCTGCCGCAGCAGGGTCTGGATGCCCGCCGAGGAGATCGAGCGGTCGAAGAAGTCCGACCGGGCCGCGTAGGTCTCGCGGCCCAGCGCGCCCTGCGGGTTGCGGCCCGGCGTGGAGCCGGGGAGGTGGCACTGGGCGGCGGTGGGGAACGACGAGCAGCCCGCGTAGGCCTCCATCGCGCCCTCGTACGAGTGCCGCCTGAGCGTGACGCCGCGGGCCGCGGACCCCACCTTCGAGGCCAGGCGGTCCAGGGCGTTCTGGAGTTCGCCGTAGGTGCCGAGGGAGAAGGCGGCCACGGAGACGCTGGGCGAGCCGCCGTTCTCCAGGTGGCAGGAGGACCAGATCTCGTCCGGCTGGTCCGGGCCCCACTCCTGCCAGGCCCGCAGCACGGCGGCCGCCTTCGACCAGGGCCAGGTGACGTACGCCGACACCGCCTGCGGCGCCGGGTGGGTCTTGAAGCGCAGTTCCGTCACGACGCCGAAGTTGCCGTTGCCCGCCCCGCGCAGGGCCCAGAACAGGTCCTTGTTCTCGCTGGCGTTCGCGGTCAACTGCCTGCCGTCGGCCGTGATCAGCGTCGCCTGGGTGAGGCTGTCGCAGGTCAGGCCGTACGCCCGGGAGACCACACCGTGGCCGCCGCCGAGGACCAGGCCCGAGACGCCGACCGAGGGGCAGGAGCCCGCCGGGATCGTCACTCCCTTGGCCGTGAGGCCGCGGTAGACGTCGATCAGCTTGGAGCCGGCGCCCACGACGGCCTCGCCGCCGCCGACGCGGATTCCGTTCAGCCGGGAGACATCGAGGATCAGCTTGCCGTTGCCCGAGGACCAGCCCGCGTAGGAGTGGCCGCCGTTGCGGATGGCGACCCGGAGGCCGTGGGTGCGGGCGTAGGAGAGGGTTGTCCGGATGTCGTCCGTGTGTGCGACATAGGCGACCGCCGCGGGCTTCAGACCGTCGAAGCGGGTGTTGTACAGCTGGTGGGCGGTGGCCCACTTGGCGTCTCCCGGGCGCACCAGCGTGCCGTCGAGGTCGTGGGCGAGCGCGCTCCAGTTCGCGGCGGAAGCCGACATCACCGTCGTACCGGAGGAGCCGGTGGCCGTGGCGGGCGTGGCGTTCGAGGAGGTGGCGCCCGCTGTTCCGGTGCCCTTGCACGCCGCCAGGGCCACGCCGGATATCGCGGCCGCGCCGCCACCGATGAATGCACGCCGTTCCATGTTCTGCCTCCCGTTGGCTCTCGGGGAACGAGACGGCTCGCCGGACCCGTACGTTCCACCGGGAGTGTCACCGCTGTGTCACTGTGGGGCCGGGACCTCCACGTGCCCTCCCCGTGAGCATTCCGTGACCTAACCACAACGTCTGCAGGGGTTCACCTCGCGTTCATTTGTGGCCATCGGCGCCTTCACCTGATCTGCCTAATTTCGGCCCTACGAGATGCGGTCATGCCTCGCAGAGGCGGTCCGTGTCACCGAGACTTCGCAACCCTCGCACGCCGCCGGATTCAGGACGGCGGCTCCTGGAAGGAACTCTTTCACAGTGAAGCTTCAGCGCATGAACCGGCGGGCCCTCGCCCTCGGTGCCCTCGCCGCTTCCGGCGCCCTGGTCCTCACGGCGTGCGGCTCGGACGACACCAGCTCGGGCAGCGGTGGCAGCAGCGCTTCGGCGACGACGGGCGCCAGCTCCATCAAGTGCGACAACGCCAAGGGCCAGCTGCTGTCCGACGGCTCGTCCGCGCAGAAGAACGCGATCGACGCCTGGGTGGCCCAGTTCTCCAAGGCCTGCGGTGTGCAGATCAACTACAAGGCGGGCGGCTCCGGCGCCGGTGTCACCTCCTTCACCCAGGGCCAGCTGGCGTTCGCCGGCTCCGACTCGGCGCTGAAGCCCGAAGAGGTCACCGCCTCCAAGAAGGTCTGCTCCGGCGGCCAGGGCATCGACCTGCCGATGGTCGGCGGCCCGATCGCGGTCGGTTACAACCTGTCCGGCGTGAGCAACCTGGTCCTCGACGCCCCGACCCTGGCGAAGATCTTCAACAGCAAGATCGCCTACTGGGACGACGCGGCCATCAAGAAGCTGAACCCCTCCGCGAAGCTTCCGCACCTGAAGATCCAGGCCTTCCACCGCTCGGACGAGTCCGGCACCACGGACAACTTCACCAAGTACCTGATCGCCACCGCCAAGAGCGACTGGCCCTACTCCGGTGGCAAGGCATGGCAGGCCAAGGGTGGCCAGGCCGCCGCCCAGTCCTCCGGTGTGGCCGCCCAGGTCAAGCAGACCAACGGCTCCATCGGCTACTTCGAGCTGTCCTACGTCGCCGACGGTGTCAACGCCGTCAGCATCAACACCGGTGCCAGCGCGCCGGTCGCCCCGAGCAGCGACTCCGCCTCCAAGGCCATCGCCGACGCCAAGGTCGTGGGCACGGGCAAGGACCTGTCGCTGCAGCTGAACTACAACACCAAGGCCGACGGCGCCTACCCGATCACCCTGGTCACGTACGAGATCGTCTGCGACAAGGGCAACAAGTCCGACACCCTCCCGGCGACCAAGGCGTTCCTGCGCTACATCGCCTCCGAGGACGGCCAGAACGTTCTGTCCGGCCTCAAGTACGCCCCCATCCCCGCCGACATCATCGCCAAGGTCCGCACCACCATCGAGGGCCTGAACTGATCTGAGCGTGTGGTCCGGTCCCGGACCTGATCCGGGACCGGACCACACCGTCCGGTGCACCGCCGCCACGAGCCGTACCAGTCGTACGGCTTCGCAGAACCGCACAGGGTGCGGTTCCGCAGACCGGAGAACCCGATGGACACATCAACACAGATAACCGACGCCCCACCCCCCGTCCCGCAGCCGACCGAGGCCGAGCTGAAGCGCAACGCCCGCGGCGCGACCCGACCCGGAGACCGGATCTTCCTCGGTCTGTCCCGTGGGTCGGGCATCTTCCTGTTGGTGATCATGGCCGCGATCGCGGTCTTCCTCACCTACCGCGCGTCCCTCGCGCTCAGCAAGAACCACGGCAACTTCCTCACCACCTTCGAGTGGAACACCAACGTCACGCCGCCCAGCTTCGGCATCGCGGTCCTGGCCTTCGGCACGGTGGTCTCCTCGATCATCGCCATGGTCCTCGCGGTCCCGGTCGCGGTGGCCATCGCGCTGTTCCTCACCCACTACGCCCCGCGCCGGCTGAGCGGTCCCATCGCGTACGTGGTCGACCTGCTCGCCGCCGTGCCGTCCATCGTCTACGGCCTCTGGGGCGCGCTGATCCTCGTACCGCACATGACCGGCCTCTTCGGCTGGCTCAACGACTTCTTCGGCTGGACCGGGATCTTCTCCTGGGACCAGGGCGCCCCGCGCTCGCTGCTCACCGTGGGCATCCTGCTCGCGATCATGATCCTGCCGATCATCACCAACGTGAGTCGCGAGGTCTTCCGCCAGGCTCCGCAGATGATCGAAGAGGCCGCCCTGGCCCTCGGCGCCACGCGCTGGGAGGTCATCCGCATGGCCGTCCTGCCCTTCGGCCGCTCCGGTGTGATCTCCGCCTCGATGCTCGGCCTCGGCCGCGCGCTCGGCGAGACGATGGCCGTGGCCACCGTCCTGTCCCCGGACTTCCTGATCCACGGCAGCCTGCTCAACCCGGGCGGCGGCACCTTCGCCCAGAACATCGCCAGCAAGTTCAGCGAGGCGACCGAGTTCGGCCGGGACGCCCTGATCGCCTCGGGTCTGGTCCTGTTCGTCATCACCCTGTTGGTCAACGGCGCGGCCCGCATGATCATCGCCCGCCGCAAGGAGTACTCGGGGGCCAACGCATGAGCAACGCCGCCATCGCCGACAAGCGCCCCAGCACGCTGCGCGGCGCCAGTCTGCCGAAGTGGTCGCCGTGGGCGATCGCCGCCGGCTCCGTCGCCGTGGCCGTCGCGGTCGGGGTGGGTGCCGGGCTCACCAAGGTCCAGTGGGGCCTGATCTCGGGTCTGCTCTTCCTCGTCGCCACCTACGGCATCGCCGCCAAGGTCGAGGGCCGCCGGCAGGCGAAGGACCGCATCGCGACCGGCCTGGTCTGGGTCGCCTTCCTGCTCGCCCTCGTGCCGCTGATCTCCCTCGTCTGGACGACCGTCGTACGCGGTGTGAAGGTCCTCGACGTCTACTTCCTGAGCCACTCGATGGGCCTGACCGCCGACTCCCAGCCGGGCGGCGGCATCTACCACGCCATCATCGGCAGCCTGGAGCAGGTCGGCCTCGCCACGCTGATCGCGGCGCCGATCGGCGTGCTGACCGCCATCTACCTGGTGGAGTACGGCCGTGGCCGGCTCGCCCAGGCGGTCACCTTCTTCGTCGACGTCATGACGGGTGTCCCGTCGATCGTCGCGGGTCTGTTCATCCTGTCGCTGATGCTGATCTTCGACATGCAGCCGTTCGGCTTCGCCGGCTCGCTGGCCCTGGCCATCCTGATGATGCCGGTGGTCGTGCGTTCCACGGAGGAGATGCTCAAGCTCGTCCCGAACGAGCTGCGGGAGGCGTCACTGGCACTGGGCGTGCCGAAGTGGCGCACCATCCTGAAGGTGGTCCTGCCGACCTCCCTCGGCGGCATCACGACCGGCATCATGCTGGCCATCGCACGTATCGCGGGCGAGACGGCTCCTGTGCTGCTGTTGGTGTTCGGAAACCGGTTCATCAACAACAACCCCTTCGAGGGTCCGCAGCAGTCGCTGCCGCTGTACGTCTACCAGCAGTACGCCGCCGGCAACGACTACGCCTACGACCGGGCCTGGGCGGCATCGCTCACCCTGATCGCCTTCGTGATGATCCTCAACCTGGTGGCCCGCGCGATCGCGCGCTGGAAGGCCCCGAAGACCGGTCGCTGACCGCGGCCCCCTCAGCGACTGACTGGAAGTGAAGTAGTAATGGCCAAGCGAATCGACGTAAGCGGTCTGACCGCCTACTACGGGTCCCACAAGGCGATCGAAGACATCTCGATGACGGTCGAGCCGCGCTCGGTGACGGCCTTCATCGGCCCCTCCGGCTGCGGCAAGTCGACGTTCCTGCGCACCCTGAACCGGATGCA
Source organism: Streptomyces sp. NPDC085900 (assembly GCF_044540925.1). Classification (NCBI taxonomy): domain Bacteria; kingdom Bacillati; phylum Actinomycetota; class Actinomycetes; order Kitasatosporales; family Streptomycetaceae; genus Streptomyces; species Streptomyces sp. NPDC085900. The sequence goes on along the minus strand of NZ_JBITSP010000007.1, from coordinate 487,910 downwards.
CGAGGTCACCTCGGGCGGCCGGGTCGAGGGCAAGGTCCTGCTGGACGACGAGGACCTGTACGGCCCGGGGATCGACCCGGTGGCCGTGCGCCGCGAGGTCGGCATGGTCTTCCAGCGGCCCAACCCCTTCCCGACCATGTCGATCTTCGACAACGTGGCGGCGGGGCTGCGGCTGAACGGCAACTACAAGAAGAACGAGCTCGGCGACATCGTGGAGAAGTCGCTGAAGGGCGCGAACCTCTGGAACGAGGTCAAGGACCGGCTGAACAAGCCCGGTTCGGGACTCTCCGGCGGTCAGCAGCAGCGTCTGTGCATCGCCCGCGCGATCGCGGTCGAGCCGAACGTGCTGCTGATGGACGAGCCCTGCTCCGCCCTCGACCCGATCTCCACCCTCGCCATCGAGGACCTGATCGGTGAGCTCAAGGAACGCTTCACGATCGTCATCGTGACGCACAACATGCAGCAGGCGGCGCGCGTCTCGGACCGTACGGCGTTCTTCAACCTCGCGGCGGTCGGGCAGCCCGGCAAGCTGATCGAGATCGACGACACCGAGCGGATCTTCTCCAACCCGTCGGTCCAGGCGACGGAGGACTACATCTCCGGCCGCTTCGGCTGATCCCCAAGACCCCTCGCGGTGCTGCATGGCGGTGCCACCGCGAGGACGATGAAGGGCCCGCCCCCGGCTCCCGGGGGCGGGCCCGTCGTCGTTTCGGAGGCGCTCCCTACAGCAGCACCAGGTCCACCAGTTCGAAGGCGCCCGCGGCCACCAGGGCGGCGGCCGGCATCGTGATGAACCAGCCCAGGACGATGTTCTTGGCGACGCCCCAGCGGACGGCCTTGACGCGCTTGGTCGCGCCCACACCCATGATCGCGGAGGTGATCACGTGCGTGGTGGAGATGGGGGCCTTGAAGAGATAGGCCGTGGTGAACATGATCGAGGCGCCGGTGGTCTCCGCGGCGAAGCCCTGCGGGGGGTCCAGCTCGATGATCTTGCGGCCCAGTGTGCGCATGATGCGCCAGCCGCCGGCGTAGGTGCCCAGCGACAGCATCAGCGCGCAGACGATCTTCACCCAGACCGGAATCGGGTCGCTGAAGGTCATGTGGCCGGAGATCACCAGTGCCATCACGACCACACCCATCGTCTTCTGGGCGTCCTGCAGACCGTGGCCGAGGGCCATGCCGGCCGCGGAGACGGTCTGGGCTATGCGGAAGTGGCGCTTGGTCTTGTGCGGGTTGGCCCGGCGGAAGATCCAGAGGATGGCCAGCATCACCAGGTAGCCGACGATCAGACCGACGATCGGCGACAGGAACATCGGGATGACGACCTTGTCGAGCACGCCGTTCCAGTGGACGGTCGTGCTGCCGGCCAGCGCGGCTCCCACCAGGCCGCCGAACAGGGCGTGCGAGGAGGAGGACGGCAGGCCGTAGTACCAGGTGATGAGGTTCCAGGTGATCGCCCCCACCAGGCCCGAGAAGAGGATGGCCATCCCCGTCGAGCCCTCCGGCGTGGCGATCAGGCCCTCGCTGACGGTCTTGGCCACGCCGGAGCCCAGGAAGGCGCCCGCCATGTTCATCACCGCGGCCATGGCCAGAGCCGCCCGCGGGGTCAGCGCCCGGGTCGAGACCGACGTCGCGATCGCGTTCGCCGAGTCGTGGAAGCCGTTGGTGTACGTGAAGAAGAGCGCGACCGCGATGGTCACGACCAGAGCGAAGGTGTCCATGAAGGGGTCAGGACTCCTTGACCGCGATGGTCTCCACCGTGTTGGCCACGTGCTCGAACGCGTCCGCCGCCTCCTCCAGCACGTCCACGATCTGCTTGAGCTTGAGCACCTCGATCGCGTCGTACTTGCCGTTGAAGAGGTGCGCGAGCAGCTTGCGGTGGATCTGGTCCGCCTGGTTCTCGAGCCGGTTTACCTCGATCCAGTACTCGGTGAGGTTGTCCATCGTGCGCAGGTTGGGCATGGCCTCGGCGGTGAGCTCCGCCGCCCGTGCCAGCACCTCGATCTGCTGCTCGACGCCCTTCGGCAGCTCCTCCACGTTGTAGAGGACGACCAGGTCGACGGCCTCCTCCATGAAGTCCATGATGTCGTCCAGGGAACCGGCGAGGGTGTAGATGTCCTCGCGGTCGAACGGCGTGATGAAGGAGGAGTTCAGCTGGTGGAAGATCGCGTGCGTGGCGTCGTCACCGGCGTGTTCCGCGGCCCGCATACGCTCTGCGATCTCGGCCCGGGCGGAGGTGTCCGCCCCGAGCAGTTCCATCAGGAGCTTCGAGCCCGTGACGATGTTGTCCGCGGAGGCGGCGAACATGTCGTAGAAGCTCGTCTCCCTGGGGGTCAGACGAAAGCGCACAAGGGGTCCTCGGGGTGCATCGGTTTTCGGTCAGGCTGATGCTAAGTGCATCATCCGGCCACGGCTAATGGGCCGTCCCCCAGTGTCGCCCATCGGGCAGAGTGGTCGGCACGGGGGCCATGGACGGCCGGCCCAAGGCATTGGCCAAGGGCCCTATACCCAGCAAAGTTCGGTACCATATACCCACCTGGGGTATCTGTCCGCACGTCTTGCAGGAGGACGCGATGACGACCACCGAGGCCGGCGCGACGGCGCCCTCCGAGAACGGCACGCAGAGCACGCAGCACGCCACGCACGGCTACCACAAGCAGAAGGACGAGCACCTCAAGCGCCTGCGCCGGATCGAGGGCCAGATCCGCGGCCTGCAGCGGATGGTCGACGAGGACGTCTACTGCATCGACATACTCACGCAGGTGTCCGCCTCCACCAAGGCGCTGCAGTCCTTCGCGCTGCAACTGCTGGAGGAGCACCTGCGGCACTGCGTCGCCGACGCGGCCCTCAGGGGCGGTGACGAGATCGACGCGAAGGTGGACGAGGCGACGAAGGCCATTGCCCGGATGCTGCGTACGTGACACTGCCCACGTCGGGAGCTCCGGCTCAGCCGCCGGAGGCGTCGCGCTCCTCGGCCACTTTCAGCACCTCGTCGATGCTCTCCAGGCTGAGCCGCTCGTCCGCGGCCGAGGCCGCGATGATCAACTCTCCGCACAGCTCGATCTCGGCGAGGGCCACGTGGTCCTGAACTGCCGTACCGCCGACCGGAGCCACGCGCATCACCTCATCTCTGCCGTTACCGACTTCCTAGAGTAGGGAGCGGCCTACACACCGCGCATGGCACGGAAGGGCTAGTTCTCGACGCCCGTCACTCATCCTCAGGGCGGGTGCCGGGACCCGGGTCTAGTGCTCTGCGATCCGCCCCGCGTAGATGTCCCCGGACGCCGGCAGGCGTACGTCGACGGGGGCGCCGAAGCCGTAGAGCAGCGTCGTCGAGGCGACCGCGACGGTGCCTTTTTCCGCTCCGCCCACGAAGTCGAACCGGTGTCGGATCTTGCGGATGCGGCCCTGTTCGTCGAGGTAGACGTCGAACGGGACCTCGGCGCTGGCGAACCCTTTCGCCGCCGCCGTCAGGGATTCCCGTACGCCCTGCGGCGCGCCCTTCGCGGCGAGCGTGAGGTCGGCGGTGCCGCGGTAGTGACGCACCTCGGTGCCCGCCAGCTCGGTGCGGCCGAGATAGGCGGCCGTGCGCGTGCCGCGCAGCAACTCGGCCGCGGTGAACGGATCGGTGGCGCCGCCGGTGACCAGATTGCCGTCGGACAGGCCGGCCGTGTCGACGCGGACCCACTTGTCGGCGGGGACACCGGCGCCGCGGTTCTTCATGAACAGGGCGCCGGGAGCGAGGAGTTCGATGATGGGGCGGTGCTCGTTGGTGCCCGCCGGGTCCTGCGGCAGGGTCACCTTCAGACGGCCCAGCCGCCTGCCGTAGTCGTACACGCCCTGGCCGCGGATGGTGACGCGGGTGCCGCCGGTGGCCATCTCCATCGAGGTCGTGGCCCTGGACGTGCCCGCCTCCACCAGATTCCGGCCGGCCTGCCGCAGCAGGGGGACGGGGTCGGCGGAGCGGGCGTCCTCGGCGGCCGCGCCGCCGGAGCAGCCGGAGGCGCCGAGACAGCCGAGGCAGACCGCGACCCCCGCGGCAACTGCCCCGCGCCATCTGCGCTGTTGCTGGGTCATCGGCTGCCTACCCCCAAGCGGGTACGTCCGTCACGGGTCCCCTGTCGTTCCGTTCAACGACGGGTGGACAGCAGCCGTCACGCTCGTACGAACCCTTTACCCGGCCCGGGTAACGTTGTCGGCGTGGCGCAGGAGGAACACCGGACGACGACCGTCGAGCAGGGCCGATTCTGTTTCGCCCGGTGCGTGTGCGGATGGCGCGGGCCCGCCCGCAGAGCACGCAGTCAGGCCCGCACGGACGCCGCGGGGCACCTGAGTCCTCAGGCGTGACGCAGGGTCGCCAGCAGTTCGTCGACCAGGCCGCGGTCGCGGTGCTGGGTCAGCCGGCTGCGGGCGGCGGCGGGGGAGAGCCACAGGATGCGGTCGACCTCGTCGGTGGGCGTGAAGCCGCCCGAGGCCGCCTCGGCCGCCCAGTAGCGGACCTGCTTGGGCCGGTTCTGGGCGAAGTAGCGGACGGTCGACAGCTCGGCGCCGGGCTGCGCGGTGTACCCGGTCTCCTCGGCGACCTCGCGCAGGGCGCCCTCGAGATGGTCCTCGCCCCGTTTGAGCTTGCCCTTGGGGTGGGACCAGTCGTCGTACTTCGGCCGGTGCACGAGGCACACCTCCAGGTCGCCGTCGACCGGGGAGCGGCGCCACAGGACGCAGCCGGCCGCCTGGACGAGGGTGCCGTCGTTCTCCGGGTGCGCCGTCACGTGCTCACCACCTGTTTCTGCCAGCACTGCTGGAAGGCGAACCGGGCCGCCTCGACCTCGTGGCGCTGGTCGGCGTGGAGCACGCCGAGGGCGTACGCGGTGGCCGGGGCGATCCGGGGGGTGCGGGCCGCCGACGCCGCCGCTGCCGCCGCCTCGGAGGCGTCGCGGTGGCGGTGCAGGGCCTGGCCGGCGGTGAGGAGGCGGACGTCGAGGGAGGCCTTGTCGCCGTAGAGGGCCTCGCGGGCGTAGCGGTGCAGGCGCAGCAGGAGGCGGACCTGGTGCCAGGGGGCGTCCTGGGGGTGGGGCGCCGGGTCGGGGGACAGGCCGTGGACGAGGGCCGCCGCGTTGTAGGGGTGGCCCGCGGTGACGAGCGGGAGGGCGGCGACGGCGTCGGTGAGGCGTTCCTCGGCGGCGGCCGCCAGGGGGCGCAGGTCCGCTGCGGTGGCGGTGGGGGTGAGGGGGACCTCGCTGGCCAGGACGGCGACCTTGTCCGCGACGGCGTGGAAGCGGGAGGAGCCCAGGGCCTGGAGGGCGGTGCTGTGGGCGCGGGTCCTGGCGAGGGTGAGCTGGCGTTCGAGCAGGGCGCCGGCCTTGGCCGCGCCGACCGTCAGGTTGCCGCGGTCCGGCGTGGCGGAGGGGGGCCCGGCGTTCGCGTGCGGCGCCGTCAACTGGACCGCCTCGGAGGCCCGGTCGCCCATCGTCACGCCGGTCTGCACGGGGAAGACGGCCGCCCCCGACAGCCTCTGCAGGGCCAGCAACAGCCTTTCCAGGCGGGCCGCGTAGGCGTGCTCCATCGACAACGTGCCGGACAGCCAGGCCAGTTCGGGCCGCAGCACCTCCGACCAGTCGGCGTCCAGCAGTGGCCGGTAGGTGTGCAGGCTGGCGCTGATGCGGCGGACCGAGCGGCGCAGGGCACGCGTCGCCTCGACGGAACCCTCGGCGGTGCCCGGCGCCGTCCCGGTCTCCCGGTACTGGCGCAGGGCGCGGAGGAACTCCGTGGCCTGGGCCCGCAGGTAGACCGCGAGGGCATCGCCTGTGGGGGCGGGCCCGGCCGTGGGGTCCGTCGGGTCAAGGTGTTGCTGTGCCACGCCGGCGCCTCCGGGCGTCTATGAGCATCTCCTGGATGTTGCGCAGGGGTTGGCCGTCCGCGTCGGTGGCGTGCCGGATCCACTCGCCGTCCGGGCCGAGGTGCCAGGACGCCGTGTTGTCGGACATGCCGGTCTCCAACAGCCGGTTCAGGGCTGCGCGGTGGGCCGGGTCGGTGACCCTGACCAGGGCCTCGATACGGCGGTCGAGGTTGCGGTGCATCATGTCGGCGCTGCCGATCCACACTTCCGGTTCGCCGCCGTTGCCGAAGGCGAAGACGCGGGAGTGCTCGAGGAAGCGACCGAGGATCGAGCGGACCCGGATGTTGTCCGACAGGCCCGTGACGCCCGGGCGGATCGCGCAGATGCCGCGGACCCAGACGTCGACCGGGACGCCCGCCTGCGACGCCCGGTAGAGCGCGTCGATGAGGGCCTCGTCCACCATCGAGTTGACCTTGATGCGGATGAACGCGGGGCGTCCGGCACGGTGGTGCTGGACCTCCTTGTTGATCCGGGCGATCAGGCCGTCGCGCAGGGACTTGGGGGCCACCAGCAGGCGGCGGTAGGTCTCCCGGCGCGAGTAGCCGGAGAGGCGGTTGAAGAGGTCGGACAGGTCGGCGCCCACCTGGGGGTCGGCGGTGAGCAGGCCGAGGTCCTCGTACAGCCGGGCCGTCTTGGGGTGGTAGTTGCCCGTGCCGACGTGGCTGTAGCGGCGCAGGGTGTCGCCCTCCTGGCGGACCACGAGGGACAGCTTGCAGTGGGTCTTGAGGCCCACCAGGCCGTACACGACGTGGCAGCCGGCCTCCTCCAGCTTGCGCGCCCACTTGATGTTGGCGTGCTCGTCGAAGCGGGCCTTGATCTCGACCAGGACGAGGACCTGCTTGCCGGACTCGGCGGCGTCGATGAGCGCGTCGACTATGGGGGAGTCGCCGGAGGTGCGGTACAGGGTCTGCTTGATGGCGAGGACGTCCGGGTCGTTGGCCGCCTGCTCCAGGAACGCCTGCACCGAGGTGGAGAAGGAGTCGTACGGGTGGTGCAGCAGGACGTCACGGCTGCGCAGGGCGGCGAATATGTCGGGCGCGGAGGCCGACTCGACCTCGGCGAGGTCGCGGTGGACGCCGGCGATGAACTTCTTGTACTTGAGCTCGGGCCGGTCCAGGGAGGCGATGCGGAAGAGACCGGTGAGGTCCAGGGGGCCGGGCAGCGGGTACACCTCGGCCTCGGAGATCTTCAGCTCGCGCACCAGCAGGTCCAGCACCTCGCGGTCGATGGACTCCTCGACCTCCAGGCGCACCGGCGGCCCGAAGCGGCGCCGCATGAGCTCCTTCTCCAGGGCCTGCAGGAGGTTCTCGGCGTCGTCCTCCTCGACCTCCAGGTCCTCGTTCCTGGTCAGCCGGAAGGCGTGGTGCTCCAGGACCTCCATGCCCGGGAACAGCTCCTCCAGATGGGCGGCGATGACGTCCTCGATGGGGACGTAGCGGCCGGGAGAGCTCTCCAGGAAGCGGGACAGCAGCGGCGGCACCTTCACCCGGGCGAAGTGGCGGTGGCCGGTGACCGGGTTGCGGACGACCACGGCCAGGTTCAGGGAGAGGCCCGAGATGTAGGGGAAGGGGTGCGCGGGGTCGACCGCCAGCGGGGTCAGGACAGGGAAGATCTGGTGCCGGAACAGGGTGAACAGGCGGGCCTGCTCCTTCTCCGTCAGCTCGCTCCACCGGACCAGGTGGATGCCCTCCTCGGCGAGTGCCGGGGCGACGTCCTCGTGGTAGCAGGCTGCGTGCCGGGCCATCAGCTCGCGGGAGCGGGCCCAGATCATCTCCAGGACCTCGCGCGGCTGCAGGCCGGAGGCCGAACGGGTGGCGACGCCGGTGGCGATACGGCGCTTCAGACCGGCCACCCGGACCATGAAGAACTCGTCCAGGTTGCTGGCGAAGATCGCGAGGAAGTTGGCCCGTTCCAGGAGCGGGGTGTTCGGGTCCTCGGCGAGTTCGAGGACCCGCTCGTTGAAGGCGAGCCAGCTGCGCTCCCGGTCAAGGAAACGTCCCTGCGGCAGTTGCGGCCCGTCGAACGGCGACTCCTCGTACGCGTCGAGGTCGGCGTCGATGTCGGGTTCCAGGTCGGAGACCACGGCCGCCACCGTATGGGGCCGGTGCGCGGCTATGGAGCCGACGGAGGGCTGCGCGTGCTGAACCTGTGCCTGGGCGGTTTCTGGCTGACTCATGAACCCATTCTTCCGCGCTCCGAGCGATACAGGCGCGTCGGAAGCAGCGGGCGGGAGCGCAGGCATGGAACGGAAGGCGTCCCCGATCCCCGCGGGCCCCTCGGGGGGCGGCGAAGGTTTGGGTACGGAGGGCGTCATTGGCCGAGCGTCGCAAGACTGTCTGAACCGTTGGTTACGGCCACATGGCGTGCGGGATATCCGGGGGCGGCTCCCGTGCGTCGCACACCGGCCGGGCCGGCGCGGGAGCGCGCGGGAAGCCGCCCCGAGGATACGTACGTCCATCCCCCCGTGGAAGGACGTACGCGATCGGATGCCTCACACGGTCCGGCGGCGCAGCAGCAGGAAGGCGACGCCCACGGCGGCCGCGGTGACGGTGAGGTAGAGGCCGCTCTCGAGGGTCCGCAGCAGCCAGGGGTGGAGTGTGGGGTACCGGTCGCGGAGGATGCCGGTCGCGACGAGGACGGCTTGCGTGGCCGCGACGGCGGCGGCCGCCGCGGGCAGCGACCGGCGCAGCACCAGGCCGGCGAGGGCGCCGAAGGCCAGTCCCAGGAGGGGGCCGGTCAGGGCGAGGGCGCCGTCGCCCGGCAGGTTCTGGCTGTGCCGGGTCCAGTCGTACGGGAACGGGGGCGCCGCGGCCACCAGGTGGTGCAGCCCGACCAGGAGCGCGGAGCCGGTGGTGAGCAGCGCGGCGGGCAGCGTGAGCTTCGCGGCGAGCCAGCGGGTCGGGCTCACGCCCTGGGTCCAGGCCAGCCGCGCGGTCCCGGACTCCAGTTCGCGGCCGGTCAGGGCGGCGCCCGCCCAGGCCGAGACCGGCAGCGGGAGCACGGCCATGACGGTCTCGGCGAGCGTGCGGGCCCGGTCGTAGTCCGCGATCCCGTCGCTCCACACGCAGCCCAGCCGGCCGGCGCAGTACCGCAGCCAGTCGGCGTGCGCCGCGTCCTGGCCGGGGCCGTGGGCCCACAGCAGCAGGGCCGAGGTCAGCGCGGTCACGACGGCCCACACGACCAGGGCCGGGCGGTGCAGCCGGAGCATCACGGCGGGCAGGCCGCGGCTGCCCGTGGTGGCCGGTGCCCCGGCCGTCGCGTCGGTGGCGAGCGCGGTCACGCGGGGGACCCCTTCCCGACGGCCCGCCCGCGGCGGGGCAGGCAGCGGAAGGCGAGTACGGCCGCGAGGGCGGCGACGGCCAGCACGATGCCGGTCTCCACCAGGTGGAGCGGCCAGTAGTGGGACTGGGGGTGGTACGTGAGGTAGTAGCCGTCGATGCCCAGCCTGTCGGCGCACCGCTTGACCTGGGCGGGGTTGCCCTCGCACGGCGAGAGGCCGTGGTACGGGACGCGGTGGCCGTCCCGGATCGTCCCGGCGCCCATCTGCCAGGCGTGCGGGGCCAGCAGGCCCTCGGTCGCCGTGACGCGGGTGACCGGCGGCCACAGGTGCGGGCGCAGGCGTTCCATGAGGAAGACCAGCGCCCCCATCGCGGCGACGGAGACGCCGAGCGCGGGCAGGGCGCGGCGCAGCAGGAACGCGGCGAGGGTGCCGACGGCCAGGGCGCACAGGGCGTACGCCACGGCTGCCGGGCCGCGGGCGACGAAGGTGGCGGCGGAGGTCCAGTCGCCGTCCCGGAGCGCGGGGTGGGCGTTCCAGCCCCGGCGGTAGAACAGGACCAGCGTGGTGGAGCCGAGCGTCAGCAGCAGCGCGGGCACGGCGAGCTCGGCGGCCAGCCAGCGGGCGGGGGAGACGCCCTGCGTCCACGCCAACTTGGCCGTACCGGACTCCAGTTCGCGGCCGATCAGGGAGGCGCCCGCCCAGGCGGCCACGCCGAGGAAGCTGTAACAGACGAGTGCGGCGACCAGGGCCGTCCGCTGGCCGTAGTCCAGCCAGTTCAGGATGTTGCAGGTCTCGTGGTGGTCGCAGTAGAGGCGTTCCCGCTCGCCCGCCCTCGACGTCACCGTGTTCAGCCAGATCAGCCAGCCGGTCAGGGCGGCGACGAAGGCGGACCACACGATCAGCGCCGGGCGGTGCAGCCGCAGGACCGTCCGGGGCAGGCCCGGCAGCGTCGGCGCGCTCACAGCGCGGCCCTCTCGGGCTCGGCCGAAGTGGTCCCGGGCGCCTCGGGGTTGCGCAGGTAGGACAGGACGAGCTCCTCCAGGGCGGGGGTGCTCGTGCGCAGGTCCGCCGGGAGCGGGCCCGCCGGACGGATCAGGGCGCTGAGCTGGCGGCCGGTGGTGCGGGACTCGACGACGGTGTGCCCGTCGAGGGCGGTCCCCGCGAGGCCGGACACGCGCAGGTGTGCCTCCAGCAGGTCGTCCGTCTCGCCCGCGAGCCGGACGCGGCCGCCGCCGAGGAGGAGCAGGTGGTCGCAGGAGCCCTCCAGCTCGGCGACCACGTGCGAGGACATCACGATCGTGGTGCCGAACTGCGCGGCCTGGGACATCAGCACGCCCATCAGCTCGTGCCGGGCCAGCGGGTCGAGGTCGGCCATCGGCTCGTCCAGAAGCAGCAGTTCGGGCCGCTTGGCCAGAGCGAGGGCGAGGGCGACACGGGTGCGCTGGCCGCCGGAGAGCGCGCGGACCCTCGCCTTCGGGTCGAGGCCGCCGTCGGCCACGATCCGCTCGGCGGTGCGCGCGTCCCAGCGCTCGGGGTTGAGGTCGGCGCCCAGGCGCAGCGTGGCGGCGACCGTGAGCTGCGGGTACAGCGGCTTGTCCTGCGCGACGTAGCCCACGCGGGTGCGCGCCGAGGCGGGATCCGTGCCGAGGACGGTGACCGTGCCCTCGGTCGGCACCGACAGTCCGGCGGCGAGGGCGAGCAGGGTGGACTTGCCCGCCCCGTTGGGCCCGACGAGGGCGCACACGCGGCCCGTGGGCAGCCGGAGGTCGCAGCCGCGCAGGGCCCAACGGCCGGGCCGCCGAAGCCCGCCGAAACGCTTGCCCACGGCGTCCGCCACGAGGGCGAAGCCGTCCTTGTCCGTCATGAGAGGTCCCCCTGGCTGTGCTGGTCCGAGAAATGTCTGTCGAGTACGGCGGTGAAGAGCGCGGCCACGTCCTCGCGGTCCAGGCCGGCCTCGCGGGCCCGGGCGGCCCAGGCGTCCAGCTCCCCGTGCAGGGGGGACTCGGCCGGCGCGGTGCCCAGTGAGCGTCGTACGAAGGTCCCGAGGCCGCGGCGGGCCTCGACCAGGCCCTCGCGTTCCAGCTCCCGGTAGGCCTTCAGGACGGTGTTGGGGTTGATGGCGGTGGCCTCGACCACCTCGCGCGCGGTGGGCAGTCTGTCTCCCGGCTCCAGCAGGCCCAGTCGGAGGGCCTGCTTGGTCTGCTGGACGATCTGGACGTAGGTGGCGACGCCGGAGCGCCGGTCGATGCGGTACTCGACCACGCGGACAACCACCCTTTCACTAATTGAGTAGTGAAAGGGTGGTGCAAGGGGGCTGCGAAAGTCAAGAGCGTTCCCGTGAACCGATCCGCGGGCCCGGTGCGATGAGGGGACGTGAGCGAAACGAGAAGCGACGGGGAGCTGCTGCGGGCCGCCGCGGACGGTGACCGGCGCGCCTTCGAGGAGCTGTACCGGCGGTACGCGCCGTGGCTGACCGCCCGGCTGCGCGGCCGGTGCGCCGACGGGGGCGTCGTCGACGACGTCGTACAGGAGACGTTCCTCGCGATCTGGCGGGGCAAGGCCCGCTACCGCGAGGACGGTGACGTCGCCGGGTGGCTGTGGCGCGTCGGGTCCCGGCGGCTGATCGACGCCCTGCGCGGGGACGGGGCACGGGGGCGGGTGCGGCAGGCGCTGGCGCGGCTGCGGCACCGGGACGAGGCGTCCGCCGAGGAACGCGTGCTCGCGGGGGTGGAGCACGGGGACCTCGCGGGCGCCCTCGTCCGGCTCTCCCCGGAACTGCGCGCGGTGCTGCAGGCGACGGTCATCGACGGCCTGACCACCCGCGAGGCGGCCGTCCTGCTCGGCATCCCGCCGGGCACGGTCAAGACACGGGCGATGCGTGCCCGGAAGCAACTGCGGGAGGCGCTGACATGAGCGATCGGACAGACGATCGGGGCCTGCGGCGTCGGCGCGCCCGTCGACGTGCCGTCGGCGGCACGTGGGTTCGGGCCCGGTGGGTGCGGGAGGTGACGCTGTGACGTGGCATGTGGATGACGGGGATCTGCGGGCTTACGCCCGGGGCGAGTTGGCGGCGCCGATGCTGTGGTCCGCCGACGCGCACCTGATGACGTGCGGCCGGTGCCGTGAGGTGCTCGCCTCCGTGGGCGAGCCCGTCGACGCCGGCTGGGAGCGCCTGGACGCCGAACTCGACGCGCCCCGCCCGGGGCTGTTCGAGCGGCTGCTGCTGCGGGTCGGCGTCGCCGACCACCTCGCCCGGCTGCTGGCGGCCACTCCGGTACTGCGCCGCTCCTGGCTGGGCGCCGTCGTCGCGGTGCTGGTGACGTCCGTGCTGGCCGCCCAGACCGCCGACTCGCCGACGCTCTTCCTGGCCCTCGCGCCGCTGCTGCCGCTGGCCGGGGTCGCGCTGTCGTACGGGCCCGCGCTGGACCCGACGTACGAGATGGCGGTGGTCTCCCCGGTGCACGGGTTCCGGCTGCTGATGATCCGCACGGTCGCCGTCCTCGCCGCCGGCCTCGGCCTCGACGGCCTGGCGACCCTCGCCCTGCCCGGCTACGGCCTGCGCGTCCTGGCCTGGCTGCTGCCCGCGCTCGCCCTGACCTCGACCGGCCTGGCGCTGTCCGCCCGGCTCGGTCCGGTGCTCGCCCCGTCGCTCGTCGGCGGCGCCTGGGTGACGCTGCTGCTCGCGGCGGACGCCCACGCCCACGGCGCCACGGCGACCCTCGCGCCGTTCACCGCGCTCGGCCAGGGGGTGGCGGCGGCGGTCGCCGCGCTCGCCGGCGGGCTGCTGTTCCTCTCACGTGACCGTTTCGACCGCCTCCAGGGGAGTGCCGTATGACACCCACCGTTTCCGCCTCCGGGCTGGGCCTGCGCTTCGGCGGCACCCGCGCCCTCGACGACGTGTCACTGCGGCTGACCCCGGGCGTCACCGGCCTCATCGGCCCCAACGGCGCCGGAAAGACGACCCTGTTGCGGGTGCTGGCCACCGCCGTGCCCGCCGACACCGGCGCCTTCACCGTCCTCGGACACGACCCCGCCACCTCGGCCGGCCGCCAGGACGTGCGCCGCAGGCTCGGCTATCTGCCCCAGACCCCCGGCTTCCACCCCGACTTCACCTCCTTCGAGTTCGTCGACTACGTGGCCATCCTCAAGGAGCTGACCGACCGCGGCGCACGCCATCGCGAGGTACGGCGCGTGCTGGAGGAGGTCGACCTCGGCGACGTACGCGGCAAGCGCATCAAGAAGCTGTCCGGCGGCATGCGTCAGCGGGTCGCCCTGGCGGCGGCGCTGGTCGGCGACCCCGGCTTCCTCGTCCTCGACGAGCCGACGGTGGGCCTGGACCCCGAACAGCGCATGCGGTTCCGGGAGTTGATCGCACAGGCCGGCGAGGGCCGGACGGTCCTGCTGTCCACGCACCAGACCGAGGACGTGGCGATGCTCTGCCACCGCGTGCTGGTGATGGCGGGCGGCCGCATCCGCTTCGACGGCACCCCCGCCGAACTGACCGAACGGGCGGCCGGCCGGGTGTGGAGCAGCGCCGAACGCGACCCCGGCGCCAAGGCGGGCTGGCGCACCGGCACCGGCTCCTTCCGCAACGTCGGCACCCCACCGGCCGGGGCCACCCTCCTCGAACCCACCCTGGAGGACGGCTACCTGCTCACCCTGGACGACGCGGGCGCGGAGGTGGCGGCATGAGCGCGGTGCTGGAGACGACGGCCACACCCGTCGCCGCGCCCGAGCGGCGCACGCCCTGGGCGGCCGTGATCGAGCTGGCCCGCTTCGAGGCCCGCCAACAGCTGTGGTTCCTGCCGGTGTTCGCGACGCTGCTGCTGTACGTCGGCTACACCGGCTGGCGGTTGCTGTTCCCCGCCGACGGCATGGACGCCTACCCGGCCCTGCAGGACGTCGACCGGGCCACCCAGTCCGGGCCGGCGCTGCTGGGCATCGCGCTGTTCGTGTGCGTCAACCGGGCCGCCCTGCGCGACCGCCGGCGGGGCACCGACCGGCAGGTCGACGTGGCGCCGATGGAGCCGTGGCGGCGCACCCTCGCGCACGTCCTGTCCGTCGTCCCGTACGCGGTGCTCACCGCGCTGGTCGTCCTCGGCGAGTTCACCTGGCAGGCGCTCAGGTCCGGCGCGGTGGGCCACGGCTCACCCGCGGAGCTGGCCGTCGGCCCCCTCTACGTCCTGCTGTGCGGCACCCTCGGGGTCCTGGCCGCCCGCCTGGTCCCGTCCTCCTTCGCCGCCCCGCTCCTGGTCGTCGGCCTCTTCGCCGCCTCCTTGTTCCTCTCGGCCGGCACGGGCGACGCAGAGTGGTCGCGCTGGCTGTCACCCGTCGTGAGCGAGAACAACCGGGACACCCTTCCCTCGGACCTGATCGGACGCCCCGCCGCCTGGCACGCCCTCTACCTCACCGGCCTCGTCCTCCTCGCGGCCTTCGGCGCCGTACTGGCGGGCGGCGGCCGGACCCGGGTGCTGAAGGCGGGTCTCGCGGGCGCGCTGGCGCTCACGCTGGCCGGCGCGGTCGCCCAGTCGGGCGGTGTGACACCGCAGTTGCGGGCCGCCCGGGAGCGGGCCTCCGTCAGCCCGGAGAAGGAGCAGACCTGCGTGCGGCACGAGACCTCCACGTTCTGCGCGTTCCCCGAGTGGACGACCCGCACGGCCACCTGGGCGAAGGTCGTGCACGAGGTGCAGTCCCTGGCCGGCGGCACCGCGCACACCCAGCCCCTGCTCGTACGGCAGCGCATCGAGGCCCGTTACGGCCTGGACAGCGACTCCGCGCTCCTGCCCTCCGCAGACCCCCACCGGGTCACCGTCGGAACGGCCTGGGGCGGCAACCGCGTCCCCGAGTTCTCGGCCGCCGTCGCCTCCGTGCTGGTCGCGGGCGACGAGAAGACGGCGGGGGAGATGTGCGACGGCCGCATGGTCACCGTGATGTGGCTCGCCCTGTCCTGGCAGGACGACCCGACGCAGTCCCTGCGCAACGTGCGCCTCGACGACAGCCTGAGCGGTTCGGCGATCGTCCTCGCCCCGACGGACCCGCTGAGCATGACGGCGGCCCAGACGGACGTCGTACGCGAACTGCTGGGCAAGCCGCGGAGCGATGTCGAGGCCGCGGTGAAGGCGCACTGGACCCAACTGACGGCCCCGAAACTGACGACGGCCGACGCGGCACGACTGCTGGGCGCCACGGTGCCGAAGGGGAACGGGGACAAGTGCGAGGGCTGAGGAGGGTCTGTGCGGCGTCGAGCCCCAGCGGTGTGGGCGCCGGAAGGAGGCGCGGTGACGTGCGGAAGCTGATCGGGGCCGGCGCGGCCTGGCTGTTGGGGGTCGCGGTGGCGAGGGGAGGCGGGGACTCGTGCGAAGGCTGAGGAGGGTTTGTGCGGCGCGGAGACCGGGGGGTGTGGGTGCCGAAGGGAGGCGCGGTGACGTGCGGAAGCTGATCGGGGCCGGCGCGGCCTGGCTGTTGGGGGTCGCGGTGGCGAGGGGAGGCGGGGACTCGTGCGAAGGCTGATCGGGGAGTTGGTGGGGCCGGAGGGCCGGACGCTGCCGTGGCGGGCGCTGGTCGCGGGCAGCCTGCTGGGGCTGCTGCCGGTGGCCTTCTCCCGCCTGTCGGACGGGGCGCCCGATCCCTGGGCCGCCCTCACCCTCCTGCGGACCGCCGCCCTGGGCCACGCCCTCGCCCTGGCCTTCCTCCTGGACGACCCAGCCCGCCACACCACGGCGACGGTGCCGGTCCGGCGGCCGTTGCGCATCGCCCTCCGCCTCGCGCTGGTCACCCCGGTCACCGTGCTGTGGTGGACGGCCGTGGTCCTGCTCGTCCCGTCCTCGGTGCGCCCTCCCACGGGCGCCGTCACCCTGGAGGCGGCGGCGATCTGCGCCCTGGCGCTGGCCGGGGCCGCACTCGCCGTCCGCCTCGCGGACGAGCCGCGGCCGGGGCCGTCGGTGGCGGCGGCGCTGCTGCTCACGGCCCTCCTGGCCGTGCTGCTGTGGCCGGAGCGGTGGCCGCTGTTCACCTCGCCGGGGGACCCCAAGTGGGGCGAGGCGCACGAGCGGTGGGCGTGGCTGCTGGCCGGGTCGCTGCTGGTGCTGGGGGCGTGCCTGCCCGAGCCGGTGCGCAGAAGGGCGTGGCGCCGGGGGCGCCGGCCGTCCCTCAGCCCGTCCGGCGCCTGAGGACACCCCGGGCGGCTCAGGTCTCCGTGCGGTACATCAGGTCCGTCTCGTACGTGACGAACCCCAGCCGCTCGTAGACGGAGACGGCCGTCTTGTTGTCGGCGTCCACGTAGAGCATCGCGGTGGGCAGCCCCTGCCCCGCCAGATGCCGCAGCCCGATCGTGGTGAGCGCCTTGCCCAGGCCCCCGCCCTGCTCGCCGGGCCGCACGCCCAGCACGTACACCTCGCCCAGTCCCTCCTCGGCGTGCATCTTCGTCCAGTGGAATCCGATGAGTTCGTCGCCGCGGAAGGCGAGGAAGAACCCGGCCGGGTCGAACCACGGCTCGGCCTTGCGGTCGTCGAGGTCGCGCTGGGTGAGGGAGCCCTGTTCGGGGTGGTGGGCGAAGGCGGCGGCGTTCACCGCGAGCCACGCCGCGTCGTCGCGGCCGGGCACGAAGGCGCGGACCGTGACGCCCGGCGGCAGGACCGGGTCGGGCAGGTTCAGGTCGGTCAACGGCCGCCGCATCTGCCGCAGTTCGCGGAACAGCGTCAGACCGAGGACCTGTGCGAGGTGCCGCGCCGCCGAGTGCCCGCCGTGGGCCCACACCCGCAGCCGCTTGCCGGACGCGGCGAGGAGCGCCGTGCCGAGCGCCCGGCCGTGGCCGTGCCCGCGGTGGTCGGGGTGGACGACCAGCTCGGCCGCGGGCGCCTCGACCGGGTCGGTGTCCTCCAGCTGGGCGTAGCCCACGAGTTCACCGTCGACCGTGAGCAGCAGATGCGAGACCCCCTCACGTGCGCCGCCGCGCAGCTGCAGGCGCCCCTGTTCCGACACCGCCTGCCGGCCGTCGGCCCGGGCGGCCTCGGCCAGCAGCGCGAGCACGGCCTCGGTCTGCTCGCCGGTCAGCGCGGAGTGGGTCTCGATGGAGCGGGGGCGGCCCGTGCGTGCGGTGTCGTCGCTGGTCATGCGTACGAGGGTAAGGGGCGGCCGCGGCAAAGTGGCGGCACGGGACGAACGGAACCCAAAGGCAAAGCGGAGGACAAAGGGAAACCAGGATGTAACCAAGAACCCCCTGTTGTGCTACGCGCGTTGACCCTAGGCTGCGCCGGACGGAGCCGTGCCGTTCGGCGACATCCAGCAGACCCAACAGGGGGGCGCATGCCAGCCACTTCCCAGCCGTATCCGTACCGCAGACGCACCTACCGTCTGCTCGCCGCAGCCGCCGGTCTCGCCACCGTCGGCGCCCTGGCCGCCGCACTCCCGGCGGACGCGCACGAGAACAAGGGCGGCGGCCACCATCCGAGCCGCTACCAGGACGTGCAACTGCTGTCCTTCAACGACCTGCACGGCAACCTGGAGCCCCCGTCGGGCTCCTCCGGCCGGGTCACCGAACTGCAGGCGGACGGCACCACGAAGACGATCGACGCGGGCGGCGTCGAATACCTCGCGACCCATCTGCGCGAGGCCCGGCAGGGCAAGGCGTACTCCATCACGGCGGCCGGCGGCGACATGGTCGGTGCCTCCCCGCTGGTCTCGGGCCTCTTCCACGACGAGCCCACCATCGAGGCGCTCAACAAGCTCGACCTGGACGTCACCTCCGTCGGCAACCACGAGTTCGACGAGGGCTCCAAGGAGCTGAAGCGGCTGCAGTACGGCGGCTGCCACCCCACCGACGGCTGCTACACCGACGAGGGCTTCGAGGGCGCCGAGTTCCCCTACCTCGCCGCGAACGTCCTCGACGAGAAGACCAACAAGCCGATCCTCAAGCCGTACTGGGTCTGGAAGAAGAAGGACGTCCGGATCGGCTTCATCGGCGTGACCCTGGAGGACACCCCCGGTGTCGTCTCCGCGGACGGGGTCAAGGGCCTGAAGTTCAAGGACGAGGTCGAGACCATCGACAAGTACGCCAAGGTGCTGCGGGCCCAGGGCGTCAACTCCATCGTGGCCCTGATCCACGAGGGCGGGCTGCCGGCCTCCGGCGCGTACAACTACGACTGCGACTCCTCGGGCGCCGGCTCCGGCATCTCCGGCCCGATCGTGGACATCGCGAAGAACATCACCCCGTCCGTTGACGCGCTCGTCACCGGTCACACGCACGCGGCCTACGTCTGCACGATCCCGGACCCCTCGGGCAAGCCGCGCATGGTCACCTCGGCCGCGTCCTTCGGCCGCCTCTACACCGACACCACGCTGACCTACGACCGTCGCACCGGGGACATCGTCCGTACGGCGGTGAAGTCGGCGAACCACGTGGTGACCCGGACCGTCGCCAAGGCGCCGGACATGACCGAGCTGATCGGCCGCTGGAACACCCTCGCCGCGCCGGTCGGCAACCGTCCCATCGGCTACATCTCCGCCGACGTACCCAACACCGGCACCGAGTCCCCGATGGGCGACCTGATCGCCGACGCCCAGCTCGCGTACGGCAGGAAGCTGGACCCGGAGACCGACCTCGCGCTGATGAACCCGGGCGGTGTGCGGGCCGGCCTGACCTATGCGGCCAAGGGCGCCGAGGGCGACGGCGTCGTCACCTACGCCGAGGGCTTCACCGTGCAGCCGTTCTCCAACACGGTGAACCTGCAGGACTTCACGGGCGCCCAGCTGATCCAGGTGCTCAAGGAGCAGGTGAGCGGCACGAACACGGCGGCGCCGAAGATCCTGCAGCCGTCGGCCAACCTGACGTACACCCTCGACCTGACGAAGACGGGCGCGGACCGTGTGGTCACCGACTCCATCAGGCTGAACGGCGCCGCGATCGACCCGGCCGCCACCTACCGTGTCGCCACCAACAGCTTCCTCGCGGGCGGCGGCGACGGCTTCACCACGCTGGGCCAGGGCACGAACGACCTCGTCGGCACCGATGACCTGGCGGCGCTGGCGGAGTACCTGACCGCCAACTCCTCCGCGAGCGGCCCGCTCGCGCCTCCGGCCGCGAACCGCATCACGATCGTGCAGTAGCCGCCGCTTCCCCGGTCAGGGGCCCGGTGCCGACAGGCGCCGGGCCCCTTTCCTTTTAAATTCTGTGTAAGCGCGGGTTCGGTTCCTGAATTGACATAAGAATCTCTCACAGGATCAACTCAGGAACCTCTAAGTGGAATTGGCCTTTTTCGCTGTCGGGAATGCCGTAGTGTTTTCCATGTCGAAAGCGAACGGCGCAAACGACATCGAATCCAAGGAGAGCGCGATGAGCTTCCACAAGATCGCCCCGGTCAAGAAGCAGCACAAGCCCGCTCCGGCCGCCCCCAAGAAGCCGGCCCCGAAGAAGCCCGCCCCGAAGCGCCGACCGGTCGGCCATCAGCGCTGACGGAATTCTTACCCCAGATTCACGCACGTAAATAAGGAAAGGCACGGACATGAGCTTCAAGAAGATCGCCCCGGTGAAGAAGAACGACTGCAAGAAGGCCGCCCCGGCCGCCGCCAGGAAGCCGGCCCCGAAGAAGCCCGCCCCGAAGCGCCGCCCCGTCGGCCACGCGGGCTGAGGCACACCACGCGGCGGGGCCACCGGCGGGCGAACGAGCCCGCCAGGTGGCCCCGCCCGGCCATGTCCGCACCACATGAAGGGAGTTGTCGACGATGACAGAGGTCCGTGCGGCCTTCGGCCGGTTCTGGCCGCTGACCCGCGGCGACCGCAGATGGCTGGTGACGATCGTCGCCTGCGTGATCGTGTCCGCGATCGCCGAGACCGCCTCGATCCTGCTGTTCGCCGAACTCACCGACAACGCCCTGAAGGCCGGCTCGCTCTCCGCCTTCTGGGGACCGGCCGGCGCCTGGCTCGGCGTGGCCGCGCTCGGCGCCCTCGTCGGCTACCTCGGCAACTCGCTCGCCACCTGGACCGCGGAGAGATTCGTCCTGCGCCTGCGCGCCGGGGTGTTCCGGCACGTCCAGGACCTGCCGCCGCACTTCTTCCAACGGCACCGCCAGGGCGACCTGGTCGAGCGCCTCACCGGTGACGTCGAGGCCATCGAGCAGCTCGTCGTCTCCGGAGTCGTCGGCACGGTCTCCGCCGCCTTCTCCGCCGTCTTCTACGCCTGCGCCGCCCTCTACCTGCGCTGGGACCTGGCCCTGGCCACCTTCGTCCTCGCCCCCCTCTTCCTGCTCGCCGCCCGCCGGTTCTCCGGCCGCATCAAGACCGCCTCCCAGGACGAGCGGGTCGCCGACGGCGCCATCACCTCGGTGGTCGAGGAGTCACTGGGCAACATCGTCCTCACCCAGGCCTACAACCGCCGCGCGGACGAGGAGCGGCGGCTCGACCGCGAGGCCCGCGCCTGGATGCGGGCGAGCGTGCGCGGCGCCCGGCTCGGCGAGATGTACGAGCAGTTCGTCGAGGTCGTCGAGACCCTGTGCGTCCTCGCCGTGATCGGCCTGGGCGTCTGGGAGATCTCCGCCGGCCGCATGACCCTCGGTCAGCTCCTGGCCTTCGCCGCCTTCATCGGCTACCTCTACCCGCCGGTCCGCAGCCTCGGCCAGCTCGGACTCACCCTCACCGCGGCCACCGCGGGCGCCGAGCGGCTCAACGAGATCCTGGACGCCGAACCGGCCGTCGCGGACCCCGCCAGGCCGGTCGACGAGTGGCCCGTGCGCGGCTGGGTCGGCTTCCACGACGTCTCCTTCCGCTACCCCGAGTCCCGCCGCGCCTCCCTGCGCGACGTGACCTTCTCGGCGGGCCCCGGCGAGCTGGTGATCGTCACCGGATCGAGCGGCGCCGGCAAGTCGACCCTCTCCAAACTCCTCACCCGCTTCTACGACCCCGCCCAGGGCGTGATCACCCTCGACGGCGTCCCGCTCACCGACCTGTCCCTGCGCTTCCTGCGCGAGAACGTGGCCCTGCTGCCCCAGGAGACCCTGATCCTCAACGGCACCATCCGCGAGAACATCGCCTGCGGCCGCCCCGGCGCCGGCCAGGAGGAGATCGAGCGGGCGGCGCGGGAGGCGGCGGCGCACAACTTCATCACGGCACTGCCCGAGGGCTACGACACCCCCATCGCCCCCGGCACGGCTGCCCTCTCCGGCGGCCAGCTGCAGCGCATCGCCATCGCCCGCGCCATGCTGCGCGCCGCACCGGTCCTCGTCCTGGACGAGCCGACCGCGGGCCTGGACGCGGTGGCCGCCCGCCAGGTGGTGAGCCCGCTGCGCAAGCTGATGGCGGGCCGCACCACGATCATGATCACGCACGATCTGAGCCTGGCGCCGGACGCGGACCGCATCCTGGTCGTCGACCGCGGCCGGCTGGTGGAGACCGGCACCCACCGGGAACTCCTCGCGCGCGGCGGCGCCTACGCCGCCCTCGCCGAGCCGCTGCCGGACGCCGTGGCCGACCTGCCGCCGGCGCCGGACGAGACGATGATCCTCAGGTGGTAGTCCGCAGGGTGTAGCCGAGGCCCCGCACGGTCTGGATGAGCCGCGGTCCGCCGCGGCTCTCCAGCTTGCGGCGCAGGTACATCACGTACACGTCGAGGGTGTTGGACGTCGGCTCGAAGTCGAAGCCCCACACGTCCTTGAGGATCTGCCCGCGGCCGAGCACCCTGACCGGATGCCGCAGCAGGTACTCCAGCAGGCAGTACTCGGTCCTGGTGAGGTCGAGGGCGTGCGCGCCGCGGGTGACGGTGCGGGTCCGCAGGTCCATGGTGACGTCCTGGAAGACGAGCCGGTGCTCGGCCCCGGCCGGCGTCCCGGCGGCCGGGCACGGGGCACGCCGCAGCAACGCCCGTACCCGGGCGAGCAGTTCCTCGACCGCGAAGGGCTTCATCAGATAGCCGTCGGCCCCGTTGTCGAGGGCGACGATACGGTCGCCGACCGCGTCCCGGCCGGTGATCATCAGGATGGGGACGGTCGACCCGGAGGCCCGGATGCGCCGCGTCGCCGCCGGCCCGTCCAGGCCCGGCATCGTCACGTCCATCAGCACCAGGTCGGGCTCGCCGCCGTCCGCCCCGACCAGCTCCAGGACGGTACGGCCGTCCCCGGCGAGGAGCGTGTCGTACCCCTCGAACCTGAGCAGCCGCCCGATCCCCTCCCGCACGGCCTCGTCGTCGTCGGCCGGCAGAACCGTTGCCTTGCGCGCCATATGCACGCGGTGTGACGGACGGCTGTGCCGGACCTGGCAGAGGTGTGTGGGTGAGCTACGGCTGCGCGGCCGCGGGGCCGGTCGTCAGCCGTTGCAGGACGGCGCCGAGCGCCCCGAAGAAGGCCAGCGGCACGACCACGAGCAGCAGGAACAGGTGCTCGGGGCGGCCGGTGGCCACCTCCCAGATGTCGACCGCGAACATGGCGAAGAACACCACGATCGCGCTGTAGCCGGCCCGGGTCCACGCCTTGCGCCGGGCCGCACCCCGCCGGATGAGCTCCTCGACCCGCGGGGACGGCTCCCAGGCCAGGCTGCGGTACGGGGCGGCGGCCAGGCACAGCTCCGAGACCTCGGCGTAGGGGTCGCCCAACTGCCAGTCGTCGAGGTGCCAGAGCAGGTGCCGGCGGCCCTCGAAGTCGTACAGATAGGTCAGCCACCTCGGCCCCGACGAGCCCGAACCGCGCAGGGCGGGCTCGACCCGGATGTCGTACACGTCGGCCCAGTACCAGGACCGCGACCGCAGGCGACCCTGGACGCTGATGCCGGAGGCAGTGACCCGGGTGTACGCCCGCAGCTGCTCCAGGACGATCCGGACGAGGGTCGCCGTGAAGAGCACGCCCACCGACAAGGGCATCCAGAGCGGCGGGCCGTAGCGGTCGCCGTACGGATCACCGAAGCGGCCGGCGTGGAGGAGCGCGTTCCCGCCGATCAGCACGGCTATGCCGAGCTGCAGCCACGGCGGCCTGCGCCGTCTTCGGTACACCCGCTCGATCGCGTCCGTGTCCCCACCCATACGCCCACCCCAATCTGTTCGAGGTGATCGTAAGGCGGGGACCTTGGGCGTCAGGAGGCGGTCGGCGTCCAGTCGCCCAGCCAGTCCGCGACCTCCTGCTGGGCGGCCTGGGCGTCGGTCAGCTGGGGCCGGTCGGCGCTCGCCGCGCCCGAGCCCGCGCCGGTGTTCCTGTACTCGGCGAACCGGTCGTCCTTCCAGGAGAAGCCGCTCATGTCGGTCCACGGGGCGGTCCTGACCGCCGCGCTGAGGCTGGTGTTGCGGACGGTGGCCTGCGGGTCGAGGCTCGCGTCACCGCCGGCGTGCCAGGGCCGCCCGAGGTAGAACGAGCGGTCGGAGACGTCCCCGCTCACGGTGGAGTTGGCGATCAGGATGCCGTGGCGGCCCGCAGCGGTCGACGGGGCGGTGACGTATCCGGCGGAGGTGCCGTTGTAGCGCTTCTTCAGGGTGATGACCGACTTGTCGATCACGGCGGTCGCCCGGCCGAAGATGAAGTCGACGTTGCCGATGACGTAGGAGTCGGCCATGTAGACCCGGCCCAGCTTGTCCTTGGACGCGGTGTCGACGAGCAGGGTGTCCTGGTCCCCGCTGACGATGACACCGTCCAGGAACACCTTGTCGGCGCTGGTGCGCAGGGCGACGGCCTGCTGGGCGATGTCGGTGTGCGCGGCCTCGTCGAAGTCGTTGGAGATGGTCAGGTTGCGGGCCTGGAAGTCGTCGGCGTCCACGGCGACGGTCGCGCTGCCGCCGGTGCCGTACGTCCCCGAACCGTCGGGCTTCTGCGTGCCGGCCGCGTTGTTGTACACGATCACCGTGTCCTTGCGGCTGCCGCCGGTGCCCTGGACGGTGACGTGCGGCTTGTTCGCCGGGACCTTCACCAGCTCGCGGTACGTGCCCGGCTTGACGGAGATGACGACCCGCGAGGCGTTGTTCGCCGGTACGGCGTTCACCGCGGCCTGCACGGTCCTGTACTGACCGCTGCCGTCCTGGGCGACGGTGAGGGTGGTGGTGGCGGCGGACGCGCTCGCCTGGGTACCGGGGAGCAGGCCGTAGGCGGCGGCCGAGGTGGCCGCGAGGACGAGCGGGACGGCGACGGCGAGCGCGGCCTTGGGCCGGCGGTGCTGGGCCATGGGGGTTTCCGATCCGTGCGGGGACGATGACCGCTGATGGGTCGTCACCCCGCCGGGAAAGGTTGCCGGGTCGCCGTCCTACTGCGCCGAATCCGGCGGCGGCGTCGGCGCGCCCGGCAGCCGTACGGTCGCGACCGTTCCGCCGCCCTGCGCACGCTCCAGCGTCACCTCGCCGCCGACCTGCTGGACCGTGCGGACCACGATGGACAGGCCGAGCCCGGAACCGGGCAGCGCGCGGGCGCTCGGCGAACGCCAGAAGCGGTCGAAGACGTAGGGAAGTTCGTCCTCGGGGATGCCGGGGCCGTGGTCGCGGACGGTCAGCACGCCCTCGCTCAGCTGCACCTCGATGGTGCCGCCCTCCGGGCTGAACTTCACCGCGTTGTCGAGGATGTTGACGAGCGCCCGCTCCAGGGCGGAGGGCTCCGCGCGGACGTACCAGGGCTGGAGGTCGGCGGTGATCGTCAGCTCGGGGCCGCGGAGCCGGGCCCGGCGCAGGGCCGCCTCCGCGGTGTCCTGCAGCGACACCACCTGCACGCGCTCGCCCCGCTGCCCCTCCGACCTCGACAGCTCCTGCAGATCCCCGATCAGCGACGCCAGTTCGGTCATCTGCGCCTTCACAGAGGCCAGCAGCGCCTTGCGGTCGGCCTCGGGGATGGGGCGGCCGGTCTCCTCGCTGCGGGTGAGGAGCTCGATGTTGGTGCGCAGGGAGGTGAGGGGCGTACGCAGCTCGTGACCGGCGTCCGCGATGAGCTGCTGCTGCAGCTCGCGGGAGCTGGCCAGCGAGGAGGTCATCGAGTTGAAGGAACGGGACAGCCGGGCCACCTCGTCCTCGGCGTCGTCCTCCACGGGGATGCGAATACCGAGGTCCTCGGTCCGGGCGACGTGCTCCACGGCCTCGGTGAGCTTGTCGACGGGCCGCAGCCCGGCCCGCGCGACGGCGAGACCGGCGGCACCTGCGCCCAGGACTCCGATGCCGGAGACGAGGAGAAGGATCAGAGCGAGGTCGTTGAGGGTGTTCTGGGTGCTCTTCAGAGGGACGGCGACGACGAGTCCGACGTTGGGTCCCACTGCTCCGCTGGCGGTGGTCGTGGGACCCAGCGGCTGGGTCATCACGCGCACGTCATTGCCGTTCTCGTCGGTCCCGTTGCGGAAGTAGACCTCCCCGACGTCCCCTTCCTTGATCTCGCTCTTGTCGGCCTTGGTGACCTTGATGACACTCGCCGAGTCCTGCGTGACACAGACCCGCCCGTCCTGCGTCACCACCTGGGAGCTGGTGTTCCCGAAGAACCTGCCGTTCGGCTGTGCCGTCTTGGAGCAGTTGTTCAGGGCGTCCTGCGCCTTACTGATCTGAGGCCCTCGCATGCCTCGCTGCAAATCGGCGTTGACCTGCTCGTACAACTTCCCCTGCACGATGAACCAACAGGTCACCGACACCGCCGCCACCGCGAACGCGACCGCCGCGGCGACCAGCATCGCCAGTCGGGAGCGGATCGGCAGTGTCTGGAAGCGCCGTAGGACCTTCTTCACTCCGCCCCGCCCTGCCGCAGCACGTACCCCACGCCCCGCACGGTGTGCACGAGCCGCGGCTCGCCGCCCGCCTCCGTCTTGCGGCGCAGGTACATCACGTACACGTCCAGCGAGTTGGAGGACGGCTCGAAGTCGAAGCCCCACACCGCCTTCAGGATCTGCTCCCGGGTCAGCACCTGCCGCGGGTGCGCCATGAACATCTCCAGGAGGGTGAACTCCGTGCGGGTCAGCTCCACCTGCCGCCCGCCCCGCGTCACCTCCCGCGTCGCCAGATCCATCCGCAGGTCGGCGAAGGTGAGCGCCTCGTCCTCGTCGGCCGTGCCGGCACCGGCCGCCGCGGCGTAGGAGCTGCGCCGCAGCAGCGCGCGGACGCGGGCGAAGAGCTCGTCCAGCTCGAACGGCTTGACGAGGTAGTCGTCGGCGCCCGCGTCGAGCCCGGTGACACGGTCGCCGACCGTGTCGCGGGCCGTCAGCATCAGGATCGGCGTGGTGTCGCCCGCGCCGCGGATGCGGCGGGCGGCGGTGAGGCCGTCCATGCGGGGCATCTGGATGTCGAGGACCACGAGGTCGGGGCGGTAGGCGGTGGCCTTGTCGAGGGCGTCGGCGCCGTCGACCGCGACCTCGGTGTCGTACCCCTCGAAGGCGAGGCTGCGCTGGAGTGCTTCGCGCACGGCCGGCTCGTCGTCGACGATCAGGATGCGCTGCGGTTCACGGTCGCCGTCGGCGGGGCTCATGGAATCCGGTTCCTCGGGTGCGGTGGGGTGCGGGGGCTGACGATCTCAGCGTCGCACGGTTTCAGCCTCGTACGGTACGGCGGCGGGTGCGGCCGGCCGTCGCCCGTCGCCCGGCGACGAGGGCGGGGGCCACCTCCGGGGCGCGGGCCGCCGGTGCGTGCAGTTCGTACGCCACCTCGAGGGCCAGGGTGAAGGCGGCCGGGCCGGCGACGGCGCCGGGGTGGGAGACCTGCTTGATCATGACGTACTCCTTGCTGTCGCGGTGGTTCGTGGGTCAGCTGGTGGAGCCCGAGCGGAGCGTGGCCAGGTCGGCCTTGACGGTGTTGATCGGGATGGCGAAGCCGAGGCCGATGCTGCCGGCGTCCGAGGAAGACGAGCCCGAGGACGAACTGGCGGAGTACATGGCGGAGTTGATGCCGATGATGTTGCCGCCGGCGTCGATCAGCGCGCCGCCGGAGTTGCCGGGGTTGAGGGAGGCGTCCGTCTGGATCGCCTTGTAGGTGGTGGTGGAAGAGCCGGTGTCGCCGTTGAACTGGCGGCCGCCGAACTGGAACGGCCAGTTGTCGCCGCCACCGCCCTGCTGCTGGCCCTGGCTCTCGTCGGTGGAGACGGTCACGTCACGGTTGAGGGCGGAGACGATGCCGCTGGTGACGGTGCCGGACAGGCCCTCGGGGGAGCCGATCGCCACGACCGTGTCGCCGACCTGGACGCCGCTGGAGTTGCCGAGGGTGGCCGGCTTGAGGCCGGAGGCGCCCTCCAGCTTGATCAGGGCGAGGTCCTTCTTGCTGTCGGTGCCGACGACCTTCGCGGTGTACGACTTGCCGGCGCTGGTCGTCACCTTGATCGACTGGGCGCCGGAGACGACGTGGTTGTTGGTGACGATCTCGCCGTCACTGGTGATGATCACACCGGAGCCGGTGGAGGTGCCGTTGCTCAGCGTGGCGCTGACCTCGACGACGCTCGGGCTGACGGCCGAGGCGATGGAGGCGACGTCGCCCTTCTTGCTGGAGGGCACCACGCTGGTCGTCGTGGAGCTGGTGGCGACGGTGTCGCTGCCGGTCAGCTCCTGGAAGGCGTACGCGGTGCCGCCGCCTATCGCCGCGGCCACGATCGCCACGGCGGCCAGCAGGGCGAGGGGGCCCCGGGTGCGCTTCTTCGCGGCCGGCGCTGCCCCGGGCGCCGGCTCGGCGGGCACGGTGGGCAGCACCGCCGTACCGCCGCCGTGGCCGCCGCCCTCTCCGCCCGCCATGGCCTGGGCGCCGCCCGGCCACACGGTGGTGTTCGGCGCGACGCTGACCGGCTCCGCCTGCGCGGGCCGGTGCGCCGGCGGGGGCGGCCACTCCGGGTTCACGGGGGAGGAGTGCTGCTGGGCGCCCTGGTAAGGGTTCTCGTACTGCTCGTACTCGCCGTCGCGGCGGAAGCTCTCGGTCATGACATCGAGCTTGGCGCGCGACCATGAGAGCTTCCTGAGTGCCCGCTGAGAACGCCGCCAGAACCTCGTATGCCCGATATAAAGCCGAATACGGCGGCGGGCGGGGGTCTCTCAGAAACCCTTCATGAAGTCAGTCGCAGCCGCACGAGCGGCGTACGACCAGCCGGGACGGGAAGGTCTTCAGCCGCTCCCGCCGGGCGCCCGCCACCCGCAGACCGTCGTCCAGGACCAGGTCCACGGCGGAGCGGGCCATCGCGCTGCGGTCGGAGGCGACCGTCGTCAGCGGCGGGTCCGCGAGCGCCGCCTCCTTGATGTCGTCGAAGCCGGCCACCGCCAGCTCGCCGGGGACGTCGATGCGCAGCTCCCGCGCGGCCCGCAGCACGCCGATGGCCTGGTCGTCGGTGGAGCAGAAGACGGCGGGCGGCCGCCGCGGCCCGGAGAGGATCTCCAGCGCTATGCGGTACGCGTCGTAGCGGTTGTACGGCGCCTCGAACAGTCGCCCCTCGGTCGGCTTGCCGGCCTCCTCCATCGCGCGCCGCCAGCCCTCGACGTGGTCCGAGACCGGGTCGCCGACGGCGGGTGTCTCGGCGGTACCGCCCATACAGGCGACGTAGTCGTACCCGTGTTCCAGCAGATGCTGTACGGCGAGGTGGGCGCCGCCCAGGTCGTCGGTGACGACCGCGACGTCGTCGATGGCCTCGGGCCGCTCGTGCAGCAGTACGACGCGGGCGTCCCAGGCGTCGATCTCGGCGGCGGCGAGGTCGTTCAGGGCGTGCGAGACGAGGATGAGCCCGGAGACCCTCATGCCCAGGAAGGCGCGCAGGTAGTGGACCTCGCGCTCGGCGACGTAGTCGGTGTTGCCGACGAGGACCATCTTCCCGCGCTCGGAGGCGGCCTGTTCGACCGCGTGGGCCATCTCGCCGAAGAAGGGCTGGCGCGCGTCCGGGATGATCAGGCCTATGAGGTCCGTCCGGCGGGACGCCATGGCCTGGGCCACCCGGTCGGGCCGGTACCCCAGCTCCTTGATCGCGGCGAGGACACGCTCGCGCGTGGCCGGGGCGACCGGCCGGGGTCCGTTGTTGATGACGTAGCTGACAACGGCGGTGGAAGTACCCGCCAGCCGCGCCACATCGTCCCGAGTCACCTTGGCCACGCGCGGAGTCTACGCGGATATACCCGGTCCGGGCACGGCGAGCGGAACCTTCCCGCCGCCTCCTGTGCACAGGCAATGCCCTGCCCAGGGGCCGGTCATGCCTCCGCCGGCACCTCGATGCCGTCCCGCGCGGACTCGGTGTCCGAATCCTCCGCCTTTGCTCGTTCCGCCGTGGCCTTGGCCTCGTCGGCGACGCGGTCGGCCTTCTCCGGGGTAACGAATCGATAACCGACGTTCCGGACGGTGCCGATCAGCGACTCGTGCTCGGGGCCGAGCTTGGCGCGCAGCCGCCGTACGTGCACGTCGACCGTTCGGGTGCCGCCGAAGTAGTCGTAGCCCCAGACCTCCTGCAGCAGCTGCGCGCGCGTGAAGACGCGGCCGGGGTGCTGGGCGAGGTACTTCAGGAGCTCGAACTCCTTGAACGTGAGGTCGAGGACCCGGCCCTTGAGTTTCGCGCTGTAGGTGGCCTCGTCCACGGACAGGTCGCCGTTGCGGATCTCCATGGGGGAGTCGTCGTTGACGATCTGCTGCCGGCCCATGGCCAGCCGGAGCCGGGCCTCGACCTCCGCCGGGCCGGCGGTGTCGAGCAGGACGTCGTCGATGCCCCAGTCGGCGGTGACGGCGGCGAGGCCGCCCTCGGTGACGACGAGGATGAGCGGACAGCCCGGGCCGGTGGAGCGCAGCAGCTGGCACAGGCTGCGCACCTGCGGAAGGTCGCGTCGGCCGTCGATGAGGATGACGTCGGCGCCCGGGGTGTCGACGAGTGCGGGGCCTTCCGCCGGTGCCACGCGCACGTTGTGCAGCAACAGGCCGAGTGCCGGGAGCACCTCCGTCGACGGCTGGAGGGCATTGGTCAGGAGCAGCAGAGAACTCATACGTCTGGTTCCTCCTCGGTCCCTGCGAGGACGTGTGCGGTGCGTCACCTGCTCTGCGATCCCGAAAGGCCCCGTACACCAGCGGTCACCTGAGGTTTCCCGCTTCGTATACAACGCTTCCGAAAGCACAAAAGGACCCGGGGGCTACGCTGCCCGAGTCCTCTGCCGAGCAGAATAGCCCACATGAGCACTACTCCGGCAGGTCATGTGGGCCGTTCCACCGTCCGTCCGAATCCCGAGACGATCAGACGTGCACCTATGCGGACGTATCTCCACACGGACGACGGAGTGACGATCGATTCCGTATACGATCCGCCCGCCGCCGTATACGACACCTCGACGCCGCCTTCCGTCGACCTCGTGTTCGTCCTCGCCCACGGCTTCACCGGCGACGTGGACAAGCCCCACGTACGGCGGGTGGTGCAGGCGTTGACGCAGTTCGGGGCGGTGGTCTCGTTCTCCTTCCGCGGCCACGGAGCCTCCGGCGGGCGGTCGACGGTCGGCGACAAGGAGGTGCTCGACCTGGCGGCCGCGGTGGAGTGGGCGCGGGGCTTCGGGCACGCGCGCGTGGCGACCGTCGGCTTCTCCATGGGCGGCTCGGTGGTGCTGCGGCACGCGGCGCTGTACGGACCGGAGCGCGGGGGGCGCACCGAAGCGGGCACGGACGCGGTGATCTCGGTGAGTGCGCCGGCCCGTTGGTACTACCGGGGCACGGCCCCCATGCGGAAGCTGCACTGGCTGGTGACGCGACCGACGGGCCGAATGGTCAGCCGCTACGGCTTCGGTACGCGCATCCACCACCGGGAGTGGAACCCGGTACCGCTGTCCCCGGTGGAGGCCGTCCCGCGGATCGCCCCGACCCCCCTGCTGATCGTGCACGGCGACCGCGACGGCTACTTCCCGGTCGACCACCCCCGCATGCTGGCCGCGGCCGCCGGTGAACACGGCGAACTCTGGATGGAGGAGGGCATGGGCCACGCGGAGCACGCGGCGACCGACGAACTCCTGGCCCGCATCGGAGGCTGGGCCGTGGACGCGGCGGGCTAGCCTGGCGCAGTACACGGAATCTCCGGCCACGCCGGACAAGAGCCGAACGACTTCCCACTGATCGAGGAACGGATGCCAAAGGTCACGGTGCGCTACTGGGCCGCCGCGAAGGCCGCGGCCGGGGTCGCCGAGGAGCCGTACGACGCGGCCACCCTCGCCGAGGCGCTCGACGCGGTGCGCGAGCGACACCCCGGCGAACTCGCGCGCGTGCTGCAGCGATGCTCGTTCCTCATCGACGGGGACCCCGTGGGGACCCGCGGGCATGAGACGGTACGGCTGGCCGACGGCGGCACGGTCGAGGTGCTCCCGCCGTTCGCAGGAGGGTGAGGATGACCGAGCAGCCGTACCAGGACCAGAACCAGAACCCGTACCAGCAGGGTTACGACCCCCAGTGGCAGCAGGCGTACGACGACCAGTACGCCCAGCAGTACACGCAGCAGTGGCAGGGGCAGACGTGGGAGACACAGGTGCAGCCGGTGCAGCCGCCCGTGTCGTACCAGCCGCAGCAGGAGCAGCCGCAGGCCCAGCCGTACGGGTATCCGCACCACCAGCACCAGCACCAGCACCAGCACCAGCACCAGCAAGCGCAGGCGCAGCCGCAGCCGCAGCCGTATGTCCAGGCTCCTGAAGAGGTCCGGCACACCGACACTCCCGCGCCCGACGCCGCTCCCGCCTACGGCCCCGCCACCGTCGCCGGGAACTCCCGCATCACGGACGCCCAGCGGGCGCGCCTGGAGGGCCGTTCCCCGATCATCGAGCCGGGGATGCAGCCGGCCGCGCTCACTGCGCTGCTGGGTCTGCTGCTGTCCGGGGCGGCGGCGTTCGGCTCGTACGCCCTCCTCGTCCCGCTGGTCGCCCTGCAGGCCGTCACGGCGGCGGGCTGGTTCCGGCTGAACGGGATGTGGCCCGCGCGGCAGGGCATCGCCCTCGCCTTCCTAGGCGCGGTGGTCGCGGACGTCGTGCTGCTCGTCGCGGGGCGCGGACACGGGCCGGCGGCCATCCTCGGCACCCTCGGCGTCTGGGTCCTGCTCTCCCTGGTCCTGCAACTGCGCTCGCACGCCGACCCGGACGAGCGGATGTACGGCCTGATGGCCACGGTCGCCTCGGCGGCGCTGGCGATCGTCGCGGCCGGCTACCTCGCCGCCGACGCGGACGCGGTGACCGTGGGCGCGGCGGCGGTCGCGGTGGCCGTCCTGGCCCGCGCCCTGCCGCTGCCGACCCCGGCGTCCGTCGTCGTCTCCCTGCTCGCCGCAGCCGGCGCGGGCATCGCGGTCGGCGGCATGACGGACTTCGGCACGAAGGGCGCCGTCCTCGGCGCGGCGGCGGCAGCGTGCGCCCTGATCGGCCACCGGGTGGCGAGTTATGACTACCCGTCGAGGTTCGTCCACTTCACGGCCGGCGTGGCGCTCCCGCTGAGCGCGGCGGCACCGGTGGTGTGGGTACTGGGACGGGCACTGGGCTGAGAGGCGGGTGTTCTCGGCCCGGCCGACGGCGGGGACACCCAGCGAGCCACGTCACAGCTGATCGACAATCCCCCGGCCGGGCCCCCGGCCAGGGTTACGCTCGCGAACGGCGGCCACTCGAACCCTCGAGACCGCCGTACCGCCAGACCGTCAGACCTTCGCCGTTGTCGGCCAGTTGGGGGAACACCGGATGCGCGCCCTGCGAATACTCCTGATCGTCGTCGTGATCCTCGGCGGTCTCTTCGTGATCGCCGACCGGGTCGCCGTCCACTTCGCCGAGAACGAGGCCGCGGACAAGGTCAGGACCACCGAGAACCTGGCCTCCACCCCGGACGTCTCCATCAAGGGCTTCCCGTTCCTCACCCAGGTCGCCTCCGGCGAACTGGACGACGTGCAGATCGGCATCAAGGACTACGAGGCCGACACGGGCGCGAGCGCCGGCGCCAAGAGCGCCGGCGTGCCGAAGACGATCCGTATCGACGACCTGAAGGCCGACATGAAGGGCGTCTCCTTCTCCGGCGACTACAGCTCCGCCACCGCGACCAGCGCGACCGGAACCGCGACGGTCGCCTACGACGAGCTCCTCAAGGCCGCCAAGTCCGAGCCGACGCAGATCTTCCCCGGCATCAAGGCCCAGGTCGTCGACCTGTCCGACGGCGGCAACGGCAAGATCAAGGTCAACATCAAGATCACGACTCCGGCCGGTGCCCGCACGTACGCGGTGCTCAGCTCGGTCACCGTCCACGGCGACTCGGTGCAGGTCCACGCCGACGACCTGCCCAAGCTGGTCGTCGACCTCGCCGACGCCCGGATCCGCTCGATCACCGACTTCCAGCAGACCATCGACCGGCTGCCCGGCGGTGTGAAGCTGGACAGTGTGCAGGCCGCGAAGAACGGTGTGGAGATCACGGTGAAGGGTTCGAACGTCAGGCTGGCGGGGTAGTACGAGCCCCGGCGGACGGCGGACCGTACGCAAGGGGCCGCGGGGCGTCCAGAAGGTGAGACGCCGTCGTCCGTACCGCAGATGTGGTGACCGATACGCCCGCCCCCGAGCCGTGCGGCCACCGCCCGGGCCCTGCTTCCATCCCACATCCCGGACGATCGCGTCTCACCATACGACACGCCGGTGACACGCCCGCCTGTCCGTCCCTACGATCGACCGCATGAAGCGACAGGCGGACCTCACGAAGCGGCGGGCAGTAGACCTGTGCCGCGTCGCCGCCATGCTCTGTCGCCCCTTCTGAGCGGACGGCACAGGCCTCCGCATCCCCCCGCCCTGTTCAGGGCACCGGTGCGCCGCCCCCGTACGAGCGCGCGTACCCCTCACACTCGTATGCCCCGCCGCAACTGCCCCGGAGGAGAAAGAGCATGAGCCGCAGCGACGTCCTTGTCGATGCCGACTGGGTCGAGGCCAACCTCGACGACCCGAACATCGCGATCGTGGAGGTGGACGAGGACACGTCCGCCTACGAGAAGAACCACATCAAGAACGCGATCCGCATCGACTGGACCAAGGACCTGCAGGACCCGGTCCGCCGCGACTTCATCGACCAGGAGGGCTTCGAGAAGCTCCTGTCGGCGAAGGGCATCGCCAACGACACGCTGGTGATCCTGTACGGCGGCAACAACAACTGGTTCGCGTCCTACGCCTACTGGTACTTCAAGCTCTACGGCCACGAGAACGTCAAGCTCCTCGACGGCGGCCGCAAGAAGTGGGAGCTGGACGCCCGCGAGCTGGTCGAGGAGGTCCCCGAGCGCCCGGCCACGAACTACAAGGCCAAGCCGCAGGACACCTCCATCCGCGCCTTCCGCGACGACGTCGTGGCGGCGATCGGCTCGCAGAACCTGGTCGACGTCCGGTCTCCCGACGAGTTCTCCGGCAAGCTGCTCGCCCCGGCCCACCTGCCGCAGGAGCAGTCGCAGCGCCCGGGTCACGTCCCGAGCGCGCGCAACATCCCGTGGTCGAAGAACGCCAACGACGACGGCACCTTCAAGTCGGACGAGGAGCTCAAGGAGCTCTACGCCGAGGAGCAGGTGGACCTGGCGAAGGACACCATCGCCTACTGCCGTATCGGTGAGCGCTCCGCGCTGACCTGGTTCGTCCTGCACGAGCTGCTCGGCGTGGAGAACGTCAAGAACTACGACGGCTCCTGGACCGAGTACGGCTCCCTCGTCGGCGTGCCGATCGAGCTCGGCGCCAACAAGTAACCACCCCCCCCCCCGCAGAAACCCGGAAACCCGACCGGCCTTCCTCCGGTCAGACCCCTCTTGGAGAAAGACATGTGTGGAGCGAAGGCCGGCGGCCCCGACGCCTCGACGATCAAGCCCGGTGAGACCACCATCCAGGGTCACGTGACCCGCGACGGCGAGCCGGTGACGGGCTACGTCCGTCTGCTGGACTCGACCGGCGAGTTCACCGCCGAGGTCCCCACCTCCGCGACGGGCCAGTTCCGCTTCTACGCGGCCGAGGGCACCTGGACCGTCCGCGCCCTGGTTCCCGGCGGCACCGCCGACCGCACGGTCGTCGTCGCCGAGAAGGGCGCGCTCGCCGAGGTCGCGATCGCGGTCTGAACCACCGAGCACGGCGAAGGGCCGTACCCACGGGTGACCACCCGGGGCACGGCCCTTCGCCGTGTGCGGGCCTACCCTGGAGGCATGCTGGCCCGCCGCCGTCGCGTGTATTTCGCCATGATGGGCACCTGCGTGGGGCTGTTCGTCCTGGCCTGGGGGGTCGTCCGGATCTGGTCGATCCCGGCGGCCGTCGCCATGTGCGTGGTGGCGATGGTCATCCCGCCCGTCGCCGCGATGGTCGCCAACCGGCGCGGCCCCGACGACCGCTGGTGGGACGACCCCTCCGGGGACCCGCAGTCCGACGAGTGGTGGGACGAGCTGGACGGCAAGAAGCGCCGTCAGTAGACGAGCGCCTGCGTGTCCTCGCCCAGCGCCTCCTGGACGAAGACCTGGGCCCCGGCGATCCGTACGCCCTCGATGACGTCCTTCTCCGTGATGTCGCGCCGGGCCGCACACTGCGTGCACAGCGTCACGCGGCCGCCCGCGAGCAGGGAGTCGAGCAGATCCGGCAGCGGGGCGGCGTGCGGAAGCTCGAACTCGGCCGCCCGGCCCGGCAGCGCGAACCACGCGGACTCGCCGGTCAGCCACAGGGAGACGTCGACGCCGCTGGCCACGGCCACCGCCGCCACCGTGAACGCCTGCGAGCACCGCTCGGGAGCGTCCGCCCCCGCCGTCACCTTGATCACGAGCTTCTTCGCCATGGCCGAATCGTAATCAACGCTCCTACAACTCCGGCCCCCGGCCATGAGTCTCCTGTGAGCGCGCATACGGAATGCGTGCTTCACGTTTTGTGGGGGGACGTCTTGGAAGTACCCGAAGTGCCCGAACAGCCGAAGGAGCCGGAGAGATCGGAAGGGGCGGCAGCGGAGACGCTCGCGGCGTCGGCGCTGCCGGCAGCCGTTGCCGCGGAGCCCGTCGAGCCCGTCGCGCCCGCCGAGCCTGATGTGCCGCGGCCGCGGCGCCGGGGCCGTACCGCCCTGCTGATCGCCTGCGCGGCGGTCCTGGGTGTCGTCGCCGGCACCTGCACCGGATACCTGATCCAGGCCGACCGTGAGCCGACGAGGCTGCCCTCGCTGTCCCAGCCGACGCTCGGCCGGGCGAAGGGCGAGGCTCCCGAGCCGCTGTCCGCCGTACAGGACCGCCAGGTGAAGGTCGACGGCGACCTGCGCAAGCTGCTGCTGAAGAAGCCCGGCGGCGCGAAGGACGCCGAGTGGCTGTCCGGCGGCTGGATGGACCTGGCCGAGTACGCCGGCAACTACGAGAAGCCGGGCACGATGTTCGGCAACCTCGTGCGCGACGAGTTCCGCCGCGCCGCCGTCACCGGCTGGACGGTCGGCAACCACCAGACCACCGAGATCTACCTGGTCCAGTACCGCCAGCACCAGTCCCTGGAGGCCGCCGACGCCAGCGACAACGGCCAGTACTGGGCCGCGAAGAAGGCCGGCACCGACAGCTGGCCCATCCCCGGCACCGGCAGCGGCATGGTCTACGTCCACCACCGGCCGGAGACGAAGGTCGGCTACATGCCGGTGTACGGCGCGGAGGCGCACGCCTACCGCGGCGACGTCGCCATGGAGATCTGGATGTACGACACCAGTCCGATCCCGAAGGCGAAGATCATGGACCTGGCGAAGCGGCAGATGGAGCGGCTGTGAGCGAGAACCACAACGAGCCGACCACCCCGTCGGCCGAGACACCCCCCGCCGTGCCGCCCGCCGCGCCCCTCGCCGGGGAGCCGCCGGTCGCCCCGCCCGCCGGGGACTCGCCCGCCGCACCGCCGGCAGCCCCGCTCGCCACGGAGCCGCCCGCCGAGCCGTCGGCCGTGGCCGCCACACCGCTCGGTGAGCCCTCCGCCGTACCGCTCGCCGCCCCGCCCGCCCGCAAGCCCCGCAACCGCGGGCGCATCGTCGCCGTCGCGGCCTCCGTGCTGCTCGCCCTGGGCGTCGTGGCGGGTGTCGGCTACACCGTCGTCACCGTCGACGGGGCCGACCGCGACGCCGGCGCGGCCGTCTGGAAGTTCCCGGAGCAGAAGGGCCCCGAAGCGAAGCCGGCCCCGGTGAAGGGCCTTGCCGGGCTGCTCGTGGCGTACGGCGACGGCTGGAAGCGCGGCCCGGACTTCGGTCAGTTCGCCGCGGACTCGGAGCTCGGTGCCGCCCAGGCGACCGCGCTGCGCAAGGAGTCCCTGCGTGACCTGCCGCGCACCGAGCGCAAGCAGCTCGAGAAGCTGATCGACAAGGAACACATCAAGGGCATGGCGATGCGCAGCTTCGCCAAGGAGGCGGGCAGCGCCTTCTTCACCGACACCGCCGTCACCGTGAACATCACGCTGTCGCGGATGGAGAGCCCGGCCGTGGTCCGCAGGCTGTCGAACTCGCAGAACGCCCTCTTCGGCTCCCTCGACGTCTTCCGCAAGGGCCCGAAGATCAAGGGCCACGGCAACGCCCAGTGCTTCCTGCCGCCCAAGGGCCTCGACAAGCACCTGGACGCGATGTACTGCTCCGCCTACCAGGGGAACATCCTGGTCAACGTCACGGCCGGCGGCGTGAAGCCCTTCGACTCCAAGGGCGTGGCGGAACTCCTGGCGGACCAGCTCAAGCGCATCGGCGAGCCCGGGGAGGCGGTATGACCGAGCAGACGGAACAGCAGCCCATCGTGGTGCCGCCCATGCCGGAGGCGCCGCCGGTCCAATCGCAGCCGCCGGTCCAACCGGAGCCGCAGCCGCAGGCGCAGCCACCGGTCCAGCCGCAGCCGCCGGTCAAGAAGGACCGTCGCGTGCTGCGCGCGGTCCTGCGCTGGACCGCCGCCGTCACCGCGTTCGCCGCGGTCGGGGCGGGGACGGCGTACGGGATCACCGGAATGCAGCGGACCGACCTGCCGGGCCTCGCCACGCAGTCGGACGGGCGCTGGGACTACCCCACGCTCACCAAGCCGGCGCTGCCGTCCGGCAGCCCCGAGCCCTTCGCCGAGAGCAACACGGCCGGCACCCACTACGCCGATCTGCGCGCCCTCCTCCTGCCGGCACCCAAGGGCGCGGTGGCCGACGGGAAGCTGCGCGGCACGGACGGCTGGCTGGCGACGAAGGACTTCCTGGCCGAGTACGCGCAGAAGGAGACCCGGGACAACCTGAAGCAGTCGTTCACCGACGACGGTCTGCGGCACATCGCGGCCCGCGGCTGGACCACCCCGGACGGTACGCACACCCGCGTCTACCTGCTGCAGTTCGGCACGGCGGCGGTCGTCGACGACCTGTTCTCCAGCGAGGCCCCGGCCGACGGCCCCACCGACCAGCTGCGCGGCACCATCACCTCCGTCTTCGACAGGGACTTCCCGAGCGAGGCCCACGACTACAACGTCCAGTACTCGGCCTACGTCGAGACGACGCCGTACGGAGCCGAGCAGACCCGGCAGGCGTACCTGTCCGCCGGTGACGTCCTCGCGGTGATCGTGCAGTCCAGGAAGGGCAAGGCGAAGCCCGTACCGTTCCGGCAGACGGTGGCGCTGCAGAGCCAGCTGCTCGGCTGACGGCGGCATGGGCGTACCTCACACGGAACACCGGGCCCCGGCCGCGTAAGCTGGGGCCCGGCCCTGTGCACGTACCGCACCTCCGCTCAACAAGGAGCACGTCGTGGAGTACTTCTTCGAAACCCTGCTGGTCCTGGTCTGCGTCGGCGTCCTCGCCTTCGCCTACCTGACCGTGAAGAAGCTGTACCAGGGCCAGCGCTGAATCCTCTCCAGGAACCCCTCCAGGAATAGCCACTCATGATCGAGATCCCGTCCGACCTCCACAAGGACCTCGTGCCCCTCGCCTTCCTGCTCGGCAACTGGGCCGGCGCGGGCGTGCACGACTTCCCCGGCGCAGAGAAGTGCAACTTCGGACAGGAGGTCGCCTTCTCGCACGACGGCCGGGACTTCCTGGAGTACCAGTCCCACACCTGGGTCCTCGACAACGACGGCAACAAGGTCCGCCCGCTGGAGTCCGAGCACGGCTTCTGGCGGATCGACGCCGACCGCAAGGTCGAGGTCACCATGGTCCGCAACGACGGTGTCGTCGAGATCTGGTACGGCGAGCTGGCCGACAAGAAGCCGCAGATCGACCTGGTCACGGACGCGGTGGCGCGTACGGCGGCGTCCGGCCCCTACACGGGCGGCAAGCGGCTGTACGGCTACGTCAACAGCGACCTGATGTGGGTCGGCGAGAAGCAGACCCCCGAGGTCGAGCTGCGCCCCTACATGTCGGCGCACCTGAAGAAGGTCGTCACCCCCGAGGACGTCGAGCGGTGGGCCAAGGCCCTGCCGGACGACATGCCGGACGACGGAATCGCGTTCTTCAAGTAGTTCTAGACTCTTCGGTGTGGTGAGCACCGACTGGAAGAGCGATCTGCGGCAGCGCGGTTACCGGCTGACCCCGCAGCGGCAACTTGTGCTCGAAGCCGTGGACAACCTTGAGCACGCGACCCCCGACGCCATCCTCACGGAAGTGAAGAAGACGGCGTCGGGGGTCAACATTTCCACGGTCTACCGAACCCTGGAGCTCCTGGAGGAACTGGGCCTGGTCAGCCACGCCCACCTCGGCCACGGCGCCCCGACCTACCACCTCGCCGACCGCCATCACCACATCCACCTGGTCTGCCGGGACTGCGAGAACGTGATCGAGGCCGATGTCTCGGTGGCCGCCGAGTTCACCGCGAAGCTGCGCCGGGAGTTCGGCTTCGAGACGGACATGAAGCACTTCGCGATCTTCGGCCGCTGCCAGGACTGTTCGCTGAAGAGTTCAACTACCGAGTCGTAGGCTTGTGCCCATGAAGAGCCCCCTGCTGTCTCTGCCCGGCGCCGTCCCCGCCGAGGGTGCGGACGAAGGCGTAGCCGCCCACTACGGCGATCTGTTCCGTGAACAGCGCGCCCTCGCCGACGGCACCGGTTTCGTCGACCTCTCGCACCGCGGTGTCATCACCGTCTCCGGCGACGACCGGCTGAGCTGGCTGCACCTCCTGCTCACCCAGCACGTCAGCGAGCTGCCCGCCGGCCAGGCCACCGAGGCCCTGATCCTCTCCGCCCACGGCCACATCGAGCACGCGCTGTACCTGGTGGACGACGGCGAGACCGTCTGGGCGCATGTCGAGCCGGGGACCCAGGAGGCGCTGATCGCCTACCTGGAGTCGATGAAGTTCTTCTACCGGGTCGAAGTCGCCGATCGCACGGCCGAGTTCGCGGTCGTGCACCTGCCGGCCGGTTCGATCGCGGAGGTCCCGGAGGGCGTCGCCGTACGCGAGACGCCGTACGGCCGCGATCTGTTCCTGCCGCGCGAGGACCTTCAGTCGTACGCGGAGAAGGCGGCGCCCGCCGTCGGCATCCTGGCCTACGAGGCCTTCCGCGTCGAACAGCACCGGCCCCGCCTCGGCTTCGAGACCGACCACCGCACCATCCCGCACGAGCTGGGCTGGATCGGTTCGGCGGTGCACCTGCAGAAGGGGTGCTACCGCGGCCAGGAGACGGTCGCCCGGGTGCAGAACCTGGGCAAGCCGCCCCGCCGGCTGGTCTTCCTCCACCTGGACGGCAGCGAGGTCCACCTCCCCACCCCCGGCACCGAGATCCGCCTCGCCGACGAGGACCCCGACGGCCGCAAGATCGGCTTCATCACGACCTCGGTACGCCACCACGAGCTGGGCCCGGTGGCCCTCGCCCTGGTCAAGCGGAACGTACCGCTGGACGCGCGCCTGATGGCGGGGGACACGGCAGCGGCCCAGGAGGTCGTCGTCGAGCCCTGAGGTCCAGCTCGGCGTCCTTGGACGTCCAGCCTGACGTTCTCAGATCTCCAGGAGCACGGTGAACGGGCCGTCGTTCGTCAGCGACACCCGCATCTGCGCGCCGAACCGGCCCGTCGCCACCGTCGCTCCCAGTGCCCGCAGCTGGGCGACCACCTCGTCGACGAGGGGTTCGGCGACGTCGCCGGGGGCGGCGGCGTTCCAGGTGGGGCGGCGGCCCTTGCGGGCGTCGCCGTAGAGCGTGAACTGGCTGATCACGAGCAGCGGGGCGTCGATGTCGCTGCACGACTTCTCGTCCTGCAGCATCCGGATCGACCACAGCTTGCGGGCGAGCTGGGCGGCCTTCTCCTCGGTGTCCTCGTGCGTGACCCCGACCAGGACGCACAGCCCCTCGCCGATGATCTCCCCGACCGTCTCGCCGTCGACGACCACGCTCGCGCCGTCGACCCTCTGCACCACTGCACGCATGCGACCATCATGCCGGGCCGCCCGGAGGGGGCCGTGCGCGGGTCGATTATTGATCCTTAACCCCCCATCTGGGGCCGATCGGGGGCACTCGGTCACATAGCGGCCACTTGGGGTGGCACGATGCTTTCCACACGCCGGTCGAGGGGACGGTAGAGGCACATGAGCACACCGAGTACCGGGCGGCAGCCCGTCTCGTGCAGGGGAGAGCGGGCGCCGTCGAGGCCGCCCGTGCAGCGCACCGACAGTCCGGCCGGACCGACCGCACCGGCCGCACCCGTCGCACCGGTCGGCCCGCGGCTGCCCGCCGGTCCATCCGAGCACGACCTGACCTTGCTGAGCCTGCCCGAACTGCGCACCCTGCGCCGGGACGCCCAGCGAGACGAGGCCGACCTCAGCTATGTACGCCGGCTGCTGCAGGGCCGTATCGACATCCTGCGCGCGGAGCTGGCACGGAGGTCTCCGGCCGGGGCGGCGTCCGTCGTCGAACGGCTCTCGGAGATCCTCACGGACGCTCCGGCCCGCCACCGCTCCTCG
Source organism: Streptomyces sp. NPDC085900 (assembly GCF_044540925.1). NCBI lineage: Bacteria > Bacillati > Actinomycetota > Actinomycetes > Kitasatosporales > Streptomycetaceae > Streptomyces > Streptomyces sp. NPDC085900. The sequence continues at coordinate 446,041 of NZ_JBITSP010000007.1, read as the reverse complement.
GCCCGCCACGTCACGCTGGGCACCCCGCACAGCGCGGAGTACCGGCAACTGGCCACCGACATGCTGGCCGAGGTCGAACTCTCCGACCTGGCCGCCCGTACGGACCTGGAGCTGAACACCGCCATGGGCCGCCTCGTGCGGTACGAGCAGCAGGTCTCCCGCCGTCGGCAACGGCTCCAGCGCACGACGGACGACTGCAGCGCCGAGATCACGCGCAGGTACCGGGAGGGGGAGGCGCAGGTGGACGACCTGCTGGTGTGAGGCGGGGGAGCGGGCGGCGGGCGCCGCGGGGCGGTGAAAAAGCCCGCGACACCCCCGACGCCGTAGACCTACCGTGAGGCCATGAGCCTCTCCGCCGACATCGACGTCCGCCCGATCACCGAGGCCGAGTTCCCCGACTGGCTCCGCGCCGTGAACACCGGCTTCCTGCGCGAACCCACCCCGACGGAAGCCGAACTGGAGGCCCGCCGGATCCAGTTCGAGCCCGGCCGCTATCTGGGCGCCTTCGACGGGGGCAGGTGCGTCGCGACGTACCTCTCCTTCGCACAGGAGGTCACCGCGGTCGGTGGCGCGCCGGTCCAGGCCGACGCGGTGTCCGGGGTCACCGTCACCGCCACCCACCGCCGGCGCGGCCTGCTCACCCGCATGATGAGCCGGGACCTCGCCGAGGCGAAGGAGCGCGGCGACGTCGTGGCCACGCTCATCGCCGCCGAGTACCCGATCTACGGCCGCTACGGCTTCGGCGCGGCGACCACCTCCACCGAGTGGACCGTGGAGACCCTGCGCACCGGCCTCGATCCGCGCTGGTCCGGCCCGTCCGACGGCGCCCGGGTCGACGTCGTGGACGCCGAGGAGGTCCGCAAGTTCGGCCCCGAGCTCCACGACCGCTTCCGCCGGGCCACCCCGGGCGCCGTCAGCCGCAGGGACTGGTGGTGGCAGGTCAACACCGGTGCCCTGCGCTTCCACTCCAAGTGGACCGAGCCCTTCTTCGCCACGTACCGGGCGGCCGACGGCACGCTCGAAGGCCTGGTCGCGTACGAGGTGGAGGACTGCTGGGGAGACGGCAAGCAGCAGCCGCAGGACACGGCGATCGTGCGGGGGCTGATCGCGACGACCCCGGCCGCCGAGCGGGCCCTGTGGTACCACCTCGCCTCGATCGACTGGGTCACGCGGGTCAAGAGCGGCCCCCGCGCCCCCGACGACCTGCTGCCCCACCTCCTGCCGGACCCGAGGGCAGCCCGTATCACCTCGCAAGCGGACTGGCTGTGGGTGCGGATCCTGGACGTCGTACGGGCCCTGGAGGCGCGGACGTACGAGGGTTCGGGCTCGCTGGTGCTGGAGGTGAACGACCCGGCCGGGTTCACGGGCGGCCGCTACCGGCTGGAGGCGTCACCGCAGGGCGTGTCCTGCGTGCCGACGAAGGACGACGCCGAACTCTCGCTCGACGTAACCGAGTTGGCGCGACTGTGGCTCGGTGACGAGTCGGCGGCGCGGCTGGCGGCACTGGGTCTGGTACGGGAAGAACGAGCGGGCGCCGCCATGGTGGCCGACGCCCTGCTGCGTACGTCCAGGCGACCTTGGTGCCCGGACATGTTCTGAAGTCCTTCCGCTCGACGACGATTGCCTGTTCATCCGTAGCCGTGCTCTTCGGTTGTGGCTGTGCGGGTGGAGCTGTTCAGTTGTGGCTGTGCAGGTGGAGCATTCAGTTGTGGCTGTGCGGGTGGGACTGTTCGGTTGTCGGTGTGGAGTTGTGGCTGTGCGGACTGACCGGGCTCCCGGCTCCCCTCCGGAAGGGAGCCCGGCCAGTCGAACCGGGATCAGGCCTCGAGTCCGATGGAGCGTGAAGCCAACCCTTCGAAAGCTTGACCATGTCACCGAAGTTGGCGACCAACTTCACTTCACTTATCTCCGCTTGGAAGCGTCTCATAACCACCTTCCCCGGAACTGCCCAAAGATGGCGGGAAGTTGTAGTGTTTGGTTGTGGACCCGAAACACGCCTCCGTCAATGGAGGGACGCGGTCACAGCGGTCACAGAAGTCACATCGGGATGTCGCTGACGAGCTGCGCGCCCGGATCAGGTCGGGCCGGCTCCGCGCGGGTCAACGCATGCCCACGCAGGCGAAACTGGCCGACGAGTTCGGCGTCGAGCGCGGCGTCGTACGCCAGGCGCTGCGGATCCTGCAGTCGGAGCACCTGCTGACCAACGTATCGAAGGGGGCGCCCGCGACGGTGGCTCCCGATCCGGGGCTGCGCAACGCCCTGACGGGCCCCGGAGCTCCGCCGTTGCCCACGATGGTGGCCCTCGCTCCCCGGATAGCCAACGCCTTCGCGGCCCCGCACGTCGAGATCGACGCCCTCTGCCTGACCTCGGTCTCCCTCACCCTCGCCATCGGCGAACCACTGCGCCAGATCCACGCGGGGCGATTGAAACCGGCCAAGTTGGACGTCCGTGTGCTGCTGCCCAGCCGCGACATCGAACTGGCCTTCCCGACGCCGGTGGACCCCTCCGTCGACGGCCGGCTCCAGCGCCGCTGGCTGGCCCAGCGCAACGCCCAAGGTCAAGTCCTCAAGCACAACCTGCTGGCCCTGCGGGCCACGCACGGCATCGACGTCCGGGTCACCTTCCGCGCGCTGCCCTTCACCCCGCCGGTGAAGCTGTACCTGCTCAACGGCATGGAGGCCCTCTTCGCGTACTACACGCTGACGCGACGCGAGGAGGAGATCGACCACGAGCACCTGGAGATGTACGACGCCGAGGGCACCCAGTCGATGCTGTTCGCCTTCGAGCAGGGCGCCGGCCTGCGCGACACCACCTTCGTCGAGCAGTCGCACCTGTGGTTCAACGCACTGTGGGAGACGATCAGTTCGGAGCTGTTGCTCACGACCTGATGTCTCCCACAGCGGCTGAACAGGCTGCTTCTCGGCTCATAGAGCGGGCCCCGCGACGAGCAGGGCGAGCACGACGGCTCCCATCGAGCTGATGGTCGGGTTCTTGGCCTTGATGCCCACGGTGAGCAGGAGCAGGCCGATGATTCCGGACACGCCGTACTTCCACTGGATGGTCTGCTCGATGCCGACGACGAAGATGGCGGAGAGGAGGGCGAGGGCAGGCATGGTGTTCCCCCTTCAGGCGGCGGAGTCGGCGGGATCGAGGAAGCAGAGGAAGCAAAACTTCCGCCAACTGGACCAAGTTGGCAGCCAACTCTGATTAAGTTGTCCCCACTTGGCACCTACTCATAAACAAGTCACAAACAACTCCCGGTAGATGGATCTAAGTTGTACCGTTTGGTCGTGACCCAGGAGAACGTGGCAGTGAACGGCAGCAGAAGGCTCTCCCCCCAGGAGATCGCCGACATCCTGCGGGAGCGGATCAACGACGGCGACCTCAAGGCAGGCGACCGCCTGCCCACTCAGGCCGAACTGGCCGAGGAGTTCGGGGTGGAACGCGGCGCCGTCCGCCAGGCCCTGCGCGTACTCCAGGACGACGGCCTGCTGACCAACGTCAGCAAGGGCAGCCCACCGCGCATCGCGACGCCGACGCCGGCCGTGGGTGAGCCTCAGCCGACGATGGTGGGGCTGGCGCCGCGGCTGACGGAGGCGTTCTCGGCACGGCACGTGCGCGTGGACGTCGTCTGCCACACGTCCGAGACCCTGATGCTGGCCCTCGGCGAACCGCTGCGCCGCATCCACGCGGGCGAGCTCTGCCCGGACTCCATCGCGTTCCGCGTCCTGATGCCGAGCCGCGAGATCAACCTCGCCTTCCCCGTGCCGGTCGAGCGGGACTCCGACGTCGACACGGTCCACCGGCGATGGCTGACGATGCGCAACGCCCAGGCCCAGGTTCTGCGGCACAACCTGTCCGCCATACGGTCCACGCACGGCATCGACGTGCAGATATCCTTCCGTGCCCTGACCTTCACCCCGCCCGTGAAGCTGTACCTGCTCAACGGGGAGGAAGCGCTGATCGGGTACTACATCCCCACCAAGCGTGAAGAGGAGTACCAGAGCCAGACCCTGGAGATGTACGACGCCCTGGGCTCGGCATCCGTCCTCTTCTCCTTCGTCAAGCGGTCGGGCCAGCGCGATGCCGCGTTCGTGGAGGAATCCCAGAACTGGTTCGACGCCCTCTGGGAAACCATCACGACGGACCTGACACTCTCCTAGTGACTTCTGATACGACGCAGACTGAAGCGGTGGCAGCAGAGACCGAGAACGACACGGAGAAGATCCGAAACCTGATCGCCCGCACACGCGTCGTGCTGTGGGACTTCGACGGCCCGATCTGCCGGCTGTTCGCCGGCCATTCGGCGGAGCGGGTGGCGAACGAACTCGCCGGATGGCTGGAGAGCCGAGGCCTGAACGGCTTGCTGACCGAGTCCGAACGGGAGTCCCTGGACCCGCACGTGGTCCTGCGCGCGGTGGACCGCAGGCATCCCCGCAGTGACCTGGTGGCGGAACTGGAGGAACGCCTCACGCAGGAGGAACTCCGGGCCACCGCCACAGCATGGCCCACGGCCTACGCAGACCCGCTGATACGGACCTGGTCCGCGGTCGGCTCACGGCTGGCGATCACCACCAACAACTCGCCCCGTGCGGTGCGTAGTTACCTGGCTAGCCGCGGTTTGACCTCCTGCTTCGCCCCGCACATCTACGGCCGTACGCAGGACCTCCACCACCTCAAGCCCGACCCGCACTGCCTCAATCGTGCCCTCAGCGCCATGGGCGCCTCCCCGTCCGCCGCGCTGATGATCGGCGATACCCCTTCGGACCTCGAGGCCGCGGAGAGGGCCCGGGTCCCGTTCCTCGGCTACGCGCGTAACGAACGAAAGGCCAAGCTTTTGAAGCAAGCCGGAGCCGAGGTTGTCGTCGCTTCTCTGAAGCCGCTGCTCGGCGCACTGGGATGGCGAGGTTAGCTCCGTCGCTCGCACGGTCCTTCGCGCCCGGCCGGGCAGACCGTCGCCGTTGTCGCGCTGAAAGGTATCCGGCAAGTCCGGCGGCCCAACCGACTACTTGGAACAGTACGTCGAGGTCAAGGGTGCTTCCCAGAACATGGAGACCCACGGCTTCCACCCTCTCCTGCCACATGTGGCGGATCCGACAACTTGTCGGTGGCCTTGCCTGGTTGTCGGTTCTAGTCGGGCATGCCCGGGCAACTAGATCCAGAAACAGGCATGTTGGGGAGCCTGCCGGTCCACTTGCCTTCCGTAAGGTTGGTTTGCTTGTCGGTTGGAGGCGGAACGAAGAGGGTGTGACTGCCAAGCGAAGCGGAGACGGACAGGCCTTCCAGAAGGTGTCCGACAAGCTGCGGGAGCGGATCGCCGACGGCACCTATCCACTGGGTGCCCAACTCCCCTCCCAGGTACAGCTCGCGCGCGAGTTCCACGTCTCCCGCGACACCATCCACCGCGTGGTGCAGGAACTGGGCAACGAGGGGCTGATCGACAACCGGCAGGGAACGCAGGCCCGCGTCAAGAGGAACCAGCGCATCCACTCTCCGACGCCACGCGCCACCCGCTCGCGCCAGCAGATGACGCTGGGTCCGTTCATCAGCGAGGCCTTCGAGCGGCCAGAAGTCACCCTCGACGTCTACACGCTCACCTCGGAGTCACTGGAGACGCACATCAAGATGCAGGCTGAGCGGATCGTGGCGGGCGCCATCGCGCCCGAGCGGATCGCGCTGCGCATACTCCTGCCCGCCGACTACCTGAAACTGCCCTACCCTCAGGTCAAGGGCGACCCGGACAACCCACTGCTGCGGGAGCGGCTGAAGCGCATAGCCGCGCAGCACGAGGCGTCGCTGCGCCGGGTGCTCGGGAGCCTGAAGGCGGAGAAGCGGGTGTCGTCCGTGGAATTGGAAATCCGGCGCACGCCGCTGACGCCCATGTTCAAGTTCTACCTGATCAACGGGACCGAGGTGCTGCACGGGCTGTACGACTTCATCGAGCGCCCGGTCGTCATGGAGAACGGGGACGTGATCGATGCACTGGACGTCCTGGGCTACGGCGCCGCACTCACGCACCACCTGAGGGACTCCGACCCCACTTCGCCGGGCTCGATCTTCGTGCACGACATGCAGAAGTGGTTCGACTCGGTATGGGGCCTCCTTGCGGCACAAGGGTAAGTGTCACGCCGAGTGAGATGGGGACCGTCGGCATCAGACACACCCCTGACACGTTTCTGCGCTAGCATGCGCGCCATCTCCGGTGAACAACATCTCCGGTTCATGCGTACGGGATGGCAAAAAATCCGCCAGTCTCTGACGACCAGATGCAGAATTGTGGCAAATCACCCATTGTGTCCACATAAGTGTGTTATTGGTCGTCTCTTGTAAGGCGCTGCGGTCAGCGCTCTTGCCTTTTTGCTGTCTGCCGAGCCAGTACCGGGAGTGGTCATTGGATACGTTGTCTGTCCCTCCTCGTGTAGCCGAGATCTACAAGGCGTTTCTGGCGCGCGCCGGCAAACTGGGGCAGGCGAGCAATGGCTTTCACAATCAGAACTACGTTCTGCCGCTCACTCCGCCCATGGCACGGTTGCTGAATCGTGATCCCGGCGACTCCGTCACTGTGCGTATCCGGCGAGCCTCGGCGCTTCCTGTGGTGATCAGGACATGGCCGGACGAAGCGGAGATTCTTCGGGCCATCAGAGGTGTCCTGCCCGAGGTGCCGCAATGCCTGTTCCAAGGGGAAGGATTCGCGATCCACAGCTATGTGGAAGGCGTACCTCTTTCGAGTGTCTGCGGGAACGGTAAGCCAGTAGACACGCTGCTCATGAAGGCGCTGGCGCACCTCCTTGCGGAAATGACGCAGGTGCCGTGTGAGGCCATGCCGCCGCTGCCGTCGATCTGGCCCGGCGATCACACGGACAGCCAGGGATTCCTGCGAACCCTCGCGAAGATGGCCGACCGACAGATCAGGGAACCCAACTGGCCTGAGTTCGGCGACCTGTTCATCGCGCTCGGCATTCCCGAGGACGCGCTGCTCCGGTTCGCCGACCGGGTCCCGCCCTTGGCAGCGCGTCCCTACAGCCTGCTCCACGCGGATCTGCACCGCGACAACCTGATCATGTCGTACGACGGTGATAGACCCCTCATCTGCGTGGACTGGGAGTTGGCCACCTACGGGGACCCCCTGCACGACCTTGCGACCCATCTGGTCCGCATGCGGTACCCGGATCATCAAGCGGATGAGGTGGTCGACGCGTGGGCGGATGCCATGGAAAACGTCCGCCCTGCAGCCGTCACTGGAGTGATCAAGGACCTGCGCCACTACATCGCCTTCGAGCGGGCGCAGTCTGTCTACCCCGACGTGATGAGGGCGGCGCAGACCTTGAAGGGCCCGATCGACCAAAAGGGCCTGGATGCGGCGACCCAGGCGGTGCGGCGCGCCCTGGAGGCGGCGGCGGAGCCGCTGCGGCTGGGGAAGGTACCGGATGATCACCGGATCGAGCAGATCCTGTTCCGCTGGCGTGCACGCGCAGGTGGTGGGTTGAGCCTGTACACCACGGGTTCCGACTGGCACCGGGACGAGCGGGTTCTGGAGCGGGAAGACTTTCCTGAGCAGGCGGTGAATGACGCGCTGCGTGCCGAGAGCGAGGCTTCGGCCGGCAGGGTGTTCAAGGGGACGGCGCACATCAACACAGTGGTGAGAGTGCCGAACGTGGACTCCTGTGTTGTCGTAAGGCGTGTGGTGCCTGGTGTGCGAAGACGGGAGCGGGGCTTTCTCAGCGAGCACGCGGTTCTCGGCGCCATCGAGAAGTCCCGCGTCGAGGTGGCGGCCCCGAGGATCCTCGCTCTGGGCTGGAGCCACGACGGGGCTCGATTCGCCATCCATACCTATGTCGGTCCGCAGGAGATCCTCCGCTCGCCCAATCACCCGGTCAACGGCCTGCTCCCGCGTGAGGCCGACAAGCTGGTCGACCAGCTCTGCGCCCTGACGAAGGTCGACTACCTGCAGGTCGACCCGCTTGCGGGCCAGGGGCACTTCTACCGCTGGCTGAGCGAGAACCTGGTCGAACTCGTGCGGGGGCTGCCGAAGGAGTCCCAGCAACTGGCACGTGTGCTGGGGCTGCCCGACGCCGACGTGTTGAAGCAGATCCTCAGCCGACACACGGTCAGCCACCGGGCGCCGGCTCTGCTGCACGGCGATCTGAACCCCTGGAATCTCGTCCGCCGCGACGATGCGCTCGCGCTGACCATCATCGACTGGGAGATGGCTCTGGTCGGCGACCCCCTCTACGACCTGGTCCGGCATATGCACCTCACTCCCACCCGGCCGGAGATCCGCGACCGGATGTTCCGCCGCTGGGAGCGGCTGCTGCCGGTCCAGTACACGACCAACTGGCAACAGGACTGGCGTGTCTACCGATGGATCGAGAACGTGCGGTCGGCCTACGTCGACCTGGACCGCCTGGTGACGGGCTCTAGCCTCGACGCCCCGAACGTGCAGCGCGCCCTGAAGTCGTACGCCATGACCCTGGCCGTCGCCACCGCTTCACTCGGCCTGCGTGTCCGCCCGGCAGCGAACCCCTATCTTGCCCGCGCTCTGGCGTAGGGAGACCATGACACCACCACAGGCGAGCTCGTCCGGGGGATGTGCCCGCTGGGCGGCCGAGGGGTGGAGGGGTGGGGCATGGCCGAGCGGGGGAACGGGCAGGCCGAGGCCGGCGTGGGCCAACAGCTGAGGCGCTACCAGGAACGGCTCGAACCCGTGGTGACACGCGTTCTGCTGCTCGGGATTTTCGCCACAGGGCTTACGGCACAGTTCGTGAAACCGGTCGGTGATGCCCTGGAAGGCAAGGCCTATCTCGGCGGCGCACTCCTCAGCCTCGTCGGCTATGTGCTCTACGACCAGGTGAAGGAGCTGACCGCGTCGGTCAAGGTGCCGACGCGGAACCTTGTGGCCTCGAGCGAGTTAGGCAGTTTCGTAAGCGACGCCTTCGAGGCCCGGAAGGTGGACATCAGCTTCCTCGGCTACACGGGGGAGACGCTCTACCACACGCTGTACCACCGCTTGGAGAGCTTGTTCGACAATCCGGGATCGACTCGGAGGGTCACCGTCCGCATGTTGGTACCCGACTTCGCGCAGCCGATGATCGTGCCCGCCCGAGTCGGTGAGGGCACCAGCACCGTGGACGATCCCGACTTCCGCAAGCGGATGGAGCGGCGCTGCCGCGAGTACGACGGGATCCTGTCGGAGCTGGCTGACCGGCTCACCGCCACCACGCGTGTCTCCGTTCACTGCGAATATCGCCTCTACCCCGGCATACCCCGCGACAAGATCTGCATCTTCAACCGCGAACAGGTCCTGCACGGCCTCTACGACCTCTCCGCGAGGACGCGCCTGTTCCATACCGGCCCCGAGTACATCGACCCCAAGGGGTACCGCACGGACCTCAACGTATGGTCCCGCGAGGGCACCGCTGCCGCCGGCGAAGCCGTGGCCCAGTGGAACAAGCACTTCGACGACCTCTGGGCGCTCGCCACCGTGCCGCAATGGCGGCAGCGAACGACCGTCTGACGGAGCCGTAGGCTCACCTCCATGAGCGAGATGGGCCTGCGCGAGCGCAAGAAGCAGCGGATGTACGAGGTGGTTTCCGAGACCGCCATCCGCCTCTTCCTCGAGAAGGGCTTCGACGCCGTCTCCGTCGCCGAGGTCGCGGCCGCCGCAGAGGTCTCGAAGCCGACGCTGTTCCGGTACTTCCCGACCAAGGAAGACCTCGTCCTGTATCGGATCGCCGATCACGAGCAGGAGGCCGCCCGCATCGCCATCCAGGGCCCCACGCCGATCGCCGCCCTGCGCCGGCACTTCCGGGACGGCCTGGAGCGGGACGACCCCGTCACCGGGCTCAACGACCACCCCCAGGTGCTCGCCTTCCACTCCCTCCTCTACGGCACCCCCTCCCTCGTCGCCCGCGTGTACGCCTACCAGCAGCGTTCCGAGGACGCCCTCGCGCAGGCGCTGGGCGGTGGGCTGGAGGCGCGGCTGGCCGCGGGGCAGATCGTCGCCGTCCAGCGGATCCTCGCGCTGGACAACTGGCGCCGGATCGCCGCGGGGGAGCCGGTCGACGAGGTGCGGCCGGACGCCGTCGCCGCCGCCGAGCGGGCGTTCGAGATGCTCGCCGCCGGGCTGCCGCGGTTCGCCTAGTGTCGGCCCTAGGCGAGACACGGTAAAAAATTTAACTCGGTTACGTTTTATCGGTACCCTCGTCCCCATGACGTCAGCCGACCCCGCCGCCCTGACCGACTCCCTCGCCCACGAACGCGCCCACCACGACCGCTGTCGCGCCGCCCTCGCCGCCATGGTCGACGGTGCCCAGGAACAGGTCGTCGTCGGCGAGGACGTCTCCGCGTCCGGCGCGGACGCCGAAGTGCTCGGCTACCACCTGCGCAGCCAGGCGAAGCACATGCGCGAACTGCCCGAAGGGCCCCTGTTCTTCGGCCGGCTGGACCACGCCCAGGACGCGGGCGAGCACGCCGGGCAGAGCTACCACATCGGGCGGCTGCGGATCAGCGAGCGGCCGACGCTCCCACCCCTCGTCGTCGACTGGCGCGCACCCGTCTCCCGCGCCTTCTACCAGGCGAGCGCCCGCGATCCGCAGGGAGTGGCGAATCGCAGGCGGTTCGGCTGGGCGCCCGGCGGCAAGGGGGACTCGGCGGACCTGACCGGGTTCGAGGACGAGCACCTCGCACAGGGCGAGTCGCGCGTCAGCGACATCGTCGCCCGCGAGATCGAGCGCCCCCGCGTCGGCCCGATGCGGGACATCGCGGCGACCATCCAGCCCGAGCAGGACGATCTCGTACGAGGGGACCTGGGGCAGTCGGTGTGCGTGCAGGGCGCCCCGGGGACGGGGAAGACCGCCGTCGGACTGCACCGGGCCGCCTATCTCCTCTACACCCACCCGCAGCGCGTCCGGCGCGGCGGACTCCTCATCCTCGGTCCCAACCGCACCTTCCTGTCGTACATCTCCGAGGTGCTTCCCGCCCTCGGCGAGACCGGTGTGCGGCAGTCGACGCTCGAAGAAGAGATCGCCCGGCATCCCGTGAAGGCGGTCGACAGCGGCGCGGCGGCCGCCCTCAAGCACGACGCTCGGATGGCGGAGGTGCTGCGCCGGGCCCTGTACGCGCGCGTGTCGAACGTGGGCGTCGAGGCGGTCGAGATCCCGGACGGGTCGTACCGGTGGCGAGTGCCGGCCGGTGAACTCGTGCGGATCGTGGAGGGCGTGCGGGCCGAGGAACCGCCGTACGGGACCGGGCGGGAGCGGGTGCGCTCGCGGGTGGTGCGGGCCGTGCAGTTGCAGGCCGAGCGGCGGGCCGGGCCGCAGACCGGCGCGTGGGTGCAGAGGATCTCCCGGGCGCGGGCGATCACGACGTACGTGGACGCGGTGTGGCCCCGGGTGCGGCCGGAGGAGGTCGTCGCCCAACTGCTCTGCGATGCGGGCGCCTTGAGAACCGCCGCCGACGGACTGCTCGACGCCGACGAGCAGCGGGCGCTGCTGTGGGGCAAGCCGCCGAGGTCCTGGAAGTCGTCCCGCTGGTCCGCCGCCGATCTCGTCCTGTTGGACGAGGTCGCCGGACTCGTCGAGCACCCCGAGGGGTACGCGCACGTCGTCGTCGACGAGGCCCAGGACCTGTCCCCGATGGAGTGCCGGGCGATCGCGCGGCGTGTGCCCTTCGGGTCGCTGACGGTCCTCGGCGACCTCGCGCAGGGCACCACGCCCTGGGCCGCGCGGTCGTGGGAGACGAGCCTGCGTCACCTGGGCAAGCCGGAAGCGGCCGTGGTGCCGCTGACCACCGGGTTCCGGGTGCCGGCGGCCGTCGTCACGCTCGCCAACCGGCTGCTGGAACGGCTCGACGTCGACGTACCGCCGGGCCGGTCCCTGCGCGGGGACGGGGAGTTGCGGGTGCGGGCGGCGGCGGGGGAGGTGACGGCCGAGGTCGTGGACGCCGTACGGGACGCGCTGCGCGGTGAGGGGTCCGTCGGGGTCGTCGCCGCCGACGCGGACGTCGAGCGGGTGCGGGCCGCGCTGGAGGCGGGCGGGGTGTCGACGGCCGGGCCGGAGGAGCTGGGCGCCCGCGTGACCGTCGTACCGGCGAGCGTGGTCAAGGGACTCGAGTACGACCATGTCGTCGCCGTCGAACCGGCCGCGATCGCGGAGGCCGAGCCGCGCGGCCTGCACCGGCTGTACGTCGTCCTGACCCGGGCGGTGTCACGGCTGGAGGTGGTACACGGGCGGCCGCTGCCGTTCTAGCCCCTGTCGCGGGGACGGCCGCCCGTGCGCCAAGGTCAGTTGCCCGCGTCGAGCAGAGGCACCAACTCCGCCTCCTCGTACGTCAGATGGGCCTCCAGCTCCAGGGTCAGGCGCTCGACCTCGGCGCGTGCGGTCGCCGGGTCCGCGGTCTCGTCGGACACGACGCGGCGCAGGTCCGCCACGAGGACGGCGATCCGTTCGTGCTCCTCGCGCAGCCGCCGGAAGGCCGCGGCGGTCCCGGGATGACGGTCGGCGAGCAGCGGGAACATGACCGTGTCCTCGCCCGCGTGGTGGTTGTGCAGGCCCTGGCAGAAGGTCAGGCAGTTGACACGGAGCTGGGCGCCAAGGGTGCCGCCGCCCACTCCACTCGTCATCTCCTCGCGGATCAGAGCGAGTTCGCGGCGGAAGACGTCGTGGACGAGCCTGATCGCCTCGCCGGGGGAGGAGGCGTTGATGTCCGGGGGCCCGGGGCGGGCGATCTCGTGGAGGGCGACGACGGGGATGAGCCGGTCGGTCTTCCGCTGGTACGCCGCCCACCCCGCGTCGGCTTCCACCGCCCGCGCCCAGGCTTGCTCCCGCTTCTCGCCGTCCAGTACGACGGCGCGCGCCTGGTACCGGAACACGCCGCTGTCGACGTCCACTTGAGGGTGCGCGAGGAGGTTGATGTACCAGTCCGGGTGCCGGTCCGCGCCGCCGGCGGAGGCGATGACCAGGACCCGGCCGGCGCCGTCGGGGAGGTAGCCGACGGGGGTGGTGTGCGGGGTGCCGGTGCGGGCGCCGGTGGTGGTCAGCAGGAGGAGCCGGGCTTTCGCGAAGTACCCGGTCAGACGGCCTTTGTTGGCGCGGAACTCGTCGATGACCTGTTGGTTGAAGTCGTTGGGCATGGGGTGGGTGCTGCTTTCTCTGCGGCTGCGGCGGGAATCTCTGGAGGTTCCGAAGGCGGTGCAGAGAAGTCGGCGGGCTCCTGGCCCGCCGCGGCCTCACTCAGAGGCCGGGCACCCAACTCGCTCACGGCACAAGGCCGACCCGGCAGTCATGGGAAGGGACGGTAGCGTCGCGTTCATGACTGACGCCAGCGAATTCCCGTTCCGGTCCGTCCCCACCACCACCCTCGCCGACCTCCTCGGACGTCGGCAGGTCATGGACATCGGAATCCGCCCGCTGTGGGGGCCCGTCGGGCGGGTGGCCGGCCCGGCCTTCACCGTGCGCTGCCCTCCGGGGGACAACCTCATGCTCCACGCGGCCATCCACCGGGCGGCCGCGGGATCGGTAGTCGTCGTGGAGTCGGGGGACACCGACTGGGCGCTCGCGGGCGGCAACGTGTGCGCCGTCGCCCAGCGGCGCGGCATCGCGGGCTTCGTCCTGGACGGGCTGATCCGTGACCTCGGCGAGGTGCGGGAGGCCCGGTTCCCGGTCTTCGCCCGGGGCGTCATCCCGATCCCGGGCGCCAAGGCCGCCGCGACGCCCCTGAACGAGCCGGTGACCTGCGGGGGCGTACGCGTCGCGGCCGGTGACATCGTGGTGGCCGACGAGGAGGGCGTGGTCGTCGTCCCCGCAGCCGACAGCGACGAGATCCTGACCGCAGCCCGCACCAAACTCGCCAAGGAGGCCGCCCAACCACTGGAGGCATGGGAGACGGCACACCGGGCCCGAATCGACAAGATCCTCGCGGAGCAGGGGTTCGAGGACGGGACGAACCCGGCGTAGGAAATCCACCACCTCCTGTGCTCGGCCTCCGCGGTGGCCGATGCTGTCCCTGATGCTGCTCTTCCTCGACATCGACGGGACGTTGCTGCCTTTCGGGGCGCCGGCGCCCTACCCGTCGTACACCTCGCGCTTCAGTCCGCCCGACGCCGCCGCAGCCGCGCATCCGCTGCTGGACCGTGTCGACCCCGGGCTAGGCGCCCGGCTGGCGTCGCTCGACTGTGAGCTGGTGTGGGCCACGACCTGGCTGGACGACGCGAACACCTGCGTCGCCCCCTGGCTCGGGCTGCCGCCGCTGCCGGTGGTCGACTGGCCGGACGCCGATGACGCACCGGCCCGGCTGCACTGGAAGACCCGTCCCCTGGTGGCCTGGGCGGCCGGCCGCCCCTTCGTCTGGCTCGACGACGAACTCACCGCCGCCGACCGCGCCTGGGTGGCCGCCCACCACCCGGCTCGGGCGCTGCTGCACCGCATCGACCACCGGTACGGCGTGACGGACGACGACCTCGCCGTGGTGCGGGAGTGGCTGGGCGGGTCGACGGCGCACCCGTGAAGCGCGCGGGGGCCGTGGTGACACCGGCACCGCCGGCTCACCTCTCCACGGCCCCGGCGATCCGCAGGGCGGCCTCCTCGGGAGTGAGGTGCGTGGTGTCGACGACCTCGGCCTCGGCGTGCAGCCAGGTGCGGGCCGCCTCGGCGTAGGGCTCCAGGTACCGGAGGCGGAACGGGGAGGGGCCCATCACCGTGTCGCCCTCGATGCGGCCGCGGAGCGTCTCCTGGTCGGCGTGGAGGACGAAGTGCCGTACGGGGATGGCGTGTTCGGCGAGTCCGGTGCTGATCTCGCGCCAGTACCGCTCGACCAGGACGGTCATGGGCATCACCAGGGTGCCGCCGGCGTAGTCGAGCACCCGGCGGGCGGTCTCGACCACGAGCGGCCGCCACGGCGGCCAGTGCTGGAAGTTGTCCGTCTCGGGCAGCCCCGGCCTGATGTCCATGAGCGTCTCGCCGACCTTCTCGGCATCGAACACGCGCGACCCCGGTAGCAGCCGCTGCACCAGGGCACTCGTCGTCGTCTTGCCCACACCGTGAGTGCCGTTGATCCACACGATCATGGCCCCACGCTAGCCCGCCCGAGTGGTTCAGCGCACTATTGCAAGCAGCTGCTTGCAATAGTTAGCGCAAGGGTGCACAGTGGAGTCATGGCATCGCTCAACGTCGGCAATCTCGGTGAGTACCTGCGCGAGCAGCGGCGCAACGCGCAGCTGTCGCTCAGGCAGCTCGCCGACGCCGCCGGGGTGTCCAATCCGTACCTGAGCCAGATCGAGCGCGGGCTGCGCAAGCCGAGCGCGGAGGTGCTGCAGCAGGTCGCCAAGGCCCTGCGGATCTCCGCCGAGACGCTGTACGTCCGCGCCGGCATCCTCGACGCCGAGCGGGACCGGGACGAGGTGGAGACGCGCGCCGTCATACTCGCCGATCCCACGCTCAACGAGCGGCAGAAGCAGGTGCTGCTCCAGATCTACGAGTCGTTCCGCAAGGAGAACGGCTTCGGGACCGACGCGGCCGGCGACGAAGATGACGCGGCCCGGACCAACGCCGCGGTCGTCGAGGCCGTCCGGTCCGGCGACGGCACGGTGGACACCGAGGGCGACGACACAGTCGTACGCCGCAGCCGGAAGGCACCCGAGACCCGCGCGGCCGGCGGACGCAAGAACGCCGCGCGCCGCACCCGCACGTCCGACGGCAGCGACGCCGAACCGCACGACCCGCAGCAGCCTGCCGGCTGAGCAGAACTGCCACGGGATTCAAAACCCTCAGCTGAAAGCGACCGGGAAGGACCATCGTCATGGCCATCACCGACGACCTCAAGAAGACCCTCAGCAACCCGACGCCGCTCTACTTCGCCGCCGGTACCGCGGACCTCGCCTTCCAGCAGGCCAAGAAGGTGCCCGCGCTCGTCGAGCAGCTGCGCACCGAAGCCCCGGCCCGTATCGAGGCCGTGCGCAACACCGACACCAAGGCCGTGCAGGAGAAGGCGCAGGCCAGGGCCAAGGAGGCGCAGGCCCGCGTCAAGGAGACGCAGGAGTCCCTCCAGGCCAAGGTCAACGAGTTCATCACCAACCTCGACGGTGACTTCAAGAAGCTCGGCGCCACCCTCGACGCCGACCTGAAGAAGTTCGGCGAGACCGCCCAGGACATCGCCCTGCGCGGCGTCGGCGTCGCCGCCGAGTACGCCGTCAAGGCCCGGGAGACCTACGAGAAGGTCGCGGAGCACGGCGAGCAGGCCGTGAAGACCTGGCGCGGCGAGGCCGCCGAGGGCATCGAGTCCGTGGCCGAGGGGGTCGAGGAGCTCGCCGTCGCCGTCGAGCCCAACGCCGAGCCCGTCGAGGTCAAGGACGTGCCCACGCCGGCCACGGCCGGCGACGTCTCCACCCCGGCCAAGAAGCCCGTCGCCAAGAAGGCGCCGGCGCCCCGCAAGACCACCGCGAAGAAGACCACGCCGCCCGCCAAGTGACACGAACGGGTGAACGAGGACGGGCCGGGCACTCCAGGGGTGCTCGGCCCGTTGTTCGGGTAGCGGGAGTCCGGCACCGGGTACGGTGACCGCGTAAGGACGAGCCGAGTCGGGTGGTGGACGTTGTGCTGATGCAGGGCTTCGCAGGGTTCCTGGGGCTGCTCTATCTGGCCATGGTGATCCTCGCCGTGGTCGCGCTGGTGATGGCCGCGCTCTTCCGCGACGACGCCTACCGGGCGGCCGACAAGCAGAACAAGGGCTTCTGGCTGATCATCCTCGGCATCGCGGTGGCGGTGAATCTGCTGGTGCCGATGCTCTTCCTGCAGCTCGCGGGCCTGGTGGCCTCGATCGTCTTCTTCGTGGACGTCCGCCCCGCCCTCAAGCAGGTCTCGGGCGGCGGATTCGGCCGCCGCCGGGGCGGAGGCAGCAGCAGCGACGGCCCCTACGGCCCGTACAACGGCGGCCGCTGACCCGGACGAGCCCGCGTGAGGGCCGAGGCTCCCCGCCGAGGCCCTCCACCCGGGCCCCCGAGACCGCGAGGCCCTCTACCAAGCCCCCCGGGGCCTCAGCCCACCCGGTCCGGGGCTTCAGCCCACTCGGCCCCAGGCCTCAGCCCACCCGGTCCAGCAACAGCACCGCGACGTCGTCCGTCAGCTCGCCGCCGTTGAGGTCGCGCACCTCGTTCACCGCGGCCCGCAGCAGTTCCTCCCCGCCGAGCCCCTCGCCCAGCAGCCGCCGGACCATCTCCACCATGCCGTCCTGCCCGAGCCGCTCCAGGCCCTCCCCGACCCGGCCCTCGATCAGGCCGTCGGTGTAGAGCATCAGACTCCACTGCGGACCCAGCTCGACCTGCATCCGCGGCCACCGGGCCCCGGGCAGCAGCCCCAGAGCGGGTCCGTTGTTGTCGTACGGCAGCAGCTTCGCGGGCCGGCCGGGCCGCGCGACCAGCGGCGAGGGATGACCGGCCAGGCAGAGCCCGGCCCGCCGCCCGTCCGGCGCGATGTCGACGGTGCACAGGGTCGCGAAGATCTCGTCGTCCGCCCGCTCGTGCTCCAGCACCTGCTGCAGGGTCCCCAGCAGCTCGTCCCCGCACAGTCCCGCCAGGGTCAGCGCGCGCCAGGCGATCCGCAGCTCCACGCCGAGCGCGGCCTCGTCCGGGCCGTGCCCGCACACGTCGCCGATCATGGCGTGCACGGTCCCGTCGGGCGTGCGGACGACGTCGTAGAAGTCACCGCCGAGCAGTGCGCGCGACCGTCCCGGCCGATACCGCGCGGCGAAGCGCAGCTGGGAGCCCTCCAGCAGGGGAGTGGGCAGCAGGCCCCGCTCCAGACGCCGGTTCTCCTGCGCCCGCAGCCGCCCCTCGGCGAGCCGTCGCTCAGCCGTGTCGGAACGTTTCCTCTCAACGGCGTACCGGATGGCCCGGCTCAGCAGCCGCGCGTCCAGTTCGTCCCGGAAGAGATAGTCCTGGGCGCCCACCCGCACCGCCTCGGCGCCGCGCTCGGCGTCGCCGGACGCGGTGAGCGCGAGGACGGCGTGCCGGGGGGCGAGCTGCAGCACGTGCCTGAGCACGGCGAGCTCGTCCTCCTCGGCGCCGCGCCCGGGGGCGGGCAGGGCGAGGTCGAGCAGGATGCAGTGCACGTCGTCGGTGAGCAGCCGCGCGGCCTCGGTGAGGTTGCGGGCGGTGCGCACCCGGACGGGGGTGCCGGCCGAGTCCCGCAGTTCGGGCACGACCGTGGAGCCGCCCGGATCGTCCTCGATCAGCAGCAGCGTCAGAGGTGCGGTGGCGGCGTGGTTGTCGACCTTGGCTTCCTTGCTCGGGGACGGGTCCTTGGAGGTGCCGCCTGGGTGCGCGGCCGGCGCCTGACCACTCTCCGCGGCCGGGAACGCTCGCTGCCGCGGTATGGGTACGGGCATCGTCTTGAGTTCCTTCCCTCCCCCCGAGGGCGCGGTGGACGAGGGACCTCGAACCACCGACGGGGACCATAGCGGTAGTCGGCGGGCGAGCGGAATGGTGTGGGCCACGTCGCCGGCACACCGGCCGCTGTCATATGCCGCGATCCGTACCGCAGTTGGACAGGTCGGCCCATCAGGGGGAATGACGAAGGTCACGTCGCCTGGTGTTTCAACGGCGCCTGAGGTGCCGTGCGTCACGTGGCGCCGGTCTCACGCGTCCGGCCGTACCACCCCGAGGATCGGCATGGATCCGGCGCCCGCGATCGTCACGGTCCGCCCGGGCCGCGGGGCGTGCACGATCGCGCCGTCACCGATGTACATGGCGACATGACTGGCGTCGTCGAAGTAGATGATGAGGTCCCCGGGCCGCATGTCCTTGATGTCGACGTGCTTGAGCTGCTTCCACTGCTCCTGCGACGTACGGGGGATGGGGCGGCCGGCGTTCAGCCAGGCCTGGGAGGTCAGCCCCGAGCAGTCGTACGACTTCGGTCCCTCGGCGCCCCACACGTACGGCTTGCCGATCTGGTCGGTGGCGAATTTGACGGCCTTCTTGCCCTCTTCGGACGCTTTGCCGTTGATGTCGTGGAGGATCCCGGAGTCGAGCCAGGCGGTCTGCGCCTTGTAGGCGGCCTCCTGCTCCAGCTTCGCGAGCCGCTCCTTCTCCTCCTTCTGCAACTGCCCCTGGAGTTCCTCGGCCTGCGCGATCTGCTTCTTGATCTTCTTCCGGGCCGCGTCCTTCGCCTTGCGGTTGGCCTCCAGCTTCTTCCACTGCGCGGAGGCGTCCGCCGCGTACTGCTGCAAGTCCTGCTGGGTGCGGGTCATTTCGGCGATGAGCCCCTTGGTGGCCCGCTGCCCCTCCAGCACCCTGCCCGCACCGTCGAGGAACTCCTGCGGATCGTCGCTGAGCAGCAACTTCGCTTCGTCGGGCAGTCCGCCCCCGCGATACTGCGCGGCGGCAGCGGCCCCCGCCCGCTTCTTCAGCTCGTCCAGCCGCTGCTGACTCTTGACGATCTTCTTGGCCAGATCGACGATCGCCGCGGACTGTGTCTTCGCCTGTTCCTCGGCCGCGTTGTAGGAGTCCGTGGCCACGGCGGCGTCGTGATAGAGCCGGTCGAGCTTGGCCTGGACGGCCTCAAGCTCCTTGTTGGAGGCGGGAGTCGCCGACGCGCTCGGCGTGGGCGTCGGGCTCGCGAACGCCGTCCCCGGCGCCGCCAGTACGGTGACCGCGCAGACCACGGTCACGGCAGTCGCGAACAGACCGCGCTTGCCCGCACGCATAGCGCTCCCCCAACCTGATTTACCGTCAGTAACTTACGGACGCTCGGGGGATCGTGCCATGGTCAGGCGCAAAACGACAGAGTCCGTCGCACCCGAAACTTCCCCCCTCCGCCTCCCCCTATGACGATCTCCCCGCCTTTGTGACGAACGCCGCACCACATCCGTTCCCCGCAGGTCACAGCCCCGAAGGCGCCAAAGCCCCCCACTCCACGGTCACTTCACCCTGCCGCCACCGCCCGGGCCCGTCCACCACGGGCCAGTCGACCGCCAGATTCCGCACGGCCCGCATCCAACGCTGCCGCGCGCCATAAGAGGCATAGGGCGCGGCGGCGGCCCAGGCCCGGTCGAAATCACGCAAGAACGAATAAACGGCCTCACCCGAAACGTTCCGGTGAATCAGAACCTTGGGAAGCCGTTCCGCGAGATCGGACGGCCGTTCCAACGACCCCAGCCGTGCCGCGAAGGTGACCGTGCGAGGCCCCTCCAGCCCGAGTGCGACCCACACATGCCGACGCCCGATCTCGTCACAGGTCCCCTCCACGAGCAGCCCGTCCGGCGCCAGCCGCCCGCACAGCCGCTCCCACACCCCGGGAACCTCGCCCTCCTCGTACTGCCGCAGCACGTTCGCGGCACGGATCAGCACCGGCCGCCCCTCGACGGGAATCTCGAACCCGCCGTGCACGAAGACGAGCCCCTCCCGCTCGTACTCCTTCGCCGCGGCGACCCTGGCGGGCTCGATCTCGACACCGACGACGCGCACACGGGGAGCCACGCCACGCAAACGCTCCAGCAACTCCACGGCGGTCCAAGGGGCAGCCCCGTACCCCAGATCGATCGCAACAGGTTCCACACCACGCCGCAGCGCCGGCCCCTGCACCGCCGCGATCCACCGATCCATCCGACGCAGCCGATTGGGATTGGTGGTCCCACGCGTCACGTTCCCCACAGGACGACGAATGGCACGAGCGGTCATGCCAAGAGGGTAGGCGCCCACCACCGCGCCCCGCGCAACGGCGAGCAGGGGCCGTGCCGGGGGTGCCCGCCCGCAGCGTCGGGCGTCCATCACCGTCCACATCCCACCCAACAGCACCGCCCGACCGAGGACGGACACCCCCCGGCACGGCCCCGACCCACAACGAACCCGGCGCACCACCACGCACCGACCCACCACGCACCCCCGAACCCTCCACGCACCCCACCTCCGAACAGTTGAGCGACAACCGGTAATGCTTCGGCAAAAACCCCACCCCCCGGAATGGGAACGCCTCCCTCCGCTGTTCACCCAGGTTGAAGGCCATAGCCCGGCATGCCCGCAGCAAGGAGGAACGCCAAGTGAGCCGACTGAGGCTCCACCGCCGCCCCCGCCGCGTAGCGATGCTCTCCGTGCACACCTCCCCGCTCCACCAGCCCGGCACAGGCGACGCGGGCGGCATGAACGTCTACATCGTCGAGCTGGCCCAGCGGCTCGCCGCGATCAACATCGAAGTAGAGATCTTCACGCGCGCCACCACGGCGACCCTGCCCCCCACGGTGGAGCTGTCCCCGGGCATCCTGGTCCGCCACGTGGATGCCGGCCCCTACGAGGGCCTGGCCAAGGAGGACCTCCCCGCCCAGCTCTGCGCCTTCACGCACGGCGTCATGCAGGCCTGGGCCGGCCACCGCCCGGGCTACTACGACCTGGTGCACTCCCACTACTGGCTCTCCGGCCACGTCGGCTGGCTCGCGGCCCAGCGCTGGGGCGTCCCCCTGGTCCACGCCATGCACACCATGGCCAAGGTCAAGAATGCCAACCTCGCCGACGGCGACACCCCCGAACCCGCCGCCCGCGTGATCGGCGAGACGCAGATCGTCAACGCGGCGGACCGCCTGATCGCCAACACCTCCGAAGAGGCGGACGAACTCGTACGCCACTACGACGCCGCCCCCGCCAAGGTCGCAGTGGTCCACCCCGGCGTCAACCTCGACCGCTTCCGTCCCGCGGACGGCCGAGCGGCGGCCCGCGCCCGCCTGGACCTCCCGCAGGACGCCCTGGTCCCCCTCTTCGCCGGCCGCATCCAGCCCCTCAAGGCGCCGGACATCCTCCTGCGCGCGGTGGCGGCGCTGCTCGACGACCGCCCCGACCTGCGCTCCCGGATGGTCGTCCCGATCGTCGGCGGCCCCAGCGGCAGCGGCCTCGCCAAGCCGGAGGGCCTGCAGAAGCTCGCCGCCCGCCTAGGCATCGCGGACGTGGTCCGCTTCCGGCCGCCCGTCGACCAGGACCAGCTGGCCGACTGGTTCCGGGCAGCGTCCCTCCTCGTTATGCCGTCGTACAGCGAGTCCTTCGGCCTGGTGGCGATAGAGGCACAGGCGGCGGGCACCCCCGTACTGGCCGCGGCGGTCGGCGGACTGCCGGTGGCCGTGCGCGACACGGAGACCGGCTTCCTCGTACGGGGCCACAACCCCGCCGACTACGCGCGCGTGCTCAGCGCCTTCGCCGACGACCCCGCGCTCACCCCCCGCATGGGCGCCGCGGCCGCCCGCCACGCCCAGTCCTTCGGCTGGGACACCGCGGCCGCCGCAACGGCGGACGTCTACACGGCCGCGATGCAGTCGCACCGCCGTCGCGTACGCTCCCACCATGGCTGACGGAGAGAAGGCGACACAGGCGGCCCAGATCGTCGAGACGGTCCTGAAGGACGCCGAACTGGAGTGGGAGAGCCCGGCCCCCGGCAACTACGTCGTACAACTCCCGGGCACCCGCAAGCTCAAGACGACGGTCTCCCTCCTGCTCGGCCGCCACTCCCTCTCGCTCAACGCCTTCGTCATCCGCCACCCCGACGAGAACGAACCCGCGTTCCACCGCTGGCTCCTGGAACGCAACCTCAAGCTCTACGGCGTCAGTTACGCCGTCGACCACCTCGGCGACGTCTACGTCACGGCCAAGCTCCCGCTGTCCTGCGTCACGCCCGACGAGATCGACCGCCTCCTCGGCCAGGTCCTCGAGGCGGCGGACGGCAGCTTCAACACCCTTCTGGAACTGGGCTTCGCGACGGCCATCCGCAGGGAGTACGACTGGCGCGTCTCCCGCGGCGAGTCCACCCGAAACCTGGACGCCTTCACCCACCTGACCGAGCGCCCCACAGACTGAATCAACTCTCGGACGCGCGCCGACTGAATCAACCCTTGGACGCTCGCCGCAGCACGTCGTACCCGACGAAGGTGAACATGCGCTGCCCAGCGGGCAGTTCACCGGGTACCCCGCCGTACCGATGCGCCCCGACGGCCTGCACCCGCTCCGGCTCCGACACCCACAACCGCTCGAAGCCGCGCTCCTCCAGCCAGGCGCACACCTGAGGGACGAGGTCAGGGGCCTTGCGGTTGCGGGTCCACACCACAGTGCCGCCGGTCCGGCACAGCCGCGTGCAGTGGTCGAGGACGCGCTCGACGTCGGCGTCCGTCAGATTGCCGAGGACCCCGCACAGCAGCACCAGGTCGGCGGGTGCCAGGTCCCGGTAGTGGTCCGTGCAGGAGGCGTCCCCGGCGACGACCTCGATCCCAGGGAGGCCGGCGGCCCGCGCCGCGTGCCGGGCCGCCTCGACGTTCCGCTCTTCCAGCTCGACCAGCCGTGCCCGTACATCGTCCCGGCGCAGGTGTCCGTCGAGCGCGCCGATCAGGTCATGCCCCTGACCGGCGCAGACACTGAGCACGGTGACCGGTCCTCGCGGCGCGTCGTCGAGGGCGTCACGGATGCGGTCCTGCACCGTAGCCAGGCGCCGGACGAGCGGGGAGTCCGCTCGGTCGTACGTGTCGTGCCACGTGTGCCAGTCCATGCCGGGACCCTATGACCCGGAGCGATCTCCCCGCCGTCCCTTTTTCGTCGCGTACCGCCCCGGCGTCACCCCCACCAGTTTGCGGAAGTGTCGGGTGAGGTGGGACTGGTCGAAGAAGCCGGTGGTCGCGGCGACCTCGCCCGGGGGCAGGCCGTCGAGCAGGAGGCGGCGGGCGCGGTCGACGCGCCGGGAGTTGAGGTACTGGTGCGGGGCGATGCCGTAGGCGGTGGAGAAGGCCCGTACGAGATGGGCGGGGTGGGCGTGGAGCAGGGCGGCGGCGTCGTCCAGGGTGAGCCCGGCGACGACGTGCTCGTCGAGGAGTTCGCGCAGCCCGCGGGCGAGGGCGGGGTCGGGGCGGGGGTCGTTCGTCAGCAGGCGGGGCCGCAGGTGGGAGCGCAGTCGCTCACCGATGAACGTCAGCCGGCTCTCCGCCTCCAGCTCGTCGCCGGGGTGCGCCAGGGCGCCGTGCAACTGGCCGACGCGGAGGCGCAGCTCCGGGTCGCGCAGGTCCGGCCGGTCGACGGCGGGGCCGATCAGTCCGTCGGGCAGATGGGTGGCGTCGAGGTACAGGACGCGTTTGCGGAAGCCGTGCGGGGTGGCGGGGGAGCCGTTGTGCGGGACGTGCGGCGGGAGCAGGGTGACCGTGTCGTGCGGGGTGCCGTGCTCGTGCCGGTCGAGGTCGTACCGTACGGCCCCGTCGTCCACGATCAGCAGCGTCCACGCGTCGTGGACGTGCATCGGGTAGGCGTACTCGGTGAAGTGCGCGTGGAAGACCTCCACGACGCCCGGCACGGTCGGGCGCCAGGCGGAGACTTCCTGCCGGGTGGCCATGCAAAGAACGTACAAGACGAGGTCGCGGGGCGGTCGGCAGTCTCGTTCCATGAGCAGCGAACCCATCCGTTTCGACACCAAGATCGCCGTCCTGCTGCGCGAGGACCTGGAGCCCTGGCAGCGTCTGAACGTCACCGCCTTCCTGGTCAGCGGCCTGGGCACCCAGGTGCCGGAAGTGGTCGGCGAGCCCTACGAGGACGCGGACGGCGTCCACTACCTGCCGATGTTCCGCCAGCCCGTGATGATCTTCGAGGGGACGAAGGAGACGCTGACCGCGGCCCACGCGCGCGTGCTGTCCCGGGCGCTCCCGCGCGCGCTCTTCACCTCCGACCTCTTCGCCACGGGCAACGACCGTGACAACCGGGCGGCGGTACGGGCCGTGGGGACCGGGGACCTGGACCTGGTGGGGCTGGCGGTGTACGGCCCGAAGAACGCGGTGGACAAGGTGGTGAAGGGCGCCCGGATGCACCCGTGACGGCTTCTGACGCCGTACGACCGGACCACGACCGGACCACGACCGAATCTGCACAACCAGCGCGCAACCACACGCCACCCGGGTTCGGTTCGGACGGAGTTGTCCGTTTCGGTACGGCCACCGCAACGACTGTCGCCCCCCTGGCCGGGCGCGCCTGTAGAGAACCCGGCACCAACTGGTGTGCACACGCACACGGTTCGGCCGCCCATGCGCCCAACTGCCCTGCTGCCAGCGGGTACGGACTGGATGCCCGGCACCCGGCGTGGTTTGATCCTGCGCACCGCGGCATGCCCGTCTGTACCCCCAGCGGGGCCGCCTCCCCCCATGTGGACCATCCATGCGAAGGGCAGTTTCCCCATGAACTCCGCTCCCCAGGTGCAGACCCTCGAGATCTCCGACGCCGAGCTCGACAACGTCTCCGGCGGCCTGAGCCCCCAGGCCGACGTCACCGTCGGCTCCACGACGCTCGGCACCGCGGCCGTGCTGTCCGAGGTCGACTCGGTCAAGGCGACCGCCCTCGGCGTCGCCGGCGGCACCCTCGGCGCGCTTCCCCACCACGTCGGCGTGAACGTCTGCCTCTGACGGACGCGAGCGTCGGCATCCGGCGTACACCCGCAGCAGCGAGCCCCCTACCGGCGGAGAAGGCGGTAGGGGGCTCGTCGCGTCGGTCAGCCGGCGGCGACCTCGGCCCTGACGGACACGGGCCGCTCCGCCGCCGGTCCCTCCTCCGGCATGCGCCGCATCAGCACGCCGTATCCCACCGCGGCCAGCGTGCCGACGGCCGCGCACAGCCCCCACAGCCATCCGGCGCCGAGGTGGTCGATGACGAAGCCGGACATCAGGGGGGCGACGAGCGCGGCGAGCGACCAGGACAGGGTGTAGACGCCCTGGTAGCGGCCGCGGCCGTGGACGGGGGAGAGGCGTACGACCAGGCCCGTCTGGGTCGGCGCGTTGATCATCTCGCCGAGCGTCCACACGCACACGGTCAGGGCGAAGACGCCGACCGACCCGGCGAAGGCGGTGAGCCCGAAGCCGTAGCCGGCGAGGACGGACGAGACGACGAGCAGCCGCCGGGGGTCCCGGTCGGCGATGAAGCGCGTCAACGGGATCTGCAGCGCGACGATCAGGATGCCGTTGACGGCGATCGCGAGCCCGTAGTCGGCGGGCGTGAACCCGGCCGTGCCCATCGCGACCGGCAGGCCGACCGAGCCCTGCTGGAAGACGAGGGCGACGAGGAAGGACAGACCGACGACGCCCATGTACCGCCCGTCGCGCAGCACGGTCCCGAGACCGATCCCGTCCTCCGCCTCCCGCTGCTTCTCCGTCCGCTCGGGCCGCGACTCGGGCAGCTTCAGGAACACGACGACCGCGCAGACGGCGGTCATGCCCGCCTCGATCAGGAAGCCGGCGCGGTAGCTGAACTCGGCGATGAATCCGGCGGCCATGGAGGAGATCGCGAAGCCGAGGTTGATGGCCCAGTAGTTGAGCGAGAAGGCCCGTACCCGGTCCTCGGGGCGGACGATGTCGGCCATCATCGCCTGCACGGCCGGCCGGGAGGCGTTGGAGGCCATGCCGACGAGGAAGGCGACCGCGGCGATCGCGACGGGGTCGTGCACGAAGCCGAGCAGCGCCACGCAGGCCGCGGTGGAGGACTGCGCGATCAGCAGCGTGGGCCGCCTGCCCAGCCGGTCGGCCATCACCCCGCCGCCCAGCGACGAGACGACACCGCCGAGCCCGTGCAGCGACGCGACGAGACCGGCGTAGGAGGCGGAGTAGCCGCGGTCGAGCGTCAGGTAGAGCGCCATGAAGGTCGCGACGAAGGCGCCGAGCCGGTTGACGAGGGTGCTCGTCCACAGCCACCAGAACTCGCGGGGGAGTCCGGAGACGGTCTCCCGGGCGGCACGTCTCAGACTGGCGACGGACATGGCGGATCCCCCACAGATGTAAGCGGCTCAGGCGGCAGAGACAACTTACGAAGATGGGCTCACGTGAGCCACTCAATTAACAGATGCCGTCAACTGTCCGGCCTTCGGGCAGCCACGCGACCGGGCGAATGCGTGGATTACGCTCTGACCCATGGCCGACGCACCGTACAAGCTGATCCTCCTCCGCCACGGCGAGAGCGAGTGGAACGCGAAGAACCTGTTCACCGGCTGGGTGGACGTCAATCTGAACGAGAAGGGCGAGAAGGAGGCAGTCCGCGGTGGCGAGCTCCTGAAGGACGCCGACCTTCTCCCCGACGTGGTCCACACGTCCCTCCAGAAGCGCGCGATCCGCACGGCGCAGCTCGCCCTCGAGGCCGCCGACCGCCACTGGATCCCGGTCCAGCGCAGCTGGCGCCTGAACGAGCGCCACTACGGCGCCCTCCAGGGCAAGGACAAGGCGCAGACCCTCGCGGAGTTCGGCGAGGAGCAGTTCATGCTGTGGCGCCGTTCCTACGACACCCCGCCGCCGCCGCTCGAGGACGGCGCGGAGTGGTCCCAGGCCGGCGACCCGCGCTACGCGACGATCCCGCCGGAGCTGCGCCCCCGCACGGAGTGCCTGAAGGACGTCGTCATCCGCATGCTGCCGTACTGGTACGACGGCATCGTCCCCGACCTCCTGGCCGGCCGCACGGTCCTGGTCGCCGCCCACGGCAACAGCCTGCGCGCCCTGGTCAAGCACCTGGACGGCATCTCGGACGCCGACATCGCGGGCCTGAACATCCCGACGGGCATCCCCCTGTACTACGAGCTCGACGCCGACTTCAAGCCGGTCACCAAGGGCGGCAAGTACCTCGACCCGGAGGCGGCCGCGGCAGCGATCGAGGCGGTCAAGAACCAGGGCAAGAAGAAGTAACCCCCGCACGATCAAGGCCCCTTCCCGCGGTTCGTCCGCGGGAAGGGGCCGTGTCGCTGTCCCGCAAACGCGGGTGAGCACCTCCCCCCGAAGCCGCTACGGTCCCAGGTCATGGCGGAAGAAGGCCGTGTGCCCGAGAAGGTGGCGTGGGTTCTGGTTCGGGGTGCGCGGGTGCTGGTGACGCGTAGTCACGGCAGGGATCGCTTCTACTTCCCGGGTGGTCACCGTGAGCCGGGCGAGTCCGACGGCGAGACCCTGGTGCGGGAGATCGACGAGGAGCTGCGGGCGGTGATCGACCCCGACTCCATGGTGCACGTCGGCACGTTCGAGATCGGCGAGGGCCATCCTGAGCACGGCCCCTTCCGGATGATCTGTTACACCGCCGATCACCGCGGTGAGCTCACTCCGTCGCGGGAGATCGCCGAGAAGGCATGGTTCACCTACGCCGACAGGGACCGGGTCTCGGCCGTCGACGCGATGGTCTTCGACGCGCTTCACACGGCCGGGCTGCTTTCCTGATCCCGGGACGGGGTCCTGTGGCACGGCGGAGCGGGCCGGGCGCCTCGCCTCGTTCTCAGGCGCCGCTCTCCGGCCCCCACCGCTCCGGTCCCACCCCGCGCCAGTCGATCCAGGGTGAGTCCGCCACCTCTGAGGGGTCGATCTCCAGGCCGGCGCGGCGGAGGAACTCGGCGACGTCGACGACGTTGTGGGCGAGGCCGAGGATCTCGCCGTCCACGCGTACGCGTCGTCCGCCCGTGGGGGAGGGCGGGTGCACGATCACGCGTATCGGTCCGGTCATGCCCTCAGGATCGTCCGGGACATACGGTCCCGCATTCCGGTGCGTCATTCGAGGACTCCCAGCTCGGTGTCCGGACGGCAGAAGGTGCACGCTGCGATGTCGGGTTCGGTGAGGGCGGCGCGGGCCTCGTGGCCCCGGACAGGGTGCGCCGGACCGTCGATCATGGTGCAGTCGTCCGTGTGGATCATGGCCGGCTCGGGTCCGTCCGGGGTGCGTTTCCGCTGGACGACGAAGCCGGTGGACCGCTGTCCACCGCGACCGGGCGCGACCGGGCGCCGCTGTCCCGGCGGTTCGGTGCCGGATCCCCGGGCCGGCCGCCGCCCTGCCTCGGCCCGGGCGAGCGCCTCGCGCACCGCGTCCCGCTGGAGCCGCAGGTAGACCCCGACGGCCTGGTTGTCGGCGATCCGCTGCTCGAGGAAGGCCAGGATCGCCCGCAGCCGTGGCGCATCAGGAGGCAGCGCGGACACGGCCCGCACCCTCGCCGCCCGCGATCGAGCCGCTCACCTCACGTCCCGCCCGGCCGTCCCGGGCCGACGGGGGACGGCGTTCCATGCCTGCTGTGCCTCGGTGGCCGGGTCGACGGGAAACGATCGCATGCCCGAATTCAAGCACGTGTTCGATTTATGCGTCCATTGCCGGCCCTCGGACGCCGGCCCAGTCCTGCAGCGCCAGGGCGTGTTCGCGGATCAGGGACATACGGGCCTGCCATTCGGGGCCGGCGGTGTGGTGCGGGTGCGCGGTGATCTGGGCTCCGTGCTTGCGGTAGAGCAGGCCCGTCTCGCCGTGGAACCACCCGTCCGCCAGGGCGTCGAGTCCGAGGAGGAGACCGGTGTCGCCGGACGCCGGCAGGGCCATCCACCCGCCGAGGAGCG
Source organism: Streptomyces sp. NPDC085900 (assembly GCF_044540925.1). Classification (NCBI taxonomy): domain Bacteria; kingdom Bacillati; phylum Actinomycetota; class Actinomycetes; order Kitasatosporales; family Streptomycetaceae; genus Streptomyces; species Streptomyces sp. NPDC085900. The sequence continues at coordinate 416,724 of NZ_JBITSP010000007.1, read as the reverse complement.
CGAGCAGGTCACGCCGGACGCAGAGGGTGGCGGGGTGGACCGGCGGGCGGTGGTGCTCGTCCCAGAAGGGAAAGGCGCCGCCCCGGGGGAGCGGGCCGGGCAGCGGGTCGCTGAGTTCGAAGGAGACGGTGCTGCCGTCCTCGAGGAGGTCGCTGACGCGCGAGGTGGTCCAGCCGATCTCCGGCTGCTCCTCGAGTACGGCGATGTCGCGGGCGAGGACCCCCGGGGTGAGCTGGTCGTCGGCGTCGAGGTTCTTCACGTACCGCCCGGTGGACCGTGCGAAGGCCAGCGTGCGCGCCACGTGCGGGCCGCCGTGGCGGGCCGTCGAGATCCGTATGCGCGGGTCGTCGTCGGGGAGGTGGGCGGCCGCGTGCACGCCGGGCCCGTCCTCTTGTACGCACCACTCCCACGACCAGCCCTCGGGCAGCCGCTGGGTGTGCAGCGAGGCGTACGCGCTCGGGAGGAACCGTACGGCCTCGCCGTGCACCGGTGTGACGACCGAGACGACCTTGCTGTGAACGGGGGTGTGGGTGACGGGCATCCGGTCCGGCGCTCCCGAGACGTGTTGTGGATCAAGTCGCCGCCGAGCTTAGGCCCTGTCGTTCACGGGCGAAGGGCCCCGGTGCGCTCACCGGGGCCCTTCGCTCACGTGTGACTCAACCGCACTGACACGGATTGCCCGACTGGCACCCGCAGCCGCAGCCCGAGCCGCAGCCGCACGCGCCGAAGAGCGGGAGGCTCTTGGTCTCGGCGGGCCGGTCCGTCTCGCGCTCCTGCGTCGGGTCGGGCGTGGTGGGGGCTTCGGCCATGGGTCCTCCTGGAGGCCTAGAGGCTGGTGCCTGTGCCCATTGCATGCCCGCTGTGCTGGGCGCATCAACGGCGCACGGTGGCGTCCGCACGCCCTGGCCTCGGCGGTTACGCCCCCTCGGCGCCCGCCACCTGCTGGATCTCCGGCTGGATGTCCGTCTGCAGGACGTCCGCGTGCTCACCGGTCACCAGGAACACCACGCGCTTGGCGACGGCCACCGCGTGGTCGGCGAACCGCTCGTAGTAGCGGCCGAGGAGGGTGACGTCCACCGCGGTCTCGATGCCGTGCTTCCACCGGTCGTCCAGCAGGTGCTGGAAGAGCGTGCGGTGCAGCAGGTCCATCTCGTCGTCGTCCTGCTCCAGCTGCATCGCCAGGTCGACGTCCTTGGTGATGATGACCTCGGCCGCCTTCGCCATGAGGCGCTGGGCGAGCTGGCCCATCTCCAGGATGGTCGCGTGCAGGTCGTGCGGGATCGCGCGCTCCGGGAAGCGCAGCCGCGCGAGCTTCGCGACGTGCTGGGCGAGGTCGCCCGAGCGCTCCAGGTCGGCCGACATGCGCAGCGACGTGACGACGATCCGCAGGTCGGTCGCCACCGGCTGCTGGCGGGCGAGCAGGGCTATGGCCCTGGCCTCCAGGTCGTGCTGGAGCTCGTCGACCCTCTGGTCGCCTTCGATGACGGCCTCGGCGAGCTTCAGATCGGAGTCGAGGATGGCGGTCGTGGCGCGCCCGATCGCCGACCCGACCAGTCGGGCCATCTCCACCAGACCGTCGCCGATCGAATCAAGTTCCTCGTGGTACGCGTCCCGCATCAGGGGTCCCTCTCTTACGTACGTGTGCCTCGGGGCTACGGGGATCAGAAACCAGCCGCCGAACCGCTGCTGTGAACCCCACGCTCCCACGATCCGGCCGGAACGCGTCGGATTCCGTCATCCCAAATGAACCATCCCTGGCTCCAAGGTGAACTCTGGGCGACGAGTGTTCGAGGTCGCACGTCGACGGCTGTGGTGATGTCGTACCCCCTGCTTAACCTGTTTGCATGGACGTGAACGCGGCGGTCGCCGCAGCGGCAGCGATCGCCGGGGTGCTCACCGGTGTGATCGCCATGCTGGCGTTCCGCTGGAGCGAGCGGGAGCAGAAGCGCCCCACCCGCACCTCTCTGCACACCGACCCGGTGCTTCCACCGGGTGTGGACACCGTTCTGTCCGTGCTCCGGTCGTCGGCCGTCGTCCTCGACGAGGCCGACGCCGTCGTCAAGGCCAGCTCCGCGGCGTACGCCCTGGGACTGGTCCGCGGTGGCCGGCTCTCGGTCGAGCCGATGCTGCAGATGGCCCGGGACACCCGGCGGGACGGGGAGATACGCCAGGTCGAGCTCGACCTGCCGCGCCGCGGGACCGGCCGGGGCGAGGCCCTCGCCGTCTCCGCGCGCGTGGCGCCACTCGGCTCCCGGCTGGTGCTGCTGCTGGTGGAGGACCTCACCGAGGCCCGCAGGATCGAGGCGGTACGGCGCGACTTCGTCGCCAACGTCAGCCACGAGCTCAAGACACCCGTAGGCGCGCTGTCCCTGCTGTCCGAGGCCGTCATGGACGCCTCCGACGACCCGGAGGCCGTCGAGCGCTTCGCGGGACGCATGCAGATAGAGGCCACGCGCCTGACCAACCTGGTGCAGGAGCTCATCGACCTCTCCCGGGTGCAGAACGACGACCCGCTGGAGGACGCCGAGCCCGTCCGGGTCGACGAGCTGGTCGCCGAGGCCATCGACCGCTGCCGCCACCAGGCCGGCGCCAAGCAGATCACCATGGCCGCCGGCGGCACCGCCGACCTGCACGTCTGGGGCAACCGCGGCCAGCTCGCCGCGGCCCTCGGCAACCTCGTCGAGAACGCCGTGAACTACTCCCCGGCCCGGACCCGGGTGGGCATAGCCGCCCGCCGGGTGACCGCGCCCGGCGGAGACATGATCGAGGTCGCCGTGACCGACCAGGGCATCGGGATATCCGACAAGGACAAGGAGCGCATCTTCGAGCGCTTCTACCGCGTCGACCCGGCCCGCTCCCGTGCCACCGGCGGTACGGGCCTCGGACTGGCGATCGTCAAGCACGTGGCCGCCTCGCACGGCGGGGAGGTCACGGTGTGGAGCGCCGAGAACCAGGGCTCCACGTTCACCCTCAGGCTGCCGGAGGCGGGTGCGGCCCGTGACCGCGCCCAGCAGCATCCCTACCTCGACGGTCTCGACGAAGAGACCGGCGAACTCACCGAGTCATCCCCGTACGAACCGCTTCCCGCCCCGGAGGTCCTTCCGTGACCCGAGTGCTCGTCGTCGAGGACGAGGAGTCCTTCTCCGACGCCCTGTCCTACATGCTCCGCAAGGAGGGCTTCGAGGTCGCCGTGGCGACCACCGGCCCCGACGGACTCGACGAGTTCGAGCGCAACGGCGCCGACCTCGTCCTCCTCGACCTGATGCTGCCCGGGCTGCCGGGTACCGAGGTGTGCCGCCAGCTGCGCGGCCGCTCGAACGTCCCGGTCATCATGGTGACCGCCAAGGACAGCGAGATCGACAAGGTCGTCGGCCTGGAGATAGGGGCCGACGACTACGTCACCAAGCCGTTCTCCTCGCGCGAGCTGGTCGCCCGCATCCGGGCCGTCCTGCGCCGCCGCGGCGAGCCCGAGGAGGTCACCCCGGCCGCCCTGGAGGCCGGCCCGGTCCGCATGGACGTCGACCGCCACGTGGTGACGGTCTCCGGCTCCAAGGTCGACCTGCCCCTGAAGGAGTTCGACCTGCTGGAGATGCTCCTGCGCAACGCCGGCCGCGTGCTGACCCGCATGCAGCTCATCGACCGCGTCTGGGGCGCCGACTACGTGGGCGACACCAAGACCCTCGACGTCCACGTCAAGCGCCTGCGCGCCAAGATCGAGCCGGACCCGGGCGCGCCCAGGTACCTGGTGACCGTGCGCGGGCTGGGCTACAAGTTCGAGCCGTAGGAAGACCGTGGGCCGGTCGGCGGGGCCCACGGACACGACAAGGGCGGGACCTCGTCACGAGGTCCCGCCCTTGTCACGTGTGCGGGCTCAGCCCGCCGACGCGCTCGCGGACGCCGAGCCGGTCGGCGTGGCCGAGATCGAGGTCGACGGGGAGGCCGAGTTGGACGGGGTCGGGGAGCCCGACGCGCCCTTGGTCGGCGTGGCGCTGGGGGCGGTCGTGGGAATCGTGCTCGGGCCCCACTTGCTGAAGTAGCTCTCCGCCGGGACGACGAAGCCGCGCAGGCTCACGTCACCGGTGGTGCTGAAGGTGAAGGTGATCTTCTGCGCGTTGCCGTCCTTGACGGCCTCGCGGCTGTTCGGCAGGGAGGCGGACGCGTTGCCCTGGCCACCGATCACGAGCGAGCCGTGCGCGGGGACCGTCAGCGGGCCGCTGCCCTTGGCCGGCTTGAGCTCGGCGGTCTTGCCGGTGCCGGGCAGGGTGATGGAGTCGAGGGTCTGTGCGGTCTTGCCGTTGTTGAAGACGGTCGCCGAGATCACGGCGGGCCCCGTCGACTGGAGGTCGGGCTGGGTGATGATCAACGCGTTCTGGACCTGGATGTCGCCGACCTTTACGGCCGCGTTGTCCGGCTTGACCTGCAGGGTCTGGGCATCGGATCCGGCGCCGCACGCGGCGAGCGAGGCGATCGAGAACGCGATGGCGGCGGCGGCGAGGGCGCCGCGTCGAAGGCTGCTGCTCACGGCGGCGGCAACTCCTTGACTCGAACGTGGCGGCCGATAAAGCCGCCCTAAGTATCTGTCAGCGGCCATAGGTTACCGAGCCGTTCCCGCGCCGCCGCACCCGACCCTCCCTCAACGTGCGGGCTTCCCCCGGCAGGGGGGTGGCGCGGGTGCTCGTCCGGCATTCACATAAGCGCCCGAGTCATAGTTCCAGCCGTGGCACGCAAATCTTCGGTGAAGGAATGCGGGGTCCTTCCCGGAATTGATCACGTGGGCCACAACGGGCCGCGCGGCCGACCCCCGGTGATCAATTTCCGAATCGACGCGGAAGTGACACCCGGCACCGAACGGAGTAGCGAAAGTCGCACATCTGGAACCGGACATATGGGGATGTTCGTCCCCTCGTGAGGACCTCCAGATGCGTGTAACGTACGGGTTTCACCTCCCCCGCAGAGGCCCTCCGACCTGCGAATACCTCCTTCCGCTCGGCCCGCGCAGCACGTTCCTCTTGCTGTTGTCAAGCCCCGAGATATGCCCTGACCTGCGAAAACGCCATTCAGAACCCGCCGTTTCCGTGTTACCCTGGATAGCCACGGAAGGGGTACCTGTCACATGACGTTCAAGGTTGGCGACACCGTGGTCTATCCCCATCACGGGGCCGCGCTGATCGAGGCCATCGAAACTCGCCAGATCAAAGGCGTGGACAAGACCTACTTGGTGCTGAAGGTCGCCCAGGGTGACCTGACGGTACGTGTGCCAGCGGACAATGCGGAGTTCGTCGGCGTACGTGATGTGGTCGGTCAGGACGGGCTGGACCGGGTCTTCGAGGTGCTGCGCGCGCCGTACGCCGAGGAGCCCACGAACTGGTCGCGTCGTTACAAGGCAAACCTGGAGAAGCTCGCCTCGGGCGATGTCATCAAGGTCGCGGAAGTCGTGCGTGACCTGTGGCGTCGTGAGCGCGAGCGCGGACTCTCCGCCGGTGAGAAGCGCATGCTCGCCAAGGCCCGCCAGATCCTGGTGAGCGAGCTCGCTCTCGCGGAGAACACCAACGAGGACAAGGCCGAGGCTCTGCTCGACGAGGTCCTCGCGTCCTGAACCACTGACGCAGGCGCAAGCCCGCTTCAGCACTCAGTACATCGAAATGCCGCGGTGCCCGATGACGTATTTCCGTCGCCGGGCGCTGCGGCATGTTCGTACCCAGGCGCGCCGTGCCGGTACGTCCTCTCGGGGTGTGCCCCCGATACTTGGTGTGCCGGGCCCGGGCAGCTGGCTCGACCAGGGTCACGGAAGGGTCCGGTCAAGGCGTCGCGCCCGGCACTTCCCAGGCCATACCCAACCAGGCCGAGCACACAAACCTGACAGGAACCGATGTCTGACGATTCGCGCCCTTCGCCTACGGAGCCGCGTACCGCGGCCGTGATCCCGGCCGCCGGCCGAGGAGTACGCCTCGGCCCGGGCGCCCCCAAGGCGCTCCGCGCGCTGGGCGGTACCCCCATGCTCGTCCACGCGGTCCGCGCGATGGCCGCCTCCCGCGCCGTCTCCCTGGTCGTCGTCGTGGCCCCGCCCGACGGCGCACCCGAGGTCAAGTCGCTCCTCGACGCCCACGCGCTGCCGGAGCGGACGGACTTCCTGGTGGTCCCCGGCGGTGACTCCCGCCAGGAGTCGGTACGGCTCGGCCTCGACGCCCTGCCCCCCGACTACGACATCGTGCTGGTCCACGACGCAGCGCGGCCCCTGGTGCCGGTCGACACGGTGGACGCGGTGATCGAGGCGGTACGGGCGGGAGCACCGGCCGTCGTCCCCGCGCTGCCCCTCGCCGACACGGTGAAGGAGGTCGGCCCCGCGGACCCGGGCGAGCCCGAACCGGTGGTGGCCACTCCGTCGCGGGCCCGGCTGCGTGCCGTACAGACCCCGCAGGGCTTCGACCGGGCCACGCTGGTCCGGGCCCATGAGGAGGTCACCGAGGACGTCACCGACGACGCGAGCATGGTCGAGCGGCTCGGTCTGGGTGTCGTGGTCGTCCCCGGCCACGAGGAGGCTTTCAAGGTCACCCGCCCGCTGGACCTGGTCCTCGCGGAGGCGGTCCTGGCCCGCAGGAGGCTCAACGATGGCTTCTGAGCCGTACCCGCTGCCCCAGGTCGGCATCGGCACCGACATCCACGCCTTCGAGGAGGGGCGCGAGCTGTGGTGCGCCGGCCTGAAGTGGGAGGGCGAGGGGCCGGGCCTGGCCGGCCACTCCGACGCGGACGTCGTCGCGCACGCCGCCTGCAACGCGCTGTTCTCCGCCGCCGGACTCGGTGACCTGGGGCAGCACTTCGGCACCGGGCGCCCCGAGTGGTCCGGCGCCTCCGGCGTCACCCTGCTGACGGAGGCCGCCCGGATCGTGCGCGAGGCCGGCTTCCGGATCGGGAACGTCGCCGTACAGGTGGTGGGCCCGCGTCCGAAGATCGGCAAGCGGCGCGACGAGGCGCAGAAGCTGCTGTCCGAGGCGGCCGGGGCGCCGGTGTCCGTCTCGGGGGCCACGACCGACGGCCTCGGATTCCCGGGGCGGGACGAAGGCCTGATGGCCGTCGCCACGGCACTCGTGGTGCGGGTGGGCTGACGGAGGGCGGGAGCACCCCGGATCCGGTCGCGAAAGGGTGCTCCCGGCCGGCCGTGACGGCCGGAACCGAGCGCCGGTGTCACGAATACGTGCGGCCTGAACGGAAGGTCGCGAGGCACTGCCCGGCGCCCACTACCCTGGAGTCGTGACTATTCGCCTGTACGACACCAGCGCCCGGCAGATCCGTGACTTCACCCCGCTCACGCCGGGCTGTGTCTCGATCTACCTGTGTGGCGCCACCGTGCAGGCGGCCCCCCACATCGGGCACATCCGGTCGGGGCTCAACTTCGACATCATGCGCCGCTGGTTCGAGTACCGCGGCTACGACGTGACGTTCATCAGGAACGTCACCGACATCGACGACAAGATCATCTCCAAGGCGGAGCAACAGAACCGCCCCTGGTGGTCCATCGGTTACGAGAACGAGCGGGCCTTCACCGACGGCTACACCGTGCTCGGCTGCCTGCCGCCCACCTACGAGCCGCGGGCGACCGGCCATGTCACCGAGATGGTCGAGATGATGCGCGGGCTGATCGAGCGCGGGCACGCCTACGAGGCGGACGGCAGCGTCTACTTCGACGTGCGCTCCTGGCCGTCCTACCTGGAGCTGTCCCGGCAGGACCTGGACGAGATGCGCCAGCCCGCCGAGGAGGGCATCACCGGCAAGCGGGACCCGCGGGACTTCGCGATGTGGAAGGCGGCCAAGCCGGGCGAGCCCGACTGGGAGACGCCGTGGGGCCGCGGGCGTCCGGGCTGGCACCTGGAGTGCTCGGCGATGGCGCACAAGTACCTCGGTACCGCCTTCGACATCCACGGCGGCGGCCTGGACCTGATCTTCCCGCACCACGAGAACGAGATCGCCCAGGCCAAGGCGTTCGGGGACGACTTCGCGCAGTACTGGGTGCACAACGCCTGGGTGACCATGAGCGGCGAGAAGATGTCCAAGTCGCTCGGCAACTCGGTCCTCGTCAGCGAGATGGTCAAGCACTGGCGGCCCATCGTGCTGCGCTACTACCTCGGCACCCCCCACTACCGCTCCACCATCGAGTACAGCGAGGACGCCCTGCGCGAGGCCGAGTCGGCGTTCGCGCGGATCGAGGGCTTCATCCAGCGGGTCGTGGAGAAGGCCGGTGGTGCCGTCGAGCCGTCGGCCGACGTCCCGCCCGCCTTCGCCGAGGCCATGGACGACGACCTGGGCGTGCCGCAGGCGCTCGCGGTGGTGCACACCACGGTCCGGCAGGGCAACTCCGCGCTGGCCGCCGACGACAAGGAGGCGGCCGTCGCCCGGCTCGCCGAGGTGCGCGCCATGCTCGGCGTCCTCGGCCTGGACCCGCTCGACCCGCACTGGGCGGGCGAGACCGACCGGGGCGAGGACCTGCACGGTGTCGTCGACTCCCTGGTCCGGATGGTCCTCGACCAGCGCGAGGCGGCCCGGGCCCGCAAGGACTGGGCCACCGCGGACGCGATCCGCGACCAGCTCAACCAGTCCGGGCTCGTCATCGAGGACGGCCCGCAGGGCCCCCGCTGGAACCTCGGGCCCCGCTGACCCCGCCCCCGATCCGAAGATCGATTGTGCCGCCCGGCCCTCCGGGCGGCACACTGCATAGACGTACGCACACACTTCCGTAGAGAACAGGTAGGTCATGGCCACCAACAACCGCCGCATGTCCGGCAAGAAGGGCGCGCAGGTCGGCAGCGGCGGCCAGCGGCGCAAGGGCCTGGAGGGCAAGGGCCCGACCCCGCCCGCCGAGATGCGCAAGGGCCACAAGAAGAACCGCATCGCCAACGCCAAGGCCAAGCAGACGGTACGGCGTCCCGCGCCGCGCGGCCGCGGCGGCAGGTCCTCCTCCGAACTGGTCGTCGGCCGCAACCCGGTGGTCGAGGCGCTGCGCGAGGGCGTGCCGGCCTCCACCCTCTACGTCCAGCAGTTCATCGACAACGACGAGCGGGTGCGCGAGGCCCTCCAGCTCGCCGCCGAGCGCGGCGGGATCAACCTCATGGAGGCGCCCCGCCCCGAGCTCGACCGGATGACCAACGGCCTCAACCACCAGGGCCTGGTCCTGCAGGTCCCGCCGTACGAGTACGCCCACCCCGAGGACCTCGCCGACGCCGCGTACGACGAGGGGGAGGACCCCCTGATCGTCGCGCTGGACGGCGTGACCGACCCGCGCAACCTCGGCGCGGTCGTCCGCTCCGTGTCGGCCTTCGGCGGCCACGGTGTCCTCGTACCCGAGCGGCGTGCGGCCGGTATGACCGCCGGTGCCTGGAAGACGTCCGCCGGCACCGCGGCCCGTACGCCCGTGGCCCGTGCCACGAACCTCACCCGCGCCCTGGAGGCGTACAAGAAGGCGGGCATCGCGGTCGTCGGCCTCGCCGCCGACGGCGAGCACGAGATCGGTGAGCTGGAGGCCCTGCACGGGCCGGTCGTGATCGTGGTCGGCAGCGAGGGCAAGGGACTGTCCCGGCTGGTCGGCGAGACCTGCGACTTCCGGGTGCGGATCCCGATGCCCGGTGGCGCCGAATCGCTCAACGCGGGCGTGGCGGCGGGGATCGTGCTCTACGAGGCGGCGCGCCGACGCGGCTGAACACCCGTGCCCATACTCACCCGTGCGGGTCAATCTGGGCGTCCGGGACAAGCTTGACGGGGTCCGGACACATCAGGCGAGTCAAGGCAGTGTCCTAAACACGCATCACTCGGTTAGATGAGTGTGGACACCAGAACACCCCGCACACCCACGGGGGACCGCTCGTCGGGATTCGATTCCGGGTTCGACGACGCTCCCGCGCTGAGCATGGTGAAGGTGCCGAGCGATCCGGCGCAGGTCATCGTCAATCACGCCAGCTTCCGCGTGCAGCTCGGCGCGTCGACGCGCGCCCAAAACCCGCGGATCGCACGGCACTTGACCACCACCGACGAAACCGCCCGGATCGCCGCCGTGGGCGTCGCGGCCGGGGCGGGGGCGAGTGCCGGCGGCCGCCGGCGGCCCGTCGTCTGGAGCGGCCGGTCCGCCCCCGACGACACCGGGGCCCACCGCCTGCTCCAGGCGGTGCGCAGCGGCAGCGTCCGGCACGGCGAGGACCCGTCCGCCGACGCCGGAGCCACCCAGGTCATCCCGCGCGTCGAGGTCGCCGGCAGCACCTACGACCAGATCTACGACGAGCTGGACGCGACCGTCGAGACCCCCCTCGTCGGCCCCCAGCGCACCCACGACGACACCGGCGGCACCCGCCTGCTGCCCGACATGCGTCCCGTCGGCAGCGCCTACGACGAGGAACCCGCCTACGGCGAGCGGGAGTTCGAGGACTTCGACGAGGCGGACGGGCGGGACGGCGAGGACCGCCAGGGCAGGCGCCACGGCGGCGACCCGACGCGGCACGCCTACTACCCCGGCCGCCGCATGAACCTCGGCGTCGTCCTGCTCCCCCTGCGCATCTTCCTCGGATTCATCTCCATCTACGCCGGCATGGGCAAGCTCTGCGACCCCGTCTACTTCGACGGCGGCAAGCGCGGCTCCATGGTCAAGTGGCTCAACACCCTGCACCCCTGGGAAGTCGCCGAGCCGCTGCGCCAGTTCGCGCTGCACCACCCCGTCGGCTCGGGCCTCGTGATCGCCTTCGCGCAGGTCCTCGTCGGCGTCCTCACGGTCCTGGGCTGCTGGCAGCGGGTGGCCGCCGTCTTCGGCGCCCTGCTCTCCGCCGCGCTCATCGTCACCGTCAGCTGGAAGACGGTCCCCGTCTACGACGCCCCCGACATCATCTACCTCGCCGCCTGGTCCCCGCTGATCATCGCCGGCGCCCCCGTCTACTCCGTGGACGGCCGTCTCGCGGGCGGTGCCTGGCGCCGCCTCGGCCCCCGTGCCGACATCTGGGAGCTGCGCCTCTACGTGCTGCGCCGGGGCGCCCTGATCACGGCCATCGTCACCGGCCTCACGCTGCTCACCGGGTCCCTGCTCGGTGGCGCGGTCCGCGACGCCGACCGCGTGGTCGTCCCCGGGCCCGGCGAGGCCCCGCGCAACGAACTGCCGGGCTCCCCGCTGCCGCAGGAGCCGGGCCGCCGGCACTCGCAGTCGCCGTCGGCGTCCCACGCGCCTACCCGGGGCGCCACCGCCGGTACGTCGCCCTCCTCGGGCGCGGCGACCACCCCGGGCGCGACCCGCGGCGCCACCACCGGCGCCCCCAGTCAGACCCAGGGCACCGCGGGCCAGGCCCCGCCGCAGCAGTCCTCCCCGGCCGGAGGAGCTCCCAGCACCACCTCCGGCCCCACCTCGGGCGGCTCCGGCTCGACGGGCGGCTCCGGCTCCGGAGGCACCTCCTCCGGTCAGCCGGGCCTGGTGGGCGGTCTGTTGGGGTGACCGAGCCGGTGGGCGGGATCCTGGGCGAGCCCACCGGCTGAGACGAGCGGCCCATGCGACGAGAGGGCCCCGCACCTGTGCGGGGCCCCTTTTGGTGCGGTGTCCGTCGCCACGGACATGAACGAGGGCATCATCGCCCGCTTCCGGACGACGGCCATCCACGCGGATCGGTGCTCATCGGGCACGTCGTCGGCAGCGTGCCGCAGTGCGGTGATGAGCGTGCTGCTGGTCGGCGCGGTCGGCGTGGCCGTCCGCCTCGAAGTGAGGGACGCGAAGCGGGGGCCGGCGGCCCTGGGGCTCAACGTCCCAGGGCCGCCAGCTCCTTCGCCGCCTCGGTCAGGTCCTTCGCCGTGTCGATGGCACGCCAGTACGCGCCCTGGGGGATCGGGAAGCCGGCCAGCCGCCGCTCACGGGCCAGCCGGGGGAAGGTCGTCCGCTCGTGGTCCCCGCGCTCCGGGAGCAGCCCGGCGAACTCCGGCGAGAACACGTACACACCGGCGTTGATCTCGAAGGTCGACGGCGGCGCCTCGATGAAGTCCGTGATGTGGCCGAACCCGTCGGTCTTCACCGCGCCCCACGGAATCCGCGGCCGGGCCAGCGCCAGAGTGGCGACGGCGTCCCGCTCGGTGTGGAAGTCGGCCATGTCCCGCAGGGAGAAACGCGTCCAGATGTCGCCGTTGGTGGCGTACCAGGGCCGGTCGGGGTGGGGCAGGTGGGCGGCCGCGTACTTCAGGCCGCCGCCGCGTCCGAGCGGCTCCGTCTCCACGACCGTCGTGACGCGCACGGGGAGGTCGGCGGACTTCAGCCAGTCCTGCAGGACCTCGGCGAGATGACCACAGCTGATGACGACGTCCGTCACGCCCTCCTCGGCCAGCCAGACGAGCTGGTGGCCGATGATCGGCGTCCCCGTACCGGGGATCTCGACCATCGGCTTGGGCCGGTCGTCGGTGTAGGGGCGCAGCCGGGAACCCTGGCCTCCGGCCAGGACGACGGCTTGTACGGGGCGGGACGCGGTGGTCGGATGGGTCATGGACGGAACTGTACGGCGCGGCCCGCGTGCCGCTCGATCCGGCGGCCCATCCTTAATCAGCCGTTACCCTCCTCCGAACCGGAACCGAACCGAAGGAGGGTCGGCCGCGTCAGCCCTGCGCGGCGACGACGCCCGAGGCGAAGGACGTGTCGCAGACGGGGCGGGCGTACGACTGAGCCCGGGTCGGCCCGTACACGCGCGCCGCGGCACGGCCCAGGGCGCGGGCGATGGAGACGCAGTGCTCGGCGAGCGAGGGGCGCTCGGCCACGGCCTGCTGGAGGTGGGTCAGGACCACGCCGGGGTTCTCGTCCTGCAGTTCCGTCAGGAGCCGGTCGCGCAGCACGTCCTGCGGGGCACGGTGAACCGCCGCGGCGCCGCTCTTGGCGTCGTCGATCGCGTCTGATGCGGTGAGCACCGAGTTGGACGGGCTCCCCGTCCAGTTGACCCGGGTGACCGCGAGGGTCCCGGACAGCACCAGAAGGACGGGCAGGACGAGGGCGAGGGTGCGGCCGACCCGGCGGGCGGGGCCCTGGCCGCGTCGCGTCTGTTGGTTAGTGGAGTGCTTCACGCGAGTGAGGGTAGCGCCCGGTAATGATTTGGCGACATTTAGTCACCGTTTCGGGGGATGAAGTGGTGCCCCTTTTTGGGTACGGCGTTGACGTACGACGCTCGAAATGACCGACTTGCCGGGGTATTTGTCGACAACGAAAAAGGCCCCGCAGCAGGTCGCGGGGCCCTCTTCGTCAACCTGGGGGATTTCACCCCGGTCGGTGGTTTCGTACCGGCGTCGGCTGACGTCAGTCGGTCAGGCGCTCACCGGTGGAGGTCGAGAACACGTGGGTCTCGCCCGGACGCGGGACCACGTGCAGCGTGGAGCCCTTCTCCGGCACCCGGCGGCCCTCGACACGCACGACGAGGTCCTTGGTGTGGCCGCCGACCTCGGCGGAGCCGTAGACGTAGCCGTCGGCGCCGAGCTCCTCGACGACGTTCACCGAGACCGCGAGACCGGCCGGGGCGTCGGCGGTGTCCTTCGTGAGGGTCGCGGCGGCGCCGCCGCCCTCCTCCACGATGTCGAAGTGCTCGGGACGGACACCCACGGTGACCGTCTTGTCGCCCTTGTCGGAGGCGGCCTTCAGGGCGTCACGGTTGACCGGGACGACGCTGTTGCCGAACTTCACACCGCCGTCGGTGATCGGCACCTCGACCAGGTTCATGGCGGGGGAGCCGATGAAGCCGGCGACGAAGAGGTTCGCCGGGCGGTCGTACATGTTGCGCGGGGAGTCGACCTGCTGGAGCAGACCGTCCTTGAGGACGGCCACGCGGTCGCCCATCGTCATGGCCTCGACCTGGTCGTGGGTGACGTAGACGGTGGTGATGCCCAGACGGCGCTGCAGCGACGCGATCTGCGTACGGGTGGACACCCGGAGCTTGGCGTCGAGGTTCGACAGCGGCTCGTCCATGAGGAAGACCTGCGGCTCACGCACGATGGCGCGGCCCATGGCGACACGCTGGCGCTGACCGCCGGAGAGCGCCTTCGGCTTGCGGTCCAGGTACTCGCTGAGGTCGAGGATCTTCGCGGCCTCCTCGACCTTCTTGCGGATCTCCGCCTTGTTGACGCCGGCGATCTTCAGGGCGAAGCCCATGTTGTCGGCGACGGTCATGTGCGGGTACAGCGCGTAGTTCTGGAACACCATGGCGATGTCCCGGTCCTTCGGCGGCAGGTGGGTGACGTCGCGGTCGCCGATGCGGATGGCGCCGGCGTTGACGTCCTCGAGCCCCGCGAGCATCCGGAGCGAGGTGGACTTGCCGCAGCCGGACGGGCCGACGAGGACGAGGAACTCGCCGTCCCCGACCTCGATCTCCAGACCGTCGACGGCGGGCTTCTCGGTGCCCGGGTAGATCCGGGTCGCCTTGTCGAACGTAACAGTGGCCATGGTGAATGGGCCCCCTTCTACCGGCAGGAACGTGCCGGACGATCCGTTGTAGGAAGGTGGTGGTGTAGTCCACGAGGGTGAACTGGCACAGGACGGTACCTGGCGTTCAGCCGGATGTCAGTACCTGTCGGCATGTGAACTTCGCGGAAATTTTCGACAGGGGGCGGCTGCGACCTGGGTACACTGCCACGGGCGCGTACGGGACGTACGCCCCCAGGCCTCCTTAGCTCAGCTGGCCAGAGCAACGCACTTGTAATGCGTAGGTCGTCGGTTCGAATCCGACAGGGGGCTCCGAGAAGTCCAGGCCGGGTCTATTCCGGCCTGGGCTTTCGTGTTCCGCGGCCGAGGTCCGTCAGTGGCTGGTCCGTCAGGCGGTACGTCGTCCACTCGTCCTGGGGGCGGGCGCCGAGGGAGTCGTAGAAGGCGATCGTCGGGGCGTTCCAGTTCAGGACGGCCCACTCCAGACGCTGGTAGCCGCGCTCGACGCAGATGGCGGCGAGTTCGGCGAGGAGGGCCTTGCCGTGGCCGGCGCCGCGGGCGGTGGGGCGGACGTAGAGGTCCTCCAGGTAGATGCCGTGGACCCCGCGCCAGGTGGAGAAGGTGAGGAACCACAGGGCGAAGCCGACGGGCTCGCCGGTGGTGTCGTCGACGGCGATGTGGGCGTGGACGGCGGGCCGCTCGCCGAAGAGTGCCTCGCGCAGCTGTTCCTCGGTGGCCTTGGCCTCGTGGAGCAACTTCTCGTAGTCGGCCAGTTCACGGACCAGGGCGTGGACGACGGGGACGTCGGCGACGGTAGCGGTGCGGATCATGCCGCCGAGGCTAGCCGTGGTGGTCGCGCAGGCGGCGGGCGGTTTCCAGTTGGTGGGGGTCGAGGGGGCGGTCGTCCTCGATGTCCCAGAGGGCGTTCTGCAGGAGGCGGCCCAGGGTCCAGGCGCGGGCGCGGGCGCGGTCCAGGGCGAGGACGTCGGTCATGGCGTCGAAGCGCCAGCGGATCTCGTCGGCCTCGAAGCGGTTGTGAAGGGCGGGCCAGAGCTCGAAGCCGGGGTCGCCGGCCAGCGGCTTGGGGTCGATTGCCAGCCAGGGGGCGCGGTCGGAGGCCAGGACGTTCTCGTCGTGCAGGTCCCAGTGCAGGAGGCGGTCGCCGGGTTCGCCGGCGACTTCCCGTACGGCGGCGGCGCAGTCGGCGATCAGGCGGCGGGCCCCGGCGTCCGGGACGCGCTCCAGGGCCCGGGGTGTCCGCTCCAGCATGGCCCGTGCGATGTCGCCGAGGCGGCGCAGGGCGGGCGGGGCGGGCAGCGCGGTCAGGTGGGCGAGCAGCCGGGCGATGACCAGGACGGCCTCCCGGGTGCCGGGGAGGGTGGAGAGCATGCGGCCCGCGTCGAGGCGTTCCAGGAGCATGGTGCCGGTGGCCGGGTCGTGGTCGAGCAGACGTACGGCTCCGTCGCCGTCCCACGCGCGCAGCGCGACCGGCTCGCCCTCGCTCTCCTCGTCGAGCAACTGGAGCTTGAGAACGGCGGGTGTGCCGTCCGCCCGCAGGACCGGCAGGACCAGGGCGCTGACGCCGTGCATCGGGTCCCCGTCCGGGCGCAGGACCCACCGTCCGAGGAAGTCCTCCGCGAGTGCCGGCAGCCCCGCGACGAAGGCACGCCCCGCCTCGCCGTTGAACCTCTCCTGCGCGGCCGCCAGTCCGCCCGGGATGTCGATCACCCTCGCGACGATACTTGCGTGCGTGAATCGCCTCATGGGAATTTTCCGGGGTTTCGGCGATCACGCACGGGCCTACGTCCGCAGTGCCCCCGGCACGTACGTGTGGCTGGCGGTGCTGTTCGTCACCACGGTCGCGCTGCACCACATGTCCCCGGAGTTCGAGGAGCAGTTCCTGCGGCAGCGGTCCACGAACATCCACGAGCTGTCGAACGACCCTGTGCGGGTGCTGGTGCAGAGCGCGATGTGGATCGACAGCGGCCACTGGCTGCCGTACGCCGTCCTCTACACCGTCTTCCACGCGCAGGCCGAACGCTGGCTGGGGACGCTCCGGTGGCTGCTTGTGTGCGTGGCCGCGCACGTGCTGGCGACGCTGATCAGCGAGCTGGCGCTGCTGAAGGCGATCCGGGACGGAATGGCGCCGCACTCCGCGGTCAACACGCTCGACATCGGGGTGAGTTACGCCCTGGCCGGGGTCGTCGCCGTGCTCGTCTACCGGATCGCGCCGCCCTGGCGGTACCTGTACCTGGCGGTCGTGCTCGTCGTCTACGGGGTGCCGCTGCTGTCCACTCCGACCTTCACCGACCTGGGGCACTTCGTGTCCGTGGTGATCGGACTGGCGTGTTATCCGCTGGTCAGGGGGCGTGGAAAAGCATGGAATCCGAAGGAGACAGTGGCCGCTTCGAGGGGTTAGCGTCCCGGCCATGAGCAGCTTGGCGAGCAGTGGCGTCGTGAACGGTGGCATCTCCTTCTGGTACGCCGACGACGGCTTCCCCGTGGTGCGGGAGCCGCTCGTCGGGGACGCGACGGCGGATGTGGTGATCGTCGGGGGCGGGTTCACGGGACTGTGGACCGCGTACTACCTGAAGAAGGCGGTGCCGTTTCTGCGGATCACCGTCCTGGAGCAGAAGTTCTGCGGGTACGGCGCCTCGGGGCGCAACGGCGGCTGGCTCTACAACGGGATCGCCGGGCGGGACCGGTACGCGAAGCTGCACGGCCACGAGGCCGCCGTACGTCTGCAGAAGGCCATGAACGACACCGTGGACGAGGTCGTCCGGGTGGCCGCGGAAGAGGGGATCGAGGCCGGCGTCCACAAGGGCGGGGTGCTCGAAGCGGCCACCACGGCGGCGCAGCTGGCCCGGCTGAAGGCGTTCCACGAGCACGAGGCGGCGTACGGGGAGAAGGACCGTGAGCTGTACGGGGCCCGGGAGACGGCGGAGCGGATCCGGGTCGCCGGCGCCGTGGGCTCCAGCTGGACCCCGCACGGCGCGCGGCTGCATCCGGTGAAGCTGGTCAAGGGGCTCGCGGCCGTCGTCGAGGCCCTCGGGGTGAGCATCTTCGAGTCGACGCCGGTGACGGAGATCCGGCCCAAGCACGCGGTCACCCCGTACGGGACGGTCCGCGCGCCGTACGTGCTGCGCTGCACCGAGGGGTTCACGGCCGCTCTGAAGGGACAGCGGCGCACCTGGCTGCCCATGAACTCCTCCATGATCGCCACCGAGCCGCTCACCGAGGCGCAGTGGGAGTCGGTGGGCTGGGCGGGCCGTGAGGCGCTGGGGGACATGGCGCACGCGTACATGTACGCGCAGCGCACCGCCGACGGGCGGATCGCGCTCGGCGGGCGCGGGGTGCCCTACCGGTTCGGGTCGCGCACCGACAACGACGGGCGGACGCAGGACGCGACCGTCGAGGCGCTGCGCGAGATCCTCGTCCGGTTCTTCCCGTCGCTGGCCGGGGTGCGGATCGAGCACGCCTGGTCGGGGGTGCTCGGGGTGCCGCGGGACTGGTGCGCGACGGTGACGCTGGACCGCTCGACGGGCCTCGGCTGGGCGGGGGGCTACGTCGGTTCGGGCGTGGCCACCACCAACCTCGCCGCGCGCACCCTGCGCGATCTGGTGCAGCTCGACTCCGGGCAGGGGCAGCGGACGGAGCTGACCGAGCTGCCGTGGGTCGGGCACAAGGTGCGCAAGTGGGAGCCGGAGCCGCTGCGTTGGCTGGGCGTGCAGGGCATGTACGCCACCTACCGGGCGGCCGACGAGCGGGAACGGACGGGCCACGGCGTCCAGTCGTCGAGGCTGGCGCGGTTCGCGGACCGGGTGGCGGGCCGGCACTGACGATCTTGGCCGGATTTCTTTACCGGCTGATTGCGTTCACAGGAAGCTCTCAGGGCTCTCTTCCCGTCAAAGCTGTTGGCCAGCTCATGTCACCGCTCCAAGGGGAGGGCACTTCATGACAGGCACTGGCCGGCGAAGAAGACGTGTATGGGTGGTGCTGGCCACGTCGGCGGCACTGGGACTGACGATCACTCAGGCCCAGGCGTCGTCCGGTCGCATCAGCCCGTTCGGCGTACGGGAACTCCATCAGCAGGCCCTTCTGCATCAGCAGCAGAAGGGCCTGTCGGCTTCCGCCGAGGCGGGGGACGAGGACGGCGGTGAGGCACAGGAGGAGGCCGAGCAGGCCGATCAGTACGCGGAGGCGCGCACCTCGCCGGGCATCGTGGCGCCGGGCGCGTACGGGGCGGCGTACGACGCGTTGAAGGGGCTGCCGCACACGCACGGCGGCTGGGACGACGTGACGCGGCTGCCGTACGACTCCGACGACCCGCGCTACCGGGACATCAACTCCAACTCCAGCGGCGGCGCCGGAAAGGTGACCGGCCGGGTCACCGGGCTGGCGGCCGACAACCACGGCTATGTGTACGCCGGTTCGGCCAACGGCGGTGTGTTCCGCTCCCGCACCGGCGGCGGCCACTGGACGAACATCTCCGACCGGCTGCCCGCCCTGTCCACCGGCGACCTGCAACTCGACGGCCACGGCCGCCTCTGGTACGCCACCGGTGAGGCCAACACCAGCGCGACCTCCTTCCTCGGCACGGGTGTCTACGTCCTCGACGACCCCCGGCACGGGAAGTTCGGCAAGCGCGACCGGGTCGGCGGCGACGAACTGGAGTCCACCTCCATCAACGCCCTGCGGTTCGCCGGGGACAAGGTGTGGGCGGCCACCACCGCGGGCGTGTGGAGCCACTCCGCCAAGACCCTGAAGGGCCATTGGAAGCTGGAGTTCGCGCCCAACCCGGACTATTTGCCGGGCGGTTCGAAGGCGAGCGACCCGAGCGCGCCGTACAAGAACATCACCAGCGACATCGCGGTCGACCCGAAGGACCCGGGCAAGGTCGTGCTGGCCGTCGGCTGGCGCGGCGGGGACACCTACAACGGCTTCTACGCCAGGTCCGGCGGGAGCTGGCAGCGGCTCACCGGCCTCGGCGACCTGCCGAGCAACGCCGAGGACGTCGGCAACGTCACCTTCGCGCGCAGCGCGGACGGCTCGCGGTACTACGCCATCGACCAGTCGCCGGAGCAGACCGCGGAGAACCCGGACAGCGGCCTGGAGGGCATCTTCGTCTCCAAGTCCGGTTCACCGACCGGCCCGTGGACCCGCATCGCCACCTACCAGCAGCTGCGCGACTCCGGCTCCGCGCTCACCGGCGCCGGCTACCAGCCCGGCATCCAGGCCTGGTACAACCAGTTCCTCACCGTCGACCCGAAGAACCCGGACCACGTCTACGCCGGTCTGGAGGAGGTCTTCGAGACCAAGGACGGCGGCAAGAACTGGAGCGTCCCCGGCCCTTACTGGAACTTCGGCTTCCCCTGCTGGTCCATCGACCCGGCCAAGCAGACCGGTGACTGCCACCAGACCGTCCACGCCGACCAGCACTCGGTCGCGATCGGCAGCAACGGCGGTGCGCCCTACGTCGTCGTCGGCGACGACGGCGGCACCTTCCGCCGGCCGCTGAACGGCAGCGCCGACGCCTCCGGCCACGCCACCGACTGGAAGTCCCTGAACGACGGCACGATGGACGCCCTGCAGTACTACTCGGTCGGCGTCGGCGTCGACCCGAACAGGAAGGGCCTCGCCGTCACCGGCGGCCTGCAGGACAACGGCCAGTCCCAACTGCGCCCCGGCGACCGGGTGATGGGCTCCAACTTCGGCGGCGACGGCGGCGACACGATCACCGATCCGGCCAACGGGTGCAACATCGCCCAGGAGTACGTCTACCTGGCGGTCTCCGTCACCAACAACTGCGCCGTGAACGACGGAAGCTGGGTCACCGACCCGTCGAAGGCGACGACGTACTCCGTCGCCCCGCCCGACAGCGCCACCGGCGAGGCGCGCTTCATCGCCCCGCTGAACGCCGACATCAAGGACTCGGGCACCTGGGTCGCGGGCGGCCGGCACGTGTGGATCAACACCAAGGGCTACGCGATCCGCAGCGGCACCGAGTGGTTCGGCGCCTACGACCTCGGCGAGGGCCACACGGCCACCGCCGTCGCCTCCTCCGGCGGCAGGGTGTACGCCGCCTGGTGCGGCCCCTGCAACAACCAGGGCTTCACCCGCGGCATCGCGGTGGGCAACGCCGACGGCACCGGCTGGCACCAGCTGAGCCTTCCCGTCGACGGCACGGTCCCCAACCGCTACCTCTCCGGTCTGGCCATCGACCCGAAGAACTCCGACCACGTCCTGCTCGCCGTCAACGGCTTCTCCCGCAAGTGGACCGAGGGCCCGGGCGCGGGCGTCGGCCACCTCTTCGAGACCCGGGACGGCGGAGTCACCTGGAAGGACGTCTCCGGGAACCTGCCGGACGTGCCCGCCAACTCGGTGGCCCTGCTCAGGAGCGGCACGATCGCGCTGGGCACGGACCTCGGGGTGCTGGTGCGCACGCCGGGCTCGAAGACCTGGCGGGTGGCCGGCGACAACCTGCCGACCACCGCGGTCATGCAGCTGCGCACCGGCCCGGACGGACGGCTGTACGCGGCCACGCACGGAAGGGGCATCTGGGCGATCGACACCCGCAAACTGCGGTGAGCCGCTGAGGCGGTGAACGGGAAGGGGAGGGGCCCGCGGTCCGTGCGGCCCCTCCCCGTCTCTGTGCCCCCGGTGCGGCGGTACCTCTATGCCACCGGCTCCGGCACCGGTGCCTCGGCCGGCGCCCCGTGCCTGGGCGCCCTGGCCGTCACCATCAGCCCCGCCAGCAGCCCCGCCAGCAGCATGATCCCGGCGGCGCACCAGATGGCGACCGTGTAGCCGTGCACCACGCCCTCCTTGGCGACCAGGGCCCGCTGGGCCGGGTTGTGCAGATGGGCGGCGATGTAGGTGGCGCTGCTGCTGGTGGCGATCGTGTTCAGCAGGGCCGTACCGATCGAACCGCCCACCTGCTGCGAGGTGTTGACGGTCGCCGAGGTCACCCCGGAGTCCTGCGGGGCGACGCCCGCGGTGGCGGTGGCGAAGACCGGCATGAAGGTCAGGCCCATGCCGAGACCCATCAGGAGCAGGGCGGGCAGGATCTCGGTGGTGTACGACGAGTGGATCGTCATCCGCGTCAGCAGCAGCATGCCGCCCGCCGCGAGGATCATGCCGGGGACCATCAGCATCCGCGGCGGCACGCGGTTCATCAGGCGCGCGGAGATCTGCGTGGAGCCGGTGATGATCGCGGCGGTGAGGGGCAGGAAGGCCAGACCCGTCTTCACGGGCGAGTAGCCGAGGACGACCTGCAGGTAGTACGTCATGAACAGGAACAGCCCGAACATGCCGATGGTCGCGAGCCCCATGGTCAGGAAGCAGCCGGCCCGGTTGCGGTCCTTGACGATGTGCAGCGGCAGCAGCGGCATGGGCGCCCGGGACTGCCACCACACGAAGGTCGCCAGGAGTACGGCGCCCACCGCGAACAGCGTCAGCACCAGCGGGTCGCCCCAGCCGCGCGGCTGGGCCTCGGAGAAGCCGTAGACGATCGCGACCAGTCCGCCGCAGCCCAGCAGTACGCCGGGCACGTCGAGGCGGGCGCCCGTGCGGCCCGGGCGGTCGTGCAGCAGGGCGAAGGCGCCGAAGACGGCGACGATCGCGATCGGGATGTTGACGTAGAGGCACCAGCGCCAGTTCAGGTACTCGGTCAGCAGGCCGCCGACGATGAAGCCGATCGCCGAACCGCTGCCGGCCAGCGCGCCGTAGATGCCGAAGGCCTTGCCGCGCTCCTTCGGGTCGGTGAACGTCGTGGTCAGCAGCGACAGGGCGGAGGGGGCCAGGACCGCGGCGAAGGCGCCCTGGAGCGCGCGGGCGCCGAAGAGCATGCCCGGACCGGTGGCGGCGCCGCCGAGCGCGGAGGCGGCGGCGAAGCCGATGAGCCCGATGATGAAGGTCCGTTTGCGTCCGACTAGGTCGGCGATCCGGCCGCCGAGCAGCAGCAGGCCGCCGAAGGCCAGCGTGTAGGCCGTGATCACCCACTGCCGGTTGGCGTCCGACATGCCCAGGTCGCTCTGTGCGGAAGGCAATGCGATGTTCACGATGGTCGCGTCCAGGACCACCATGAGCTGCGCGAGCGCGATGACCACCAGGCCCCACCAGCGGCGGGGATCGGCGGCCGCGGGGCTGCCGGCCTCCGCTGTTCGGGTGACGCTCATCTGGTCAGAAGACCATGTATCGGGGCGTATCGCATCTGGGAGCGGCTTCTGGCTGGTCATGGCTCCAGGACCACCTTTCCGATCGTGCGGCGTGTTTGCAGTGCGTGATGCGCGGCCGCCGCCTCGGCGAGCGGGAAGCGCGTCACGGCCGGGCTGAGCCGGCCGGCGGCGGCCTCGGCGAGGGCGCGGAGTTCGAGGGTCTGCAGGGAGGCCTTGCGCAGCATCACCGGGCCCAGGACCTGCTCGGAGACGCCGTCGACCAGGTAGGGCGAGCCGTCGCGGATGCCCTCGGCGGACCAGCCGAAGACGAGGTGCCCGCCGCCCGGCCCGAGAAGGCCGACGGCCTGCCGGGCGACCTCGCCGCCGACGCCGTCGAGGACGAGGGTGGCGGGCCGGCCGCCGAGGTGGGCGCGGACCTTGTCCGGCCACTGCGGGTCGCGGTAGTCGACGGCGAGATCGGCGCCGTGGGCCTGGACGCGGGCCGTCTTCTCCGGCCCGCCCGCGAGGCCCACGACGTGGGCCCCGGTATGCTTCGCGTACTGCACGAGCAGGGTTCCGATGCCGCCGGCGGCCGCCGGGATCACGACGACGGCGTCCGGGCCGAGCTCGGCGAACTGCACGATCCCCATCGCCGTACGGCCCGTCCCGATCATGGCGACGGCCTCGGCGAAGTCCAGGTTCCCCGGTATCTCGTGCACCCGGTCGACGTCGGCGACGGCCAGTTCCGCGTAGCCCCCGGGCGCGAAACCGAGGTGGGCGACCACACGCCTGCCCAGCCACAGCCCGGCGACGCCCTCCCCGAGGGACTCCACGACACCGGCGATCTCGCGGCCGGGCACGGTGGGCAGGGCGGGCAGCTCGGGCAGGGGGCCCTGGACGCCCTCGCGCAGGGCGGTGTCGAGCAGATGGACGCCCGCGGCCGCGACCGCGACCCGGACCTGGCCGGGGCCCGGCACCGGGTCGTCGATCTCCTCCAGGGTCAGGTTCCCGGGCGGGCCGAAGGCGTACAGGCGGATGGCGTGCATGACGGACTCCCTGTGTGCGGTGTCGTAGGCATCCGACTCTCCAACCTCGACATTGGTTGAGGTCAAGTGGTGAGCGCGCCGGTGGGGCGTTCTCGATGCATAGGACTCCTCCCGCGCCCGGAATGTGACATGTGGGGTGTCGTCGCAGGTCAGGGCGATTGTCAGTGGCGGGGTGCAGCATGGGGGCATGGTGAGGCGTGCGACGGGCAGGACGGGTGAGGACGGCGGCCCCGGGGGTGGCCCCGGTGGCGGCTTCGGGGGTGCGCGGCGTACGGCGGTGAAGGCGGCGCGCCGGCCCGAACTGCGGCTGTACGATCTACGACCCTTCGACGGCGGGGAGTTGGAGCCGGACGGGGACTACGATGGTCTGGAGTTCCGGGAGTCGGATTTCGCCGGCCAGGACGGCGGAGGCGCCCGGTTCCTGGACTGCGCGCTGACGGGGTGCGCGGTGGACGAGACGCGGTTGCACCAGGCGCGCGTACTCGACTCCGTCCTGACGGGGCTGCGGGGCGTGGGCACGGATCTCGCGGAGTCGACGCTGCGGGATGTGGAGCTGGTCGACGCCCGCCTGGGCGGGGTGCAGATGCACGGCGCCGTGCTGGAACGGGTGCTGGTCCGGGGCGGCAAGATCGACTACCTGAACCTGCGCGCGGCCCGGCTCAAGGACGTCGTCTTCGAGAGCTGTGTCCTGGTCGAGCCGGACTTCGGGGGCGCCCGGCTGGAGCGGGTGGAGTTCGTCGACTGCGTCCTCAAGGGGGCCGACCTGACCGGGGTCGAGCTGAAGGACGTCGATCTGAGAGCGGCGGCCGAGCTGGACATCTCGGCCGGGGTGGAGAGATTGGCCGGGGCGGTGATCAGTCCGTCCCAACTGATGGATCTGGCGCCGGTGCTGGCGGCCCAGATGGGGATCCGGGTGGAAGGCTGACGCAGTGGGGAGCTTCTACGGCAACGTGGTCGTGGCGCGGGCGTGCGACGAGGTGGTGCCGCTGCTCGGCGGGCCGGACGGGAGGGGGATACGGGGGTTCGCGCTGCCGGTCGGCCCCGGCCACACCGCGGTCTACCCCGATCCGGAGACCGACGCGCCGGACCTCGCCGGGCCGCTGAGCCGGCTGCTGGGGGCGCCGGCGCTGGGATCGTACGTCTTCGACTCGGACGTGCTGATCATGCATCTGTACGCGGACGGGGAGCTGAGGCACGCCTACGACTCGTGGCCCGGGTACTTCGACGAACCGGCGACCGACGAGGGCGGGAACCCGGTGGAGGTGGGGGCGTTCGAGTTCCCCGAGCCCGTCGGCGCCGCCCCCGAGGCCTTCGTTCCGCTGGCCTTCGGCCCCGTGGACCGGGAGGCGCTGGAGTCCGTGCTGCGGGGCACCCCCCTGGACCCGGGCGACGGCCAGGACGGACGGTACGTGTTCGCCAACACCCAGCACTACGACGCGATGCTCTGCCTCGGCCTGAACGCCTGCCGGCTGAGCACGGGCTACCACTACCTCTCCCTGGGCGGCCTGCCGCACGAGACGAAGGCGGAGGAACTGCTGGCGATCGGCTAGGAGATCTTCGGGGCCCTCACCGTCAGGAGACCCTCGGGAAGCGGGCCTGCAGGCTCCAGATCGCCGGGTTCTCGCCGAGGTCCTCGTGCAGGTCGACCAGGTCGGCGAGCAGGTCGTGCAGGAAGTCGCGGGCCTCGCGGCGCAGTTCGGCGTGGGAGAAGGTCAGCGGAGCCTCCTCGGCCGGCATCCAGTCGGCCTCGATGTCCACCCAGCCGAAGCGGCGCTCGAAGAGCATGCGGTCGGTGGACTCGGTGAAGTCCAGCTCAGCGCGCTGCGGCCGGGAGGCACGTGAGCCCGCCGGATCCCGGTCCAGCCGTTCCACGATGTCGCACAGGGCCCACGCGAAGTCGAGCACCGGCACCCATCCCCAGGCTGTGGACAGTTCCCGGTCCTGCTTGGTGTCGGCGAGATAGACGTCGCCGCAGAACAGGTCGTGACGCAGGGCGTGGACGTCCACGCGCCGGTAGTCCGTCTGAGGCGGATCCGGGAAGCGGTTGGAGAGGGCGTAACCGATGTCGAGCACGTACGAGATGGTGTCACGCCCCGCATAGGATCTCTGACGTGTCCCGTTTCGCGCCCGTTGTCCCGGCCGCCGTCACCCTCCTGTTGACCGTCACCGCCTGCTCCGGCGGCGTCCACGGCACCCCGGGCGGCTCCGGCGTGCACGACCCGTACTTCCCGAAGGCGGGCAACGGCGGCTACGACGTCGATCACTACGACCTGAAACTCGCCTACACCCCCGTCAAGGGCAGCCGAGGCGGCCGGCTCTCCGGCACCGCGACCGTCACCGCCCGCGCCACCAAGGACCTCACCGCCTTCGACCTCGACCTCAAGGGCATGGACGTCGAGGACGTCACCGTCGAGGGCAGGCGCGCCCGCTTCAACCGCACCGGCCAGGAGCTGACCGTCCGCCCCCACGACGACATCGACGCGGGCGAGACCTTCCGCATCACCGTCCGCTACTCCGGCACCCCCGAGACCGTCACCGACCCCGACGGCTCCCAGGAGGGCTGGCTGCCCACCGCCGACGGCGCCCTCGCCCTGGGCGAGCCGACGGGCTCCATGGCGTGGTTCCCCGGCAACGACCACCCCTCCGACAAGGCGACGTACGACATGGCGATCACCGTGCCGAAGGGCCTGCAGGCCGTCTCCAACGGCGAGCCGACCGGCGAGCGGACCGGCGGGAACCGTACGACCTTCACCTGGCACACCGCCCAGCCGATGGCGAGCTACCTCGCCACGGTCGCCGTCGGCCACTACGACATCACCCGCTCCACCATCGGCAAGGACCGCCTGCCGGTGTACGTCGCCGTCGACCCGACCGAGGCGAAGTCGGCCCGCAAGGTGCTGGCGAAGCTCCCCGAGATCATGGAGTGGGAGGAGTACAACTTCGGCCCGTACCCCTTCTCCTCCACCGGCGCGATCGTCGACCGCCCGCAGGACGCCGGATACGCCCTGGAGACCCAGAACCGGCCCGTCTTCCCCGGCGCCCCCGACACCGGCACCCTCGTCCACGAACTCGCCCACCAGTGGTACGGCGACTCCGTCACGCCGAAGACCTGGCGGGACATGTGGCTCAACGAGGGCTTCGCGACGTACGCGGAATGGCTGTGGGACGAGGACCACGGCGGCGACACCGCCCAGCGGACCTTCGACCACCTCTACGCACACGGCGAGGACGAGTACCCCGACCTCTGGTCCTTCCCGCCGGCCCGACCCAGCAGCGCCGCCCACATCTCCGACGCCCCGGTCTACGTGCGCGGCGCGATGGTCCTCCAGCAGATCCGCCGGACCGTCGGCGACGACACCTTCTACGACATCGTCCAGGGCTGGGCCGCGGCCCACCGCCACGGCAACGCGGACACCGCCGAGTTCACCGCGTACGTCGAGAAGAAGGCCCCGGACAAGGACTTCGGCGCGATCTGGAAGGACTGGCTGTACGGAAAGGGCAGGCCGGACCACCCGTGACGGCGACCCGGCCTGCTCAATACCCAGCTGTGCCGGGTTAGTTGACGTTGACGGCCTTCCAGGCGGCCGCCACCGCGTTGTACTCCGCGCTGCCCGCGCCGTACAGGTCGCTCGCCGCCTTCAGGGTGCCGGTGCGGGCGCCCGCGTAGTCGGTCGAGGACGTGAAGTACGTGCTCAGGGCCCGGTACCAGATCTGGTCGGCCTTGGCGCGGCCGATGCCGGTGACCGTCGAGCCGTCGTAGGTCGGGGAGTTGTACGAGACCCCGTTGACCGTCTTCGCGCCGCTGCCCTCGCTCAGCAGGTAGAAGAAGTGGTTCGCGACGCCGGAGGAGTAGTGCACGTCGAGGCGGCCGACGTTGCGCGACCAGTAGTCGGCGGACTTGCCGTCCTTGCTGGGCTTGTCCATGTAGCGCAGCGGGGTGCCGTTGCCGTTGATGTCGATCTTCTCGCCGATGAGGTAGTCACCGGGGTCGGAGGAGTTGTTGGCGAAGAACTCCACCGAGGTGCCGAAGATGTCGGAGGTGGCCTCGTTCAGGCCGCCCGACTCACGGCTGTACTTCAGCCCCGCCGTGGCCGCGGTCAGCCCGTGGCTCATCTCGTGCCCGGCCACGTCGAGCGAGGTCAGCGGCTTGACGTTGCCCTGGCCGTCGCCGTACGTCATGCAGAAGCAGGTGTCGTCCCAGAAGGCGTTGACGTACGCGTTGCCGTAGTGGACGCGCGAGTACGCGGCCCGGCCGTCGCCCGCGATGCCGTTGCGGTTGAAGGCGGACTTGTAGAAGTCCCAGGTGACGGCGGCGCCGTAGGCCGCGTCGACGGCGGCGGTCTGGCGGTTGGCCGCGGTGCCGTCGCCCCAGGTGTCGTCGGCGTCGTGGAAGAGGGTGCCGGTGCCGGACGTGCCGCCGTTCAGGTCGTACGTCTTGTGCCCGCCGCGTCCGCCGTCGACGAGGTCGTAGCCGCCGGAGGCGGAGGCGGTGGTGCCCAGGGTCACGCTGCCGCTGTACATGGCCGTGCCCGTGCCGGTGTCGACGGCCTGGTAGTCGAAGATCTTCTTTCCGGTGGCGGCGTCCGTGATCACGTGCAGTTCGCTCGGGGTGCCGTCGTCCTGGAGGCCCTTGACGACCGACTCGTACGCGAGGACGGGCTTGGCGCCGGCCGCCCAGATCACCTTGCGGGTGGTGGCGTGCGAGGAGCCGGTGCCCGCGAGGGCGGTCTTCCTGTCGGAGGCGGCGGACACGGAGGCGTCGGTCGACGCCACGGATATCCGGGCCTTGGTCGCCTTCGTGACGCCCTTCAGGGTGCCGTTCCTCGCCACGTGCGTGACCAGGTCGCCGCCGAGGACGGGCAGGCCGGCGTAGGTGCGCTGGTAGCGGGTGTGGACGGTGCCGTTCGCGTCCTTCACCACGTCCTGGACGACGAGCTTCTCCTGCGCGCCGAGCCCGAGCTCCCGGGCGGTCGAACCGGCGGCCTCCTGCGCCGACCTGAGCGCGGCGGCGCGGGCCGAGGCGGTGAGGGGGAGGGCGGTGGCGCCGCTGGAGTGCGCGGGCGCGGCGGTGGCGGCGCCGTTCTGCAGGGCGAGCACGACCATCGCGGCGGAGCCGATCAGGGCGGCGGTGCGGAGCGTACGGGAACGCTGTCTCACTCGGTCTCCTTCGAGCCGGCCTCATGGCTGAGGCACAGGTGTGGCACAGGCGGGGCACAGAGTTGCGGCGAGCGAGGAGAGGTTGCCATCTGAACGATCTGTTTGACAGACCGCCGTCAAGAATTTACGCGTTCGTATCCGAATGGCGTGACGCGGGGTTCGCTATGCGGACGGGGTGGAGGGGTGCAACTCCACTTAGCACAAGCGCAGTTGGCGGCGGGAACGTCACACCTGGGCGCCCCCGGGGACGAGCGCGCGCTCACGCGGGCGGCTGGTTCAGTTCCTTGCGCAACACCGCGCAGGGGCGGCCGAGGTCGCGGTCGGGGCGGTGGGCGATGACCTCGTAGCCGAGGCTGGTCCAGAAGGCGAGGGCCTTGGGGTTGTTCTCCAGGACGGCGAGGCGGACCGCGGTGCGGCCGGCCCTTCGGAAGCCGTCCTCGACGAGCGCGGCGAACCGCCGTCCGTGGCCCCGCCCGTGCAGGGTCGCGTCCACCATCAGCAGGCCGATCCAGGGGTCCGGGTCGGCCGGGTCGGGGTGGTGGGCGAGGGTGATGGCGATGCCGACCAGCCGCCCCTCGCTGCGGGCGAGCAGCACCTCGGCGTCCGGATGCGCCAGGTCGTCGGCCAGTGCGGTCGCCACCTGCTCCGGGCGGATGTCGTCCGGGTCCGGGAACTCGCCGCTGAGCGCGTGGAACGCGTGGTTGGAGGCGTACAGGGCGGTCAGTTCGGTCAGGAGCTCGCCGGGGAGGGCGCCGTCTGTGGGCACGAGCCGTTCGAGGATCATGCGGCGGACGCTACCCGGGCGGGCGGGCACAGAGCGCCCGCTTTACGCGCGCTCAGGCGCCGGCCTTGTCCAACGCGCTCTGCAGCGACTGCTTGTAGCCCCCGCTGGTGTACGTCGCTCCGGACACCGTGTCGATGTTCGCGCTCTGCGCCTGCAGCGTCTCCTGGTTGAGCTTGGGGACGGCCGTCGCGTTGATCTGCTGGCTGCGGCCTGCCCCGTCGGGGTACTGGACCGCGCTCGCCCCGGTGATCCTGCTTCCGGTGAGGGTGATCCGCACCTGGACGGGGCCGTACTGCGTCTGGGCCGTCGCCCCGGTGACGGTGCGCGTCGTGGGCGCGGCCGCGGTGGTCCTCGGGGCGGAGGGAGCGCTGCCGGTTCTGGCGGGGGCGGCCGACGCCGAGTGCGACGGCTTCGCGGAGGACGTCGGGGTGCGCTTCTTCTCGGGCGTCTTCGACGGCGACGGGGACGCCGACGCGGAGTGCGCGGACGCCGAGGCCTGTGCCGTCAGCGTGGGCGCGGGGGTGTCGGCCTTGGCCAGTCCCGGGTCGGTGGTCGGCTTCAGCGCGAGCAGCAGCACGACGCTGGAAACGGCGCCGGCGCCGGCCAGCAGGGCGTGGCGGAACGGATGCTTCTTCCTCACGGCAGCTCCAGCGCGTCAGCGGTAGGACGTGTCACAGGTCGCGCCTCAGAACTCGAAGGACTCGTGGTGGATACGGCGGTGCGGCACACCTGCCTCGCGCAGTGCGGTGTACGACTCCTCGGCCAGCCCCGGCGGCCCGCACAGATACACGTCGTGGCGGGCGATATCCGGCAGAATCCGGCGCAGCATCTTCGCGGTGATCGCCGGCCGCCGTCCGTCCGGGCTGTTGACCGCGTAGAGCAGCTGGGCGCCGCGTTCGTCCGCGATGGCCTCCAGTTCCTCGCGCAGCGCCAGTTCCTCGGCCGTGCGGGCCCGGTAGAGCAGCGTCAGGTCCCCGGCCGCGCCGGGCAGCGTCTCGAACAGGGCGCGCAGCGGGGTGATGCCCGCGCCGCCCGCGAGCAGCAGCACCTTGCCGCGGCTGCGACGGGCCGCCGTCATCGCCCCGTACGGGCCCTCGGCCCACACCCGTGTGCCTGGCCTGAGGCCGGCCAGCGCCGAGCTGTGCCCGCCGACGGCCTTGACGGTGATCCGCAGCAGGTCGGGGCGGGGCGGTGCGGAGAGGGAGTAGGGATTGGCTGTCCACCGCAGGCCCTTGGTGAGGAACCGCCAGCGGAAGAAGTGCCCGGCCTCGGCGCCCAGCCGGTGCAGCCGCCGGCCGCGGATCAGCACCGAGACGATCTCCGGCGCCTCCCGCACCACCGCCTCGACCCGCATCCGGTGCCGGAGGTTGAGCCGCACCGGAGTGAGCACGCGGTACCACAGCACCAGGACGCCGACGGTGACGTACAGGGCGTACCAGGCCGTCCGGGCGGTCGCGTCGCCGACGAACTGGTCGCCCGTCGTCAACTGGTGCCAGAAGGCGAGGTAGACCGCGGCATAGGTGAGCAGGTGCAGGTAGTACCAGGTCTCGTAGCGCATACGGCGCCGTACGGCGCCTGCGGAGACGAAGCCGACGAGGAGCAGCAGCACGGTGCCCACCGTCGCCTCGACCATGTCCGGGTAGCCGGTGACGACGGAGACCGTCTGCGTCACGATGCCGGTGTTCGCCTGGAGGGCGTACCCGTACAGGATCAGCACGACGTGGGCGAGGGTCAGCGAGAGGGCGTAACGGCCGCCGCGGGCGTGCCAGCGCACCACGCGGTCGGAGCCGACGCGGCGTTCCAGCGCGGGGACGCGTGCCATCTGGGCGATCACGAGGGCGATCGCGTATCCGGCGAGCAGTCCGGTGATGCGGCCCGCGTTCACCAGCCGGTCGGCCGTGGTCGCCGCGACGGCCGGGGTGCTCCGCCACCACAGCCACACCACGGCGGCGGCTCCTGCCCAGAAGAGCAGGAGCAGGGGTGCGGCGGGTGAACGCCGGCGGCGGATCCGGCGCATGGTCTGCCGCCGTCCCGCCCGGCTGTGCTGGATGGTCGTCAAGGCCGTCTTTCCTTTGCTCGCCTTGGCCCCCGTCCTTGCTCAGTGCCCGGCACCGTACACCGGCCAGATGGCCGAAAACAGTCGGTGGGGGTGGGGTGCGGCCGCTGTGCCGTCTGCCGTGCGAGGTGCCCAGCGGGCCCGCTTTCCCCGGCGTCCCCCCTGCTCCAGCGCAGCGGAGGAGCCGGGCGTCACCGTCCCCGCGCCTCGACGGCCGCCGCGCGCAGCCCCCGTCCGCCTGTGATCGACGTCACTCGCCGGCTCCTCGTCGCCGTTGCCGCGGGACGGGCCCTAGGTGTGCCGGCCCGACCTGAGCGAAGATGCTCCCAGGAGCCACACCGCATACGGGGACGGAAGCAGATGACCACCCAGCCACCGCCGTACGGAAACCAGCCCGCGTACGGTCAACAGCCCCCGCCCCCGCCGCAGTACCCACCGGCCGCGGCCCCGATGGGCTTCGGCCCACCCCAACCTCCGCCCGAAGGGCCGGAGTTCATGGCGGTCGACGTCCACAACTCGATCGTCGTCGATGTCACGGGCGTCGCGTTCGAGGATCACGGCGCGGCCGTGGAGTTCTCCTGGCCGGAGATCCAGAGCGTCCACTACAAGGCGAGCCCGAACGGCAAGGCGCTGATGATGGCGGTGATCCTGCCGAACGGGCAGTTCTACGAGTGCGTGGTCCAGGCGAAGCCGAGGGCCCAGCTCGGGCAGTGGTTCGCGCAGCTGGCGGCCGTGCTTGGGTACTACCGGCCGATGGGCTGGTAGCGGGTCCTTTCACCGGGTTGTTTCTCGGGGACCCGGTCCGCCGCGCTTCGGTCGATGCGGATCTCCGCCCACACCGTCTTGCGCGGCGGCAGGCCCGGTGCGACTCCCCACTTGTCGGCGAGCGCGTCCACGAGTACGAGGCCGCGGCCCGACTCCGCTTCGGGAGAGGGGAGTTGTGCCCGCGGCGCACTGTCACCCCGCGTGTCCGTGACCTCGATGCGCAGGGTGTCGGCGACCACGTAGAGCGTCAGGCGGAAGTCGCGGCCCGGTACGCGGCCGTGCGTCGCCGCGTTCGCCGCCAGCTCCGCCACGATGTGCTCCGCCGGGTCCAACGGCAGCTCCCAGGCACGGAGTCGCTCCGTGGCCAGCAGCCTCGCCAGCCGTGCTCCCCGCGGAGTGGGGGAGAGCTGCACGCTGAAGTTGCGGATGGGGGTGGAGGTTTCCTCGTTCACGTCACTCAGCGTGGCCGCCCATGTCTACCGTGAGTAGTGACTGCGCCGTTGCGTACGGTGACTGTCCGGAGCTTGTCCGGTGCTGTCCGGACTGTCGGGACGGGCCGTACGGGCAGGGCGTGCGGTAGGGCCAGTACGACGGAGGGGCACGCGGGATGTCGGTGGACGCGGAGGCGGGACGGCTCAGGACCGAGGCGGACGAGCCGGGTTGGGAGGTCGATCCGGACGACGAGTGGGGCGTCGCGGTCATCGCCACGGTCGGGCGGCAGCTCAAGCTGCGGCGAGAGGCGGTGGGGATGCGCGCCGCCGACTTCGGCAAGGCCGTGGGGTACGGCGAGGACCTCGTCTACAAGATCGAGGGAGGGAAGCGGATTCCCCGGCAGGAGTATCTGGACAGGGCCGACGAGGTGTTGGGGGCCGGTGGGCTCGTCTCGGCGACCTGGGAGGACGTGAAGAAGGTCCGGTACCCGAAGAAGGTGCGGGAGCTGGGGAAGATGGAGGCTCAGGCGGTCGAGTGCCAGTTGTACGACCCGCTCAACATCCACGGGCTGTTGCAGACGCCCGAGTACGCGCGCGGGCTGCTGATGATGCGGCGCCCCGCGTACACCGAGGACGAGGTGGAGCGGTTCATCGCCGCTCGCGTGGCCCGCAAGGCCGTGTTCGAGAGGGATCCGGCACCCGAGCTCAGCTTCGTGCTGGAGGAGTGGACGCTACGCCGTCCGCTCGGTGGCCGGGCGGGGCTGCGTCGCGAGCTCGAACACCTCTTGGAGGTGGCGCAGTTGCGGAACGTCGAGCTTCAGGTGATGCCGATGGATCGTGAGGAGCATGCCGGGCTCGCGGGTGGCATCGAGGTGCTGAAGTTCGAGGATGGATCTGCTGTGGGTCGCTCGCCGGCGGTGGCCAACGGGCGGCCGGTCACCGAGCCCAAGCAGCTCCGTATCCTTGAACTGCGTTATGGCATCATCCGGGCGCAGGCGCTCACCCCGCGTGAGTCGACAGCCTTCATCGAGCAACTGCTGGGGGAAACATGATCCGCAACGCCTCTGCCGGAGAGACCTCCGAGCTGGCGTGGTTCAAGAGCAGCTACAGCAGCAGCAGCGAAGGCGACTCGTGCGTCGAGGTCGCCAACACCCCCCGCACGATCCACGTCCGCGACTCCAAGCACGACACCGTCGGCCCCCGCCTGGCCTTCACCCCGGCGACCTGGTCCGTGTTCGTGTCCCAGGCGTGAGCCCCCGGCCGCGGCGCACCGCGGCCAGGGGCCCGCTCAGCGAAGCGTGACTCAGACGTTGACGCCGAAGTCCTGCGCGATGCCGACCAGGCCGGACGCGTAGCCCTGGCCCACGGCGCGGAACTTCCACTCCGCGCCGTTGCGGTACAGCTCGCCGAAGACCATCGCCGTCTCCGTGGCCGCGTCCTCGGAGAGGTCGTAGCGGGCGATCTCGGCGCCGCCGGCCTGGTTGACGATGCGGATGTAGGCGTTGCGGACCTGGCCGAAGTTCTGCGAGCGGTTCTCCGCGTCGTAGATCGAGACCGGGAAGACGATCTTGTCGATGTCGGCCGGGAGGGCCGCCAGGTTGACGTTGATCGCCTCGTCGTCGCCCTCGCCCTCACCGGTGCGGTTGTCGCCGGTGTGGACGATGGTGTTGTCCGGGGTCTGCTTGTTGTTGAAGAACACGAAGTGGGCGTCCGAGTAGACCTTGCCCTGCGTGTTGACCGCGATGGCCGAGGCGTCGAGGTCGAAGTCCGTGCCGGTGGTGGTGCGGACGTCCCAGCCGAGGCCCACGGTGACGGCGGTCAGGCCCGGAGCCTCCTTGGTGAGCGAGACGTTGCCACCCTTGGACAGGCTTACAGCCATGGTTGGGAGTCCTTTCCCTCGTTTATGTACGGCAGTGAACCTACAGCTACCGGTATGAACGCCAAGAGGGGTACCGAAGGTTCCAGCTCTCTTTACTTTCTTTACCAACTTCGGGTGAACGACCGCCGAAGTTAATCGCGTGACGTGTGCGGGTCAGGCGAGAGACGATGGGGGACATGTCCGGTCCCTACCTCATCCGCGGCTCCGTCTCGCTCCCCGAGGCCGAGCTCCTGTGGCGTTTCTCGCGTTCCTCGGGGCCCGGCGGTCAGCACGTCAACACCAGTGACTCACAGGTGGAGCTCCGTTTCGACCTGGCCCGGACCGAGGCGCTGCCGGAGGTGTGGAAGGCGCGGGCGCTGGAGCGGCTCGCCGGGCGGCTCGTCGACGGTGTGATCGCCGTCCGCGCGTCCGAGCACCGCTCGCAGTGGCGCAACCGCGAGGCCGCGGCCGTACGCCTTGCCGCGCTGCTGGCCGAGGCGACCGCGCCGCCGCCCAAGCCGCGCCGCCCGACCCGTATCCCGCGGGGGATCAACGAGCGCCGGCTGCGGGAGAAGAAGCAGCGCTCCGACACGAAGCGGGGGCGTACGGGCCGCGACTGGTCGTAGGGCGACCCCGGCCGGGATCGTCTGTCACATCGGCGTCGCGCCGTCCGTCATACGACCATGAGCGACAACCTGATTCCCTCGGACGACGAACTCCTCGCCCGGCGCTTCGAGGCGCACCGCCCGCACTTGCGTGCCGTCGCCTACCGCATGCTCGGCTCCGCCGCCGAGGCCGACGACGCGGTGCAGGAGACGTGGTTCCGGCTGAGCCGTTCCGACACGGGCGCGGTGGAGAACCTCGGGGGATGGCTGACGACCGTCGTCGGACGGGTGTGTCTCGACATGCTCCGCTCGCGCAGGTCGCGCGCGGAGGAGCCGCTGGAGCCGCTGGCGGGGCACGCGCGCGTGGCGGACGTCTCCGGCGGGGCCGACCCCGAGCAGCACGCGGTGCTCGCCGACTCGGTGGGCGTGGCGCTGCTGGTCGTACTGGAGACGCTGACGCCCGCCGAGCGGCTGGCGTTCGTGCTGCACGACCTGTTCGCGGTGCCGTACGAGGAGGTCGGGGAGATCGTGGGGCGCAGCCCCGTGGCGGCCAGGCAGTTGGCGAGCCGGGCGCGGCGGCGGGTGCAGGGGGCCGACCGGGTACGGGACGGCGATCCCGGGCGGCGACGGGCCGTCGTGGACGCCTTCCTCGCCGCCGCGCGGGAGGGCGACTTCGAGGGGCTGGTGGCGCTGCTGGACCCGGATGTCGTCGCCCGCAGCGATGCCGGTGTGAACACGGGAGCGATGGCGGTCGCGAAGGGCGCCTCCAGCTTCCGGCACTTCGCGGCCATGGCGCGGCCCGCGCTGGTCGACGGTGCCACCGGGCTGGCCGTGTTCGTCGACGGCCGCCTGGACCGGACGCTGGCCTTCACGTTCGTCGGGGACAAGATCGCCGCCATCGACATCGTGACCGCCCCGGAGCGCGTCGCCGAGCGTGAGGTGACCCTCGTCTAGAGGTCCAGGACGCCGACCGTCTCGCCGCCGCTCGTCTCTCCCGTGGTGCGGAAGCCGAGGCCCAGGTAGAAGTTCTCGGGGCCGTCCGGGCCGGGATGCCAGGTGACGTGGCACTGCTTCCCGCCGCGGCGGCGGATCTCCGCGGCCACGGCCTCGACGGCGAAGCGGCCGTAGCCGCGGCCCTGTTCCGCCGCCGCGATGTTCAGCCGCCACAGCCCGGAGCGGAAGAGGCTGCCGTCCTCGTTCCAGTCGATGTCGAGGAAGGCCATCAGGAAGCCGACCGGGCGGTCGCCGTCGACGATCAGGCGGGGCCAGGCGACGCCAGGGGGATGCACGTACGCCTCCGCCAGCGAGTGCGCGACCGGCTCGACCGCGTGCTCCTGGTCCGGGCGGACGCGGACGCCGAGGGCGGCCTCGAGATTGCCGGGGGTGATCTCCACAAGGCGGGGGCCGGGCGGCTCGGGCGTCGTCATGCGCCGACCTTAAGAAGCACCCACGCGCGCGTGCCACGCAATTACGCGGCCTGACCACCGCGTGACGGCTCTCACCCCAACTGCCGGTACCGCCCCCGGAAGTACGCCAGCGGGCCGCCGGTCGCGCTCGGTACGTCGGCCGTGAGGACGCGGCCGATCACCAGGGTGTGGTCCCCGGCGATCACCCGCTGCTCGGTGCGGCACTCCAGGGTGGCCAGCGCGCCGCCCACCAGGGGGGCGTTCGTGGCCTTTCCGCGGATGTACGGGATGTCGTCGAACAGGAGGCGGTCGCTGATGCGGCCCTTCATGGCGAAGCGGCCGGCGATGTGGCGCTGGCTCTCCGAGAGGACCGAGACCGCCCACAGGGGCTGCTCGTCGAGGAGGTCGTCCATGCGGGAGCCGTTGCGCAGGCTGACCAGGACCAGGGGCGGGTCCAGGGAGACCGAGAGGAACGCCGTGGCCGTCATGCCGACGTCCTCGCCGGCCGGCGCCGACGGGTCGTCGGGGTCCAGCGGCGGCTCCTGCGCGGTCACCAGGACCACGCCGGCGGCCAGCCGGGACATGGCGGCGCGGAACTCGTCGTTGCTCACCCCCTCAGCATGCCCGGAGGCGGGCTCGGCAGTGATCGGGGATGCGGCAAGGGGAGTCTTCAGCACACCGGGAACGCTAATCTCCGGCCCTCGCGGGCCGCATCGGGCGGGGGTCCGAGAACGGACCTAGGTCCTTCGGCGGACGGCGGGCGGCCCGATCACGTACGCTTCTGCGTCATCTCCACATACGCACAAAGTTTGCGTTCAGTAAACGCACAGGGAAAACGCAGAAACACCACTCAATTGTTCATCTTTCGCTGTGACTTGAGTCACAAGGGCCATGAATTGTTGACCCTGTGTACCGAGTGGGCAGCGCGCTGTGATTCAGTGGCTGGGAAGCTGCCAGAACGATACGCCGATGAGAACCCTTGATTCGCTGCGAGGTCTCGGGGGGAGGGCGAGCAATGGAGACCGAGTCGGAGCCCTACGTCCGCCTTGCGACCCTGCGGCAACTGCACCAGGTCATGGCCGACATGAACACCGCACGCAGTCTCGCGGACACACTGCAGACCGTCGCCGACGGCGTGGTCACCGGGCTCGGCTACGAGCTGGCGTGCGTCAACCTGGTCCGCCCCGACGGCGACCTCGTCGTCGCCGCGTTCGCCGGTAATCCCGCGGCCGAGGCGCTGATCACCGGCCGGGTCGGCTCCCGCGAGTCCTGGGAGCGCCGGCTGAGCATGGGCGAACACTGGGGCGACCTGGTCTTCATATCGCACACCGAGGGCTGGGTCCTCGACGACGACGACGTACCGCAGTGGTACACCGACGGGCCCGCGCCCCGCTTCGAGGACGAGTGGCACCCCTCCGACCGGCTCTTCGCCCCGATGTACACGCCCGCGGCGCCCGGCGGCTCCTGCGGTGAGCTGATCGGCGTGCTGTCCGTGGACCGGCCGCGCAACGGCCGCCGACCGGGCGCATGGGGACGCGAAGCGCTCCAGATGTACGCGTTCCAGGCCGCCATCGCGATCAGCAACGCGCGTCTTCGCTCCAACATGCAGCGGGCACTCGTCAGGCTCGAAAGGGAGCAGCAGGCGCTCAGGGCCAGCGAGGAGAGCTTCCGGCAGGCCTTCGAGTACGCCCCCTCCGGCATGGCCATCGCCGAGATGGGCGGCGACCAGCACGGCCGAATACTGCGGACCAACGACGCCCTGTGCCGGCTGCTCGGCCGACCCGCCTCCGCGATGCGCCGCTACTCCTTCTCCGACCTCGTCCACCCCGAGGACATCGGCACCCTGCTCAGGACCTCGGCGGAGGGCGGACGCGCGGAACTGCGCCTCGGCCGCCGCGACGGCACGTACGTGTGGGTCTCCCTGCGCAACAGCGTCGTCGCGGACGCCGCCGACGGGCCGCGCTTCCTGCTCACCCACGTCGAGGACATCGAGGAGCGCAAGCGCCGCGAGCTGCAGCTCGCCCACCGCGCCTCCCACGACTCCCTCACCGGCCTGCCGAACTCCGCCGAGCTGCGCTCGCGCCTGTCCTCGCGGCTGTGCCGGCGCGCCACCCACCCCGGCGCCCTGGAGTCCCTGGACGCGGCCTACGGACACCCCGCCTACGACGTCAACGGCCACGGCTTCGACCTCCTGCCGGGCGGCACCGAGGCCTACGACGCCTTCGACCACCATGTGCACACCGTCGCCCCCGAGGGCGAGCGCGACGACGGCACCAAGGGGCTCGCGGTCCTCTTCTGCGACCTCGACGGGTTCAAGTCGATCAACGACCGGTTCGGGCACAACGCCGGTGACGCGGTCCTCATCGAGGTCGCCCGGCGGCTGACCCGGGGCGTGCGCGACGGCGACACCGTGGCCCGGCTCGGCGGTGACGAGTTCGTCGTCCTCGCCGACGGCCTCGGCCGCGCCGACGCGCAGGACCTGGCCGTACGGCTGCGGAACGAGATCATCCAGCCCATCCGGGTCGACGGGCGGGCCATGCGGGTCGGCGCCAGCTTCGGCATCGGGTGGGCGCACTGCGGAATGACTGCGGACGAAGTGTTGAAGTCTGCCGACGAGCGGATGTACGTAGAGAAACGATCTCGTCCCAAACAGCACAGACGGGCGGGGTGAACCGCAGGTCAGGGCCGGGGTGGCGGAACGGTGCGATCCGAGTCACCCGTTTGGGGCACGGGGAGCGGGTAGGCTCGCAAGTCTGACCCCCCGAATCGCGATCGACCCGCACCGCTGAGGAGTACCCAGGGATGACGTCCGGCAACAACGGCGCCAGCACGCCCGAGGACGACGACCCGTTCGGCTACCTCTACGCCGATGGGCAGGCCAATGGCGCCCAGCCGCCGTCCGGTGGTTACGGCTACCCGAACTCGGTCAACCGTGTGCGTGCCGTCGGTCAGCGGCAGTACGGCCAGCCGGCCCAGGGGCAGCAGCAGACCGCCGCCTACGGACAGATGCCGCAGCAGCAGGGCGCGTACGGCCAGTCGAACGCCCACTACGCGGCGCCGGAGACCTTTCCCGGCGGCGGCGCTCCCACGGCACCGCAGCAGCCGGCGCGCGGCGGCGGCAGCGGCCGGCGCGGTCCCAACACCAAGGGTCTGCTGATCGGCGCGATCGCCGTGGTCGCCGCGGTCGTCATCGGCATCGGCGTGGCCATGATGAACGGCAACTCGGACGACAAGGCGGGCGGCAACGCCTCCCCGACCCCGACGACGTCCCAGAACACCAAGCCCAGCAAGTCCCCGACGGGCGCGTCCTCGACGGACCTGCCGAAGACCGACGCGAAGGACCTCCAGCTGGGAGGCGGCGCGACCACGGCCTCGGACATCAAGGGCGCCAAGGCGGACGGCGGGACCTATGTGACGGGGTTCAACAACGTCGGCGCCTCGATGACCTGGACCGTCGACATGCCGAAGGCCGGCTCCTACCGCCTTTACGTGCACTACAGCATTCCCGCGGCGGACGCCAACGCGACGCTGACGGTCAACGGCAAGTCCAACCAGCAGCCGCTGGGCATGAAGAACTTCATCAAGTCGTCCGACACCGACTTCGCGAAGAACTGGCAGTCGACCTGGGCCCCGGTGACCCTGACCAAGGGCACCAACACCCTGACCCTCTCCTGCGGCCAGGGCAACCAGTGCAACGCCCTCATCGACCAGCTCTGGGTGCAGTAGTAGGCCGACTCGGGCCGAGGCGGTTGTCGTCAGGCGTGCGGCTGTGCCGCCGTCAGGCCGCCGTCACCGACTTCGACACCGGTGTCAGGAGTTCCTCGTAGGTCGCCCGGTCGAATTCCCCCGCTGCGCGGGCGTGGACCGTCGCCGCCGACAGGGCCACCGCTCGGGACAGGCGGTCGGGCCAGGGGAGGTGTTCCACCAGGCCCGAGAGCAGGCCCGCTACCGCTGAGTCGCCCGCGCCTGTGGGGTTGCCGTGGATGTGGGTGGGTGGGGTGGCGCGCCAGCGGCCCTCCGGGGTGACCGCGAGGAGGCCGTCCCGGCCGAGGGAGGTGACGACCGCCCGCGCCCCGCGCCTGCGGGCGTCCTGCGTGGCGCGCAACGGCTCGTGGGAGCCGGTGAGTTCGGCCAGTTCCTCGGCGTTGGGCTTGATCAGGTCGGGGCGCGCGGCGACCCCGCGGCGCAGCGGTTCCCCGCTGGTGTCGAGGAGTACGGGGACGCCGGCCGCCTTCGCCGCGCGGACCAGACCCGCGTACGCGCCCACCGGCACCCCCGGCGGCAGGCTGCCGCACAGGGCCACCGCCGACATCGACGGCAGCAGGTCCTCGTAGACCTCCTGGAAGGCCGCCCACTCGGCGGGTGCGACCGTGGGGCCTGGTTCGTTGAGCTGGGTCGTGTCGCCGGTGCGCTCGTCGACCACGGCGATCGTGCGCCGGGTCGAGCCGCCGACCGGGACGAGCGCGTCCACCACCCCGGGCGTGCCGGTGAGCTGCTCCTGGACGCTGCGGCCGGTCGCGCCGCCCGTGAAGCCGGTGACCGTCACCTCGTGGCCGAGGGCCGCGAGCACGCGGGCCACGTTCAGGCCCTTGCCGCCCGGTCGTTCCGTGACCTCGGAGACCCGGTGGGAGGCGTGCGGGCGCAGGCCCCGTACCCGATAGGTGATGTCGAGAGCGGTGTTCAGCGTGACCGTGAGGATCACCTGGGCCGACCTCCCCCGAAGACAGTTGCCGATGCGTGAGCCGGCCGGACGGACGGCGGCCGTCATATTTTCGCAGGACGACCGCCGTACTCAACAGCCGGACACATCACCCCAGTTGTGGATCGACCACCCATTCACCCCGGCGCATCACGCCCTTGAGGTCGAATTGATGGTCCAGCAGCACCAGGTCGGCGTCCTTGCCGGGCTCCAGGGAGCCGATCCGGTCGTCCATGCCGAGCAGCCGGGCGGGGTTGGCGGAGATCGCGGCGACCACGTCCTCGACGGGGAGCCGGTCGACGGTCACCGCACGTTTGAACGCGCGGTCCAGGGTGAGGGTGGACCCGGCGATCGAACCGCCCTCCACCAGGCGTGCGACGCCCTCGCTGACCTCCACCTCCAGCGGGCCGAGCATGTACCTGCCGTCGCCGAAGCCGGCCGCGTCCATGGCGTCCGTGATGAACGCCACCCGTCCCGCGCCCGCGCGGTGGAACGCCAACTGGAGCGCGGCCGGGTGCAGATGCGTGCCGTCGTCGATGAGCTCGACCGTGATCCGCTCGTCCTCCAGGAGGGCGGCGATCGGGCCGGGGGTGCGGTGGCCGAGGGTCGGCATGGCGTTGAAGAGGTGCGTGGCGACCGTGGCGCCGGCGTCGATGGCCTGGACCGTCTGCTCGTAGGTGGCATCGGTGTGCCCGACCGCCGCGATGACGCCGTGCTCGACGAGGAGGCGTACGGAGTCGATGCCGCCCGGCAGTTCGGTGGCGAGGGTGACCATCCTGGCCCTGCCGCGCGCCGCGTCGATCAGCTTGCGCACGTCGGCGGGGTCGGGGTCGCGCAGGAGTTCCTCGGAGTGCGCGCCCTTGCGGCAGGGCGAGATGAAGGGGCCCTCGAAGTGGATGCCGGCGATGTCGCCCTGCTCGGCGAGTTCGCTGAGCAGCCCGGCGCGCTGGGCGAGGAAGTCCATGTCGCCGGTGACGGTCGAGGCGACGAGGGTGGTGGTGCCGTGCAGGCGGTGGGTGTGGATGCCGTGGAGGACGTCCTCGACCGTGCCGGAGGTGAAGGAGGCTCCGCCGCCCCCGTGGTTGTGGATGTCGACGAAGCCGGGCACCAGCCAGTGGCCGGTCACGTCGACGACGTCGGCGTCTTCGGGAGCCGCGCCGAGGATCCGCGTGCCGTCGACGATGACGCGGCCGTCGTGCACGACCCCGGTGGGAAGCACCACCCGGGCACCGGCGAGAACCTTGCGAGAACCCATCAGGTGGTTACCTCCGTACGGTCGGTTGTGGTCAGCAGGTCCCAGGCCAGCAGCCCGGCACCGAGACAGCCCGCCGTGTCCCCCAGTGCCGCGGGGACGATCGACGGGAGTTTCTGGAAGGTCACCCGGCGTTCGACGGCCTCCCGCAGCGGTGTGAACAAGGTTTCCCCCGCCTCGGCCAGGCCGCCACCGACGATCAGGGTGCGCGGGTCCAGCAGGGTGAGGGCGGTCAGCAGGCCGTCGGCGAGGGCGTCGATCGCGCCCTGCCAGATCCGGACGGCGTTCGGGTCGCCGGACGTGACGGCCCGCGCGCAGCCGGCGGCGTCCGCGTCCGGGTCGCCGCACGCCTTCGCCCACGCCTCGCCGACGGCCGCCGCGGAGGCGTACCGCTCCAGGCAGCCGGCCTGGCCGCACGGACAGGGGGTCCCCCCGGGCCGTACGACGATGTGGCCGATCTCTCCCGCGAAGCCGTGCGCGCCCGACTCCACCCGGCCCGCCATGCCGATCGCGCCCGCGATGCCGGTGCCCAGGGCGACGAACAGGAAGCGGTCGGCGCCCCGGCCCGCGCCGATCCGGCCCTCGGCGAGCCCGCCGGTGCGCACGTCGTGGCCGAGGGCCACGGGCGCGCCGAGCCGGTGCGACAGCAGGTCGCGCAGGGGGACGTCGCGCCAGCCGAGGTTGGCGGAGTAGGCGGCCAGGCCCAGCGGTTCGTCGACGATGCCGGGGACGGCGACCCCGGCGGCCGAGGCGGGCTCGCCGAAGTGCTCGATGCCGTACCCGCGCAGCTCGGCGGCGAAGTCGAGGATGCCCTCGACGACGGCGTCCGGCCCGCGCTCGCGTCCGGTCGCGCGGCGGGCCCGGTGCAGCAGTTCGCCGCCCGCGCCGACGAGGGCGGCCTTCATCCCGGTGCCGCCCACATCGAGGGCGATGACATGTCTCACGGAGGACAGTGTGACCCCACTACCCTTGAGAGGTCTAGTCCACTTGCGTGGTGTAGACCTTAGAGAGTCCACATATTGAACGGCGAGACAGTTGGAGCGTGGCGTAGCAGTGCAGCGGCGCAAGGCGGGAACGGTCGCGGCGGTCGCCGCGCTGGGGATGACGGCGGTCCTGGGGGGCTGTGGTGTCACCGGCGGTTCGGGAGATGTCACGCTGAGACTGGTCGCGGCGGACTACGGAGACTCCGCCGCCAACAGCTCCCAGAAGTACTGGGACAGGCTGGTGAAGGAGTACGAGAGCAAGCACTCCGGCGTGAAGGTCGACGTCACCGTCTACTCCTGGAACGACGTCGACCGCAAGGTCAAGGAGATGGTCGACGCCGGCAAGGCCCCCGACATGGCGCAGATCGGCGCGTACGCCGACTACGCCGCGAAGGACGAGCTCTACACGGCCGACGACCTGCTCTCCATCAGCACCCAGGCCGACTTCGCCTCCCAGCTGGCCACCGCGGGACAGGTCAAGGGCGTGCAGTACGGGATGCCGTTCGCGGCCTCCACGCGGCTGCTCTTCTACAACAAGACCCTCTTCGCGAACGCCGGCCTCACCCCGCCGAAGACGTGGAAGCAGCTCGCCGCCGACGCCGCGGCGCTCAAGGCGCGCGGCGTGAAGTACCCGTACGCGCTGCCGCTCGGCCCGGAGGAGGCGCAGGCCGAGACCATGCAGTGGATGCTCAGCGGTGGCGGCGGCTACACCGACACCGTCGGGTCCTACGGAATCGATTCGGCACAGAACGTCGCCACCTTCGACTGGCTCAAGGACGACCTGGTCGGCAAGGGGCTGACCGGGCCGGTCGCGCCGGGCAACCTCAACCGCGCCGCCGCGTTCTCCGCCTTCGCCAAGGGCGAGGTGGGCATGCTCAACGGCCACCCCTCGCTGATGAAGATCGCCGCGAAGAAGGGCGTGAAGTTCGGCATGGTGCCGATGCCCGGCTCGGGCGGCCGGAGCAGCACCTCGATGGGCGTGGCCGACTGGATGATGGCCTTCAAGAAGAACGGCCACGCGCAGCAGGTCGGCGACTTCCTCGACTTCGTCTACGACGAGAAGAACGTCCTCGACTTCTCGCGCGAGTACGACCTGCTGCCGGTCACC
Organism: Streptomyces sp. NPDC085900; assembly: GCF_044540925.1. Classification (NCBI taxonomy): domain Bacteria; kingdom Bacillati; phylum Actinomycetota; class Actinomycetes; order Kitasatosporales; family Streptomycetaceae; genus Streptomyces; species Streptomyces sp. NPDC085900. The sequence continues at coordinate 372,020 of NZ_JBITSP010000007.1, read as the reverse complement.
AACTCGGCGTCCGAGGTGATGAGCTCGGACGAGCGGGACGCCGACCTCAAGCCGTTCCTGGACGAGCTTCCGCAGTCGGAGCTGTACCCGGTCGGCAAGACGTCGTGGGCGGCGGTCAGCGCGGCGGTGAAGAAGCGGATAGGCCAGGCGGTCGGCGCGAACGGCAGCCCCGCCGCGACCCTCTCCCAGCTCCAGGCGACGGCCTCGACGGCGGAGAGCGCGGACTGACTGTCAGTGGCGGGGGCTACGGTTCGCCGTATGGAACCGGAGCAGCTGGGGGAGCGTGAGCGGGCCGTCCTCGCCCTGGAGCGCCGGGGCTTTCCCGGCCCCGGCGCCAAGGAGCGCGCCATACGGGAGGAGCTGGGCCTGGCCCCCGTCCGCTACTACCAGCTCCTGAACGCCCTCCTGGACGACGAGCGGGCCCTCGCCCACGACCCGGTGACGGTGAACAGGCTGAGACGGGTGCGGGAGCGGCGCCGAGGCGAACGTTAGGGTCGCGGTATGGGTACCCACACGGACATGGACTCCTTGCCCGTTCCGGTCACGCGGGCCGGGCGGGAGGGGCTCGCCGCGATTCTCGACGATCCCGGGAAGGCGGTGCTGGCCTTCGACTTCGACGGCACGCTCGCGCCGATCGTTCCCGACCCCGAACAGGCCCGCGCCCACCCGGACGCCGTTCCCGCGCTGGCCGCCCTCGCCCCGAAGGTCGCCTCCGTCGCGGTGGTCACCGGACGGCCGGCCGAGGTCGCCGTCCGCCACGGCGGTTTCGCGGGCGTCCCGGGCCTGGAGCACCTGGTCGTCCTCGGCCACTACGGCGCCGAGCGCTGGGACGCCGTCAGCGGCGAGGTCAGCGCGCCCGCACCGCACCCCGGTGTCGCCGCCGTCCGCGCCGAACTGCCGGGCCTGCTGGAGCGGTCCGGCGCCGGAGAGGGCGCGTGGATCGAGGAGAAGGGCGGGTTCGCGGTCGCCGTGCACACCCGCCGTGCCGCGGACCCCCAGGCCGCCTTCGAGGCCCTGCGTGAGCCGCTGACCGGCCTGGCCACCCGCCACGGGCTGATCGTCGAGCCGGGGCGTCTCGTCCTGGAGCTGCGCCCGCCGGGCATGGACAAGGGCGTGGCGCTCACCCGGTACGTCCGCGAGACCGGCGCGTCGGCGGTTCTGTACGCGGGCGACGACCTGGGCGACCTGCCGGCCTACGCGGCGGTGGACGGACTGCGCTCCGAGGGCACGCCGGGGCTGCTGGTGTGCAGTGGCAGCGACGAGGTGACGGAGCTGAGCCGGAGGGCGGACCTGGTGGTCGACGGACCGGCCGGGGTGGTCCGTCTGCTGTCCGCCCTCACCGCTCAACTCGGCTGACAAGCGTCCCCGCGGTTCAACTCGACTGATCGAGAAGCGCGTTCAGCTGGTCGAGGAACCACTGCGCCGGGGGCAGCGCGGTCGCCGAGGCGGCCAGCCGCTTGCTGCGCTCGGCGCGTTCCCCGGCCGGCATGGTCAGCGCGGTGTGCAGGGCGCGCGCCGTGCCGATCACGTCGTAGGGGTTCACCGTCACCGAGTCCTCGCCCAGCTCCTCGTACGCCCCCGCCTCCCGGGAGAGCACCAGCACGCACCCCTCGTCGGAGACGACCGGGACCTCCTTGGCGACCAGGTTCATGCCGTCCCGGATGGGGTTGACCAGGGCCACGTCGGCCAGCCGGTAGGCGGCCAGGGAGCGCGCGAAGTCGTCCATCACGTGGAGCACGACCGGGGTCCAGCCGGGCGTCCCGTACCGGGAGTTGATCTCGTCCGCCACGCGCTGCACCTCGGCCGTGTAGTCCCGGTAGACCGCCAGGTCCTGCCGGGAGGGGTAGGCGAAGGCCACGTGCACCACCCGCTCGCGCCACTCGGGGTGGTCCTCCAGCAGCTGCCGGTAGGCCAACAGACCGCGCACGATGTTCTTCGACAGCTCGGTCCGGTCGACGCGCACGATCGCCTTGCGGCCCGCCCCGATCTGCTCCCGCAGCGAGGCCATCCGCTCGTCGACGTCCGCCTCGCGCGAGCGGCGGCGCAGGAAGTCGGCGTCCGCGCCGAGGCCGTGCACCCCGACGCGGGTGTCCCCGAGGCCGCCCACGAGCGCCGTGCAGGCCGTGAACGCCTCCGCCCAGCGGCGGGTCAGGAAGCCCAGCCGGTCGGCGCCGAGCATGCCGCGCAGCAGCTGCTCGGCGATGTCGTCGGGCAGCATCCGGAAGTACTCCACCGGCGCCCACGGCGTGTGCGAGAAGTGCGCGATCCGGAGGTCCGGCCGCAGCTCCCGCAGCATCCCCGGCACCAGGCACAGGTGGTAGTCCTGCACCAGCACCGCGGCGCCCTCGCCCGCCTCCTCCGCCAGCGCCTCGGCGAAGGCCTGGTTGTACGTCTCGTACGACGCCCACTGGCGCCGGAACTCCGCGTCGAAGACCGGCTCCAGCGGCGTCTGGTACAGCATGTGGTGGACGAACCAGAGCACGGAGTTGGCGATGCCGTTGTACGCGTCCGCGTGCACGTCCGCCGGGACGTCGAGCATGCGCACGCCGGACTCGCCCTCCCCGCGCCGCACCGCCTCCCGGTCGCCGTCGGACAGCGCCGAGCACACCCACAGCGCGCCCGCGTCCGGCCCGATCGCCGACAGACCTGAGACGAGCCCGCCGCCGCCCCGCTTGGCGGCCAGCGAGCCGTCCTGCTGGAGTTCGTACGAGACCGGGCCGCGATTGGACGCGACCAGCACCTGATGGGCAGCGCCGTGCGAGGAAGCCATACGCCTCAACGTAGCCCGGTCCGGAAACGCATAAACGTACGGACCCCCCGGTCCACGTATGCCCTACGCCACCTTGCGGCTCGCGTACTCCGCGATCTCCGCCATCGGCGGCCGCTCCTCGGTGTCCACGGAGTAGGTGCGCGGCTCGAAGCCGTCGGTGCTCCGTTCGAACTGGGTGAGTGAGGGGCGGACGAGGTGGCCGCGGGCCAGGCGGAGCTGGGCCGTGCGGTAGATGGCCGCCGCCATCCGGCCGAGGGCCTGGCCGTCCTGGTGACGGTGTTTGCGGACACCGACGTCGACCTGGGCGAGCGCGTCGAGGCCCACCAGATGCAGGGCGTCGACCAGCATGCCCAGCTCGATCCCGTACCCGACGGGGAACGGCAGCTGTTCCAGCAGGCTGCGCCGGGCCGCGTACTCGCCGCCCAGCGGCTGTACGAAGCCGGCCAGCTGCGGCCAGTGCATGTTGAGCAGGGGGCGGGCCATCAGCTCGGTGACCCGGCCGCCCTGTCCCTGCGCTCCGCCGAGGGGGCGGTCGTACATGCCCTTGACCAGGTCGATCCCGGGGTCGGTGAGCAGCGGGCCGACGATCCCGGAGACGAAGTCGGAGGAGAACTCCTTCAGGTCGGCGTCGATGAAGCAGACGACGTCCCCGGTCGTGACCAGCAGCGAGCGCCACAGGACCTCGCCCTTGCCGGGGACCGTCGGGATGCGGGGCAGGATGTCGTCGCGGTGCACGACCCGCGCGCCGGCCGCCGCGGCGACCTCGGACGTGCGGTCGGTGGAACCTGAGTCGACGACCACGATCTCGTCGACGAGCGGGACCTGCTGCATCAGGTCGTGGCGGATGATCGCGACGATGTCGCCGACCGTCTCCTCCTCGTTGAGCGCGGGCAGCACGACACTGACCGACTGGCCCGTGCGGTGTTTCGCGGCGAGGATCTGGTGCAGCGGGCGGTCGGTGACGGACCAGGAGTGGGTGCTCAGCCAGCGCTCGACTTCTTCCAGCACGTAGGCGGCTCCTCTGCGTTCTCTCGGCGAAAGGACCGGATTGTGATCCATCTCGCGGTTCGGACGGCTATCTCAACTGTCCTGGCCTTCGGTTACAGTCTTGAACAACGCTGATGACCATCGCATGTCGGGGGTCGTCTCGCGTTCAACGAGTTCAACAACCACATACCGCTCATCCAGAGGGGCAGAGGGATACGGCCCGATGAAGCCCCGGCAACCCTCCAGCCGGTCTCGTAGATCAGTGTTGATCATTCCGCGAGGCTCCCGGCTAGGGAAGGTGCCAAATCCGTCTCACGGCGAGATGCGTCGTGAGGAAGATGAGGAGAAAGGGCCTCGCCTCACATGGCTGCGCAGACTGTTGCAAGCACCACCGACCCCACGACCGTGGACCTCGGCCCCGCCTCGGCGCTTTCCTGCCGCGAGTGCGGTCACCGGGTGCCGCTCGGCCCGGTCTTCGCCTGCGAGGAGTGTTTCGGCCCGCTCGAGATCGCGTACGACTTCTCGGCCTACGACACCGAGGAACTCCGCAAGCGCATCGAGGCGGGACCCGCGAACATCTGGCGCTACGCGCCGCTGCTGCCCGTCCCGGCGGACGTGGCGGACAAGCCGAACATCAACCCCGGCTGGACCAAGCTCGTCAAGGCCGACAACCTCGCACGCGAGCTGGGCGTCACCGGCGGACTGTATGTGAAGGACGACTCCGGCAACCCGACGCACTCCTTCAAGGACCGCGTCGTCGCCCAGGCCCTGGAGGCCGCGCGCGCCTTCGGCTTCACCACGCTCTCCTGCTCCTCCACCGGCAACCTCGCGGGTGCCGTCGGCGCCGCCGCGGCCCGCGCCGGCTTCCGGTCCTGCGTGTTCATCCCGCACGACCTGGAGCAGGGCAAGGTCGTCATGGCCGCGGTCTACGGCGGCGAGCTCGTCGGTATCGAGGGCAACTACGACGACGTGAACCGCTTCTGCTCCGAGCTGATCGGCGACCCGGCCGGCGAGGGCTGGGGCTTCGTCAACGTCAACCTGCGGCCCTACTACGCGGAAGGGTCCAAGACCCTGGCGTACGAGATCTGCGAGCAGCTCGGCTGGAAGCTGCCGGACCAGATCGTCGTGCCGATCGCCTCCGGCTCGCAGCTGACGAAGATCGACAAGGGGCTGCAGGAGCTGATCAAGCTCGGGCTCGTCGAGGACCGGCCGTACAAGATCTTCGGCGCGCAGGCCGAGGGCTGCTCGCCGGTGTCAGTCGCCTACAAGGCGGGCCACGACGTGGTCCGGCCGCAGAAGCCGAACACCATCGCCAAGTCCCTCGCCATCGGCAACCCGGCCGACGGGCCGTACGTCCTGGACATCGCGCGCCGCACGGGCGGTGCCGTGGAGGACGTGAACGACGAGCAGGTCGTCGACGCCATCAAGCTGCTGGCCCGCACCGAGGGCATCTTCGCCGAGACCGCCGGCGGCGTGACCGTGGGCGTGACGCGCAAGCTCATCGAGAACGGCGTGCTGGACCCGGCCCTGACCACGGTCGTGCTCAACACCGGCGACGGCCTCAAGACGCTGGACGCGGTGGCGGGCACGGGGCTGACCGCGACCATTCGCCCCAACCTCGACTCGTTCCGTGAGGCCGGGCTCGCCTAGCCGATCTTGTCGTCCGCGGGCTGGCGGGGGCTGGTCGCGCCCACGCGGCGGCAGCCGCACATCGAACACAGCCCCGCGCCCCTCGGGGCGACTACCCGACCGGAGGTCCTGAACATGAGCGTGTCCGTCCGTATCCCCACCATCCTGCGCACCTACACCGGCGGCCGGGCCGAGGTGAGCGCCGAGGGCGCCACCCTCGCCGAGGTCATCGCCGACCTGGAGAAGAACCACACCGGCATCGCCGCGCGCGTGCTGGACGACCAGGGCAAGCTGCGCCGCTTCGTCAACGTGTACGTCAACGACGACGACGTGCGGTTCGAGCAGGGACTGGAGACGGCGACCCCGGACGGCGCGGGCGTGTCGATCATCCCGGCCGTCGCCGGCGGCTGACCGAATGACCGATCATTACCTTCGGTAACGCCGGTTACGAAGAGTTCATCGAATTGCCCCCTCCGTGAGAGAAGCGGAGGGGGCAATTCAGTGTGGTTGAGCGCGGTACAGTTGGGGAACGCGCTGCTGATCCCCGGATCGGAAGCCCGGAATTCCTGCCGAGTGCCCGTCGAGATGTAGCCAAAGTGCGCATGTCTTTCGCGGCATTTGTTCCTTTTATGGGGCCCGAATTGCCCTGAATTCGGGCGAATTCTCACTACATTCCGGACCCCTTCCGTCCAGAATTCTCGTCCGATTGACCTGTTGCAGACGGCAGTTGGACAGATACATTCAGCCGCGGTCGACGCGTTCCGGCGCACGCCCCCAAACCGTGGGGGGTGAGGTCTGACCCGGATCCGCGAAGTGCGGATCCGCGCAAGGGCCAGTAATAGGGGAGTTAGGCATGGCTCAGGGCACCGTCAAGTGGTTCAACGCGGAGAAGGGGTACGGCTTCATCGCGGTCGACGGTGGTGCGGATGTTTTCGTCCACTACAGCGCCATCCAGATGGACGGGTACCGCACCCTGGAAGAGGGCCAGCGGGTCGAGTTCGAGATCTCGCAGGGCCAGAAGGGGCCGCAGGCGGACATGGTCCGCGTGGCCGGCTGAAGCACGCGCCGGGTAATCGCAGCGTCGTTCTTCTTTTCTTCGGAGGGCTCGTACCCCATGGGGAGTCATGGGTGCGGGCCCTTCGGCATGCCCGCACGCCACACCGCCCCGCGCGCCCCGTCGGCGCCCCCGCGCCCGGCGCCCCCGGCGCCCAGTCCACGGGAGGCGCTTGCACTCGGCAGGGGCGAGTGCTAATCATTGGCGTTAGCACTCTGAAGGTGAGAGTGACAAAGAAGGACCGGGTCGGTGAGGCCCGCAGGCCGGGTGGGGCAAGGAACCCACGGGTCGGCGAGCCGTCCGTCGCGGGCGCGGGCGCGGTCCGAAGGAATCACCCCCAGTCCTGGAGGGACCACTTCACATGGCCAAGATCATCGCGTTCGACGAGGAGGCGCGGCGCGGCCTCGAGCGCGGCATGAACCAGCTCGCGGACGCCGTGAAGGTGACGCTCGGCCCCAAGGGCCGCAACGTCGTCCTCGAGAAGAAGTGGGGCGCCCCCACGATCACCAACGATGGTGTCTCCATCGCCAAGGAGATCGAGCTCGAGGACCCGTACGAGAAGATCGGCGCCGAGCTGGTCAAGGAAGTCGCCAAGAAGACGGACGACGTCGCCGGTGACGGTACGACCACCGCGACCGTTCTCGCCCAGGCCCTGGTCAAGGAGGGCCTGCGCAACGTAGCCGCCGGCGCCAACCCGATGGCCCTCAAGCGCGGTATCGAGAAGGCCGTCGAGGCCGTCTCCGGTGCCCTGCTGGAGCAGGCGAAGGATGTCGAGACCAAGGAGCAGATCGCTTCGACGGCCTCCATCTCCGCCGCCGACACCCAGATCGGCGAGCTCATCGCCGAGGCCATGGACAAGGTCGGCAAGGAAGGCGTCATCACCGTCGAGGAGTCCCAGACCTTCGGTCTGGAGCTGGAGCTCACCGAGGGTATGCGCTTCGACAAGGGCTACATCTCGGCGTACTTCGCCACCGACATGGAGCGTATGGAGGCCGTCCTCGACGACCCGTACATCCTGATCGCCAACTCCAAGATCTCCTCGGTCAAGGACCTGCTCCCGCTGCTGGAGAAGGTCATGCAGTCGGGCAAGCCGCTGCTGATCATCGCCGAGGACGTCGAGGGCGAGGCCCTGTCGACCCTGGTCGTCAACAAGATCCGCGGCACCTTCAAGTCCGTCGCCGTCAAGGCCCCGGGCTTCGGCGACCGCCGCAAGGCCATGCTCGGCGACATCGCCATCCTCACGGGCGGCGAGGTCATCTCCGAGGAGGTCGGCCTCAAGCTGGAGAACGCCACCCTCGACCTGCTGGGCAAGGCCCGCAAGGTGGTCATCACCAAGGACGAGACCACCATCGTCGACGGTGCCGGCGCCAGCGACCAGGTCGCGGGCCGCGTGAACCAGATCCGCGCCGAGATCGAGAACAGCGACTCGGACTACGACCGCGAGAAGCTGCAGGAGCGCCTGGCGAAGCTCGCCGGCGGTGTCGCGGTCATCAAGGCCGGTGCCGCCACCGAGGTGGAGCTCAAGGAGCGCAAGCACCGCATCGAGGACGCCGTCCGCAACGCCAAGGCCGCCGTCGAGGAGGGCATCGTCGCCGGTGGTGGCGTGGCGCTCATCCAGGCGTCCTCGGTCTTCGAGAAGCTGGACCTGGAGGGTGACGAGGCGACCGGCGCCAACGCCGTGCGCATCGCGCTCGAGGCCCCGCTGAAGCAGATCGCCGTCAACGCCGGCCTCGAGGGCGGCGTCGTGGTGGAGAAGGTCCGCAACCTCACCCCGGGTCACGGCCTCAACGCCGCGACCGGCGAGTACGTCGACCTGGTCAAGGAAGGCATCATCGACCCGGCGAAGGTGACCCGCTCTGCCCTGCAGAACGCCGCCTCCATCGCCGCGCTCTTCCTCACCACCGAGGCCGTCATCGCCGACAAGCCGGAGAAGGCCGCCGCGCCCGCCGGTGGCGGCATGCCGGGCGGTGACATGGACTTCTGATCCGCCTGACGGCTGATCAACGTCCTTACTGAGGGCGGCACTTCCTGCTCGCAGGAGGTGCCGCCCTTCGGCGTGTCCGGTGTCACAGGGCGGGCCGGAAATGCGGTGGCGCGTGTGTCGGTTGACGTTGACGCAGTGTCTATGCGTATGCACATACCGAGGAGTTTCCCCACGTGACCGCCACCACCTCCCGCGCCGCCGAGATCCTGTCCCGGCCCACCGCGATCAATGGCCTGACCGTCCCCAACCGCATCGTGATGGCGCCGATGACCCGCCAGTTCTCCCCGGGCGGCATCCCCGGCGAGGACGTGGTCTCGTACTACGCCCGCCGTGCCGCCGCCGGGGTCGGCCTGATCGTCACCGAGGGCACCTACGTCGGCCACGAGTCGGCCGGGCAGAGCGACCGCGTCCCGCGGTTCCACGGCGAGGAGCAGCTGGCGGGCTGGCAGAAGGTCGCCGAGGCCGTGCACGCGGCGGGCGGCACGATCGTGCCGCAGCTGTGGCACATCGGCATGGTGCGCGAGCAGGGCCAGCCGCCCTTCCCCGACGCCCCCGCCGTCGGCCCCTCCGGCCTGGTCACCGCCGGTGCCGAACCGACCGGCCGGGCGATGACCCAGCGCGACGTGGACGACGTCATCGGCGCGTTCGCCGAGGCCGCCGCGGCCGCCGAGCGCATCGGCTTCGACGGCGTGGAGATCCACGGCGCGCACGGCTACCTGGTCGACCAGTTCCTGTGGGCGGGGACGAACCGCCGCACGGACGCGTACGGCGGTGACCTCGTCGCCCGTACGAAGTTCGCGGCGGAGATCGTCGCGGCCGTGCGGGAGACCGTGTCGCCCGAGTTCCCGATCATCTTCCGCTACTCGCAGTGGAAGCAGCAGGACTACACCGCGCGGCTAGCCGAGACCCCCGAGCAGCTGGAGGCGATCCTCGCCCCGCTGGCGGCGGCGGGCGTCGACGCCTTCCACGCCTCCACCCGGCGGTACTGGCTGCCCGAGTTCGACGGCGCCGACCTGAACCTGGCCGGCTGGACGAAGAAGCTGACCGGCAAGCAGGTGATCACGGTCGGGTCCGTAGGGCTCGACGGCGACTTCATCCGCGGGTTCGCGGGCGAGGGATCGCCGGTGCGGGGCATCGACGACCTGCTCGACCGGCTGGAGAGCGACGAGTACGACCTCGTGGCCGTGGGACGGGCCCTGCTGCAGGACCCGGAGTGGGCCGCGAAGGTGCTGGCCGGCCGCTTCGACGAGCTGAAGCCCTACGACGCGGCGGCGCTGAAGTCCCTGAGCTGACCGGCGAGTCCGCACCGTCCGCCGACCGCGGGCGGCGCGGAGTCCGCTGGTTTGCTTGATTCCAGCAGGCTTGTTCGTTTGAGTGGATCGGCAGCCCTCCATCCCCCATGCGTGAGGAGCCCACGATGACGACAGCGGAAGGTCCGGTCGTACGCACCGGAGCCGGTGCGGTGCGCGGACGTCAGGAGGGCGGGCTGACCGTCTTCCGGGGCGTCCCGTTCGCCGAACCGCCGGTGGGCGAGCTCCGGTTCCAGGCGCCGCGGCCCGTGCGGGCCTGGGACGGGGTGCGGGAGGCGTACGCGTTCGGGCCGCCGCCCCCGCAGGATCTCGGCATCCAGGGCCGCAGGGGCGTGCTGGACACGCCCGACGGCGACGACTGGCTCACCGTCAACGTCTGGACACCGCAGGCCGATCCGGCCGCGCTCCGCCCGGTAATGGTGTGGATCTACGGCGGCGCCTACAAGCTGGGCCACTCCGGCAGCCCCGGCTACGACGCCCGACGCATCGCACGCGACGGCGACCTGGTCGTCGTCACCCTCAACTACCGGGTCGGCATCGAGGGGTTCGCGAGCATCGAGGGCGCGCCCCCCAACCGGGGCCTGCTCGACCAGGTCGCCGCCCTGGAGTGGGTACGGGACAACATCACGGCGTTCGGCGGCGACCCCGGCCGGGTGACCGTGTTCGGGGAGTCGGCGGGCGCGGGATCGGTGGCGGCGCTGCTGGCGATGCCGAGTGCGCGGGGTCTGTTCGGGCGGGCGATCGCCCAGAGCGTGCCGGGCACCTTCTTCACCGACGAACTCGCCCGGGACATCGCCGCCGAGATCGCCAAGGAGGCCGGCCTGCCGCCGACGGCGGCCGCGCTGTCCGCCGTGGACCCCCGGCTGCTCACCTCGGCGGGCGAGGCGCTGAGCGCCAAGATGCGGCAGTACGAGGACCGGTGGGGGCGGGCGGCGCCCACGGTCACGCCCTTCTCGCCGGTCGTCGACGGCGAGGTGCTGCCCGTCACTCCCTGGCAGGCGCTGGCCGCGGGCGCGGCCCGGGACGTGGATCTGCTCGTCGGGCACAACCGCGACGAGTGGCGGCTGTTCCTCGTCATGGGCGAACTGCTCGGCAAGGTCACCGAGGAGCAGGCGGCCTGGGCACTGCGGACGTTCGGGCCCGGCCCCGACGCGGAGCGGGCCTATCGCGCCGCCCACCCCGACGCGACCCCGAGCGACCTGTACGAACGCGTCCAGACGGACTGGCTGTTCAACATGCCGAGCCTGCGGCTGGCGGAGGCGCAGGTGGCGGGCGGCGGCCGCGCCCACTTCTACGAACTGACCTGGCCCGCGCCCGGCGCCGGCGGCGTCCTCGGCGCCTGCCACGGCCTGGACATCCCTCTGCTGTTCGGCACGTTCGAGGCCGACCTCGGCAACCTGCTCTTCGCGGGGAGCGGTGTGCCGGCGGAGGCGGAGGAGCTGTCGGCGCGCTTCCGCGCGTCGTGGACGGCGTTCGCGCGCACCGGCGACCCGGGCTGGCCGGCGTACGGGGAGGCGGACCGCCCGGTCCAGGTACTGGACGTCCGGCCCGAGGTGCGGGCGTACCCCGAGGAGGCCACACGGCGGCTGTGGGAGGGCTACGAGTTCACGGCGCTGCCGCTGCTTCCCTAGGGCCCCTCGTCGCTCAGAGGTTGCCCAGGGGCTCGATGTCGACCTTCACCGGGGTGCCCCACACCCGCAGCACCTCGTAGTCGGTGAACTCGTGCACCAGCCGGTAGGCCATGGCGGCGCGGGGGCCGCGGCGCTGGGCGGCGAGATACAGCTCCGCCTCGCGCCGGTCCCTTCTCGGCGTACCGCACAGCTGCCACTCCTGCCCCGTCCACAGCTCCGGCAGCCAGCGCTGCTGGGGCTGGGGGCGGTCGCCCCGGACGCCGTAGCGGGAGGGCGCGGACTCGGTGGGGTGCACGGGCAGGGGTCCGCCGTTGAACTCGGCGCGGCGGGCCGCCCGGCGCCGGGTCTCGCAGAGCAGGCAGCGGTCGGGGGCGCTCTCGTCGACCGGGCCGTTCGGGTGCTCGGCGCAGCGGGTCGCGGGGGCGGCCGTGGAGACGCTCTCGTCAAGGAGGTCCAGGGCGCGCCGCAGGTCGGCCCTGACCTCGTGCAACCTGGCGTCCGGGGTGTCGGCGCCGAGGGCCTCGCCGTGCTCGCCGAGGAGGCGGAGGGCTCGGCCCAGGGCGGTGAGCTGGGCGTGGTTCATGGGTATCAGTCTGCACCGACAACGGCTGCCGGCGTCCGGCGCCGGTCTCTCAGCGGGCCGCCGCCAAAGCCGCCCGCAGGTGTCCGCCCGACTCCTCCAGCAGCCGGGCCGCCGTGTGGCCGTCCACGTCCGCCAGGAGGGTGAGGATCGCGTTCTTCACCTCGCCGTCCGTGGCCGCCAGCGCCCGCTCGATCTCCTCGTCCGGCGCCCCCGTGGCGAGGGCGACGATACGGCGGGAACGGGCCCGCAGCTTCTCGTTCGAGGCGCGTACGTCGACCATCAGGTTCCCGTACGTCTTGCCCAGCCGGATCATCGTGATCGTCGAGAGCATGTTGAGGACCAGCTTCTGCGCGGTGCCCGCCTTGAGCCGGGTGGATCCGGTGATCAGTTCGGGTCCGACGACGATCTCGATGCCGTGCTCGGCGGCCGCGGCGAGCGCGCTGTCGGCGTTGCAGGCGAGCCCGACGGTCAACGCGCCCTGCCGGCGGGCGTGTTCGACGGCCGCGATGGCGTACGGGGTGCGGCCGGAGGCGGAGATGCCGACCACCGTGTCGGCGGAGGTGAGGGCGAGGGCGTCCAGGTCGGCGCGGGCGAGGTCGGCGGAGTCCTCGGCGCCCTCGACTGAGGTGACCATGGCGGCGGGACCGCCCGCGATGAGCCCCACCACCTGCTCCGGATCGGTGTTGAAGGTCGGCGGGCATTCGGAGGCGTCCAGCACGCCGAGCCGGCCGGCGGTCCCGGCACCGGCGTAGATCAGCCGCCCGCCGCGGGCCATGCGGTCGGCGATGGCGTCGATGGCGGCGGCGATCGCCGGCAGTCGTGCGGCGACGGCAGCGGGGACGGTGGCGTCCTCGCCGTTCATGAGCCGGGCGATCTCCAGGGTGGGCAGCCGGTCGATGTCGGCGAGGTCGGGACGGAAGGCCTCGGTGGTGAGCGATTCCAACTCGGCGCGCAGATCACGGGGGTTGGAGGTGGAGGTCATGGCGGAGCGGCTCTTTCGTGAAGTGCGGCCGGAGAACGTGAGAGAAGGGAGGTGCGGGGTCTACCGCCGGTGCCGGTGGGCGAGCGCCTCGTACGACGCGGCCAGCGAGGGCGCCGCCGTCTCGTACGTCTTCTGCGCCACTCCCACGAACAGGCAGTCCACGACCAGCAGTTGACTGGTCCGGGACGACATCGCGGCCGGCCGCAGCTCGCTCTCCCGGGCGATGGACGTGGTCAGCACGTGATCGGCGTACTGCGCGACCGCCCCGTCCGGCCGCCCGGTGATCGCCACGGTCGTCGCCCCGCGTTCGAAGGCCACCCTCAGCGGCTCCACGACGTCCCCCGTCGACCCGGAGTGCGTGATGGCGATGGCGACGTCACCCGCCCGCAGCTGCACCGCGTTCGTCACGGCCAGGTGCGGGTCGCTGTGCGCGTGGGCTATCAGCCCTATGCGCAGCAGCTTCTGCGTGAGGTCCTGGGCGACCAGCCCCGACGCGCCCACCCCGTACACGTCGATGCGCCGCGCGACGGCGGCCGCGGCGACCGCGGCCCCCAGCTGCACGGTGTCGAGTCCGGCCGCCGTGTCGGCGAGCGTCTGCTGCTCGTCGTAGGCGAGTTTGGCAACGACGTCGGCGATGGGGTCGTCGACGGCGATGTCGGTGGTGATGGCGGGCGCGCGCCCCGACTGCTGCTGCGCCGCGAGTCCGGCGAGGGCGAGCCGCAGATCCCGGTACCCCGGGTAGCCGAGCAGCCGGGCGGTGCGGACCACCGTCGCCTCGCTGGTGCCGGTGAGCTCGGCGAGCCCGGTGACCGTGAGGGCGGCGCAGCCGGCCGGGTCGCCCGCGACCGCCTCGGCGACGCGCTGCATGGAACGTGTCATGGAGGGGGCGAGCGTGCGCACCTTGGCGGCGAGGGCCGCGGGGGCGGGAGGTGCGGTGCCCGGCGTCCCCGCACCATGGCCGGCGAAAATTTCCTTCACGTTCTGGGTCACGTATGAAAGATATTTTCGGCCGGGGCACCGGTCAAGAGTGCGCACAATGGGTGCATGGATCCCTCCGACACCCCTGAAACCCCGGGCCCCCCGGTCACCCCTCTGGAGCGGGCGCTGCACGTGGCGCGCGCCCTCGTGCTCGCCGACCTGGCCGCGGGGCGGGTCGCCGCGGCGGACGTGGTGTCCATGGTCGAGGACTCCGTCGCCGAGCGGCGCTGGTGGGTCGAGCAGTGGCCGCAGGGCGCGGAGTTCGTGACGGGGCTGGTCGCCCAGGACGTCCAGGACGCCCTGCTGGAGACCTACGGCCGCTGGCCGCTGTGCCCGGTCTGCGGCTCCGGCGACCCGCACGCGCTGGAGGTCGAGCCCGAACTGGGCGCCGACCCGCACTGGGTCTGCCACAAGGCGGGCGTGCGGGTCGCGGCCGTCGGGGCGCTGGACACGGCGACGGGCGGGACGCCCGCGCCGTGACCGTCTACATCGACCCGCCGGACTGGCCCGGCCACGGCCGCATGTGGTCCCACCTCATCAGCGACGTCTCCTACGACGAACTGCGGCTGTTCGCCGACCGGCTGGGCGTGCCGCGGCGCGCCTTCGAGCGCGACCACTACGACATCCCCTCGCACCGGTACGCGGACGCGGTGGCCGCCGGGGCCGTGCAGGTCAGCAGCCGTGAGGTGGTGCGGCTGCTGACGGAGGCGGGGCTGCGACGGCCCAAGGGCCGCGTTCAGCGCCCGAGTTCGTAGGCGAACGTCTCCTCTTCCTCGCTCACCTTGCGGAACCCGGCGCGGGTGACGACCGCCTGGGAGGGGAGGTTGTCGCGGTCGACCGTCGCGAACAGCGCGCGGACGTCGTCCCGGGCGAACGCCCAGTCGGCGAGGGCACGCAGTGCCTCGGTCGCGTAGCCGTGGCCGCGGGCGGCCTCGACCAGGTCGTAGCCGACCTCCGCCCGCCCCTCCTCGTCCGGGACGCCGTGGAAGCCCATGCCGCCGATCGCCCGGCCGTCCTCCCGGCGGACGAGGACGAAGACGCCGAACTCCGGCCGGTGGACGCCCTCCTCGTAGGCCTTCAGCAGGAAGCCGGCGGCCTCCCGCGTGCCCGCGAACGGGCCGTCGGCGAGCCAGTCGAAGCCGCCGTCCCCACCGAGGACCAGGTCGCGTGCGGACGCCGGCGTGATCCCCTCCAGGGTGAGGCGGTCCGTGGTGTGGACGAGGTTGTTGTTCCAGCGCCACTCGGTGACCGGGGTCCGGCCGGACAGTTCGCCGCGCCCGGTGGCCCACAGCAGGGTGCGCCAGGCGTCCGCGTCGGGCCGGACGTGCGGGAAGATCGTGGCGAGGACGAACTCCGCCAGGGCGGACGGCGGTTCGTAGGCCATTCCCAGGGCGCCCGCGATGTCGTACGTGTGCAGCAGTACCTCGGCGACGCCCATCGCGGCGAAGCCCTCGCGGTTCGCGCTGCGGAAGGGATAGGGGTGGAAGGCGCGGGCGTCGCGCGGGGCGGTGCGGACCGCCGCGGCGAGCAGGGCGCCCATCGACTCGACGAGGTGCAGCAGGCCCGTGTTGTCGGTGCCCTCGTCGAGCGTGATCTCGAAGGGGACGTAGCCGTCGCGGGCGCGTCCGGCGAGGTTCGCCCCGTACCCGACGAGGCACTCCGCGATGTGGAACGCCGTCTCGTGGGCGGTCCAGTCCATCCCGGCTGCCCGCACCGCCGTCCAGTCCCGGTCCACCGCAGGCCGCAGTGCCGCGAGACAGCTCGCGACGGCCTCTTCCACCTGATCCCCGCCCAATGCACGCATGGGCCGAAGGCTATTCGGCCCCCTCCGCGGCGGTCGACAGGATTTCCAGCTCGGAGGAGAGGTTGTAACGGGCCGTCGCCTCCCACTTCCGTCGTCCGTACGGCGTCCTGAACAGCTGTGGCAGTGCGAGGAGCTGACGCAGGACGTCGGCCCGTCCCGCGCGGAAGGCGTCGTTCGGCACGAAGTGGTACTCCTCGCGCACGGCCGCGGTGTAGGCGGCGTACGCGGCGGGCGGCGAGGCGAGGATCGCGAGGTCGGCGTCGCACAGGACCTGGCCGTCGCGGTCGTCGTCGGCGGGGTCGTGGGTGACGGTGAGCCGGACGAGCCGGGCGACCTCGGCGGTGGTGTCGTCGGGGACGCCGGCCTCGGTCAGGGCGCGTTCGGCGAGGCGGGCGGAGCGCTCCTCGTTCTCGGACCGGTCCGGGAGGTAGACGGCGTCGTGGAACCAGGCCGCCAGCCGCACCGCGTCCGGATCGTCCGCGTACTCCGCCAGCGTGTCGACGTGGTCGAGGACGGCGACCAGGTGGGCGAGCGTGTGGTACCGGCGCTGCGGCTCCTGCCAGCGGGCCAGCAGGTTGTCGGCGTACGGCACCGGGTCGGGGCCGGCGGCGGAGCCTCGGGCTCCGGCCAGGGCGCGGGTCCAGCGGGAACGCAGGGCGTCGAGATCGGCCATGCGCCCATTCTCCCGCCGATCACCTCCCGCCCCTAGCGTGACCCCATGACTACTACGACTCCCGAAGCACGCGACCCCGAACTTCCCGGACGTCTCCTGGTCGCCGAGCGCGACGCCCTCGTACCGCTGCTGCGGGCCCGCCCGGACGCGGACTTCGCGCTGCCGACCGCCGGGTGCCCGGGGTGGAGCGTGCGGGACGTGCTCGCGCACTGTTCGTCCGCGCTGATGCGGGTGGTGGAGAGCCGGTTCGAGAAGGGCGTCTTCTCGCCCGAGGCCAACGACCGCGACATCGCCGAGCGGGCCGAGTGGACGAACCGGCAGGTCGTCGACGAGCTGGAGCGCGGGATGACCGAGGCCGGACCGGTGATCGCCAAGGCCGGCGGGATTCTGGACATGGTCGCACTGGGCGAGTGGGTGCACGCCGGCGACGTGCGCGAGGTGTGGGGCGAGCCGGGCGCCTACGCCGGCGCCGGGCTCCCGGACGCGCTCACCCTGCTGGCCCGCATCACCCGCGAGAAGGGCCGGGCGCCGCTCCACGCCGACCTGGAGGACGTGGACGAGCCGCTGCTGCTGGGCGAGGTGAGCGGGGAGCGGACGCCGGCCCGTTTCATCGGCGACGCCGCCACCCTCGTACGGCTGTACGCGGGGCGTCCGGTGCCGCAGGGGGTGTCGTACGAACTGGCGGGAGCGGAGGCGGGGGACCTGAACATCTTTGGCTGAGGGGCGTCGTCGTGCGGGCGGCCGCAGGGGCGTAGTCTTTGAATTGGACTAGACCTGTGCATCGAGGTCGTACCGCCTGCCCACACGACGAATGGGGTCCCATGAGCAAGCGTGCAGTCCTGGAGGTGATCGCCCTCGACGCCGAGGACGCGGTCGCCGCCCAGGCCGGAGGCGCGGACCGCCTCGAACTGGTCACCGACATGGCGGCCGACGGCCTGACCCCGCAGGCCGCCACGTTCACCGCGATCCGCGCCGCCGTCGACATCTCGCTGCGCGTGATGCTGCGGCTGGCGGACGGGTTCGCCGCCGGAGACGTGGAGCGGCTGGCCGGGGTCGCACGGGACATGCGGGCCGCGGGCGCCGACGAGTTCGTGCTCGGGTTCCTCGACGGCGAGGGCTGCGTGGACCTCGCCGCGGTGGAGCGGGTCGTCGCCGAGCTGGACGGCTGCCGCTGGACCTTCCACCGGGCGATCGACCACACCGCCGACCGGGACGGGCTGCGCAAGCGGCTGGACGGCCTGCCGGGCCTGGACACCATCCTCACCGCGGGCTCGGCCACGGGCGTCGACGACGGGCTCCCGACCCTGCTCGCCGAGGCGGCCAGGGGCGGGGAGCCCGGCTACGAGCAGCAACTTCTGGTGGGCGGCGGCCTCCGGCTGGACCACGTACCGCACCTGCGCACCGCCGGCATCGACGCGTTCCACATCGGCGGTGCGGCGAGACCCGGCGGCTGGGACGCCCCGGTCTCCGCGGAGGCCGTGGGCCGGTGGCGCCGGGTCCTGGACGGCTCCGCCGCCTAGCCGCTCACCCTTCGAGCTGGGGTGGCAGCGGCGCCGCGTGCGTGACGATCAGGCCGGAGACGGCTCGGGTCAGGGCCACGTACAGCCGGCGCAGCCCCGTCCGCTCGTCCGGCTCGCCGTCCACCACGGCCTGCGGTTCGTCCAGTACGACGTAGTCGTACTCCAGGCCCTTGGCGAGCGAGGCCGGGACCAGGGTGAGCCGGGTCTCGGCCGTCGTCTCCTCGCCGGGGGCCAGGTAGCCGATGCCGGCCGCCGTCAGTGCCTCGGCGAGTGCCGGAACGCGGGCGTCGGCCGCGATGAGACCGGTCGAGCCCTCGTTGCGCAGCAACTCCGCGCAGGCGGCGACGACTTCATCGGTTGCCGCGACCGTCCGCAGAGCGAAGAAGCCGGGGTTCTCACGGACCGACGCGACCGGGGTGAGACCGGGGGCGATGTGCGGCAGGAGGCGGGAGGCGTAGGTGATGACGTCCGTCGGGACACGGAAACCGGCCGTCAGCTCCTCGATCACACCGTCCGCCTTGCCGAGGTGAGCGAGGGCCTCGTCCCAACTCCGGGTCGCCCAGGGCGTGGTGCCCTGCGCCAGGTCGCCGAGGACCGTCGCCGAGCCCGTGGTGCAGCGCCGGCCGACGGCGCGGTACTGCATGGGGGACAGGTCCTGCGCCTCGTCCAGGACCACATGGCCGAGGGAGTGGGTGCGCTGGACGATGTCCGTCGTCTCGTCGATCAGCACGGCGTCCGCCGGCGACCACCTGGCCGCCTTGACGCTGCGCACCGGCTTCGCCCACAGGATCGTCTTGCGCTCCTCCTCGCTGAGGACGCCCTCCGCGTGCTCGGCCAGGAAGTCCGCGTCCGTCAGCAGCCGCAGCACCAGCTTCGCCGGGTCGACCGGCGGCCAGATCTGCTTCACCGCCGCCTTCACCGCCGCGTTGCGGGCCACCGCGTCCTGCACCCGGTCGTCCGGCGCCTCACCGGAGCGCTCCATCTGCACCAGCACGGCGTGCGCGATGCGCTGCGGAAGGGCCTCACGGGCGGCGCCGTAACGGATGTCCCGGTCCAGCAACTCACGGACGATGTCCGACAGTTCGTACGCCGGGACGCGCCAGCGACGCGAGCCGCGCACCACGACCACCGGCTCGGTCGGCATGGTCACGTGCGCGTACACGGCCCGTCGCAGCACCTCGGCCATCCTCGCGTCGCCCTTGACCACCGCGGCCGCCGCGTCGTCCGTCCCGCGCACCTCCACCTGCGCCACCAGGTCGTCCACCGTCGCCTGCTGCACGGTCAACTCGCCCAGTGCGGGCAGCACTTGCTCGATGTAGTGCAGGAAGGACCGGTTCGGCCCGATGACGAGCGTCCCGGTGCGGGCGAGGCGCTCGCGGTGGGCGTACAGGAGGTAGGCGACCCGGTGCAGGCCGACGGCCGTCTTCCCGGTGCCCGGGCCGCCCTGCACGCACACCGTGCCGCCGAGCCCGGACCGCACGATCTCGTCCTGCTCCGGCTGGATGGTGGCCACGATGTCCCGCATCGGACCGACGCGCGGGCGCTCGATCTCCTGCTGGAGCAGCTTGCTGGTGCGCGCCGCCTCCGCCGGGTCGGAGAGGTGCTCGTCCTCGTACGCCGTGATGTCGCCGCGCGTGTACCCGAAGCGGCGGCGCAGCGCGATGTCCATCGGGTCCTTCTTGGACGCCCGGTAGAACGGCTGCGACACCGGCGCCCGCCAGTCGATGACCATCGGGTCGCCGTCGTGGTCGTGCACGTGCCGGCGCCCGATGTAGAAGCGTTCCCCGTACGCCCCCTCGGCCTGGTCCGCGCCGGGAGCGTGCAGGTAGTCGAGGCGGCCGAAGAACAGCGGGGTGTCGCTGAGATCGGCCAGCGCCTTGATCCGCTCGTCGATCTGGCGGGCCAGCACCTCGGCGTTGACCCAGTTCGCGGTGACGTCGCGGATGTCCAGCGACTCGACGTCCTCGCGCATGGCGCGCAGCGCCGCACGGGACTCGGCGAGGTGGGCGCGCTCGCGGGAGAGGGGATCGTCCAGGGGCGCGGGGTCGTCGACGGACGTGGACAAGGGGGTGCCTCCGAAGGTGCTGCGGGCCGGGTGACTGCTGCTGCGAGATGCCGTCCGGTTTCCGGCCGGTCGGCGGCGCTCCGTCGAGGGAGGCGGGCAAGAGCGGAGATTTTAGGCGAGGGGGCGCTCCGGTGGCCAACCGTTTTTCGGGCCGGTCCGGCTCGGTTCCCGGCTCCCCCTAGGGGTTCACCCTTCCATCCCCGGGTGGAGGCTCTCACCCATGGGGGGTACCCAGGTATCACAGCAAGTGGGGACCTTGGACCGATGCTCTCCTTATGTCCGTGGCGCCACCATGGATACATGAGTGCAGCGACCATCACCCCAGCCCCCGGTCGCCCGTCCGGTGCGACCCCAGTCTCCGACCTCCACGGCACGCACCGCCTCGGCAACGCCCTTCGCGCGATCCGTGTCTTCGCCGGCGCCGCCTTCGATGTCGTCATACTCGGCGAGTACGGCGAGGAAGCGGGCGTCCGCCGCAAGTGATCCGCGGGACCACCTGAGTAGGTGGCCCCGCGTGGGATGAGTATCCGTACCGGTGCCCCGCAGTCCGGCGCCCCGGTTCACTGCTCGTATGACCACACAGCACTTCGCGGCACAGCCCCCGGCCTCGTCGGACACGGCCGGGCGGGACCCCAGGGCGTGGATCGCGCCGCTGGTCGCGACGGTGCTCCTGGTGTTCCTGGGGCCCGCGGCGGTGCTCTTCGGCGGACTGTCCGCCATGGCGACGGACGCCTGCGGCCCCGACGACTGCTCGTCGGCGCTGACTACCCACCTGTCCCTGATCTACGGCACCCTCGAGTACGGCACGCTGCCCACCCTCGCCGCGCTCGTCACGGCCTGGGCCCTGCCCTGGAAGCTGCGCTGGCTGCCCGTCCGTGTCTGCGCCGCACTCGCGGCCGTGCTGCCGGCGCTGTTCGTCCTGCTGCTGGTGTTCACCCTGCCCGCGCCCTGACGGCGGGGCTTCAGCCCGAAGCCCTCAGCTCTCAGCTCTCAGCTCTCAGCTCTCCGCCAGGATCTCGTCCGCGTCCACGATCCGGTAGGCGTACCCCTGCTCCGCCAGGAACCGCTGCCGGTGGGCGGCGAAGTCCTGGTCGATGGTGTCCCGGGCGACCACCGAGTAGAAGTGGGCCTGGTGGCCGTCGGCCTTCGGCCGCAGCACCCGCCCCAGCCGCTGGGCCTCCTCCTGCCGCGACCCGAAGGTGCCGGACACCTGGATCGCGACCGTCGCCTCCGGCAGGTCGATGGAGAAGTTCGCGACCTTCGACACCACCAGCACGCTGATCTCGCCCTCGCGGAAGGCGTCGAAGAGCCTCTCGCGCTGGGCGTTGGAGGTCTCGCCCTTGATGACGGGCGCGTTCAGGTGCTCGCCCAGTTCGTCGAGCTGGTCGATGTACTGGCCGATGACGAGGATCTGCTGCCCGGCGAACCGGCGCACCAGGGCCTCGGTGACCTTCCGCTTGGTCGCGGTCGTCGCACAGAAGCGGTACTTCTCCTCCTGCTCGGCGGTGGCGTACGCGAGCCGCTCGGAGTCGGTGAGGTTGACCCGGACCTCCACGCAGTCGGCCGGAGCGATGTAGCCCTGCGCCTCGATCTCCTTCCACGGCGCGTCGAACCGCTTCGGGCCGATCAGCGAGAACACGTCCGACTCACGGCCGTCCTCGCGCACCAGGGTCGCCGTCAGGCCCAGCCGCCGCCGCGCCTGCAGGTCCGCGGTGAACTTGAACACCGGAGCCGGCAGCAGGTGCACCTCGTCGTAGACGATCAGCCCCCAGTCCCGGGAGTCGAACAGCTCCAGGTGCGGATAGACGCCCTTCCGCTTCGTCGTCAGCACCTGGTAGGTGGCGATGGTGACGGGCCGGATCTCCTTGCGCGTCCCGCTGTACTCGCCGATCTCCTCCTCGGTGAGCGAGGTCCGCTTCACCAGCTCGTGCTTCCACTGCCGGGCGGAGACGGTGTTGGTGACGAGGATCAGCGTCGTGGACTTGGCCTGCGCCATCGACCCGGCGCCGACCAGCGTCTTGCCGGCCCCGCAGGGCAGCACGACGACGCCGCTGCCGCCGTGCCAGAAGTTCTCCACCGCCTGCTTCTGGTACGGCCTGAGCGCCCACCCGTCCTCGGCGAGCTCGATCGGGTGCGCCTCGCCGTCCACGTACCCGGCGAGGTCCTCGGCCGGCCAGCCCAGCTTCAGCAGCGTCTGCTTGATCTGCCCGCGCTCGGAGGGGTGCACGGCGACCGTGTCCGGGTCGATGCGGGCGCCGACCAGCGGCGCGACGCGCTTGGAGCGCAGCACCTCTTCCAGCACCGGCCGGTCGGTGGTGGTCAGCACCAGGCCGTGCGCGGGGTGCTTGCTCAGCGTCAGCCGGCCGTACCGGTCCATCGTCTCGGCGACGTCCACGAGCAGCGCGTGCGGCACCGGGTAGCGGCTGAACTGCACCAGCGCGTCGACGACCTGCTCGGCGTCGTGCCCGGCGGCACGCGCGTTCCACAGGCCCAGCGGAGTCACCCGGTAGGTGTGGATGTGCTCGGGCGCCCGCTCCAGCTCCGCGAACGGCGCGATGGCCCGGCGGCACGCGTCGGCCTGCTCGTGGTCGACTTCCAGGAGCAGGGTCTTGTCGGACTGGACGATGAGAGGACCGTTCACCTACGCGCACTTCCCTTCGCACGGCCAAACGTCCAGTGTGCCTCAATCGCGGGCGATCAGGGCCGGTCGGCCGGAGGCTCCGCCAGGCGGCGCAGGTGCGGGCCGTACTCGGGGTCGGCGAGGGCGTGCGCGAACTGGGCGGTCAGATAGGCCAGCGGGTTGCCGGTGTCGTACCAGCGGCCCTGGATGACCTGGCCGTAGGCGGCCTTGGTGGCGGCGTAGGCGTTGATGGCGTCGGTGAGGTAGATCTCGCCGGTGCGGTGCTCGTACCAGGCGCTGGTCTGCTTGCGCAGCTCCTCGACGATCCCCGGGGTGATGACGTAGCCGCCGATGGCCGCGTAGGCGGAGGGCGCGTCCTGCGGCTTGGGCTTCTCCACCAGGCCGGTGATGCACAGCAGGCCGTCGCCCAGGTTCTCCTTGACTCGGGGGACGCCGTAGCGCTGGGAGTCGGACGGGTCCATGGGGAGCAGGGCGAGGACGGGGCAGCTGGTGGCCTCGTAGGCGCGGATCAGCTGCTGGGCGCGCGGGACCTCGGCGACGAAGACGTCGTCCGGCCACAGGACGAGGATCGGCTCGTCGCCGACGTTGCGGGCCGCGTTGAGCACGGGGGTGCCGTTGCCGTACGGGCCGTGCTGGTCGAGGTAGGTGATGTGGCCGCGCCGGGACAGTTCGGCGACCTCCTCGACGGCGTCGGCGTAGGCCGTCTTGCCGTCGGCCCGCAGCTGGTCGACCAGTGCGGGATTCGGCCGGAAATGGTCCTGGATCAGGCCCTTGCCGCCGGAGACGACGATCGTGATGTCGGTGATCCCGGACGCCACCAGCTCGCGGACGGTGTGCTCGATGACCGGCTTGTCGCCGACCGGCAGCATCTCCTTCGGGATCGCCTTGGTGAGGGGGAGGAGGCGGGAGCCCAGCCCGGCGGCGGGGATGACTGCGCGGCGGATCGTCGTGGCCATGGGGTCGGTCCCTTTCGTCGGTCGCGGTCCGTCAGGAGACTGCCCGTGTCAGGCCGCGCGGAGGCATGCGGAGGTCGGGTTCACGCCTCGTCGGCGAGCTCGGCCACCCCCGTCACCCGGTGCAGCGGGTACGTCCGTACCTCGTCCGCGGTGTGGTCGTACGCCGTCACGAAGCCGCCCTCGACGCGGATGGGGGCGATGACGCGCTGGCTGGCGGAGCCCTCGGCGTTCACGTAGCCGATCCACAGCGCCTCGCCGGTCAGTACGGCGGCCTGCATGGTGGCGAGGGTCTCGGCGGAGCTGGTGCGGGGCAGGTCGCCGCCGGCGAGCGGGGCGGCGGTGGGCTTGCGCGGGGTCGTGGCGGCGAGGTCACCGGCTCGGATGGCGCGGATCGCGGCGGCGAGCAGGGTGGCGTCCGGGGCCGGGGGCCCGTCGGGGACCGGCTCGGGGGGTGTGCGCGGCGGGGTGCGGTGGGCGTCGGCGCGGGTGATCAGGACGTCGCCCTCGGCGGACTCGGCGGCCGGTGCGAAGCCCATCGCGCGCAGGCCCTCCAGGAGGGCGGCCGGGTCGGCCTGGGTGGCCAGCACGGTGGGGGCGAGGCGGCGCAGGCGCAGGGCGGCGGCCCGCTTGTCGGCCATGATCTCGTTGAGCAGGGCGTCGTCGTCGCAGCGCACGTACGCCGAGGCCGCGCCGACCCTGAGGTGCCCGTGCCTGCGGGCCACGTCGTCGATGAGGTACGCCAGCGGCTGGGGGACCGGCGTACGGGAGTGCGCGGTGAGGAAGGCGTGCAGGTCGGCGGCGGTCTGCCCGGCGTCCAGGGCGCGGCGCACGGAGCCGGGCGTGAACCGGTAGACGGTCGCCCCGCCCTTCGACTCGACGTCCGCGAGCACCCCGAGCATGGCGGCGAGCGGCCGCTGCAGGGGGCCGGGTGCCACGGCCGTGAGGTCGGCCTGGAGCAGGACGTGGTCGAGGGGTTCGGGCAGCAGCGGGGCGAGCAGCCGGGCGGCGGCCGCCGAGGCGACGGCCTGCTCGGCGGGGGAGAGGGGCTCCACGACGACCGGCGTGTGGTGCACGGGGAGCTTGTCGCCGGGTCCGGAGGACTCCGCCGCCTTGGCGGTGGGCGCCGGCGCCCCGAGCAGGGCGCGGCCGTGGGCCGACAGCGCTCCGCGTCCCGTGATCCCCAGCAGCTCCGCCTCCGACAGCGTCCAGCGGGCGAGCCGGGCGCGCAGGTCGTCCTCGCGGCGCTGCGGGCGTTCCCAGGCCAGGCGGGCCAGCACCGACTCGGCCGAGGGCGCCGTGCCCTCCGGCAGCCCGGCCAGCAGGGTCAGCACCCGGTGGCGTACCTCCGGCGCGGCGGACCGGTCGAGGTTGGGGCCCAGCGCCGACAACGTACGGTCCTTCGCGTCCCGCCCGCCCACCAGCCCCGCCGTCCGCGTCGCCGTCAGCCAGGCCTCCGCGAGCCGGGTCCAGCGCAGATCGGCGGGCTGCTGGAGCCACTCGTCGTGGGCCGGGGTCGCCGCGAACCGCTCGTCGGCCTCCCCGTCGGACGCCAACAGCCCGGCGGCGTAGGCGAGTTCGACCCAGAAGGCGGCGACGGGCTCGGCGACGTCGAGGGCGACGGCGGTCCGCTTGAGGTCCCGCACGCTCAGGCCGCCCGCGCGCAGCACGGCGGGGCCGCCCTCGTCCCAGTCCTTCAGCAGCTCCTCGACCGTGGCCAGCGCGGTGTACGCCTGCCCGGCCGCCGTCGCGTCCACAACCTGTGGACGGTGCGTGGCCGTCGCCTCCAGGGCCGGCGGCATCGGCTCGGTCGTGCGGTGCGCGCGGCCGGATCGCAGGTGCAGGGCCACCTCGCGGGGCAGGACGACGGTGCCGGGCGCGGTGGGCAGCAGCAGCCCACGGTCCAGCAGCCAGCGCAGTCTGGGCGCCGGGTCCGCGGTGACCTGTCCGTAGGGCGGCCCCCACACCAGCCGGTCGAGCACCTCCCGGGACTCCGCCGGCGCCTCGGCGAGCAGGGCGGCCATACGGGCGCGGTCGCTGAACAGGCCGGTCAGCGCGGCGACGGCGGAGACCGAGTCGTGCGTCGAGGCGAGCCCCGCCTTCGCCACGATCTCCTGGACGCGGCCCGGCGACATGCCCGCCGTGGCCTCCTGCACCGTGGGCCCGAGCCCCGTCGGGGACGGGTGCTGCGCGGAGGGCGCGAGCAGTTCGCGGGCCGTCCGTACGAGCCGCAGCCGCTCGTCGTCGCCCCACACCAGGGCCTGTGCGCGCAGGGTGCCCAGGGCGCGGGGGAGCGCCGCCGCGACGGCCGGGTCGCCCTGGTCGCCGGTCATCAGTCCGAGCAGTTCCCCGTACGACGCCGGGTCCCCGGCGACCGCCAGCGCCTGTGCCGTCTGCTGCGCGAACCGGTCCAGCCGTTCCAGGGCGCGCACGACCGAGGCCCGGGTGCCGGCCCGGGTGGCCAGCTGGGTGAGGTCGGTGGGCACGGGGGTGATGAGATCGGGGCGGGCACGCAGCAGCTCCGACAGGGAGGCGTCGTCCCTGAGCCGGAGCGCCTCTGCGAGGGAACGTGGGCCGGGGGTGCTCATCTGACCCACGTTAGCGGGTACGAGATGAGGGCGTTCCGCTACGAAAGGGGCGGACAGGCGGAGAACGGGGTGTTCACCTGCGCTACCGTCGTTGCGACGGGGTATCCAACGCACCCGCCCCGGAGGGGACTTCGTGGGTATCGAGAGCGACAAGGTCGTCTACGAGTATCTGAGCCGCGTCGGCGACGTGGCGCAGCAACGGCAGTTGCCCTCGGCCGCCCGGATGCGGCTGGTCTCGGAGCTGCGCAACGAGATCGACCGGCGGCGGGCCAAGGCGACCGTCGACAGCCCGGCCGCGGTGCGCCGGATCATCAACCGGCTCGGCAGCCCCGACGAGGTCGTCGACGCGGCCGGGGGAGCCCCCTCCGGGGGAGCCCCCTCCGGGGGAGGCGCCGCCACCCCCACGCACGTGCCGGTGCAGCGGGACGACGAACCGGCGGGAGAGGAACCGCGCAAGGGCCTGCGCCGGGTCGTACCGCGCCCCCGCCCGAGCGGACCGGTGCCCCTGGACAAGCCGTCCGCCCCCTCCGACGCCCCCTCCCCGCCGCACCTCGCCGGAGCCCATGAACTCGGCGGCAGCGCGACCCGGCCCGACTGGTGGCGGGTGGACAGCGCACGGTTCGGCGACAGTCTGCCTCCGGGCTTCGTCGGCGGCGTGGAGATCCCGGACCTGCTCAGCGCCCCGCGCCCGCAGGAGGAGCGGGAGCGGACGCCCGCGACCGAGAAGGCCGAGAAGGCCGGGAAGACCGCCGAGCCCGTGGCGGAGGCCGTGCCCGAGGCCGGGGCGCCCGTCGCCGCCCGCCGCCGGCTCCTCCCGCTGTCCTCCGGCCGCTGGAGCAACCCCCTCCTGCTGATCGCCGCCGGACTGCTCGTCGCCGGCGCGGTCCTCGGGAACTGGTTCGCCCTGCTGCTCGGCTGGCTCATCGCCTACGCCTCCCGCCGCCTGACCCAGAACGAGTCCAAGTGGGCGGTCGCCGGCATGCCGGGCCTGGCGGTGACGGCGGGTGTGGTGTGGCTGTGGGGCCGCAACGACGGCCGCTGGGGCGACCCCATCGCGCAGGGGCACATGAACGACGCGATCTCCCAGACCTGGCCGTGGGTGGTGCGGGGCGCGGCCGTGCTGTCGGCGCTGTATGTCGTATGGCGCTCGCAGCGCAAGGCGTAGGCGCGCGGACGAGGTACGTGTAGGTCACACCCGGCGGACGCCTGAGCGTCGTACGGGCCGGGCACAATGGCCCATATGGCCACCACGACCCAGCCCGCCCTCACCGTCGGCTTCGATCTCGACATGACCCTCATCGACTCCCGGCCCGGCATCCACGCCTGCTACCGGGCGCTGTCCGAGCGGACGGGGACGTACATCGACGCCGACCTCGCGGTCACCCGGCTCGGGCCGCCGCTGGCCGAGGAACTGGTCAACTGGTTCCCGGCGGAGCGCATCGGGGAGATGGCCGATCTGTACCGGTCGATGTACCCGACGATCGCGATCGCCGCGACGCCCGCGATGGCCGGCGCGCGCGAGGCCATCGACGCGGTGCGGGCGGCCGGCGGACGGGCGATCGTCGTGACCGCCAAGTACGAGCCGAACGCCAGGCTGCACCTGGAACACCTCGGCATCCGGCCCGACGAACTGGTCGGTGACCTGTGGGCCGAGGGCAAGGCCCGGGCACTGCGCGAGCACGGCGCCGGGGTCTACGTCGGCGACCACACCGGCGATGTGCGCGGGGCGCGCACGGCCGAGGCCCTGTCGGTGGCCGTGGCGACCGGACCGTGCAGCGCGGAGCAACTGGCGACGGCCGGGGCGGACGTCGTTCTCGGGGATCTCCTGGAATTCCCGGCCTGGCTGGCCGAATACGAGCGGTCCGACTCCTATCGGCCGGCCCGCGCCTGACGCCGCCCGGCCGCGATCGAACGCAGTACTCCGGCGGCGGCGATCAGGAAGCCGACGCCCATGAGCATGCTCAGTCCGAACATGAACGTGGGAAATGGCTTCGCGTGCAGGAGCAGCGGAGCCACTGTGACCAGAGTGGCCACGGCGCCGATGAAGAACACGATGGCTCCGGCACGGATCAGTCGGTCACCGGGCGCGGCGGAATTCGTTTGGGTTTTGTCACGCACCGGACCAGGGTAGTTCCCAGCGCGAAGGAACAACCCGGCGACGTCTTGTCACCGGCCTGAAGACCATTAGCCTTGGTACCGGCGGGTCCGTGACGACCCGCCCGAGTGCTATCAAGAGCCGTTTCCGAAGCAGTTTTCCGACGAGTACGAGGACGAGGACAGACGTGCCTACCGGCAAGGTCAAGTGGTTCAACAGCGAGAAGGGCTTCGGCTTTCTCTCCCGTGACGACGGCGGTGACGTCTTCGTCCATTCCTCGGTCCTTCCCGCCGGAGTGGAGACGCTCAAGCCCGGCCAGCGAGTCGAGTTCGGCGTGGTCGCCGGACAGCGCGGTGACCAGGCCCTCTCGGTGACGGTTCTGGATCCGACCCCGTCGGTCGCGGCGGCCACCCGCAAGAAGCCGGACGAACTGGCGTCCATCGTCCAGGATCTGACGACCCTTCTCGAGAACATCACGCCGATGCTCGAAAGGGGCCGCTACCCCGAGAAGACCGCAGGCAAGAAGATCGCCGGGCTGCTGCGCGCGGTGGCCGACCAGCTCGACGTGTGACACCGCGGACCGGCCGACATGGGCGAGACACGGACCGACTCCGGCGCCGGGGCCACCACCGGGGCCCCGTCCGCCGAGTTGCTGGAGCGCATCCGCAAGCAGCGCCGGCAGACCCTGGAGCTGCTCACGGTGTCCGCCGTCGGCCTGGTCCCGTGGACGATCCTGCTGTGGTTCACGCTGCCCAGCGGCTACACGGTCCGCCAGTGGCGCACGGCCTGGGTCGGCTTCGACGCCCTGCTGGTGCTCGCGATGGCGAGCACCGCCGTCCTCGGCTGGCGCCGCCACCGCGCGGTCGCCGTGGCGGCCACCGCGACCGCGGCCCTGCTGCTGTGCGACGCGTGGTTCGACGTGTCCCTGGCGCTGGGCACCCCGGACGTGTGGCTCTCGGCGGCCCTCGCGGTGGTCGTGGAGGTCCCCCTGGCCGTCTTCCTCATCCGCAAGGTCCTCTCCATGCTGTCCCTGGCCCACTGGCCCCCACGCACTCCCCTGGCAGACGGTGACCAGGAGGCTTTGCAGGGGCGCGACTAGCCATCACGGACCCGCGGCCGCCGGACGGCACGCCGCGGCACCCCGGTAAGCGTCGTCAGGGAAAACTCAGCGCCTCCGGCCCCAGCGCCGGGACCAGTCCCTCGGCCGCCGCCCGCGTCAGCAGGCCCCGGACCGCCGCGTAGCCGTCCGCTCCCAGGCCGGCCGTGAACTCGTTGACGTACAGCCCGATGTGCTGGTCGGCGACGGCCGGATCCATCTCCTGCGCGTGCTCCATGACGTACGGCCGGGACACCTCGGGCGCGTCCCAGGCGGCCCGTACGGACGTACGGATGGACTCGGCCAGCGACTCCAGCGTCCGCGCGCCCAGCGACCGCTTCGCGATGATCGCGCCCAGCGGGATCGGCAGCCCGGTGGTGTCCTCCCAGTGCTCGCCCATGTCCGCGAGCTTGTGCAGCCCGTAGTTCCGGTACGTGAAACGCGCCTCGTGGATGACGAGACCGGCGTCGACCTTCCCGTCCCGCACGGCGGGCATGATCTCGTGGAAGGGCATGACGACGATCTCGCCGACCCCGCCCGGCAGGGTGTCCGCCGCCCAGAGCCGGAACAGCAGGTACGCCGTCGACCTCTCGCTCGGCACCGCCACCGTGCGGCCGGTCAGGTCGGCCCCGGGCTCCCGGGTCAGCACCAGCGGCCCGCAGCCCCGCCCCAGCGCACCGCCGCACGGCAGCAGGGCGTACTCGTCGAGGACGTAGGGCAGGACCGCGTAGGACACCTTCAGCACGTCGAACTCGCCGCGCTCGGCCATGCCGTTGGTGACGTCGATGTCGGCGAAGGTGACGTCGAGGGCGGGGGCGCCGGGCACCCGGCCGTGGGCGAGGGCGTCGAAGACGAAGGTGTCGTTCGGGCAGGGCGAGTACGCGATCCGCAGGGGCTGCTCACTGGTCATACGGGTTCCAACTCTCCAGGACGGGCGCGAGCTTCCCGAAGGCCGTCGTCAGGACGGCGAGGGCGTCGCCGATGCGCCAGGCGGCGCGGTCGCGCGGGCCGACGGGGTTGGAGACCGCCCGGATCTCCAGCACGGGCACATGGTGGGCGGCGGCCGCCTCGGCCACCCCGAAGCCCTCCATGGCCTCGGCGAGGGCACGGGGGTGGCGGGCGCGGAGCTCGGCGGCGCGCTCGGCGGTGCCGGTGACCGTGGAGACCGTGAGCACCGCGCCGGGGCGTGCGCCGGTCGCGCTCACGATGTCTCGTACGAGTGTTTCCGGCGGACGGTGGGTGACGGTCCCGAAGCCGAGTTCCGTCACCGGCACGAACCCGTCGGCCGTCTCCGCCCCGAGGTCGGCCACGGTGATCTCGTCGGCGACGACGAGCGAGCCGACGGGCGCCTCGGGCGGGAAGCCGCCGGCGATACCGGCCGAGACGACCAGGCCGTAGGGGGCGCCTTCGAGGGCGGCGGTGGTGAGCGCGGTCGCGGTGGAGGCGGCCGCGAGGGCGGGTCCCACCCCGGCGGCGATCACGGTCACCGCGTCACCGGTGAACGCCCTGGCCACCGCGTCCCGTTCCGCGGGGACGGCGGTGGCGACCAGGACACGTACCGAGGACGTGATCAGTCGTCCTTCTTCAGCTTGAACGACCACAGGCCCGTCACGCCGGTGCCGTTCTTCTTGCCGTCGCCGGCCTTGATCGACACGAGCGTGGAGTTGCCCGTGGCGCCGTACTGCTGGTTGAAGAAGACGCTGCCCGGGATGGTGCGGTAGGTCTTGTCGCTGTCCTCGGTGAGCGGCTGACCGTTCATCAGGATCGTCCACCGCTTGTCGGCGATCTTCGGGTCGACGCCGAAGCGGACCGTCTCGTCGGGGTCGACCTTGATGGACTTGATGTCGGAGTCCTTCAGGCACTTCGCCAGGTCAGTGGTGTTGAGGTTCTTGCTCTCACCACCGCACGTGGCCTCCGAGCTGACCGAGGAACGGCCGACCGTGACCGTCGACAGCGGCGTCGGCTTGTCACAGGCCGACAGGACGAGCAGTCCGGCGGAAACGGCGCCGGCGGCGGCGACGGCACGGCGGCGTCGCACAACGGCGCGGACATGTGCGGCTCCGCCGCGTGGCATGGAGGTCATGGCGGAAGGCTATAGGGAGCGCCTGACGCTCTCCTTACCTGGGGTGCGACGTGCCTGTGTGTTACGCCACGCGGGGCTTCGTCCCGCCCCCGTGCCGGGCCGAGCCCAGCAGCCCGCGCACCGTCGTCAGCCACCCCGCGGCGAGGACCGCGGCGGCCAGGCACAGCCCCGCCGTGCCGTTCAGCGGCATCACGATGCCGACCGCGCCGCCCAGCACCCAGGCCATCTGCAGCATGGTCTCCGAGCGGGCGAACGCCGAGGTGCGCACCAGCTCCGGCACGTCCCGCTGGATCAGCGCGTCCAGGGACAGCTTGGCCAGCGCCAGGCAGAAGCCGGTCGTCGCTGTGAGACACGCCACGAGGAACGCGCCGAAGAAGATCGCCGCGACGATGTCCGCGGCCAGCACCACGGCCAGGACGGTGACGATGATGATCTCCGGTGCCCGCTGCTTCAGCCATGCCCCGGCCGCCGTGCCGAGCGCGTTGCCCGCGCCGGCCGCGATCGCCACCATGCCCAGCGACACGGCCGCGCTGGAGCCGGTCAGCGGGTGCTCGCGGAGCAGGAAGGCGAGGAAGAAGGTCAGGAAGCCGGAGAGCCAGCGCAGGGCGGCGTTGGCGCCGAGCGCGTGGGTGACCGCGATGCCGACGGTCCGCAGACCGGGCCGCTTGACGGGCTGCCGGTGCGGGCCGTGCAGGTGGGCCTCGTCCGCGGCCAGCAGCGCGATGTCCTCGCCCTTGGCCGAGTCGACCTTGGGGGCCAGGGTGAAGGACAGGAACATGCCCCAGATGTAGATCACGAAGGCGCCGTAGAGCGGCCAGCGCGGTCCGATGGCGTGCAGTCCGGCGCCGATGGGGGCGGCCACGCCGGTGGCGAGGAGACCGCCGAGGGTGACCCGGGAGTTGGCCTTCACCAGGGAGAAGTGGGGTGGAAGCAGCCGGGGCACGACGGCACTTCTGACCACGCCGTACGCCTTCGACGCGACCAGCACGCCCAGCGCGGCCGGATACAGCTGCAGGCTGCCGGTGGAGACGGCACTGGCGATGATCAGCGCGAGCAGGGCGCGGGCGAGCATGGAACCGGCCATCGCGGCGCGGCGGCCGTGCGGGAGCCGGTCCAGGAGCGGTCCGATGACGGGGGCCAGCACGGTGAACGGCGCCATCGTGATGGCGAGGTAGAGCGCGACGCGCCCGCGTGCCTCGTCCGTCGGCACGGAGAAGAAGACGGTGGAGGCCAGCGCGATGGTGATCATCAGATCGCCGGCGCCGTTCACGGCGTGCAGTTCGATCAGCTTGCCCAGACCCGACTCGCCCGCCCCGTGCGCGTGCGTGGCCTTTCTGATGCCCCGGGCGGTTCCGGTCAGCGGGAAGTGCAGGGCACGCCCGACGGCGCGGACGGACCCGCCGAACCGGCCCGAACCGCCACCACGACTGCTGCCCTTGATCCCACCGACCCCGGTGGCTCCTTGGGGCGTCCTTGCGGCTGCCACTCCGTCATAGTGCCCCGAGAAAGCCGTGTGTAGTGCGGTTACCGCGCGTATGGCCGTGTACTTGCCGCGTCGCGGGACCATCGCGGGACGAGTGGACGGGGCCAAACGTCCCGTCGGTGTAGGCCAAGAGGTCGCGAGAAGGTAGCGTGCGTAGCGCGTCGTGGCGAACGTTCTCGGCCGCGCGCCTCACGGACATCCCGCAGAATGGATGCATGAGGTGCGCCCGAGCGCGATCGGGTGTGGACGTCGACGCGGTCCTTCGGTCCGCTCCGTCCGCTCCCGCCGCCTTCAGGCCGGCGCACCCGAGTGACGGCGTAGGAGAGAAGCGATACCTGTGAGCGCAGCGACAACGCGAAGCCGCACCCCCGACCGCCTGTGTGCCGAGGCCGTCGACCTCGCCCGCGCCGCAGCCGAGGAGGCCGCCGCGCCCGGCGTGGTGGGTGAGCACGCCGGACTCGTCTCCGAGGGCGACCGTGTCGTCACGCACTTCTTCGAGTGCAAGGAGCTCGGGTACCGCGGCTGGCGCTGGGCGGTGACGGTGGCGCGCGCGTCCCGCGCGAAGATCGTGACCCTGGACGAGGTGGTCCTCCTCCCCGGCCCCGACGCGCTGCTCGCCCCCGAGTGGGTGCCGTGGAGCGAGCGTCTGCGCCCCGGCGACATGGGGCCCGGCGACCTGCTGCCCACCGACGCCGAGGACCTGCGCCTGGAGCCCGGCTACTCCGGCGAGGACGAGCCGCCGCCGGCCTCCCCGGTCTCCGAGGAGATGGCGGAACTGGTGGAGGCGGAGGACGCGGAGGTCACCGAGGGCACCCCGGCGCACCTTCCCGTCGTCCCGTCCCGCGGCACGATCGCGTCGGTCGCGGAGGAACTCGGCATGCGCCGGGCCCGCGTCCTGTCGCG
The DNA here is from genome assembly GCF_044540925.1 of Streptomyces sp. NPDC085900. NCBI lineage: Bacteria > Bacillati > Actinomycetota > Actinomycetes > Kitasatosporales > Streptomycetaceae > Streptomyces > Streptomyces sp. NPDC085900. The sequence goes on along the minus strand of NZ_JBITSP010000007.1, from coordinate 338,208 downwards.
CTACGGCCTGCACATCGCCGCGGACCGCTGGGAGGAGGCGTACGGCGCGAAGACGCCCATGGCCCAGGCGGCCCCCGCGGCCTGCGTCAGCTGCGGCTTCCTGCAGCCGATCGGCGGCTCGCTCGGCCAGGCCTTCGGTGTCTGCGCGAACGAGTTCTCCCCGGCCGACGGCCATGTGGTCTCCCTCGCCTACGGCTGCGGCGGTCACTCGGAGGCCGCGGTCATGCCCAAGCCGCCGGTCCCGCCGCCACCGGTGATCGACGAGACCAGGGTCGACCCCTTCCCCCTCCGCCCGTCCGCGGACTCGGGCTCGGTATCGGTACTCCCGGACGAGGACGCGGCAGAACTGGGCCACTCCTAGCCGACGGCCCGGACGGGCGCGGTTCAGGCTGGGGTGGGCGGCCGCCCGAGCGGCTCCCACTGGCGTCGAGGCCGGGGCACGCCACCGGGTGTCGGGGCGGTCGCCCGGAGCGGCCTGTGGACGTGTCGCGTGCCGTGCGGCGGTACCTTCGTGCTCACGTCGACGAGGAGAGTGAACGTGAGCAAGTTCGTGCGGCCCGCCGCCGAGGGCGCGGACCCCTTCGGGACCGCCCGTCTCAGGCGCGGCGTCCTCGATGCCTGGGCCACCAGCCCCGCCCGCTTCCGTGAGGACGCCAACGCCGAGGAGGACCTGGTCCTCGGCGGGTACCGGGACCGGCTCGTCGTCGAGCTCGCCCAGAACGCCGCCGACGCCGCGGCCAGAGCGGGAGTTCCCGGTCGGCTCCGGCTCACCCTCCGCGAGGGCGTCCTCGTCGCCGCCAACACCGGCGCCCCGCTGGACGCGGCCGGCGTCGAGTCGCTGGCCACCCTGCGCGCCTCCGCCAAGCGCGACACCGGCGAGGGCGCCGTCGGACGGTTCGGCGTCGGCTTCGCCGCCGTACTCGCCGTCACCGACGAGCCCGCCGTGGTCGGCCGGCACGGAGGCGTGCGCTGGTCGCTCGCCGAGGCCCGCGAACTGGCCGCCGACACCGCCCGGCACAGCCCCGGGCTCGGCGACGAGATCCGCCGCCGGGACGGGCATGTGCCGCTGCTGCGGCTGCCGTTCGCCGCCGAGGGCACCGCCCCGGACCCGTACGACACCGCCGTGATCCTCCCGCTGCGCGACGCCGCCGCCACCGACCTCGCCGAGCGGCTGCTGAACGCCGTCGACGACGCCCTCCTGCTCGCCCTCCCCGGCCTGGCGGAGGTCGTGGTGGAGACGGACACCGTCCGCACCCTCGTCCGCACCGCCGACGGCCCCTTCACGGTCGTGGAGGACTCCCGCGACGGCACCACCCGCTGGCGCACCTCCTCCGCCCACGGCCCCCTCACCCCCGACCTCCTCGCCGACCGCTCGGTGGAGGAACGCCTGCGCCCCCACTGGTCCGTGACCTGGGCCGTGCCCGCCGACACCGACGGCAGCCCAGCCCACCCGCGCACCAGCGCCGTCCTGCACGCCCCGACGCCGAGCGACGAGCCGCTGGGCGTGCCCGCGCTGCTCATCGCGTCCTTCCCGCTGGACACCACCCGCCGCCACGCCGCCCCCGGCCCGCTCACCGACTTCCTCGTGCAGCGCGCGGCCGACGCGTACACCGAACTGCTCGCCGGCTGGCGGCCCGTGGGGGAGGGCATCATCGGGCTCGTCCCCGGCCCGCTGGGCAAGGGAGAGCTGGACGGCGCCCTGCGCGCCGCGATCCTGGAGCGGCTGCCGCGCACCTCCTTCCTCCCCCCGGCCCTCGAACCCGCCGGCGACGACCCGGACCTGCCCGAGTCCCTGCGCCCCCGCGACGCCGAGGTCGTCGAGGGTGCCGGTGCCGACACCGTCCGGGTGCTCGCCGAGGTTCTCCCGACCCTGCTGCCCGCCGGGCTCGAACGGCGCGTGGAGCTGCGGACGCTGGGCGTCGCCCGGGTGCCGCTGACGGACGCCGTGGACCGGCTGGCCGGGCTGGAGAAGGAGCCCGGCTGGTGGCGGCGGCTCTACGACAGCCTCGCCGGCGTCGACCCCGACCGGCTCTCCGGCCTTCCGGTACCGCTCGCCGACGGCCGGACCACCATCGGCCCCCGGCAGGTCCTGCTGCCCTCCCCGGACGCGGCCCGCATCGACCCGGAGGTCCTCGCCCGCCTCGGCCTGAAGGTCGCCCACCCGGACGCCGCCCACCCCCTCCTGGAGAAGCTCGGCGCGCTGCCCGCGACGGCGCGCGCCGTCCTGACCACCCCGCAGGTCCGTGCCGCGGTCGCCGCCTCCCTCGACGACGAGGGCGGCATCGACTGGGAGCAGGACGCGCCGGACGCGGAGGAGCTGGCCGACACCGTCCTCGCCCTCGTGCGGGACGCCGGGCTGGAGCCGGGCGACGAGCCCTGGCTGGGCGCGCTGGCCCTTCACGACGAGGACGGGGAGCTCGCGCCCGCGGGCGAGCTCGTGCTGCCCGGCAGCCCCTTCCACCAGGTCATGCGCGAGGACGAACTGGCCTGTGTGGAACCCGAGTTGGCGGAGCGGTGGGGTGAGCAGCCGCTGGCCGCCTGCGGTGTGCTCGCGAACTTCGCGCTGGTGCGGGCCACGGACGTCGTCCTCGACCCGGACGAACTGGAGCCGCGCGACGGTGACTTCGCCGAGCCCGACGACGCCGGTCTGCTCGACGCCGTGGACGTGTGGAGCGAGGACGTCCTCGACCGCTTCCCGGACTCGCCGGTGCCGCCGGTCGCCACCGAGCTGGTCGCCGTACGCGACCTGGACCTGGTGGACGACGACAAGTGGCCGCAGGCGCTGTCGTTGCTGGCCCGGCCGCCGCTGCGGGACGCGCTCACCCAGCCCGTGCGGATCCTGCTGCACGACGGCACGCACGAGGTCGTACGGCCGTACACGGCGTGGTGGCTGCGCGGGCACCCGGTCCTCGACGGCCGCCGCCCCGCCGGCCTGCTGGCCTCCGGCGGCGACCCGCTGCTGCGCGGCCTGTACGACGAGGCCGACGCGACCGGCTTCGACGACGAGCAGGTGCTGCGGGCGCTGGGCGTACGGACGTCGGTCGCCGCGCTGCTCGACGAGCCGGGCGGCGCCGCCGAACTGCTGGACCGTCTCGCCGACCCCGACCGGCAGGTCACCGGCGCCCAACTGCACGCCCTGTACGGCGCGTTGGCGGATCTGGACCCCGAGCAGGTGACCCTGCCCGACGAGCTGCGGGCCGTCGTCGACGGGCGGGTGGAGGTCGTGGACGCGGCCGACGCGGTGGTCTGCGACTCACCCGACCTGCTGCCCTTCACCGAGGGCGTCCCGCTGCTGCCGGTGCCGCCCGCGCGGGCGGCCGAGTTGGCGGAGCTGTTCCAGGTGCGGCGGCTGAGCGAGTCGGTGACGGGAGTGGTGGACTCCGAGGGCGCCGAGCACGACGTACCGGAGTCGGTGCGGGTGCTGCTGGGCGCCCGTACCCCCTCGACGTACGTCGAACACGACGAACTCGTCGTGGACGGCGTGGCGTTGGACTGGCGTCTGACCGGCGACGGCGTCCTGCACGCGGCCACCCTGGAGGGCGTCGCCGCGGGCCTCGCCTGGGCGGCCGGTCAGTGGCCGCGCCGCTTCGAGGTGGCGGCCCTGCTGGAGGACCCGTCCCGCACGGAGGAACTGGCCCGGGACCGCTGGTTCGACTGACGCACCCCGTCGCCGTAACCAGAGGTCCATGATCTCAAAATTTCCCGCACAAATTTTTTACGTCCGTACAACCATTCACTTCTCTCGTGGATCTGATCACGCGAGTCAACAGACTCCCTGATCACTTGGGCCCCGGCCGGCCGGGGGACGACCACCGTCCGGGGTCCCACTCCACGTGGGGAACACATGCGTATTCGTGCCACCGTGGCCGCCCTCTCCGGCGCCCTGGCCATCACCGCCCTCGCCGTGCCCGCGGCGCACGCCGACGAGGTCGAGGGCGACACCGCCATCTCGAACGTCGTGGTGAACGGCGGCAAGGCGGTCGTCGTCGGACCGACCGCCACGAAGACGATCACCGTCAGCTTCACCGTCAAGGACGCCTCCGGCGTCGACTGGGCGCAGGCCATCCTGTACCACGGGGCGAACATCGACTCGTCCGACAGCGGCGCCGTCGCCAACAGCAGCGACCACCGCGCCACCTGCACCGCCGTCAACGCCACCACCTCGACGTGCAAGTCGACCTTCGACATGGAGCCCGGCTACAACCTGATCAACAAGGTGGCCGGCAGCTGGAAGGTCTGGGCGATCGCCACGGGCAAGGACGCCGACTACGTCCAGAAGGACAACGCCAAGTCCTTCTCGGTGCAGCGCGCCTCGAAGCTCACGGTCAACGCCTCGCCGGAGCCCGTGACCAAGGGCAAGACCATCACGGTCACCGGCAAGCTCTCCCGCGCCAACTGGGAGACCGGCGCCTACGCCGGCTACTCCGCCCAGCCGGTGAAGCTGCAGTTCCGCAAGAACGGCTCCAGCACCTACACGACGCTGAAGACCATCACGTCGAACTCGACGGGCAACCTGAAGACCACGACGAAGGCCACGGCCGACGGCTACTTCCGGTACTCCTTCGCGGGCACCTCGACCACCCCGGCGGTCAGCGCCGGCGGTGACTACGTCGACGTGAGGTAAGCGGCGTCACCCGCCTGCTCCACCCCCTCCTTTCATCCGAGGACACACATGCGTATTCGCACCACCGTGGCCGCCGTCTCCGGCGCCCTGGCCCTGGCCGCTCTCGTCGTGCCCGCCGCCCAGGCCGCCGACGGCCCCTCGATGGGCAAGGACGACATCGCCCGGGCCACGCAGGCCGTCAAGCAAGCCGCGCACACCAAGTCCGCCTTCACCTCGGCCACCGCCGACACCGGCACCCCGTACGCGATCAACCTCACGTTCTCCGACGTGAAGATCAACAGCGGCAAGCCGATCGTCGTGGGCGTCGCGAACAAGGTCTCCGTCCCGGTGACGTACACCGTCACCCACGACGCCGACTTCGACGTCAACGACCCCGCCGTCTGGCTGGACGTGGAGATCTACCGCGGCTCCTACGACAACCCGGACAACCTGCTCTTCGGCGACGACTGGCCGACGTGCACCGACACCTCGTCGACCACGGCCAGCTGCAAGGGCACCGTCGACGTCTACCCGGACATCGACCTGCTGGGCAACGCCGACGCCACCACCTGGAAGGCCGACGGCTACGCCATCGACTGGAACGACCAGGACCCGACGTCCGAGGACATCGACTACAGCAAGGTCGGCTTCGCCTCCCAGGACAACCTCGGCACCACCAAGCTGCAGCGCTTCTCGAAGCTGACGGTCAACGCCTCGCCGGAGCCGGTGACCAAGGGCAAGAGCATCACGGTCACCGGCAAGCTGTCCCGCGCCAACTGGGACGACTTCGCGTACCACGGCTACACCAACCAGTCGGTGAAGCTGCAGTTCCGCAAGAAGGGCTCCAGCACCTACACGACGCTGAAGACCATCACGTCGGACTCGACCGGCAACCTGAAGACGACGACCAAGGCCACGGTCGACGGCTACTTCCGGTACTCCTTCGCGGGCACCTCGACCACCCCGGCGGTCAACGCCACCGGTGACTACGTCGACGTGAAGTAGTCCCGAAGGAGTCCTGAAGCAGGCACGCAGCAGGCGTGTTGGGGCGGATTTCATCCGGGATTCGCAATGAGTTCGCAATCCCCGGACAAAGATCCGCCCCATCCGTACAACCCCCCACATCCGTCACGGATCTGATCCCGTGGGCCAACAGGCTCCACGATCACTTTTCTCCAACTGGGGAACACATGCGTATACGTGCCACTGTGGCCGCCGTCTCCGGCGCCCTGGCTCTCACCGCCTTCGCCGCGCCGGCCTCGCAGGCCGCCGGCTCCGCCACCTCGTACCAGGCGGAGGCCGCGAAGGTTCTCGCCGCGCACGGCAGGACCACGTTCGGCGCCACCACCGCCACCACGGCGGCCGACCTCGGCGTCACCTTCTCCGACCTCAAGATCGCCTCCTCGGTCAAGGTCGGCACGACGAACCACGTCAGCACCACGGTCACCTACACGCTGACCCACGGGGCGAACTACGACCTCTCGTCGGACGACTTCGACAGCGGCCCGCTCATCTACAAGGGCACGCTCGACAACCCGACCAACATGCTCGGCGGCGTGGACCCGGCGACCTGCACCCCGGTCACCGACACCACCGCCACCTGCTCGGGCAAGATCGACATCTACCCTGGCGACGGCGACCTGATGAACGCCGACGCGGGCAAGTGGTCGGCCGCCGCGCTCGCGCTGCAGTACAGCACCAGCGACTACTCCCTGCAGGGCGACCTCGGCTCCACGCTGGTCCAGCGCTACTCCAAGCTGACGGTGAACGCCGGTCCCGAGCCGGTCTACAAGGGCAGGACGATCACCTCGACCGGCAAGCTCTCCCGGGCCAACTGGGAGGACAACGCCTACCACGGCTACACCAACCAGCCGGTGAAGCTGCAGTTCCGCAAGGCCGGTACGAGCACCTACACCACGGTCAAGACGGTGTACTCGGACAAGTACGGCAACGTGAAGGCCACCGCCACCGCGCAGTCCGACGGCTACTGGCGCTTCCGTTTCGAGGGCACCTCGACCACCCCGGCCGTCTCGGCGACCGGTGACTACGTCGACGTGAAGTAACCCCGGCACGCGCCCGCTAGGCGGGAAAGCGGCGGTCGACCCACTTCCACAGGAACTCCAGGACGACCGCCGCCACCGCGGCGATGCCGACCGCGATCCACGGCATCGCCACGCCGACCAGCTTCAGCGCGAAGAAGTGCTGCAGCGACGGCACGACGAGCACGAAGAGGAACGCCACCCCCATCGAGGCGACCAGCAGGATCCGCCACCAGGTGTAGGGGCGCGCGATGATCGCCAGAACCCACATGGAGATCAGGAAGAGCGTGAGGGTCGCCGCGCTGGTCTCCGCGTCCAACTGACCCGCGCCGGTGTAGTGGTGACGAGCGATCAGATACGTCACGAAGGTCGCGACCGCGGCCACCACCCCGCCCGGCACCGAGTACCGCATCACCCGCCGTACGAAGTGCGGTTTCGCCCGCTCCTTGTTGGGCGCCAGGGCGAGGAAGAAGGCCGGGACACCGATGGTCAGGGTGGACAGCAGCGTCAGGTGACGGGGCAGGAACGGGTACTCGACCTGCCAGCAGACCACCAGGATCGCCAGCAGCACGGAGTAGACCGTCTTCACCAGGAACAGGGTCGCCACCCGCGTGATGTTGCCGATGACCCGCCGGCCCTCCGCCACCACCGAGGGCAGTGTCGCGAAGCTGTTGTCGAGCAGCACGATCTGCGCCACGGCCCGCGTCGCCTCGGACCCCGACCCCATCGACACCCCGATGTCGGCGTCCTTCAGCGCCAGTACGTCGTTCACCCCGTCGCCGGTCATGGCGACGGCATGCCCGCGCGACTGAAGCGCGCCCACCATGTCCCGCTTCTGCTGCGGGGTGACCCGTCCGAAAACGGTGGCCTCGTCGAGGGACTTCGCCATCTCCTCCCGCTCGGACGGCAGCGCGCGGGCGTCGACCGTGGTGCCGGTGAGCCCGAGTTTCGCCGCCACCGCGCCCACCGACACGGCGTTGTCGCCGGAGATGACCTTGGCCTGGACGTCCTGCTCGGCGAAGTAGCGCAGGGTGTCGGCCGCGTCGGGCCGCAGCCGCTGCTCCAGCACGACGAGGGCGGTCGGGCGGGCGCCCCGGGCCGGCTCGGGGTCGCCCAGCTCGCGCCGGGCGCGGGCCAGCAGCAGCACGCGCAGTCCCTGTTGGTTGAGGCGCTCGGTCTCCGCGAGGGCCGGGTCGTCGTCGGCGAGCAGGACGTCCGGCGCCCCCAGCAGCCAGGTACTGGACTCGCCGTTGCCCTCGCTGAAGGCGGCCCCGCTGTACTTGCGGGCGGAGGAGAAGGGCAGCGCCTCGGTGCAGCGCCAGTCGTCGACGTCCGGGTAGGCGTCGATGACGGCCTGGAGCGATGCGTTGGGGCGCGGGTCGGACTCGCCGAGCGCGCCGAGCACCTTGCGGACGTAGGGCTCGTCGGCGCCCTGCAGCGGCCTGAGCTCGGTGACGTCCATGCCGCCCTCGGTGAGGGTGCCGGTCTTGTCGAGGCACACGGTGTCGATGCGGGCCAGGCCCTCGATGGCCGGAAGCTCCTGGACGAGGCACTGTTTTCGGCCAAGTCGGATGACGCCTATGGCGAAGGCGACGGAGGTGAGGAGCACCAGCCCCTCCGGGACCATGGGCACGATCCCGCCGACCGTGCGGGCGACGGAGTCCTTGAACCCGTGCTGCTTGACGAAGAGCTGGCTGACGACCAGGCCGATCGCGGTCGGGATCATCATCCACGTGACGTACTTGAGGATCGTGGAGATGCCGGTGCGCAGCTCGGAGTGGACGAGGGTGAAGCGGGAGGCCTCCTCGGCCAGTTGGGCGGCGTAGGCCTCGCGGCCGACCTTGGTGGCCTGGAACGCGCCGCCGCCGGCGACCACGAAGCTGCCCGACATCACCTGGTCCCCGGGCCGTTTGACCACAGGGTCGGCCTCGCCGGTCAGCAGTGACTCGTCGATCTCCAGCCCGTCGGCCTCGACGCACACCCCGTCGACGACGGCCTTGTCACCGGGCCCGATCTCGATGAGGTCGTCCAGCACGATCTCCGAGGTGCCGACGTGGGCGGTCACCCCGTCCCGCCGCACCGTGGGCCGGGCCTCCCCGATCACGGCGAGCGAGTCCAGGGTCCGTTTCGCCCGCCACTCCTGGATGATCCCGATGCCGGTGTTGGCGAGGATCACGTACCCGAACAGGCTGTCCTGGAACGGTGCGACGAACAGCATGATCAGCCAGAGCACGCCGATGATCGCGTTGAACCGGGTGAACACGTTCGCCCGGACGATCTCGCCGATCGACCGGCTGCTGCGCACCGGTACGTCGTTGACCTGCCCCCGGGACACCCGCTCGGCGACCTCGGCCGCGGTCAGACCGCGTGCCGCCGCCGGCCTGCCGGGCGGGTGCACGGGGTCGAGTTCGGCGCCCGCGTCGATGTGGGTCATGCATTCGACGGTACGTGCGGATTTACGGCTTCACCCGCCGAGTGCGCGGAAGATCCGACCTGGGGAGGAGCGAACTCGTGCGGTGGTTGTACGGCCTACTCGGCCGGTTTCGGCTCCGCGGCGGCCGACCGCTTGATCGCCGCGTCCCGCTTCCTGACGAAGTAGACGCCGTACAGGCCGAGCACGCCCCCGGCCAGACATGTCCACAGCCACCAGGTGTGTCCGTGGTCGTCGAACCAGCCGTAGAAGGGGAGCTGGACGAGGAAGAGGACGAACCAGAGGATCGTGCCGCCGGTGATGACCGGGACGACGGGCCCCTCCAGGGGCTCCGGCGCCTCGTGCTTGGGGGTCCACTTCGCCATGGGCACAGCTTACGAGGCGCAAGGGTGCGGGAGGAGGCGGGCGGGGTCAGGACGGGTCTACGCGCGGAGATAGCGTTTGCGGGATTCATATGTTCATACTGAAACCGTTTCCGTCTGTCCACTTCTGCTCGTAGGAACATCCAATGCCCACCTCGGCTCCCGCCAAGGCCACCGCCCCGCAGCAGCCGGGGAACACCCCCGCCTCGGGTGCGCTCGACCGCTACTTCAAGATCTCCGAGCGGGGCAGCAGCCTCGCCCGCGAGGTCCGCGGCGGCTTCGCCACCTTCTTCGCGATGGCCTACATCATCGTGCTGAACCCGATCATCCTCGGCAGCGCGAAGGACATGTACGGGCACCACCTGGACAACGGTCAGCTGGTCACCGCCACCGCCGTGACGGCCGCCTTCACCACCCTGCTGATGGGCGTCATCGGCAACGTGCCCATCGCGCTGGCCGCCGGCCTCGGCGTGAACTCGGTCGTCGCGCTCCAGCTGGCGCCCCGGATGTCGTGGCCGGACGCCATGGGCATGGTCGTCCTGGCGGGTCTCGTGGTGATGCTGCTGGTCGCCACCGGCCTGCGTGAGCGTGTCATGAACGCCGTCCCCTACAGCCTGCGCAAGGCGATCTCCATCGGTATCGGCCTGTTCATCATGCTGATCGGGCTCGTCGACTCCGGCTTCGTCTCCCGCATCCCGGACGCCGCCCAGACCACCGTCCCGCTCCAGCTCGGCGCCGACGGTCACCTCAACGGCTGGCCGGTGCTGGTATTCGTCCTCGGGGTGCTGCTCACCCTGGCGCTCATCGTGCGCAAGGTCCCCGGCGCGATCCTGATCTCGATCGTGACGATGACCGTCCTCGCCGTGATCATCAACGCGGTCGCGAAGGTGCCGTCCTGGGGCCTGACGACGCCCAAGTGGCCCGGCAACCCGGTCGCCACCCCCGACTTCGGCCTCATCGGCAAGGTCAGCCTGTTCGGCGGCTTCTCCAAGGTCGGCGTGCTGACCGGTGTCCTGTTCGTCTTCACGGTCCTGCTGTCGTGCTTCTTCGACGCGATGGGCACGATCATGGGCGTCAGCGACGAGGCGAAGCTGACCAATGCCAACGGTGAGATGCCGGGCATCAACAAGGTCCTCTTCGTCGACGGCATCGCGGTCGCCGCGGGCGGCGCCAGCTCCTCCTCCGCCACCACCTGCTTCGTGGAGTCCACGGCCGGCGTCGGCGAGGGCGCCCGCACCGGCTTCGCGAACGTCGTCACCGGCGGGCTGTTCGCCGTCGCGCTGTTCCTGACCCCCGTGGCCACCATGGTCCCGTCCCAGGCGGCCACCCCGGCCCTGCTCGCGGTCGGCTTCCTGATCCTGGCCGGCTCGGTCAAGGAGATCGACTGGGCGGACTACACGATCGCCATCCCGGCCTTCGTGACGATGGTGATGATGCCGTTCACCTACTCGATCACCAACGGCATCGGCATGGGCTTCCTCACCTTCGCCGTCCTGCGCCTGGCCGCCGGCCGAGGCCGTGAGGTCCCGGTGGCGATGTACGTCGTCGCGGCGGTGTTCGGCTTCTACTACCTGATGCCCGCGCTGGGTCTCACGTGAGCACCGCTCACGTGACGCCGTAGAACTTCTCCGTCTCCTCGACGGCGGTCTGGAACCGCTCGTCGAAGTCGTCCCGAATGAGCGTCTGGATCACATAGTCCTGGACGCTCATTCCCCTTTTGGCCGCACGGTCCCGGAGCCTTTCGAGCAGCTCCCCGTCCATCCGCAGGCTGAGCACGCTGGTCCCCATGAGGACGAGGGTCGCGGGCGGGTGTGGCGCGGCGTTCACTTTCCGCTCTCGTATCACTCGTACGGGTGATGGTTCGGTTGAGTGGCCGGACTCACGGGAATCCTCCCGCGCGCCAGCTTGTTTAGCGAGAGTAATGAGTTACGCTAAGGACATGCCGGACCTCACCCATGGCGACGACGTAGCCGCCGTGAACTCCCTTCGCTCAGGCGTCATGCGACTGTCCCGTCGCCTCAAGCACCAGCGGGTCGACGAGTCGCTCAGCCCCACCGAGATGTCGGTGCTGGGCACCCTGTCCCTCTGCGGACAGGCCACCCCGGGCGAGCTCGCCCGCAAGGAGCACGTCCAGCCGCCGTCGATGACCCGCATCGTCGCGCTGCTGGAGGCCAAGGGACTGGTCCGGCTGGAGCCGCACCCCGAGGACCGGCGCCAGAAGGTCGTCACCAAGACCGAGCAGGCCGAGGCCATGCTCGCGGAGAGCCGCGCCAAGCGGAACGCTTTCCTGGCCGATCTGGTCGAGGGCCTGGACGAGGACGAGTGGGCCAGACTGCGCGCCGCCGCCCCCGTGCTGGAGAAGCTCGCACACCTGTAAGCAGTCCTACGCAAGGAGGCGACCCTTTTGAGTTCGGGATCCGGAGCAGCTTCCGCCCCCGCACCGACCGCTACTACCCCCTCCCGCAAGTCCTCGATGTTCAGCTCCCTGAGGGTCAGGAACTACCGCCTGTTCTTCCTCGGTCAGGTCGTCTCCAACATCGGCACCTGGATGCAGCGCATCGCCCAGGACTGGTTGGTCCTCAGCCTCACCGGCTCCGCGACCGCCGTCGGCGTCACGACGGCCCTGCAGTTCCTGCCGATGCTGCTCTTCGGCCTCTACGGCGGTGTCCTCGTCGACCGTCTGCCCAAGCGCCGCGCACTGCTGTTCACGCAGTCCGCGATGGGCGTCAGCGGGATCGCGCTCGCCGTGCTCACCCTGTCCGGCCACGTCCAGGTCTGGCACGTCTACCTGGCCGCCTTCTTCGTCGGCCTCGCCACGGTCGTCGACAACCCGGCCCGTCAGTCCTTCGTCACCGAGATGGTCGGCCGGGACCAGCTGCAGAACGCGGTCAGCCTGAACTCCGCGAACTTCCAGTCCGCCCGCCTGATCGGCCCCGCCGTCGCCGGCCTGATGATCACCGGCGTGGGCACCGGCTGGGCGTTCCTGTTCAACGGCCTGTCGTTCATCGCCACCCTCACCGGCCTGGTGATGATGAGGTCGCGCGAGCTGCACGCCGTCGAGCGCGCCCCGCGCGGAAAGGGCCAGCTGCGGGAGGGCCTGCACTATGTCGCCGGGCGTCCGGAGCTGATCTGGACGATCGTCCTGATCGGGTTCGTCAGCACGTTCGGCTTCAACTTCCCCGTCTACCTCTCGGCCTTCGCCGACGACGTCTTCCACGCGGGCGCGGGCTCCTACAGCCTCTTCAACACCCTCATGGCCGTCGGCTCCCTGGCCGGCGCCCTGCTCGCGGCCCGTCGCGGCACGGCCCGGATGCGGGTGCTGGTGGCGGCCGCGGCGGCCTTCGGCGCGCTCGAGGTCGTGGCCGCGGTCGCCCCCTCGCTGTGGCTGTTCGCCCTGTTCATGGTCCCGATCGGCATGTTCGGCATGACGGTCAACGTCACCGCGAACACCAGCGTCCAGATGAGCACCGACCCGGCCATGCGGGGCCGGGTGATGTCCCTCTACATGATGGTGTTCATGGGCGGCTCGCCGGTGGGCGCGCCGATCGCCGGCTGGGTCACCGACACCTACGGCGTCCGCGCGGGCCTCGCGGCGGGCGGCGCGATCGCCGCGGGCGCGGCGATCGTCATCGGCCTCGTCCTGGCCCGCGTCGGCAACCTGCGCCTGTCGGTCGGCTGGAACCGCGGCCACCCGCACGTCCGCTTCGTGCCGAGGGAGACACAGGAGCAGCTGGCGCCCGCCGCCTGACGGCCGCCCCGGCCGGGGCTACAGGCGCCGCTCCAGCACCTGTCCCGGCCAGTCGCCCGCACCGAGGTAGGTCTCGGTGCGGGTGAAGCCGTTGTCCTCGTAGTAGCGGACGAGCCTGCCGTCACCGCCCGCGTAGCAGTCGACCCGCAGCAGGCCGACGCCCGCGCCCCGGGTCACCTCGGCGGCGTGCGCGAGCAGGGCGCTGCCCACGCCGTGGCCCTTGAAGCGGCGGTCGGAGGCCAGCCAGTGGATGTACCGCTCGGGCTCGCCGACCGGCGGCAGGTGGGACAGATAGGCGCCGGGCGCGTCGGTGAGGGTCAGGGTGGCGGCCGGCCGCCCGTCGGCCTCGGCGATGTAGGCGGCGCCCTCCTCCATGTACCGGACGACCGACTCGACCGTCCTCGGGCTCTGCGACAGCGGCTTCGTCCCCCACTGGCCGGTCCGCCCCTGCCCGGCCAGCCACTCCACGCAGCTGTCGAGCATGCCGAGTATCACGGGAACGTCGTCGGCTCCGGCGTCTCTGATGGTGATCTCCATGCGCCCATGGTGGCAGGCTGGTGCTCATGAGACTCTTCGCCGCGGTGCTGCCTCCGGAGGAAGTGTCGGAGGAACTCGCCGCAGAACTGGCCGAGTTGAGGCGGCTCCCCGGTGCGGACGGCCTGCGCTGGACCGGCCGCGCCGGCTGGCACTTCACGCTCGCCTTCTACGGGGAGGTCGACCACGACGTCGTACCCGAGCTGTCGGCACGGCTGGAGCGGGCGGCGCGGCGGTCCGGGGCGTTCCCGCTCGCCCTGCGCGGCGGCGGGCAGTTCGGGCACGGGCGGGCGCTGTGGGTGGGCGCCGAGGGCGAGACGGCCGCGCTGCGGCTGCTGGCCGACCGGGCGGAGGCGGCGGGCCGGAAGGCCGGGGTCGACATGGGGGAGCACCGCCGCTACAAGGCGCACCTGTCGGTGGCGCGCAGCCGGGACGCGGTGGACGTACGCCCGTACCTGACGGCCCTGGAGGACTTCCGCAGCCGCACCTGGACGGTGGCGGAGCTGGTGCTGGTCCGCAGCAACCTGCCGAGGTCCGGGGTGCCGGGGGAGCAGCCCCGCTACGAGGCGGTCGCCCGCTGGCCGCTCGGCGGGGCCGGTTAGGCTCGGGGACGTGGACCCGAAGACCCGGAACCGGATCATGGCCGGTGTGCTCGTGCTGTTGTTCGTCGTGGTGGCGCTGGCGGCGCTCGGAAAGTGACCCCGACCGCCGCCGCACACCCGTGACGCCTACCAGGCGAAGGCCTCCGGGGACGGGCCGGGGCCCGGGAAGATCTCGTCGAGGCCGGTCAGCAGTTCCTCGCTCAGCTCCACCTCGGTCGCGCGGACCGCGGAGGCGAGCTGCTCGGCCGTGCGCGGGCCGACGATCGGGCCGGTCACGCCCGGGCGGGTGAGCAGCCAGGCCAGAGCCGTCTCGCCCGGCTCGACGCCGTGCTTGTCGAGCAGGTCCTCGTAGGCCTGGATCTGGGCGCGGATGGTGGTGTTGGCGAGGGAGTCGGCGGCCCGGCCGCTCGCCCGGCGCCCGCCCTCGACCTCCTTCTTGATCACACCGCCGAGCAGGCCGCCGTGCAGCGGGGACCAGGGGATGACCCCCAGGCCGTACTCCTGCGCGGCCGGGATGACCTCCATCTCGGCGCGGCGCTCGGCGAGGTTGTAGAGGCACTGCTCGCTGACGAGGCCGATGGTGCCGCCGCGCCGGGCGGCGATCTCGTTCGCCTGGGCGATCTTGTAGCCGGGGAAGTTCGACGACCCGACGTAGAGGATCTTGCCCTGCGTGATCAGGGTGTCGATCGCCTGCCAGATCTCCTCGAAGGGGGTGGCGCGGTCGACGTGGTGGAACTGGTAGACGTCGATGTGGTCGGTCTGGAGCCGCTTGAGGCTGGCGTCCACGGCCCGCCGGATGTTCACGGCGGACAGCTTGTCGTGGTTGGGCCAGGCGTCGCCGTCGGCGGCCATGTTGCCGTACACCTTGGTGGCGAGGACGACCTTGTCGCGCCGGTCGCCGCCCTTGGCGAACCAGTTGCCGATGATCTCCTCGGTACGGCCCTTGTTCTCGCCCCAGCCGTACACGTTCGCGGTGTCGAAGAAGTTGATGCCGGCGTCCAGCGCCGCGTCCATGATCGCGTGGCTGTCGGCCTCGTTCGTCTGCGGTCCGAAGTTCATGGTGCCGAGGACGAGTCGGCTTACCTTGAGTCCCGTGCGTCCGAGCTGCGTGTACTTCATGACCACCTAGCCAACGGCGTGGAGTGCACTCTAGGCAAGGTGGTTCCGGTGCGCTGTGAGGGGATGTCATGGACAAGGGGATCCCCGGGTTCGTACGGCTGCCGTCACCCCGCCGTACCGGCGGCCGCCCGGGCACCGGGGTGGGCCACCGGCCCGGGCGGGGGTTCGCCCTACCCCGCGCTCGGGCCGTACAGGACGGCGAACAGCGCCCGTGCGCGGGTGCCTTCGGGGGCGTCCGGGGACTGCCAGGCGCCGGTGACGTGGCCGATCGCGTCCACCGGGCGGGTGTCGGGGGCGGTGGGGTCGAGGACGCGGTGGACGCGCAGGGTCGTGCCGCCGGGGGCGGGGAGCGTGGTGCCGTGCTCGTCGTCGGTGACCTCGACCGGCCAGGAGGGGGCGCCCATGGCGGTGCCCGTGAAGGAGTGGGCCACCTCGTGGTCGGCGGTGTCGGTGATGCTCTGGGCCATGGCCGGGGCCCGGCCCTCGATCAGGGCGAGGAGTTCGGTGTACAGCACCGGGTCGTGGCAGCCGTCGTAGGCCCAGCGCGGGCCGAGGACGCCGTGCTCCATGGTGCCGACCAGGGCGTGTTCGGCGCCGGGGAGAGGGGCGCCGCGGTAGGTGAGGGGCACGTGGTAGGCGACCGGTTCGGGGCCGGAGGTGTCGACGGCCACCATGAACTCGATCCCGACCTCACCCTCGGGGTCGTCCAGCCGGAACCCACCGGCCCTGACCAACTCCGGTGTGCCGGCCCCGGCGTACCACGGGCGGGTGGGCAGCCAGGGGGCGAGCAGTTCGAGCTTCGTGGGCTTGACAGTGGTCCTGTGGATGATCGCCATGCGGCGGATTGTGTCAGTCAGTCGCGGGGGAACTCATCCGTTTTGAGCGTGAGACCGACGTCCGTGCCGGTGAGGTCGACGTCCCCTCCGAAGCTGACGGTCGTCTCCGTCACGTAGTCGCCGTCCTTGGCTGGGTGAACAAGTGGCACTTGCCCTGGTAGGGGTCGGCGATGAGGTAGACGGGGACTTCGGCGACGGCGTAGGCGGTTTTCTTGGGCCCGTAGTCGTTGTGCGCCGTGCCCTTCGAGATGACCTCGGCCACGAACTCGACGTCCTGGTGGCTCCAGAGCCCCTTCTCGTCCTTCTCGGCGTCCTCGGACACGAGGGTCACATCGGTGGCGAAGCCGTTGAGGTGACCGGGGTAGTCGATCCGGACATCGGACTTCACGCGCCTGCGCGGGTACTTGGTGCGCAGTTGTTCGACGATGTCCAGGATGATCTCCCAGTGCGTGTCCCGCTGCGGCGTCATGAAGATGGCCCCCTCGACGATCTCGACCTTGTAGCCCTCGGGGGTGGTCCGCTCAAGCGACTCGAACAGCTTGTCCAGAGTCAGCTCGCCGCTGTGGTCGGCCATCTCGATCCTGTCTTCAAGGACGGTCATCGTGGCGCTCCTCCCCGGCTGCCCCACGCACAGGTACAGCCGCGCGGTACCACGATACGCACGGTGACCAGGTCACGAGGGGCGGAACGGGCGTCCGATCGCCGCCGTGCCGGTTCAGCCCCCGTAGGGCTTCCCGACCCCCCACGCCTGGTGCATGGCGTCCGCGAAGGCCGCCGCGATCTTGTGTTCGCCGCTCGCGTTCGGGTGGGTGCCGTCGTAGGTGTCGAGGTGGATGTCGTACGACGGCGGGGGCGAGGCGAGCAGGAGCGGGGAGCGGGGCTCGTCCAGGTCGGCGACCGCCTTCGCGAGGAGTTCGTTGAAGCGGGTCACCTGGGCGGCGAAGGGCGCGTCCTCGGCGGCGCGGACGTTGGGGATCACCGGCAGCACGGCCATGCGGACGCGCGGGTTCGCCGTGCGGGCCTCGGCCACGAAGCGGCGCACGTTCTCCGCCGTCTGCTCGGCGTTGGTGTAGAAGCCCAGGTCGATCAGGCCCAGCGAGACCAGGAGCACGTTCGCGCGCTGTGCGCGCACCGCCTCCGCGATCAGCGGCGCCATGTGCAGCCAGCCCTCGCCCCAGCCGGCCAGATGGGCGCGGGGGAAGTCGGGGTCGGCGTACTCGTACGACGTCGGGGCGTCCGTCGCCTTGTCGTACAGCGTCTCGCGGGGGCCGACGAGGGCGTAGGGGCCGCCGTGAGTGTCGCGCAGGTGCTGCCACATGCGGTAACGCCAGGTGTGTTCCCCCGCGCTCCCGATCGTCATGGAGTCACCGACCGGCATGAACCTAAGCATCCGCTCATGATGGACGATCCGGGAGGGATCAATGGGACGGGCGGGGTGTGAGGCCCGCCACCCGTCGGTCCTGCGGTCTCCCCGCCCGTGAACGCCCGGCGGGGATGGCAGGCTTGGGGCATGCGCCGACCGTTCGCTCTCCTCGCCGGGGTCCTCCTCGTGGGCGCCTTCGCCGTGCCCGCCTCCGCCTCCGACGGCAAGGGGGACAAGGGGTTCACGATCTCCGACCCCCGGATCACCGAGTCCAGCGGACTCGCCGCCTCCCGCCTGCACCCCGGGGTCTACTGGACCCACAACGACAGCAGCGACGGGCCGTACATCTACGCGGTCGACAGCGCCACCGGCAAGACGGTCGCCCGCGTCGCCCTCAGCGGCATCGGCTCGCCGCGCGACGTCGAGGCCATCTCCATCGGGCCGGACGACCACATCTACGTCGGCGACATCGGCGACAACCTCGGCGGCAAGTGGCCGTACGTGTGGATCTACCGGCTGCCCGAGCCGAAGAAGCTGGTCGACCAGACCGTGCGGGCCACGCAGTACGTCGTGAAGTACACGGACGGCGCCCGCAACGCCGAGTCGCTGGTCGTCGACCCGAAGACCGGGCGCGTGTACATCATCGACAAGAACGAGAACGGCGGGCACCTGTTCGAGGGCCCCGCCGAGCTCTCCGCCTCCGGCACCAACTACTTCCGCCCCGTCGCCACCGTCGACCTCTGGGCCACGGACGCCGCCATCTCCCCGAACGGCGGACAGCTCGCCGTGCGCGGCTACTTCGGCGGCATCTACTACGACTGGAACGGCGGCAGGATCAAGCGCGAGGGCCGGCTGGAGGTGCCGTTGCAGCGGCAGGGCGAGTCCGTCAGCTACTCGCCCGACGGGACCCGGCTGATGTACGGCAGTGAGGGCGAGGACAGCCCCGTCCAGGCGAAGGAGGCCCCCGGCGGTGCCGCCGCCGCCAAGACGCCCTCCGGCGGCGGCAGTTCGAGCGCCTCCGGCAGCGACGGCGGCAGCTCGGGCGGCAACCTGAAGGTCGGCGCCCTCGCCGTGGTCGTCGTGGCGGCGCTGGCGTTTGGGGCGCGGAGGCTGTTCCGGCGCCGGTGACGCGGGCCCTGTCATAGCACTTGACGTGTTCATGTGGCTTGGCTTCCATGGGAGGCGCCGGGTTGTGGGAGCGCTCCCACTCGTTCCGGGCCCGCGCCTCCCGAGGAGGAAGCAGCGACATGTTCCGCAGCCTGCGTAGAGCGTTGTGCGCGGTGGCCGCAGCGCTTGTGCTGCCGCTGGCCGGTGTCGGTGTCCAACCGGCCGACGCGGCGGCCGAGGCGGCCGGCGCCGGGTACTGGCACACCAGCGGCCGTCAGATCCTCGACGCGGCCGGGCAGCCGGTCCGGATCGCCGGGATCAACTGGTTCGGCTTCGAGACCGGCAACTACGTCGTCCACGGCCTGTGGTCCCGCGACTACAAGTCCATGATCGACCAGATGAGGTCACTGGGCTACAACACCATCCGGCTGCCCTACAGCGACGACATCTTCAAGTCCTCCACCGTCCCCAACAGCATCGACTTCAGCGGCGGCAAGAACGCCGACCTGCAGGGGCTCAACTCCCTCCAGGTCATGGACAAGCTCGTCGCCTACGCCGGCCAGGACGGGCTCAAGGTCATCCTCGACCGGCACCGCCCGGACTCCGGCGGCCAGTCGGCGCTCTGGTACACCTCGGCGGTCCCCGAGTCGACGTGGATCGCGAACCTCAAGGCGCTGGCCGCCCGTTACAAGGGCCAGGACACCGTGGTGGGCATCGACCTGCACAACGAGCCGCACGATCCGGCCTGCTGGGGCTGCGGGGACACGGCGACCGACTGGCGGCTCGCCGCTCAGCGCGCCGGGAACGCGGTGCTCTCCGTCAACCCCGACCTGCTGATCTTCGTCGAGGGCGTGCAGACGTTCAACGGTGTGTCGGGGTGGTGGGGCGGCAACCTCATGGGAGTCGCCCAGTACCCGGTCCAACTGAACGTCGCGAACCGGGTGGTGTACTCCGCCCACGACTACGCCACCAGCGTCGCCCAGCAGCCCTGGTTCAGCGACCCGTCGTTCCCGGCCAACATGCCGGGCGTCTGGGACAAGTACTGGGGCTACATCTTCAAGCAGAACATCGCGCCGGTGTGGGTGGGCGAGTTCGGTACCACGCTGGCCTCCACGACCGACCAGAAGTGGCTGGCGGCGCTGGTGAGTTACCTGCGCCCGACCTCGACGTACGGAGCCGACTCCTTCCACTGGACCTTCTGGTCCTGGAACCCCAACTCCGGTGACACCGGGGGGATCCTCAAGGACGACTGGCAGACCGTGGACACCGCGAAGGACGGATACCTGGCGAGCGTCAAGGCGCCGCTGTTCCCGGGCACCGGCACCGGTGGCGGTGGCGGAGGCGGTGGTGGTGGCGGCGGGAGCACCGCCGCGTGCAGTGCCGTCTACACCGTCAGCAGCGACTGGGGGAGCGGGTTCAACGCCGAGGTGAAGGTGACCAACACCGGTACCACGGCGATCGGTTCGTGGAAGGTGACCTGGACCTGGAGCGGTTCGCAGCAGGTCGCGAACATGTGGAACGCCTCGTACACGCAGACCGGTTCGACGGTCACCGCCGTCAACGCCGCTCACAACGGCAGCGTCGCGGCGGGGAGTTCGGTGACGTTCGGGTTCGGGGGCGCTCCCGGCGGCGGAAGCGTGCCGGCCGTGAACTGCACGGCGTCGTAGGGGCCTTGTGGGACGGGGGCGCCCAAGTGTGGAACGGGCGCCTCCAGATCACAGGAGATTCAAATCTTTACCCAAGTTGTTCCATGTGTTCGTGCTTCTTCGAAAAGATCCGGACAGGACCGTGAACTTTCCGGTCCTTCCAACCCCCCATCTCGCGAGGGAACTTCATGAGAAGAAGCGCAGCCGTGCTGTGCGGCACGGCCGTCGTCCTTGCCGGATCGCTCACGGCCGTCCCCGCCGAGGCCGGCACCTCCTCCTCCGCCCCCTCCTTCCAGCCGGCGAAGGTCACCTGGAAGAAGTGCGGCACGGACGACTCGCCGACCCTGCAGTGCGGGACGGTGAAGGTGCCCCTCGACTACGCCAAGCCGCAGGGCCGGAAGATAACCCTGGCCCTGACCCGGGTCCCGCACACCGCCACCAAGTTCCAGGGCCCGCTGCTGGTCAACCCCGGCGGCCCCGGCGGCAGCGGCCTGAGCCTGGCCTCCTTCGTCGCCTCCTCGCTGCCCAAGGCGGTCGCGGCCCAGTACGACGTCATCGGCTTCGACCCGCGGGGCGTCGGCGAGAGCAAGCCCGCCCTCGACTGCAAGCCGGGCTACTTCAACCCCGTCCGCCCGGCCAGCGTCCCCAGCAGCCCGGCCATCGAGAAGGCCAACCTGGAGCGGGCCAAGTCCTTCGCCGCCGCCTGCGCCCGCAAGTACGCGGACGTGCTGCCGTACATCGACACGGTCAGCGCCGTGAAGGACATGGACTCGATCCGCAAGTCCGTCGGCGCCAAGAAGATCAACTACTTCGGCTACTCCTACGGCACCTACCTGGGCCAGGTCTACGCCAAGCTCTTCCCGCACCAGGTGCGCCGCCTGGTCCTGGACTCGATCGTCGACCCCGACGGGGTCTGGTACGACGACAACATCGGCCAGGACTACGCCTTCGACGCCCGCCACAAGGCGCTCATGGCGTGGATCGCCAAGTACGACTCGACGTACAAGCTCGGCACCGACCCGGCCAAGATCGAGGCCAAGTGGTACGCGATGCAGGCCGAGCTCGCCAAGAAGCCCGCGAGCGGCAAGGCGGGCGCCGCGGAGCTGGAGGACACCTTCCTGCCCGGCGGCTACTACAACGGCTACTGGCCCTACCTGGCCCAGGCGTTCGCCGCGTACGTCAACGACCACAACTCCGCCCCGCTGCTGACGGCGTACCAGAACTTCGCCGCGATCGACGCCTCCGGCGACAACGGCTACAGCGTCTACGCCGCCGTGCAGTGCCGGGACGTGTCCTGGCCGCGGGACTGGAAACAGTGGGAGAAGGACAACTGGGCGGTGTACGCCAAGGCGCCCTTCAACGCCTGGAACAACGCCTGGTACAACGCGCCGTGCGCGTTCTGGCCCACCAAGTCGCTGAAGCCGGTGAACGTCGCCAACTCCAAGCTGCCGCCGGTGCTGCTGTTCCAGGCGACGAACGACGCGGCCACCCCGTACCAGGGCGGTGTCACCGTCCACCGTCTGCTCAAGCACTCCAGCCTGGTCGTCGAGCAGGGCGGCGGCAACCACGGCATCACGCTGAGCGGCAACGCCTGCCTGGACAAGTACCTGGCGAAGTACCTGACCGACGGCACGGTCCCGCGCGGGCACGGCACGGCCGACGCGGTCTGCCAGAAGACGGCCGACCCGAAGCCGCTGAGCACGGCGAAGTCCGCGCTGACGGCGGAGCAGCCGGCCGCCGGGGCGCGCGGTGAGGCCCTGCACGGCCTGCTCGGCTTCCGCGGCTGAGCGACACGCGAGAAGGGCGCCCGGTGTTCACCGGGCGCCCTTCGTCGTCGTACGGGGTGGGGAGCGGTTACAGCTTCTCGATCACGTAGTCGATGCACTTCGTCAGCGCCTCGACGTCCGCCGGGTCGATCGCCGGGAACATCGCGACGCGCAGCTGGTTGCGGCCGAGCTTGCGGTAGGGCTCGGTGTCGACGATGCCGTTGGCGCGCAGCACCTTGGCGACGGCGGCCGCGTCGATCTCGTCGGAGAAGTCGATCGTGCCGATGACCTGGGAGCGCTTGGCCGGGTCGGCGACGAACGGCGTCGCGAACTTCACGTCCTCCGCCCAGCCGTACAGCGTGCGCGCGGAGGTGGCGGTGCGGCGCACCGAGAAGTCCAGGCCGCCCTGGCCGTTGAGCCACTCCAGCTGCTCGTTCAGCAGGAACAGGGTGGCGAGCGCCGGGGTGTTGTACGTCTGGTTCTTGCGGGAGTTGTCGATCGCCGTCGGCAGCGAGAAGAACTCCGGGACGTGGCGGCCGGAGGCGTGGATCCGCTCGGCGCGCTCGATCGCGGCCGGGGAGAAGACGCCGATCCACAGGCCGCCGTCGGAGGCGAAGGACTTCTGCGGGGCGAAGTAGTAGACGTCCGTCTCGGCGACGTCCACCGGCAGGCCGCCGGCGCCGGAGGTGGCGTCGACCAGGACCAGGGCGCCCTCGTCCGCGCCGGCCACGCGCTTGATCGGCATGGCGACGCCGGTGGAGGTCTCGTTGTGCGTGAAGGCGTAGACGTCGACGCCCGCCTCGGCCTGCGGCTCCGGGTGGGTGCCCGGGTCGGAGGCGATCACGGTCGGCTCGGCCAGCCACGGGGCCAGCTTGGCGGCCTTGGCGAACTTGGAGCTGAACTCGCCGAAGTTGAGGTGCTGGGACTTGTTCTCGATCAGCCCGTGCGTCGCGACGTCCCAGAAGGCCGTCGAGCCGCCGTTGCCGAGGATCACCTCGTAGCCCTCGGGCAGGGAGAACAGCTCGGAGATGCCCTCACGGACCTTGCCGACCAGGTTCTTCACCGGAGCCTGGCGGTGGGAGGTCCCCATGAGGGACGTACCGGTGGCGGCCAGCGCGTCCAGCGCTTCCGTCCGCACCTTGGAGGGGCCCGCGCCGAAACGTCCGTCGGCGGGCTTGATGTCAGCGGGAATCTGGATCTCAGCCACGAGCCGGAGCGTATCCCCTCGGCGAAACCGCACGGAAACGTGTCCGTTCGATGAGACGGGTTCTCCGGCCCGTGGACTTGTGGTGATCTACGAGAGCGTGAGGCGGACCGGCAGCTCGAACAGGTCGTTCTGGGTCACCACCGGCTTGTTGCGCAGTTCGCCGGCGGGTACCGCCAGGTCGAGGTCCGGGAAGCGGCCGTACAGGGCGGGCAGCGCGATCCCGGCCTCCAGGCGGGAGAGTGCGGCGCCGGGACAGACGTGGGGGCCGTGCCCGAAGCTGATGTGACGGTTGGCCGAGGTCCGGGTGATGTCGAAGTCCCCGGCGGTCGGGCCGTGCGCCTTCTCGTCGCGGCCGATGGCGGCGTACGACACGATCAGCGCGTCGCCCGCCGGGAGGACCTTGCCGCCGACCGGTACGTCCTCGGTCGCGAAGCGGATCAGGACGTGGGAGGTGGGGGTGGAGTGGCGCAGGGTCTCCTCGGTCACCTGGGACCAGTCGGCCGCGCCGGACAGCACCAGGGACCGCTGATCCGGATGGAGTGACAGCTGGACCACCGCGTTGACGATGAGCGAGATCGTCGTCTCATGGCCGGCCGCGACCATCAGCTGGAGCGTGGAGACGATCTCCTCGTCGGTCAGGTGGTCGCCGTTCTCCGAGGCCAGGATCAGCGCCGAGGTCAGGTCGTCGCCCGGCTCGGCACGCTTGGCGGCGACCGTGCCGGCCATGACGCCCGCGAGCTCGGTGAGGGTGGCGACGACCTCGGCCGGCGGGGTCTGGGTGGAGAAGAACTTCTCGAAGAGCTCCTTCAGACGGGGGAGGCGTGCCTGGTCGATGCCCATGAGATCGGCCACGACGTACATGGGCAGCGGGTAGGCGAAGGCGGCCTTCAGGTCGACGACCCCGTCGGTGGCCGCGGCGGCGAGGTCGTCGAGCAGCCGCTCGGTCAGCTCCGTGATCCGGCCCCGCATCTCCTCCACCCGGCGCGGGGTGAGCGCCTGGGCGACCAGCGCGCGCATCCGCCGGTGGTCGGCGCCGTCCACGGTCAGCATGGAGCGGCCCGGGTTGGCGAGGCCGATGAGCGGCCAGTCCGGCGGGATCTCGCCGCGCCGCCAGGCACCCCAGACGCCGATGTCCTTCACCAGACGCGGATCGGTGAGCAACTGCTTGGCCTCGGCATGACGGGTGACCGCCCACACGGGCACGCCGCCGGGCAGCTCCACGGCGGCCAACGGCCCCGCCGCCCGCAGCCGCGCGCTCTCGCCGTCCAGATCGCTCACGAAGGGATCGAGCGCGATACGCGTCTCCTCCGCGCGGGGCTGCTCGACACCGGTCGTGGTCATACGGGCCTCCTGGGCAGGGGGGTCGGGAATGGCGCACGGGTGGGGTTTCGGTGCGGGGCCGGTTTCGGTCCGCGGTCAGAGGGTGGGGACCGGGGTGAAGCGGACCGGCAGACGGGAGAGGCCTCTCAGCCAGGGGGAGGGGCGGCGGGTCAGGGACTCGGCGGGGACGGCCAGGTCGATGTCGGGCAGGCGGTCCAGGACGACCTCGATGCCGGTGCGCGCGATGACCTCGGCGATCTCCTGCGCCGGGAACGGGCACCGGTGCTCGCCGTGCCCGAAGGAGAAGTGCGCGCTGTTGCCGCCGGTGAGCGCGGAGCCGTCGGTGCGCACCTGCGGGTCGGAGTTGGCGCCCTGGAGCCCGAGCAGGAGCAGGTCGCCGGCGCGGATGCGGCGGCCGCCGAGCTGGGTGTCGCGGGCGGCCCAGCGGCCGGCCACGTTCTGCGTGGGCGCGTCCTCCCACAGCACCTCGTTCATGGCGTCGGCGACGCTGTTGCGGCCGCCGAAGAGGGAGGCCGCGAAACGCTCGTCGGTCAGCATCAGGCGCAGCGAGTTGCCGATCCAGTCGGCCGTCGGTTGGTGGCCGGCCGCCATCATCACCATCAGGTCCTGGACGATCTCCTCGTCACCGAAGCCCGAGCGGTCGGCGAGCATCCTCGACACCACGTCGTCGGCGGGGTGGGCCTTGCGCTCGGCCACCAGCCGGGCCATGGAGCCGGCCAGGTGGGTCTGCCCGGCGAGCGCCCGCTCCCGGCCGTCGATCATGTCGTTCAGCGCGGTCACCAGGCCCGGCCCCTGTTCGTCGGGGAAGCCGAAGAGCCGGGCCAGGACGCGCACCGGCAGCAGCATGGCGTACTCGGTGACGACGTCCGCCTCGCCCCGCCCGCACACCGCGTCGATGAGTTCGTCGGCGAACTTCTCGGCGTGGCCGCGCAGTTCGGAAGGGGCGACGGCCTCCAGCGCGTCACTGATCATCGCGGCGCGCTCGCGGTGGCGTTCGCCGACGGTGTAGAGGATCGAGGGCTGCCCGCGGCCGATCATCGGCAGCAGCGGCCAGTCGGCGGGGATGCGGTCCCACTGGTTCCACAGCCCGGAGTCCCGGCTGAACAGCACCGGATCGCCGGTGACCTGGTGCAGCTCGCGATAGCCCAGCACCAGCCAGGCCGGTACGCCGCCGTCGAGCACGACGGGGGTGACGGCACCGTGCTCGCGCCGCATCTCGCGGTACAGCCGGGCCGGTTCGGTCTGGAACCTTGGTCCACCGAGCGGTACGGGGACGGTCGCACCCGAGGGGATGCGGGCGTCAGAGGTTGCGGAGTCCAACGAGCACCTGTTCCAGGACGTCGGGGTCGATGACGGCGGCCTTCTTCGGGTGGCGGGCACTGACGCGGCCGGCCGCGAGGAGGTCGGAGAGGAGGATCTTGGTGATGCCGACGGGGAGCCGCAGCTCGGCCGCCAACTCCACCACGGCGATGGGGAGCCGGGCCGCGCGCAGGATCGTCACGTGCTCCGACTGCATGCCGGGCGCCGGATCGCACTCGGCGACCACGAGGGTCACCAGGTCGAAGGGGCTGCCCGGCGCGGAGCGGGCGCGGCCCTGGGTGAGGGTGTAGAGGCGGTCGGGTGAGTCGTCCCTGCCGGGGCGGCTCATGACGTCCGGGGCTGTGCGGTCAGATGCAGGCCGAGCTGTTCCACGAGTTCGCTCATGTTGTGCCCGACCAGTCCCGCGTCCGTGTCCTCCTCCGTGAGCACGGCCAGATGCGCGCCGTCGCCCGCCTCCACGATGTACAGCACGCCGCCGTGGAACTCGGTCATCGCCGACCGTATGCCGCCGCTGCCGTCCCCGAACTCCATGGACGCGCCGTGCGCCAGCGACTGGATCCCGGCGGCGATCGCGGCGAGCTGGTCGGCCCGGTCGACGGTGAGCTCCGGCGTCCGGCACAGCCTCAGCCCGTCCCGCGACAGCACGAGCGCGTGCCGCGCCCCCGGGGTGCGCTCCAGCAGCCCCTCGATGAGCCAGGTGAGCTTCTCGTCGACGGTGGTCGCGCCGGTGCCGGTACCGGTCATGAGGTGGCGTTGCCTTCCGGGTGGGGGCGGGAGGTGCTGGTCGGGTCGGGGACGGCCCGGGCGTCAGTGCCGGGGCCGGGTGTCTGTTCCGTGGGGGTGACGGCGCCCTCGGTCGGCGGTGTCGACCCCAGGTCGGAGAGCGAGCCGCGGACGGCCCGCTGGAAGCTGCTGAAGCGGGCGGCACGGGCCAGCGGGTCGTCCAGGGAGACGACGTCGGGGCGCGGCGGCTCGTCGTCCGGGGCGCCGGCGGCACGCGCGCGGGTGCGGTCCCACTGGCGCTCCTGCTCGGTCTGCGCGGCACGCGCGCGTGCCCGCTCCTGCTCGACCTCCGCGAGCGCGCGGCCACGGCGCCGCTGGGGCAGGCCGTCGCTGAGGGAATCCGCGACCCGGTCGGACGCTTCGTGGCCGGGCAGGGGGCTCTGCTCGGAGGAGGCGGGGGCGTGGTGGGTCTCCGCGGGGACGAGCGACGTGGAGTGCCCGTAGGACACCGGCCACTCCTCGCCGTAAGGGACCAGCGCCGTGCCGCCGTTGCCGGGCCACGACCCCTCGCCCTGGGGGGTGCCCTCGAACCACGGCCAGGTGGGTGGGTCGGTGTCGGTGGGCCCGGTCCGCTCGCCGTCGCCCCACTCCGCACCCTCGACCGGACGTGCCGTCGCAGGTTCCGTCGGGGGGTCCGGCGGGGGTTCCGGGAGGGCGAGCGGGACGGGTGCGGGTGCGGCGGGGTGTTCCGGTACGAGGATGTCCTGCGGTACCAGCATCAGCACACCGGTGCCGCCGCGGGCGGACGGGCGGTAGGAGACCTTCAGGCCGTACTTGAGGGCGAGGCGGCCGACGACCGCCAGGCCGAGGCGGGTGCCGGTGAGGCCGCCCAGTCCGCCGAGGTCACCGGAGACGGCGCGCTCGGCGCGGCGCAACTGCACGTCGCCCATGACGAGCCCGCTGTCCTCGACGGACAGGATGACCCCGGCCGGCACCTCCTCGACGTAGACGTGCACCTCGGCGGTCGGCGGCGAGAAGTTGGCCGCGTTGTCGAGCAGTTCGGCGAGCGCGTGCATGACCCCCTCGGCGGCGTGTCCGGCGACCGCTGCCTCGCACGCGGAGTGCACGCGCACCCGCCGGTAGCCGCTGATGCGCCCCATCGCGCCCCGCAGGATCGACTCCATGCCGATCGGGCGGGCCCAACGGCGCCCGGAGCGGGCCCCCGCGAGGACGGCGACGGAGTCGGCGATCCGGCCCGCCTGCGCGGTGCGGTGGTCGAGGTGGAGCAGGTCGGCGAGGACGTCCTCGTCCTCGTGCCGTTCCTCCATGGCGCGCAGGTCGGCGAGCATCCCGGTGGCCAGGGCCTGCAGCCGGCCGGCCGCGTTGGCGGTGGCGGAGATCGCGGCGGCGCGCTCCTGCTCGGCCCGCCGGGCCCGCTCGGCGAGATCGGCGTGCTCGGCGGCCAGCCGCGCCCGCTCCGCACCGATCGCGGCGGCCGACCGGGCACGCTCCTGGGCGAGTTCGGCGGCGTAGCGGGCGCGCTCCCGGGTCAGCTCCTCCGTCAGCCGCACCCGTTCCTGGTCGAACTCCGCGCTCTGCCGGATCCGGTCCTGCAGCAGCCGCCCGGTGTCCGCGGTGACGGCCTCCAGCCGGCGGCGGGTGATCCGGGCCGTCCGGACGGAGCGGGTGGCCACGGCGACGGCCACGCACAGCAGCAGGGCCCCGGCGCCCGCGCCGAGGCCGACCGGCACGCGCTGCGCCTGGGGGGTCCGGGCGACCGCGCCGGCCACCACGAGGGCGGCCAGTACGGCGGTGAGCAGGGGGACGGGCGCGAGGGAGCGCAGGGAGGGACGTTCGCCGGGCTGGAGGGGGGCGGTCATGAGTCGGGTCCTCGGTCGGGGGTCCTCGGTGGGGGTCCTCGGTCGTCCTTGTCCGTGTCCGTGCCGTGAGCCTGTCCATCTCCTGAGCGCGTAGAGACACCTGGTGCTCAACTGGCGGTCACTATATGGGAGTTCGTGATCGAATTGGGAAGGTTCGGAATCCGTTCACAGTTTCCGTCCACCCATCGGTGAGAGTCCGGTGGACAGAACCGTCGTCACTGTCAGTGGCGGGATGCATGCTGGGGGCATGACGGATCTCGAGGCGGAGCTGCGGGGGGCCGTCCGGGGTGAGGTCGGTTTCGACGTCATGGCCCGGGCGCTGACGACGATGGACGCGTCGAACTACCGGCGCGTCCCGCTGGGAGTGGTCGCGCCCCGGGACGCGGACGACGTGGCGGCCGTGCTGGCGGTGTGCCGGGAGCGCGGGGTGCCCGTCGTGGCGCGCGGCGGGGGCACGTCGATCGCCGGACAGGCGACCGGCACCGGAGTCGTACTGGACTTCACCCGTCATATGAACCGCCTGCTGGCCGTCGACCCCGAGGCGGGTACGGCCGTGGTCCAGCCCGGTCTCGTCCTGGACCGTCTGCAGGAGGCCGCCGCGCCGCACGGCCTGCGCTTCGGCCCCGACCCCTCCACGCACAGCCGCTGCACGCTCGGCGGAATGATCGGCAACAACTCGTGCGGCTCCCACTCGGTGGCCTGGGGGACGACGGCGGACAGCGTGCGGGAGCTGGACGTGGTCACCGCGCGCGGCGAGCGGCTGCGGCTCGGGCGTGAGTGGGCCGGTGCGCCTCAGGGCCTGCGGGCGCTGGTGGAGGGGGAGTTGGCGCTGCTGCGGACCGGCTATCCGGAGCTGCCCCGCCGTATCTCCGGCTATGCGCTGGACGCGCTGCTGCCCGAGAAGGGCGCCGACGTCGCCCGGTCCTTCTGCGGCAGCGAGGGCACCCTGGGGGTGCTCACGGAAGCGGTCGTACGACTCGTCGAGGCACCCCGCGCGCGTGCGCTGGCCGTGCTGGGTTACGCGGACGAGAGCGCGGCAGCCGAGGCCGCGGCGGGACTGCTGCCGTACCGGCCGCTCACGGTGGAGGGGATGGCCGCGGACCTGGTCCCCGCGGCGTCGGCCGGGCTGCCCAGGGGCGGCGCGTGGCTGTTCGTGGAGGCGGGAGGGGAGTCGCCGGGCGAGGCACGCGCGCGTGCGGAGGCGATCGTGCGGGCGGCCGACGTCCTGGACTCGCTCGTCGTGACCGACCCGGCCGGGCAGCGGGCTCTGTGGCGGATCCGCGAGGACGCCAGCGGCACGGCGACGCGGATGCGGGACGGCACCGAGGCATGGCCCGGCTGGGAGGACTGCGCGGTGCCGCCCGCGCGGCTCGGCGCGTATCTGCGCGATTTCCGGGGGCTGTTGACGAGCCACGGCCTGCGCGGGACGCCGTACGGCCACTTCGGGGACGGCTGCATCCACGTCCGCATCGACTTCGACCTCCTGACCGGGGCGGGCGTCGCCCGCTTCCGGCGCTTCTCGGAGGAGCTGGCCGAACTCGTCGTTGCCCACGGCGGTTCGCTGTCCGGCGAGCACGGGGACGGCCAGGCCCGGGCGGAGCTGCTGCCGAGGATGTACGGCCCCGAACTGGTCGCCCTCTTCGAGCGGGCGAAAGCGGTCTGGGACCCCGACGACCTCCTCAACCCCGGGATGCTGGTCCGCCCCGCGCCCCTCGACACCAACCTCCGCTTCGCCGTCCTGCCGCGCGAGCCGGTCGACGTGGCCTTCGGCTACCCGGCGGACGGCGGCGACTTCTCGGCCGCGGTACGGCGCTGCGTGGGAGTCGCCAAGTGCCGTACGACGTCCGCCGCCGGCACCTCCGTCATGTGCCCGTCCTTCCGGGCGACCGGCGCGGAGGAGCACTCCACGCGCGGCCGGGCCCGGCTGCTGCACGAGATGCTGGCCGGCGAGGTGATCACCGACGGCTGGCGGTCGACGGAGGTGCGGGACGCGCTGGACCTGTGCCTGTCCTGCAAGGGGTGCCGTTCCGACTGCCCGGTCGAGGTCGACATGGCCACCTACAAGGCGGAGTTCCTGCACCATCACTACGCAGGACGGCGCCGCCCGGCCGCGCACTACAGCATGGGGTGGCTGCCGCTGTGGCTGCGCTGGGTGACGCGGACCCGGACGGCGGGCCCGGTCAACGCGCTCGCCTCGGTGGGCCCGCTGGCGGCACTCGCCAAGCGGCTGGGCGGGATCGCGCCCGAGCGGGAGCTGCCGCGGATCGCGCCGGAGACCTTCAGCCGGTGGTGGCGGCGCAGGTCCGTGGAACAGGCGCGGCGGATGATGGCCGAGTGGAGGAAGAGCGGCGGCCGGCCCGGCGCCCGGCACCCGCACGACACCGGTGACACGGACGGCCCCGACGCCACCGACGGCGTCACGGACAACACCGAAGCCGCCGATGACACCGACACCGACGACGACTTCCCGCCCGTCGTCGCCCTGTGGCCCGACACCTTCACCGAGCACTTCGCGCCGGAGGTGGGGAAGGCGGCCCTGCGCGTCCTGGAGGCGGCCGGGCTGGTGGTGATGCAGACGCCGTGGATGAAGTGGAAGGCGGAGGTCGAGCAGACGCCCGACGGTGAGACGTGGGGGTACAGCGCGAACCCGCTGACCTCCCGCGGCGCCCGCGTCTGCTGCGGGCTGACCTACCTCTCCACGGGCCAACTCGACCGCGCGCGAACCGTGTTGCGGCGGACCCTGGACCTGCTGGACCCCTTCCTGGACCCGCGGCTGGGCGAGAGTGTTCCGGCGTTCGTCGTCCTGGAGCCGAGCTGCGCCGCGGCCCTGCGCACGGACCTGCCGGAGCTGCTGCACGACGACCCGCGCGCGGCCCGCCTCGCCGCCTCGGTCGTCACCCTCGCGGAGGCGCTGGAGCGGTACGCCCCCGACTGGAACCCGCCCGCCCTCGACCGTCCCGTCGCCGGGCAGACCCACTGCCACCAGCACGCGGTCCTCGGCGACGCCCCCGACCGCCGTCTGCGCCAGGCCGCCGGCCTCACCGGCGAACTGACCGGCGGCTGCTGCGGCCTCGCGGGCAACTTCGGCTTCGAGAAAGGCCACTTCGAGGTCTCGGCGGCCTGCGCCGAGGAGCGGCTGCTGCCCGCCGTCCGTGAGGCCCCGGAGGGAACCGTGGTGCTGGCGGACGGCTTCTCGTGCCGGACCCAGCTGGAGCAGCTCGCGGGAGTGCGGGCCCGGCACCTCGCACAGGTGCTGGCCGAGGGGCTCGACTGACGTCCCTTCAAAAGGTTCCTCTCAGGTTCATAAGAGAAATCTCAGGTTCGGCGGGCGCTCCAAGGATTCTCCAAGGTATTCACAGCGCCTGCTTGCCATTACATCGCCGACTTTGCCGTTGCTTGAGTTGCGGGGCGTGTAGGTTCATCGGTGTCGGGGAGCCGGACGCGGAATTCCCGAACCACTGAACTGCGAAACACTAGGAGTCGGAATGAGCCTCAAGAAGCTCGCCCCGCTGCCCCCGAAGTCCAACAAGCACCTTCCCCCGCCGCCGCCGAAGCCCAAGAAGAAGCACCCCAAGCCCCCGGTGCCGAAGCCGATCCCCGGCGGCGACGACAACTGAGTGAGTCCTGAGAGGGCCGACGGTATTCCGTCGGTCCTCTCTGCTTGCGGAATTCGTCGACTTCCGCAGCAAATTCTCGCGACAGAAAGCGGAGGAAATGTGAAATGGATAGGGAAGAGGATGACGAGGAGTACGAGTACGGCACTCCCACGATTCCGGCCCGTACCGCGTTCCGCCGTTTCTGGCCGCTGACCGGAGGGCTGCGCCGCTGGCTGCTGCTGGTCTGGGCGTGCACCGTGCTCGCCGCCCTCGCCGAGACCGAGGCGATCCTGGTCTTCAGCGACCTGACCGACAACGCCCTGCAGAAGGGGTCGCTGGACGCCTTCTGGGGGCCGGCCGCGAAGTGGCTGGCGGTCGCGGTCGTCGGCGCGGTCGTCGCCTACGCCGGCAACTCCGTCGCCGCCTGGGTCACCGAACGCTTCGTGATGAGACTGCGCGAGCACGTCTTCGACCACGTACAGCAGTTGCCCCCGCACTTCTTCCAACGCCACCGCCAGGGCGACCTGTTGTCCCGGCTGACCAGTGACGTCGAGGCGATCGAGACCATGGTCGTCTCCGGTCTCGTCGGTGCCGCGTCCGCCGTCTTCTCCGCCCTCTTCTACGCGGCCGCCGCCTTCTGGCTGCGCTGGGACCTGGCCGCCGCCACCTTCGTCCTGGCCCCCCTCTTCTGGCTGGCGGCCCGCCGGTTCTCCGGCTCCATCAAGGACGTGTCCAGGGACGGCCGGGTCGCCGACGGCGCGATCACCTCCGTCGTCGAGGAGTCCCTGTCCAACATCGTGCTCACCCAGGCGTACGACCGACGGGACGCCGAACGCCGCCGGCTGGGCGAGGAGGCGAACGCCTGGTTCCGCGCCTCGGTTCGCTCCACCCGCCTCAACGAGGCGTACCAGCAACTCGTCGCCGTCATCGAGACGGTCTGCGTGCTCGCGGTGATCGGCATCGGTGCCTGGGAGATCTCCACCGGCCGGATGACCCTGGGCCAGCTGCTGGCCTTCTCCGCCTTCCTCGGCTACCTCTACCCCCCGGTCCGGGGCCTGGCCCAGCTCGGTCTGACGGTCACCGCCGCGACCGCCGGCGCCGAGCGGCTCATCGAGATCCTGGACGTCCGCCCCTCGGTCGCCGACCCCCGCCACGCCGCGGTGACCGGCCGCCCCGACGGCGCCGTCGAGGTCCGTGACGTCTCCTTCACCTACCCGGGCGCCGAAACCGTCGCCCTGCAGGGCCTGTCCTTCACCGTCGCCCCCGGCGAGCTGGTGATCGTCACCGGCCCGAGCGGCGCAGGCAAGTCCACGGTCTCCAAACTCCTGCTGCGCTTCTACGACCCGGACACGGGCGACGTACTCCTGGACGGCGTACCGGTCAGGGACCTCCCCCTCGCCCGGCTGCGCGAGTACGTCACGCTCCTGCCGCAGGAGACGCTCGTGCTGCACGACACCGTTCGCGCCAACATCGCCTGCGGCCGCCCCGGCGCCAGCGACCACGCGATCGAGGAGGCCGCGCGGGCGGCGGACGCGCACGACTTCATCGTCCGGCTCCCGGACGGCTACGACACCCGGGTCGACCCCAACTCGGCCCGGCTGTCCGGCGGCCAGCTCCAGCGCCTCGCCATCGCGCGGGCGATCCTGCGCGACTCCCCGGTCCTCGTCCTGGACGAGCCCACGACCGGCCTCGACGCCATGGCCGCCCGCCGGGTGGTCAAGCCGCTGCGCCGCCTGATGGCGGGCCGCACGACCATCATGATCACCCACGACCTCAACCTCGCCCCCGACGCCGACCGCATCCTGGTCGTCGACCGCGGCCGGATCGTCGAGACCGGCCGGCACGAGGAGCTGCTCGCGCGGGGCGGCGCGTACGCGCGGCTGCACCGCTCGCAGAACAACGCGGTGATGGACACCGGCGAGCTGCGCATGCCCCTGTTCGTGGAACAGCGGCCGGCCGCCGAACCGGCGCAGCCGGTCTACCTGTACGAGGGACACGGCACCTGGCAGGAACCGGCGTACCCCTACGAACAGGCCGCCTACGAGCAGTACGCCCACGACCAGTACGCCCACGACCTGTACGCCCACAGCGCGGTCCCCATGGCCCTCGACGACGGGCGCCCCCTCTTCCGTGACGAGGCACCCTGGCCCGGCATCTGAGGTCCACCATGCGGGACAGCCGCATAAGCGGTTTACGGGCCTGACGAAGGCTATTAGCCTGGACTCGGCAGTACATCACGTTGAACGAAACCCGAGCCGAGCACCCTGGACCGCCCGTGACCAGCTCCAGCACGACCACCCCCGCCGCGTCGCAGGCCGTCGGCGGTCCGCCGCGCCCGAGCGGTTCCCTCGGTCCGGTCGGCCTGGTGCTGGCGGGCGGCGTCTCGGTGCAGTTCGGTGCCGCGGTCGCGGTGAACCTGATGCCGAGGGCCGGCGCGCTGGGCGTGGTCACGCTGCGGCTGCTCGCGGCGGCCGTCGTGCTGCTGCTGTTCTGCCGCCCCCGGCTGCGCGGCCACTCCCGTGCCGACTGGAGCACGGTGATCGTCTTCGGCGTCACCCTGGGCGCCATGAACGGCCTCTTCTACCAGGCCCTCGTCCGCATCCCGCTGGGCGCCGCGGTCACCCTGGAGGTCCTCGGCCCGCTGGCCCTGTCGGTGCTGGCCTCCCGCCGGGCGATCAACGCCGTGTGGGCCGCCCTCGCCCTCGCCGGCGTCTTCCTCCTCGGTGGCGGTGGCTTCGGCGACCTCGACCTCGTCGGCGTGGCCTTCGCGCTCGGCGCGGGCGCCATGTGGGCGACGTACATCGTCTTCAGCGCGCGGACCGGGCAGCGGTTCCCGCAGGCCGACGGGCTGGCGCTGGCCATGGCGGTCGGGGCGCTGCTGGTCCTCCCGCTGGGCGTCGCCGAGTCCGGGTCCAGGCTGTTCGACCCGGTGACCGTCGGGCTCGGCGCGGCGGTCGCGATGATGTCGTCGGTGCTGCCGTACACCCTGGAGCTCCTGGCCCTGCGCCGGCTGCCCGCCTCCACCTTCGCCATCCTGATGAGCCTGGAACCGGCCCTCGCGGCCGCGGCCGGCTTCCTGGTCCTCGGGCAGACCCTGTCCGTGGTGCAGGTCTCGGCGATCGCCCTGGTCATCGCGGCGAGCATGGGCGCGGTCAGGACGCAGGTGGGACGGGGCAGGGCGAAGGTGCCGGCGCCGGCCCCGGAAGCCTGACGCTCGCGCGCGGGGTGCCCGGGAGCACCCGTCGTACAAATTAATGCAAGCATGCTTGCTTGTTTCTGGGGCCGCTGCCATGCTCGCCCCATGGCTGACCCGACGCCCGTCATCGACGACCTACGTGCGGAGAGCGAGGAACTCGACCTGCTCGTGGCCGAGTTGAGCCCCGCGCAGTGGGCACTCGCGACCCCCGCCCCCGGCTGGACCGTCGCTCATCAGATCGCGCACCTGGCCTGGACCGACCACTCCTCCGTGCTGGCCGTGACCGACCACGACGCCTTCTCCCGCGAGGTCGAGAAGGCCCTGGCCGCACCCGGGGACTTCGTGGACGAGGGCGCGGAGGAAGGCGCGCGGAAGCCGCCCGAGCGGCTGCTCGCCGACTGGCGGGCCGGACGGACGGCGCTGGAGGAGGCCCTGCGCGCCGCGCCCGACGGCGCCCGCTTCCCCTGGTACGGGCCGCCCATGTCCACCGCCTCCATGGCCACCGCCCGCCTCATGGAGACCTGGGCCCACGGCATGGACGTCGCCGACGCCCTCGGTGTCGAGCGCACCCCCACCGACCGGCTCCGCCACATCGCCCGCCTCGGCGTCCGCACCCGCGACTTCGCCTTCGGCGTGCACGGCATGCCGGTGCCGTTCGAGGAGTTCCGCGTCGAACTGACCGCCCCCTCCGGCGAGGTCTGGACCTACGGCCCCGAGGACGCCGCCGACCGCGTCACCGGCCCCGCCCTCGACTTCTGCCTCCTGGTCACCCAGCGGGCCCACCGCTCCGACCTCGCCCTGCGCGCCGCCGGCCCCGACGCGGACCGCTGGCTGGACATCGCCCAGGCCTTCGCGGGCCCGCCGGGCAAGGGCCGCCAGGCGAAGGGGGAGACCCCGTGACGGTGCTGCGCGTCGGCAACGCGTCCGGTTTCTACGGCGACCGCTTCGACGCCGTGCGGGAGATGCTCACCGGCGGCGAGCTGGACGTCCTGACCGGCGACTACCTCGCCGAACTCACCATGCTCATCCTGGCCCGGGACCGCCTCAAGGACCCCGCCGCCGGGTACGCCCGCACCTTCCTGCGCCAGCTGGAGGAGTGCCTCGGCCTGGCCCACGAGCGCGGCGTCCGGATCGTCACCAACGCCGGCGGCCTCAACCCGGCCGGGCTCGCCGACGCCGTACGGGAGCTGGCCGACCGGCTCGGCATCCCCGTGCGCGTCGCCCACGTCGAGGGCGACGACCTCAAGCCCCTCCACCCCGACAGCCTCGCCGCCCACGCCTACCTCGGCGGTTTCGGCATCGCCGAGTGCCTGCGGGCCGGCGCGGACGTCGTCGTCACCGGGCGGGTCACGGACGCGGCGCTGGTCACCGGGCCCGCCGCCGCCCACTTCGGCTGGGGGCCCGGCGACCACGACCGGCTCGCGGGCGCCGTCGTCGCCGGGCACGTACTGGAGTGCGGGACCCAGGCCACCGGCGGCAACTACGCCTTCTTCCAGGAGGGCGACGTCCGCCGCCCCGGCTTCCCGCTCGCCGAGCTCCACGAGGACGGCAGCTGCGTCATCACCAAGCACCCCGGCACCGGCGGCCTCGTCGACGTCGGCACGGTGACCGCGCAGCTGCTGTACGAGACGGCGGGCGCCCGCTACGCCGGACCCGACGTCACCGCCCGCCTGGACACCGTCCGCCTCACCCAGGACGGCCCCGACCGCGTCCGCGTCGAGGGCGTGCGCGGCGAGGCACCGCCCCCTGTCCTCAAGGTCGGCCTCAACCGCCTCGGCGGCTTCCGCAACGAGGTCGCCTTCGTGCTCACCGGCCTCGACATCGAGGCGAAGGCGGCGCTGGTGCGCGAGCAGATGGCGCCCGTGCTCGGCAAGGTCGCCGACGTGCGCTGGGAGACGGCCCGCACCGACCGGCCCGACGCGGACACCGAGGAGACGGCGAGCGCCCTGCTGCGACTCGTCGTGCGCGACCCGGACGAGCACCTGGTCGGCCGGGCGCTGACCGGGGCGGCCGTGGAGCTGGCGCTGGCCAGCTACCCCGGCTTCCATGTGCTCGCCCCGCCCGGAAAGGGCACGCCCTTCGGGGTCTTCGAGGACGTGTACGTCCCCCGGGACACCGTCGACCACGTGGCCGTCCTGCACGACGGGCGCCGGGTGGCCGTGACACCGGCCCCCGACACCCTCGTACTCGAGGACCCGCCCGAGCCCGAGACGCCGGAGCCGCTTCCCGCCGGGCCCCTCCGCCGCGCTCCGCTCGGGCTCGTCGCCGGCGCCCGCAGCGGGGACAAGGGCGGCAACGCCAACGTGGGGGTGTGGGCGCGGACGGACGCGGCCTGGCGCTGGCTCGCCCACGAGCTGACGGCGGAACGCTTCCGGGAGCTGATCCCGGAGAGCCGGGGCCTGCCCGTCACCCGGCACGTCCTGCCGAATTTGCGCGCCCTGAACTTCGTCGTCGAGGGCATCCTCGGCGCGGGCGTCGCTGCCCGGCACCGCTTCGATCCGCAGGCCAAGGCCCTCGGCGAATGGCTGCGCTCCCGCCACCTGGACATCCCGGAGGACCTGCTGTGACGGTGATCAACTCCGGCTTGGACACGGCCGGTCCCGACTACCGGGCGAACCGCGAGGCCATGCTCGCCAAGCTCGCCGACCTCGACGCCGAGCACGCCAAGGCCCTGGCGGGCGGCGGCGAGAAGTACGTCGCCCGGCACCGGGGGCGCGGCAAGCTGCTCGCCCGCGAGCGCATCGAGCTGCTCCTCGACCCCGACACGCCGTTCCTGGAGCTGTCGCCGCTCGCCGCCTGGGGGAGCGAGTACGCGGTGGGCGCCTCGCTCGTCACCGGGATCGGCGTCGTCGAGGGCGTCGAGTGCCTGATCACCGCCAACGACCCGACCGTGCGCGGCGGCGCCAGCAACCCCTGGTCGCTGAAGAAGGCGCTGCGCGCCAACGACATCGCGCTCGCCAACCGGCTGCCCTGCATCAGCCTGGTGGAGTCGGGAGGCGCCGACCTGCCCTCCCAGAAGGAGATCTTCATCCCGGGCGGCGCGATCTTCCGCGACCTGACCCGGCTGTCGGCCGCCGGCATCCCCACCGTCGCCGTCGTCTTCGGCAACTCCACCGCGGGCGGCGCGTACATCCCCGGCATGTCCGACCACGTGATCATGGTCAAGGAGCGCGCCAAGGTCTTCCTCGGCGGACCGCCCCTGGTGAAGATGGCGACCGGCGAGGAGAGCGACGACGAGTCGCTGGGCGGCGCCGACATGCACGCACGCGTGTCGGGGCTCGCGGACTACTTCGCCGTCGACGAACAGGACGCCCTGCGCCAGGCGCGGCGCGTGGTGGCACGCCTCAACCACCGCAAGGCGTACGGCGATCCGGGACCGGCCGAGCCCCCGAAGTACTCCGCCGACGAACTGCTCGGCATCGTCCCCGGCGACCTCAAGATCCCCTTCGACCCGCGCGAGGTGATCGCCCGCATCGTCGACGCCTCCGACTTCGACGAGTTCAAACCGCTGTACGGCACCAGCCTGGCCACCGGCTGGGCCACCCTGCACGGCTATCCCGTCGGCATCCTCGCCAACACCCAGGGAGTGCTGTTCAGCGAGGAGTCGCAGAAGGCCGCCCAGTTCATCCAGCTCGCCAACCAGCGCGACATCCCCCTGCTCTTCCTGCACAACACCACCGGCTACATGGTCGGCAAGGAGTACGAGCAGGGCGGGATCATCAAGCACGGCGCGATGATGATCAACGCGGTCTCCAACTCGAAGGTGCCGCACCTGTCGGTCCTCATGGGCGCCTCCTACGGCGCCGGGCACTACGGCATGTGCGGGCGCGCCTACGACCCCCGCTTCCTGTTCGCCTGGCCCAGCGCCAAGTCCGCCGTGATGGGCCCGCAGCAGCTGGCCGGCGTGCTGTCGATCGTCGCCCGCCAGTCGGCGGCCGCGAAGGGGCAGCCCTACGACGACGACGCGGACGCCGCCCTGCGCGCCATGGTCGAGCAGCAGATCGAGTCCGAGTCGCTGCCCATGTTCCTGTCCGGGCGGCTCTACGACGACGGCGTCATCGACCCGCGCGACACCCGCACCGTCCTCGGCCTGTGCCTGTCGGCCGTCCACACGGCACCGTACGAGGGCGCGCGCGGCGGCTTCGGCGTCTTCCGGATGTGAGGGATCACGTGATTTCGACTCTGCTCGTCGCCAACCGGGGCGAGATCGCCTGCCGCGTCTTCCGCACCTGCCATGAGCTGGGCATCCGGACGGTCGCCGTGCACTCGGACGCCGACGACGGCGCGCTCCACACGCGCGTGGCCGACACGGCGGTACGGCTGCCGGGCGCGGCGCCCGCGGACACCTACCTGCGCGGCGACCTGATCGTGAAGGCCGCCGTCGCCGCCGGCGCGGACGCCGTGCACCCCGGCTACGGCTTCCTCTCCGAGAACGCCGACTTCGCCCGCGCGGTCCTCGACGCGGGACTGCTCTGGATCGGGCCGCCGCCGGAGGCCATCGAGGCGATGGCGTCCAAGACCCGCGCCAAGGACCTCATGGGCATCGCCCCCCTGGCCACGGAGAACGTGACCGAGGCCGACCTGCCGGTGCTGGTGAAGGCGGCCGCGGGCGGCGGGGGGCGCGGAATGCGGATCGTGCGCCGCCTGGCGGAGCTGGACGCCGCCCTGCAGGCCGCGCGCGCCGAGGCCGCGAGCGCCTTCGGCGACGGAGAGGTGTTCGTCGAGCCGTACCTGGAAGGCGGACGCCACGTCGAGGTCCAGGTGCTCGCCGACACCCACGGCACGGTGTGGACGCTGGGCACCCGCGACTGCTCCCTGCAGCGCCGCCACCAGAAGGTGATCGAGGAGGCGCCGGCGCCGGGCCTCACCGAGGCGCTCACGGAGGAACTGCGCGCGCTGGCGGTGCGCGCCGCACGCGCCGTTGACTATGTGGGCGCCGGCACGGTCGAGTTCCTGGTCGCCGGCGACCGGGCGCACTTCCTGGAGATGAACACCCGCCTCCAGGTCGAACACCCGGTGACCGAGGCCGTGTTCGGCATCGACCTGGTGGCCGAGCAGATCCGCGTCGCCGAAGGCCACGCCCTCGCGAGCGACCCGCCGCGCCCGCGCGGCCACGCCGTCGAGGCCCGCCTCTACGCCGAGGACCCCGCGGCGGACTGGGCGCCGCAGACCGGCACCCTGCACCGCCTCACCGTCCCCGGCGACGTCCGCCTGGACACCGGCTACGACGACGGCGACACCATCGGCGTCCACTACGACCCCATGCTCGCGAAGGTGATGGCCCACGCCCCCACGCGCGCGCAGGCGGTGCGCGCACTGGCGGGCGCCCTGGAACGCGCGGCCGTCCACGGCCCGGCCACCAACCGCGACCTCCTCGTCCGCTCCCTGCGCCACGAGGAGTTCACCGGCGGCCGGATGAACACGGGCTTCTACGACCGCCACCTGCCCGAACTGACCACCCCCGCGCCCGACCCCCACGCCCCGCTGGCCGCCGCCCTCTCCCAGGCCCGTGGAGCATCCCGCTTCGGCGGCTGGCGCAACGTCCCCTCCCAGCCACAGGTGAAGCGGTACACGATGGCCGGCGAGGAGCACGAGGTCCGCTACCGGCACACCCGCGAGGGCCTGGAAGCCGACGGCGTCCGGGTCGTGCACGCCGCCCCCGATCTCGTCGTACTCGAAGTGGACGGAGTGCAGCGGAAGTTCGAGGTGGCGTGGTACGGCGACGAGGTGTACGTGGGCGCGTCCGCCCTGCGCGCCCTGCCCCGCTTCCCCGACCCCACCGCCCAGCACGCGCCGGGGTCCCTGCTGGCCCCCATGCCGGGAACCGTCGTCAGGGTGGCGGACGGGCTGGCCGTGGGAGCGGTCGTACGGGCCGGGGAGCCGCTGCTCTGGCTGGAGGCGATGAAGATGCAGCACAAGATCGCCGCGCCGGTCACGGGAACGCTGAGCGAGCTGCGCGTGGCGCCGGGGCAACAGGTCGAGCCCGGCGCTCTGCTGGCGGTGGTGCAGGCGCCTCTGTAGGGGCGCGGGGCCGTATCGGACATGCGGCTACCGCCGCGTGAGCGCGACCAGCCACACACAATCCGCACCCCGAAGGAGTCCAGATGACCCTCCTCGAATCCGAAGAACACAAAGCCCTCCGCTCCGCCGTCGCCGCCCTCGGCAAACGCCACGGCCGCGACTACGACCGCGAAGCCCTCTGGGCCGAGGCGGCCAAACTCGGCTACCTCGGCGTCAACCTCCCGGAGGAGCACGGCGGAGGAGGCGGCGGCATCTCCGAACTCTCCATCGTCCTGGAGGAGTTGGGCGCCGCCGGCTGCCCGCTGCTCATGATGGTCGTCTCCCCGGCCATCTGCGGCACCGTCATCGCCCGCTTCGGCACGGACGCCCAGAAACGCGAGTGGCTCCCCGGCCTGGCGGACGGCACCCGCACCATGGCCTTCGGCATCACCGAACCCGACGCCGGCTCCAACAGTCACCGCATCACCACCACCGCCCGCCGCGACGGCACCGACTGGCTCCTCACCGGCCGCAAGGTCTTCATCTCCGGCGTCGACATCGCCGACGCCACCCTCATCGTCGGCCGCACCGAGGACGCCCGCACCGGCACCCTCAAGCCCTGCCTGTTCATCGTCCCGCGCGACACCGAGGGCTTCCAGCGCCGTCGCATCGACATGGAACTGAGCGCCGCGGAGTGGCAGTTCGAGCTCACCCTCGACGACGTACGCCTCCCCGCGGACGCGCTCGTCGGCGACGAGGACGCCGGACTCCTCCAGCTCTTCGCCGGCCTCAACCCCGAACGCATCATGACGGCCGCCTTCGCGATCGGCATGGGCCGCTACGCCCTCGCCCAGGCCGTCACCTACGCCCGCGAACGCACCGTGTGGAAGACCCCGATCGGCGCCCACCAGGCCATCGCACACCCCCTCGCCCAGGCCCACATCGAGCTCGAACTCGTCCGCCTGATGATGCAGAAGGCCGCCGCCCTGTACGACTCCGGCGACGACGTCGGCGCGGGCGAGGCGGCGAACATGGCCAAGTACGCGGCCGGCGAGGCCTGCGTGAAGGCCGTCGACCAGGCCGTGCACACCCTCGGCGGCAACGGCCTCACCCGCGAATTCGGGCTCGCCCGGTTGATAACGGCGGCGCGCGTGGCTCGTATTGCTCCGGTGAGCAGGGAGATGATTCTCAACTACGTCTCCCACCAGACCCTGGGCCTGCCCAAGTCGTACTAGGAGGAACCGTGTTCCGGAGCGAGTACGCAGATGTAGCCGCAGTCGAACTCCCCACCCACGACGCGGTCCTGGGCCGGGCCGCCGAGTACGGAGACGCGCCCGCCCTCATCGACGGCACCGACGGCACCACCCTCACCTACGAACAGCTCGACCGCTTCCACCGGCGCGTCGCGGCCGGCCTCACCGAGATCGGCGTGCGCAAGGGCGACGTACTGGCGCTGCACAGCCCCAACACCATCGCCTTCCCGACCGCCTTCTACGCCGCCACGCGCGCGGGCGCCGCCGTCACCACCGTGCACCCCCTCGCCACCGCCGAGGAGTTCGCCAAGCAGCTCAAGGACTCCGCCGCCCGCTGGATCGTGACCGTCTCCCCGCTGCTGGAGACCGCCCGCCGGGCCGCCGAACTCGCCGGCGGCGTCGAGGAGATCCTCGTCTGCGACAGCGCCCCCGGACACCGCTCCCTCATCGACATGCTGGCCTCCGCCGCACCCGAACCGGTCGTCGACATCGACCCGGCCGAGGACATCGCGGCCCTGCCCTACTCCTCGGGCACCACCGGCATCCCCAAAGGCGTGATGCTCACCCACCGCCAGATCGCCACCAACCTCGCCCAGCTCGAGTCCGCCATGCCGGCCGGCCCCGGCGACCGCATCCTCGCCGTCCTGCCCTTCTTCCACATCTACGGCCTGACGGCCCTGATGAACGCCCCCCTCAGGCTCGGCGCCACCGTCGTCGTCCTGCCCCGCTTCGAACTCGACACCTTCCTCGCCGCCATCCAGAACCACCGCATCACCGGCCTGTACGTCGCCCCGCCCATCGTCCTGGCCCTCGCCAAGCACCCCCTGGTCGAGCAGTACGACCTGTCGTCCCTGACACACATCACCAGCGCGGCGGCCCCGCTCGACGCGAGCCTCGCCGAAGCCTGCTCCCGGCGCCTGGGCCTGCCGCCCGTCGGCCAGGCCTACGGCATGACGGAACTGTCCCCCGGCACCCACGTCGTACCGCTCGACGCCATGCGCGACGCCCCTGCCGGCACCGTCGGCAAGCTCATCGCCGGCACCGAGATGCGCATCGTCTCCCTCGACGACCCCGACAAGGACCTCGGCGTCGGCGAGTCCGGCGAGATCCTCATCCGCGGCCCCCAGGTCATGAAGGGCTACCTCGGCCGCCCGGACGCCACCGCCGCCATGATCGACACCGACGGCTGGCTGCACACCGGCGACGTCGGCCACGTGGACGCCGACGGCTGGCTGTTCGTCGTCGACCGCGTCAAGGAACTCATCAAGTACAAGGGCTTCCAGGTGGCCCCCGCCGAACTCGAGGCGCTGCTCCTCACCCACCCAGGCATCGCCGACGCGGCCGTCATCGGCGTCTACAACGACGAGCACAACGAGGTCCCGCACGCCTACGTCGTCCGCCAGCCCACCGCCCCGGACCTCTCCGAGGGCGAGGTCATGATGTACGTCGCCGAACGCGTCGCCCCCTACAAACGCGTCCGCCAGGTCACCTTCATCGACGACGTCCCCCGGGCCGCCTCCGGCAAGATCCTGCGCCGCGAACTGCGGGCACCGAAGGAGCGCACATGACCCTGGTCGGACGCACCCGCGCCCGGGGCGTCGAGACCCTCAGCCTCGACTCCCCGGCCACCCGCAACGCGCTCTCCGCCGCCCGCGTCGGCGAACTCGCCGACGCGCTCACGGACTGCGCCAAGGACACCGACGTACGCGCGGTCGTCCTCACCCACACCGGCAACACCTTC
Organism: Streptomyces sp. NPDC085900; assembly: GCF_044540925.1. Lineage (NCBI taxonomy): Bacteria > Bacillati > Actinomycetota > Actinomycetes > Kitasatosporales > Streptomycetaceae > Streptomyces > Streptomyces sp. NPDC085900. The sequence continues at coordinate 293,795 of NZ_JBITSP010000007.1, read as the reverse complement.
TGCGCCGGCGCCGACCTGCGCGACCCGCCGCCCCCCGACGCGCTGGTCGGACTGCTGCGGCAGATCGTGGAACTGCCCAAACCCGTCGTGGCCCGGGTCACGGGACACGTCCGCGCCGGTGGCCTGGGCCTGCTGGCGGCATGTGACATGGCACTGGCCTCCTCCGACGCCACCTTCGCCTTCACCGAGGTACGCATCGGCGTGGCCCCCGCGGTCATCTCACTGCCGCTGCTGCCCCGCACCGACCCCCGCGCCCTCGCCCGCTACTACCTCACCGGAGAACGCCTCGACGCCGCCGAGGCCGCCCGCATCGGTCTGCTCACGGCGGCCGGGGACGACGTCGACGCCGTACTGGCACCCGTCCTCGACGGCCTGCGCCGAGCCGCACCCCAGGGCCTGGCCGAGACGAAGGCCCTGCTCACGGCTAAGGTGCTGGAAGCCTTCGACCGGGACGCGGCCGACCTGACCGCGCTCTCGGCCAGGCTGTTCGCCTCCCCGCAGGCCCGCGAGGGAATGACGGCCTTCCTGGAACGACGGGATCCCACATGGGTGCTGTGACCACAGCCGACCGCGGCGAGCGCGCCCCCAAGCAGGACCGCAGCCGGGCCACCCGGCAGCGCCTGCTGGAGGCCGCCGTCGCCTGCCTCGCCGAACACGGCTGGGCCGGCTCCACGGTCTCCGTCGTCGCCGAACGCGCCGGCGTCTCCCGCGGCGCCGCCCAGCACCACTTCCCGACCCGGGAGGACCTGTTCACGGCGGCCGTGGAGTACGTGGCGGAGGAGCGGTCCACGGCCATCCGCGCCCTGTTCCCCGACGGCGCGGGGGACGACCGGCAGGCCGTCGTCACGGCCCTCGTCGACCTCTACACCGGGCCCCTGTTCCGCGCCGCCCTGCACCTGTGGGTGGCCGCGTCCAACGAGGAGCCGCTGCGCCCCCGGGTCACCGAACTGGAGGCGCGGGTCGGCCGCGAGACCCACCGGATCGCGGTGGAACTGCTGGGCGCCGACGAGACCCGCCCCGGCGTACGCGAGACCGTGCAGGGTCTGCTGGACATGGCCCGGGGCCTCGGCCTGGCGAACCTGCTCACCGACGACGCCGGGCGCCGCGACCGGGTGATCGCCCAGTGGTCGCAGATCCTCGACCGGATCCTCACGGACTGAGCCGCTCCACCCGCCAGCTCCCGTCCGCCTCCGCCACGTACCTGAGCCGGTCGTGCAGCCGGTTCTCCCGGCCCTGCCAGAACTCCACCGTCCGCGGCGCCACCCGGAAGCCGCCCCAGTGCGGCGGCACCGGCACCTGCTCGCCCTCCGGATAGCGGGCCTCCAGCTCCGCGTAGGAGGCGTCGAGTTCGGTCCGGGAGGCGACGACACTGGACTGGGCGCTGGCCCAGGCGCCGAGCTGCGAGCCGTGCGGACGGGTGCGGAAGTACGCGGCCGTCTCGTCACGGCCGGTGCGGCGGGCGACGCCGCCGACGATCACCTGGCGGGCCATGGGGTGCCAGGGGAACAGCAGCGAGACGTTCGGATTCTCCGCGAGATCGCGGGCCTTGCGGGAGCCGTAGTTGGTGTAGAACACGAACCCCTGCTCGTCGAAGCCCTTCAGCAGCACCGTACGAGAGCTCGGCCGGCCCTGCGCGTCCGCCGTGGAGACGACCATCGCGTTCGGCTCGAAGAGATGGGCCTCCGTCGCGGCCTGCGCGAACCAGTGCGCGAACTGTGCCACCGGAGTGGCCGCCAGATCGGACTCGGCGAGCCCTTCGGCCCGGTACTGCTTGCGCATGGCGGCGGGATCGAGGGGGACGGCGTGTCGATCGGTCACGCGGTCATCTTGCCGTACGCACGTGTACCGTCCGGCACGGCGTCCGGCATCGAAGAGCCGGCACATGGCACTGAGTGCCATGAAGACTCCCCAAATATGGCACTGGGGGATATCGTGCTGGTGTCGTTCCGGTTGAGCGACCAGCCGCACGGGGCATCACCAGGGTGGCTACCAGGACCGCGAGTCGCACGACCGACCGGGGATCCAGTGGCCGAGCCGCCCGTCACTTCTGCCCGTACCCACCACGAGGAGCCGCCTGATGTCCGACTTCGTACCCGGACTCGAGGGAGTCGTCGCGTTCGAGACGGAGATCGCCGAACCGGACAAGGAGGGCGGCGCCCTCCGCTACCGGGGCGTCGACATCGAGGACCTGGTCGGTCACGTCTCCTTCGGCAACGTCTGGGGGCTGCTGGTCGACGGGGCCTTCAACCCCGGCCTGCCGCCCGCCGAGCCCTTCCCCATCCCCGTGCACTCCGGCGACATCCGGGTGGACGTCCAGTCGGCGCTCGCCATGCTGGCACCGGTGTGGGGCCTGAAACCGCTGCTCGACATCGATGCCGAACAGGCCCGCCAGGACCTGGCCCGGGCCGCCGTCATGGCCCTGTCCTACGTCGCCCAGTCCGCCCGCGGCCAGGGCCGCCCCATGGTCCCCCAGAGCGAGATCGACAAGGCCCACTCCGTCGTCGAGCGGTTCATGATCCGCTGGCGGGGCGAGCCGGACCCCAAGCACGTCGCCGCCGTCGACGCCTACTGGACCTCCGCCGCCGAGCACGGCATGAACGCCTCGACCTTCACCGCGCGGGTCATCGCCTCCACGGGCGCCGACGTGGCCGCCGCCCTCTCCGGCGCCGTGGGCGCCATGTCCGGCCCGCTGCACGGCGGCGCCCCCTCCCGCGTCCTCGGCATGATCGAGGAGATCGAGCGGACCGGCGACGCCGAGGCGTACGTCAAGCAGGCCCTCGACAAGGGCGAGCGCCTGATGGGCTTCGGCCACCGCGTCTACCGCGCCGAGGACCCCCGCGCGCGCGTCCTGCGCCGCACCGCCCGCGAACTCGGCGCCCCCCGCTTCGAGGTGGCCGAGGCGCTGGAGAAGGCCGCCCTGGCCGAACTGCACGCCCGCCGCCCCGACCGGGTCCTGGCGACGAACGTCGAGTTCTGGGCGGCGATCGTGCTGGACTTCGCGGAGGTTCCGGCGCACATGTTCACGTCGATGTTCACCTGCGCCCGTACGGCGGGCTGGTCGGCGCACATCCTGGAGCAGAAGCGCACCGGACGCCTGGTCCGGCCCTCCGCCCGCTACGTGGGGCCGGGCGCCCGCTCGCCGCGCGAGGTCCAGGGATACGACGGCATCTCCGCCGGCTGAACCCGACGAACGCAGACGACCCGCGAGCTCTGGTTCCTCCGCCTCGGCGGAGGAGCCGGCCGGACGTACCGGCGAGCTCGCGGGTCGGGTGACTGCTTGGGATTGGGCCGGCTGCGCGCTTCTCTCACGCGCTGGTCCGGCACCGCACTCGATGTGGTGTCGGGCCGCTAGCCCGCAGCCACCTCGCACGTCCGGGATTCATACATGTACCGGATCACCTCCTTTCAGCGATGAGCCTCACCCTAAGAACCGCTCGGCCACCGATCAACCGGTTTTTCCATGAACTTCATGGCACCGCCTCCGGGCAGGTGCGGTATTCGTATCCGTCGCCCCGCTGGAGGAGCTGCAGGTTCCTGTGACAGACGTTGATGCGTCCTCCGGGCGTGGCGAGACTGTGCTGGCCCCGGGCTCGGACGGAGATGCGGCCGCTCCACGTGCCCTTCCACTTGCCCGTTGGCACGATGGCCCGCACCAGGTCCCCTGTGACGTATCCGAAGTGGTGCTTGGCACGAGCCCGTCGCAGGCGGGGGAAACCGAAGCGGTCCGGAGTGGTACGGGCGTAGGAGCCGCGGCCGGTGGCTTTGGCGACGAGGACGAGCTCGGGAACACGTACGATCGCGTCCCCGCTCCCATGACCGAGACGGCCGACGCACAGTGCATCCAGGGTGTGCGTCTTGCGGAGGCCCGTGACGTCCCGGTTCGCCTTCGTCAGGCTGCCCGGCCAGGTGTACAGGGGTCTCCCGAGCATCTGAAGTTCCGCCGTGAGGGCGTGCTGGGTTCCGTTCATGGCGGCAGCGTCGCGGAGTGATGCCCGGGTCTGCTCGAGGATCTGCTCCAGGCGGCCGGGATCGTCGGCGAGGAATGCCTCGACGGGCCTGCTGCCCTTGGCCTTGTTGCAGGACACACAAGCAAGGACGAGGTTGGCGATGCGGCTCGAACCGCCTCGGCTGCGAGGCCGCAGGTGCTCGATGTTCAGAGGCACGTCCGTCGCGCCACAGTAGGCGCAGGAGCCGTTCCACTCGGCACGAAGGTAGGAGCGGACCGTGGTCCCGGCGAGGGGGCCTTGAGCGTATTGACTGCCGTACAGCCGCCTGCCGGCACTCATGGCATGCGTATCGAACGGGCCGCTCTCCAGATGGATCTCGGCGACGGGCGCGTAGCGGCACATACGAGTCGCCTGGGACAAGGTGGTGTCCACCCGGTGTCGCAGCGAGGGGGGCAGCCATCCGGCCCGACGGCCACGGTTGTTCGAACGGGGAGCTCGATGACGGCAGTTGGCCGAGCGCCGTCTGTGCCGGTAACCCACGCGCTGCTGCATGCAGACGTGAATCCGATCGCCGCGATGCCGGAGTTCGACGGATATCAGACCACGTCGGACGGTCCCGGTGGCACTGCCTGCCCTGGGTTCCCTCTTCTCGTCCGTGAGCACCAGACCTGTGCCCTTCGAACCGGGGTCGATACGCAAGTGGACGCCTTCGACTTCCGAGTCGGCGAGCGTGCGGTCTTTCAGCCGAACAGTGAACGGAACCTGGCGGGCGACCACCGCCCTTCCTCTGCGCAGGAGTTCGCGGGCACGGGCGGGGTGGCAGGGCATGAGGGGCCGACCGTCCTTGGAGAGGACGAACACCCGGCTCGCGCCCACACCGACCGTGTATGGCTGGTCGCGGGTGGGAACGTCACCGTTCCCGCTCTCTGCCTTCTCCGCCGCCGCGGCAGCGGGCTCGGCGTGACGCCGACGGGCTCTGGTGCGGCGCCCGTCGGTCTCCCCTCGCCCATGTTCCCTGCCGGTGCCCCGCCTAGTGGCGGGGTGTCCGTGAGCCGTTTCGTCCCTGCTCCCGGGGGTGTCTGCTCTCACGGATTCCAGAGCAGGCTGCTGAGGAAGCACAGCCTGGTGGGTCTGCTCGCCCACAGGAAACGTAGTCATCGGGTACACCTCCCTGATCGTCCGATCGTGATGACTCGGGCTGGTCACTCGACGGCTGTCGCCGGGGAGCGAGTGACCTCCTTTCTCGTGTGCAAGTGAAGTTAGTGATCACTGGAGGAAAGTGGGGGAGAAAAACGTGGGACAGCGCTCATTCGTGCGACGGGCGGCCAATCTTCGAACGCATCACCGATCTTCGTGCTACAGCGTGATCCGTATGCGATGGACGTATCTCCACTGCTCACCTACGTTTCCCCGCATGACGAACCGACGTGCCATTCTCAGCGGCTCCGCCTTCGAGGAGCGGATCGGGTATGCCCGGGCCGTGGTCGACGGGGAGTGGGTGCATGTGTCCGGGACCACGGGGTTCGACTACGCGGCCATGACGATCTCCGAGGACGTCGTCGAGCAGGCCGAGCAGTGTCTGCGGAACATCGGGGACGCGCTCGCGCAGGCCGGGTGCGGGTTCGAGGACGTCGTACGGGTCCGGTACCTGCTGCCCGAGCGGGAGGACTTCGAACCCTGCTGGCCGGTGCTGCGGCGGGCGTTCGGAGAGGTGCGGCCGGCCGCGACGATGATGGTGTGCGGGCTGGCCGATCCCCGGATGAGGATCGAGATCGAGGTGTACGCCCGGCGGCGCGAGCTGCGGATCGAGGCCGTGCACGGGGTGGAGATGCTCGAGGAGTGGCGGCACGTGCACAACGAGATCGTGCCGCCCGCCGCGATGTCGCTCGACGACGCGCGCAAGCGGCTGGGGCGGTACCGGATGGAGAACGCCTACCTGGGGGACGTGCTCGTCGGGTGCTCCACTGTGCGTCCGCCGCAGGGCGAGGAAGCGGTGGCGACGGTGATCGCCCGCGTGCTGCCGGAGTACCGGGGGCGGGGGTTCGGCACGGCCCTGTACGAGCGGGGTCTCGCCCACGCGCGCGTGCTGGGCGCGAGGGCCGTCGAGACGTGTGTGCTGGCGGCCAACGAGGACGGCCTGCGGTTCGCCGTGAAGCGCGGCTTCGTGGAGACCGAGCGGTACGTGCTCGACGGCGAGAGCGATCTGTGGGTGGATCTGCGGCTCGGAACGGATTGATCTTCTGCCGTCGGTGGGCTGATCCTGGAGACGGAGGCGGCTTGCAACGATTCCTTCAATCTTGTGGGAACTCGGTGTGTGCTGCGTCACGTTCCAGTTAGATGATTGCGAGTGAGCGAACCGGCGTGCCGTACGTGCGGACGCAGCTTGGCAGGGGGTCCAGGTGAGTGCTTCCCGGCGTAGTGGGACCACCGACGAGCTGGGGCCCGATGAGCCCGAGCGGGAGGGTCCCGTGGGTCCCGACGGCTCGGATCTGCTCGCGGCGCTGCTCGACGGGATGGACGCGGCCCTGTGCGCCTTCGACGCGGGCGGTGTCGTCACGCACTGGAACCGCGAGGCCGAGCGGATCCTGGGCTGGACCGCGGCGGAGGCCGTGGGACGGCACGGGTTCGCCGGGTGGGCCGTGCGGGAGGCGGACGCCGAGGAGGTCGAGGGGCGGCTGATGTCCGCCATGGAGGCCCCCGGACGGCAGGTGCACGAGTTCGCGCTGCTGACCAAGGACGGCGGCCGGGTGCTCGTACGGACGCAGTCGGCGGCCGTGCGGGGGCCGGACGGCAAGCCCGCCGGGGTGTACTGCGCCTTCAGCGAGGTGCACACGCAGATCGACCTGGAGCGGTCGATCGCGCTGAGCGAGGCGCTGTTCGAGGACGCGAGCTGGGGTGTCGTGCTGGTCGACGCCGATCTGCGGCCGGCCGTGGTGAACGCGCATGCCGCGCGGTCGCTGGGCATCGGCCGTACGTCCGCGCTGGGACGGCCGCTGGGCGAGCTGCTCGCGCAGGGCGTGGAGGAGCTGGAGAGCGCGCTCACGCATGTGCTGGCGGAGGGCGCGCCGCCCGCACCGGCCGAGATCTGGGTGAGCGTGCGCACGCCGGAGGGCGAGCAGCGGCGCTGCTGGCGGTGCGGGTTCGTGCGGCTGGCCTCGCCGCTGGCCGAGGAGCCGGTGCCGCTCGGGGTGGGCTGGCTGTTCGTGGACGTCACCGAGGGCAAGCAGGGTGAGCAGGAGGCGTCGCTGCTGCGGTTCCGGGCGAACCAGCTGCACCGGGCGGCCCGGGCGGCGGCTGAGTGCGAGGACCCGCGGGAGGCGGCGACGATCCATCTGGACTTCGCGCTGGCCGGGTTCGCCGATCACGCGCTGATCGACCGGGTGGCGGGGGGCCCGGTGGCCGACGCGGAGGCGGAGGGACCGGTGCGGCTGGTGCGGGTCGCGGCGACGCCCTCCGGGGCGCCGGGGCCGAGTCTGCTGACGGGCGCGGCGGGGCTGCCGGTGCGGTACGGGCAGGGGCACCCGGCGTTGCAGTGCGTGGAGCGGGCGGGGTCGGTGCGGGCCAGTGTCGGGTCGGTGTCGGCGGAGCAGGCGCGGGACTGGGCCGTGGGCCGGCAGTGGCCGGCGGACGCGGTGCACGCGTTGTGCGCGGTGTTGCGGAGCCGGGGCCGGACGCTGGGGGTCGTGACGTTTCTGCGGGGGGCCGGCCGGAGTTCGTTCGAGCGGAGCGACGCGGTGTACGCGGAGGACGTGGCGGTGCGGATCGCGACGGCGCTTGATCTGGCGGGGGTCGTGGGACGGGAGTAGGCGGGCGGGCCGTGTCCGCGTCCGGGGGCTGCCCGGCGAGGTCCTACTGCCGGTAGAAGATCCGGTCCCCGTACTCCTTCATCACCCGTCCGTTCCACTCGTGCCCGCCGTCCACGTTCCCCGACCTGAGCAGCGGCGGCTCGATGCCGCGGTCCGCCAGGGAGCCGGCCGCCGTGGCCATCACCGCCTGCATGATCGCGCTCGTGACGACGGTCGAGGCGGGGGCGAAGGGGGCGGGGACGGTGTCCAGGGCGAGGGTCGCGTCGCCGATGGCGATCTTGGAGTCGAGGACGATGTCGCAGTGGTCCTTCAGATAGGTGCCGGAGGTGTGCCGGGAGCGGGTCTCCGTCGCGTATGCCACCGACGTGACGCCGATGACCTTCACGCCGAGGGCGCGGGCGTTCATGGCCATCTCGACGGGCAGGGCGTTGCGGCCGGAGAGCGAGATGATGACCAAGGCGTCGCCCGCGCGCAGCGGGGAGGTGTCCAGGACCGCGCTCGCGAGTCCGTCGACGCGCTCCAGGGCCGAGCCGAGCGTGGCCGGCATGACGTCGACGCCCACGACGCCGGGCACGACGAGGAGGTTCATCAGGGCGAGGCCGCCGGCGCGGTAGACGACGTCCTGGGCGGGCAGGGAGGAGTGGCCCGCGCCGAAGGCGAAGAGGCGGCCGCCGTCGGCGACGGTGTCGGCGAGCAGGGTGCCGGCCGCCGTGATGGACTCCGTCTGCTCGTCACGTACGCGCCGGAGGAGGTCGATCGCGGCGTCGAGGAACTGGTCGGCCAGGCTGCCGTCGCTCATGCGGGTCCTTTCGGGGCGCACCGTGCGGAGTCCGTGTCGCGGATCACGGTGCGGTCTGGACCAGTGCCGTGTCAATACGGCCGTCGGACCGTCCCGGGGCCCGGGCGGCCGGACCCGGCCACCGGGCTGTACGCGTCCGTAACCCCGTGGTCGCAACGGTGCGGCACGGTTGTCAGTGCTATGCGTCAGAATTGAGTCCAGGGCCAGCGCACGCGCCGGGTAGCCGTTCGTGCTTCCGGCAGATCTCATCGAGGGGCACGTATGTCCGGACTGATCGACACCACGGAGATGTATCTCCGCACCATCCTCGAGCTGGAGGAGGAAGGTGTGGTCCCCATGCGTGCCCGGATCGCCGAGCGGCTCGACCAGAGCGGGCCGACCGTGAGTCAGACGGTGGCGCGGATGGAGCGGGACGGTCTCGTCGCCGTGGCCGCCGACCGGCATCTGGAGCTGACGGACGAGGGCCGTCGGCTCGCCACGCGCGTGATGCGCAAGCACCGTCTCGCCGAGTGTCTGCTCGTCGATGTGATCGGCCTGGAGTGGGAGCAGGTGCACGCGGAGGCGTGCCGCTGGGAGCACGTGATGAGCGAGGCCGTGGAGCGGCGTGTGCTGGAGCTGCTGCGGCACCCGACCGAGTCGCCGTACGGCAACCCGATCCCGGGGCTGGAGGAGCTCGGGGAGAAGGACGGCGCCGACCCGTTCCTGGACGAGGGCATGGTGTCGCTGGCGGACCTGGACCCGGGCGCGGACGGCAAGACGGTGGTGGTGCGCCGTATCGGCGAGCCGATCCAGACGGACGCGCAGCTGATGTACACGCTGCGGCGGGCGGGGGTGCAGCCCGGTTCGGTGGTGAGTGTGACGGAGTCGGCGGGCGGTGTGCTGGTCGGCAGCGGGGGAGAGGCGGCCGAGCTGGAGGCGGACGTGGCCTCCCACGTCTTCGTCGCCAAGCGCTGAGGGGCGGGTCGGGTCGACTCCGGGGGCCGGCAAGGCGGTTGGGGCGTCTTGACGGTCCGTGGAATCCGAGATTCAGTGCGTCGAATCGCAGCGCTCCGACGGGACGCGTGCGAGGCTTGCCCGTGAGGCATATGACCGGAGGGGGCGGAGGATGTGCCGCAGTCGCGTGGAGGGCCCCGGCGCCGTGCGGCGCCGGGGCCTGTCCTCCCCTGTGCTGACCCGGAGCCCCGAGCTCTCAGGGTCATTCCCCTCGGACCGGTTTCCCCGAGCGGTCCGCCTCCCGCAGAAGATCTCCCCTCGGCGGCGGCGATCATTCCTTGAGTGTGGTCACTCGAACGAGGGGTGTTGTCGGCAGACGAGGCATTTTCGAATACCCATTCGATAGTCTGCGGGTGACAGGACGGGCGGAATCCGCGCTTCAGCAGTGAGTGCATCTCAGGAAGCAGCACCGCACGAAGCACGGGCACAAGTACCGGAAGAAGCACCGGGCAAGCACCAGACAGACAGCTGCACGGCACGGCAGGACACGGTTCACAGGACCGGCCGGCTCGAGCGGGAGCGAGCGGTCCGAGCGGAGCTAGGGGGGTGCCAGAACGATGGCGCGACGCATCGACGTGACCGGGGCGGGTGGCGTACGCCTCGCGGCCTGGGAGTTCGGGGACCCTCCCAAGGCGGACCCCGCCGGGCTCGTACCGGAACAGCCCGGCCCCCCGGACCGGGCCGCCCCGCCGGTCCAGCAGGAGTACGGGCCCGGGGTCCTGTTACTGCACGGCCTGATGGGCCGCGCCTCGCACTGGGCCTCCACCGCCCGATGGCTCTCCGGGCGGCACCGCGCCGTCGCACTCGACCAGCGCGGCCACGGCCAGAGCGACAAGCCCCCACAGGCCGCCTTCACCCGTGAGGCATACGTCGAGGACGCGGAGGCCGCGCTGGAACAGCTCGGTCTCGCCCCGGCCGTCCTCATCGGGCACGCCATGGGCGCGCTGACCGCCTGGCAGCTCGCCGCCAAACGCCCCGACCTGGTACGGGGCGTGATCATCTGCGACATGCGGGCCTCAGCCCTCGGCGCCGCCTCGCAGCGCGAGTGGGCCGACTGGTTCCGGTCCTGGCCCGTCCCCTTCGCCACCCTGGCCGACGTGCGCAAGTGGTTCGGCGAGGACGATCCGTGGGTCGAGCGGCCCAATCCCGCGCGCGGGGAGTTCTACGCCGAGGTCATGCACGAGGGCGCCGACGGCTGGCGGCCCGTCTTCGACCCCGACCAGATGCTGAAGTCCCGGGAGACCTGGGTCTTCGACGCGCACTGGGAGGAGCTGGCGCAGGTGCGGTGCCCGGCGCTGGTGGTCCGGGGGCTCGACGGGGAGCTGGGCCGGGCCGAGGCCCAGGAGATGGTCCGGGTGCTGCCCCGCGGGGAGTACGCGGAGGTCGCCGACGCCGGCCACCTCGTGCACTACGACCAGCCGGAGGGCTGGCGAACGGCGATCGAGCCGTTCCTGGACGCCGTACTCACCAGCCCCTAGGTCTCACCAGCCCCAGATACCTCACCAGCCCCTGAGTCCTCACCCCTTGCTCACCGCGGTCAGGATCTCCGGGAGTCGGGCCGCCGTGCGCGGGGCGGCCAGGCGCAGGCCCGCCCAGGTGATCGCCGCGCCGTAGGCGGCCCCGGCCGGCAGCAGCAGCCAGCCCCAGGAGTCGCCTCCCTGCGCCACGTTCGCCCAGATCGCGGCGGCGATGACCGGCGAGGTCAGCAGGGCCGCCGAGACCATGCCGCCGAAGATCGAGATCCAGGCGAGGCCGGTCTGGCCGGGGGCCACGTTCTTGTAGCCCTCCTGCGGGATCGAGTACGGGAAACGGGCGGACGTCCAGGCGCCGGTGGCCAGCATCGCGCCGAGCAGCGCGAAGGAGAGGCCGAGGACCTCGGGCAGCCGGGCCCAGTCGCCGAGCATCGCGGTCGTCACGACCGTGACGAGGGTGGCGTACGGCAGGGTGATCACGAGCAGGGCGAGCGCCCGTCCGCGCAGCTCCACGTAGGCGTCCCGGGCGGAGGAGATGGTCAGCGCGACGATCCAGAACGCGGAGGTGTCCTGCCCGAACTGGTTGTACATCTGGATGCCGAGCATGCCGGCGGCGAAGCACGCGAAGTAGACGGAGCCGGTGCCCTGCAGGGCGTTGAAGACGGGCACGATCAGGCCGATGGCCAGCGAGGTCACCCAGGCCGCCTTGGTCTTGGGGTCGCGCCACACGTACCGCAGGCTGCGCTCCATGACCGTGCCGGTGCGGCCGGCCGGCAGCAGCCGCGAGAGGCCGGAGCCGGAGCGGCCACGGGCCGCGGGCTCGGCCGACACCTGGAGCGTCGAGCCGTCGGGCGAGGTCATCAGCCGGGTCAGGTGGCGCGACCACACCGCGATGAGGGCGGCCAACGCGCCCGCGCTGAGCGCCAGTTGCAGGGCCGCGGTCCCGTAGGAGCCGGAGCTCACCGAGTCCACCGCGCCGATCGCCGAGGCGGGCGGCACCCACCTCACGACGTCGCCCGCCGGCGCGAGCTGCGCGAGCCCGCTCGACCCCAGCCGCTGCGCGCCGAAGTTGACCAGCTGCGCCCCGATCGCGATGACGAGCCCGCTGAGCACCGCCAGATCACGGCCCTTGCGGCTGGTCAGCAGCCGGATGTTGGCGGCGGCGACGGCCCGCGCGAGGGCCACGCACACCAGCAGCGCCAGTACGACGGCGACGACACCGACGGCGTACGCCGCTCCGCCGTGCGCGACGGTGATCACCGAGCCGGTCAGCAGGAGCAGGGTGAACAGCGGCCCGATGCCGACGAGGGAGGCCGCCAGCAGGGCCCGTACCAGAGGCCGCGGGCGCAGCGGCAGCATCACCAGGCGGGTCGGGTCCAGGGTCTCGTCCCCGCCCGGGAAGAACAGTGGCATCACCGCCCACCCCAGCGCCAGGACGGCCGTCAGCAGGACGACCACGGACTCGGCGTGCGCGTGCCCGCGCAGCGCGACCAGGCCCAGCAGCTGCAGCGCCCCGAAGAGCAGCACGAGGACCGCGGAGACGACGTAGGCGGCCCGCCGGCCGCCCGACTGCCGTAGCCCGTTGCGCAGCAGCGACAGCTTCAGCCGTACGACGACGGAGGTGACGTCGGCGGTCGTCATCGCGCGCCGCCGCCCAGCCAGTCGAGATCGGAACCGTGGTCGCGGCCGCCCGCGCCGACGAGTTCCAGGAACGCCTTCTGCAGCGAGGGGGCCTCGCCGCGGACCTCGGCGAGGGTGCCCTGGGCGCGGATGCGGCCGGCGGCCATCACGGCGACCCAGTCGCACAGGGACTCGACGAGCTCCATGACATGGGAGGAGAAGACGACGGTGGCGCCCGACGCGGTGTAGCGCTCCAGCACGCCCCGGATGGTCTGCGCGGACACCGGGTCGACGCCCTCGAACGGCTCGTCCAGGAAGAGCACTTCGGGATTGTGCAGCAGGGCGGCCGCGAGCCCGATCTTCTTGCGCATGCCGGTCGAGTAGTCGACGACGAGCTTGTGCTGGGCACCGGCCAGGTCCAGCACGTCGAGCAGCTGCGTGGCCCGCTTGTCGACCTCGGCGCCGGGCAGCCCGCGCAACCGGCCGCTGTAGACGAGCAGTTCGCGTCCCGACAGCCGCTCGAACAGCCGCAGTCCCTCCGGCAGCACCCCGATCCGCGCCTTCACCGCCACCGGATCCCGCCACACGTCGTGCCCCACGACCTCGACGGTGCCCTGGTCCGGCCGCAGCAGCCCGGTCACCATGGAGAGGGTGGTGGTCTTCCCGGCCCCGTTGGGCCCGACGAGCCCGATGAACTTCCCGGCGGGCAGCTCGAGATCGATCCCGGCGACCGCGATCTGCTGCCCGAACCGTTTCCAGAGGCCTTGAACGCGTACGGCGGCTGAGGTCATGAGTGAACCCTACGGGCAGGTGGCGCGCCTCAGGGGCGCGGGCCGCACCCGATGTGCGGCTCTGCCTGGCGGGCGCACGTCACCTGTCCCGGCCGCATGCGTAGGCCAGCGGCGACGTCAGCTCCTCCGCGTCCGGGAGCCAGCGGTTGGCGGGCGTGGGCCGGCAGGCCCACTGGACGGCGCCGCGCGAGCCGAACCGGGTGGGAGGGGCGGCCACGTACGCGCCCTCCCCGAGCACCGCCAGATCGAGGGACGTGGGAGCCCAGCCGAGCTTGCGCAGCAGCTCAGGCACCTTCACCGACGCGCCCGGCAGCACGAAGAAGTGCATCCGCCGGTCCGGCGTCAGCGTCACGGGCCCCAGCGTCAACTCCATGCGCTCCATGCGGGCCAGCGCCAGGAACCCGGCCGTCTCCGGGACCGAGATCGCGTCGAAGGTACGCCCCGTGGGCAGCAGGATCGAGGCCGTCGGCTGCTTCTGCCACATCCGGCGCGCGACGGTCGCACTGCCGGTGGCCTGCGTCGCCCAGTCGTCCCGCGCGGGATGTGCGCCCGGCGCGGCGCACGCCGCGTCACCGCAGGAACAGTGCTGCACCCCGTCGACGGCCTCCAGCCAGGTGCCGGGAAAGACGTCCCAGTGGCGCTCCTCGGCGTAGCGTACGGCTGTCTCCAGCAGCGATTCGCCGCGCTGCTTCGGGATCTGAGCGGCTTCGGTGCCCGCGATCGTCTCTTCCACGATGAACACAACTCCCGCACCCACCTGGAGTTACGGGCGTAACGCGCGCGGGGGAGGGGCATCGATCCCTCGTCTGGGGCGCATGGATGCACGTGTGGGGGCGCGCGGGAGGAACCACCGCGTGAGCTGGGTAGCCACGAAAGGGGGCGGCTTCCCTTCAAGAGGCCCTTACCCCGGCAATCCTCGGAATTCCTCGCATGACGCGCATTTTGCGCATGTCGGCGGGGCATTGATCTTCAAGGCCGGATCTTTTCGCCCTCCACGGCGTGGGGTTCGGCCTTGGAAGACACGCCAACTCGGTGCGTGGGCAGGCACCGCAGCCACAGGGGGTAGTGCCAATGGCCGCAAGGCCTCTCGTCGCGCGGCAGCCGAACGAACGGCTGCAGGCGCTCATCCAGGAGGCGGGGTGCTCGAACGCCGGGCTCGCCCGCCGGGTCAACATGTGCGGTGCCGAGCACGGCCTCGACCTGCGCTACGACAAGACGTCCGTGGCCCGCTGGCTGCGCGGACAGCAGCCGCGGGGCCGGGCGCCCGCGATCATCGCCGAGGCGCTGGGCCGCAAGCTGGGCCGTACGGTCACGATCGACGAGATCGGCATGGCCAACGGCAAGAACCTCGCCTCCGGCGTCGGCCTGCAGTTCTCGCCGACGGTCCTGGGGGCCATCGAGCAGGTCTGCGAGCTGTGGCGCAGCGACGTCGGCCGGCGGGACTTCCTGTCCGGCTCGTCCGTCGCCGCCTCCGCGCTCGTCGAGCCCAGCCGCGACTGGCTGATCTCCTCGCCCGACTCGCAGGTGGCGCGCTCGGCGGGGCCGCGGGTCGGCCAGTCCGACGTGGCCGCCGTGCAGGCGATGACGCAGGCGCTCGTGGACCTCGACCACCAGTACGGCAGCGGGCATGTGCGCCCGGTCGTCGTGCACTACCTCAACAGCGTCGTCTCCGGTCTGCTGGCGGGCTCCTACCGGGAGGCGGTGGGGCGCGACCTGTTCGCCGCGGTCGCCCGACTCACCGAACTCGCCGGGTACATGGCCGTCGACACCGGCCAACCCGGCCTGGCCCAGCGGTACTACATCCAGGCGCTGCGGCTCGCCCAGGCGGCCGGCGACCGCGGCTACGGCGGCTACGTGCTGGCCGCCTCCATGAGCCACCTTGCCGCACAGCTCGGAAACCCGCGCGAGATCGCCCAGTTGGCACGGGCGGCGCAGGAGGGGGCGCGCGGGCGCGTCACCCCGCGCGCGGAGGCCATGTTCTACGCGGCGGAGGCGCGCGGGCACGCCCTGATGGGCGATGCGCGGGCGGCCCAGACGGCGTCCGGGCGGGCGGTGAGCGCCCTGGAGTCGGCCGACTCCGCCTCCGGCGACGACCCGGTGTGGATCGCGCACTTCGACGAGGCCTATCTGGCCGACGAGTTGGCGCACTGCCACCGCGACCTCGGACAGGCCGAGGCGGCGGCGCGGTGCGCGGAGGAGTCGCTGGCCGGGCTGCCGGAGACGAAGGCGCGCAGGCGGGCCATCGGCTATGTGCTGCTGGCCACAGCGCAGGTGCAGCAGCGCGAGATCGAGCAGGCCTGCAACACCGGTCTGAAAGCCGTGGAGTTGCTGGAGAGCGTGCGCTCCAACCGGGGCGCCGAATACCTGGAGGACTTCCAGCAGCGGCTCGAGCCCTACCAGGAGGAGCCGGTGGTAAGGGAGTTCGGGGCCCGGATGGAGCTGCAGGCGGCGGCGTGAACGGGCGGGAAACAGCTGGTTGACGCTCGGGTGCGATCGGAGGTGGACATATACGACGAGGCGCAGAGCTCCCCTGTTACCGCCGTCACAGGGGAGGAGGTTGCGCCCTGAGCTGCGTGGCACCCGGCTCGGGGGACCCGGTAGCGTGAGCCGACGGTTTCACAAGGTCCCCCATTAGTAGGAGTCCCGGTGACGCAGAGTGGACAGAGCGAGGAGCCCTCGCAGCGCCAGGCGCGCGAAGGCATCGTGCTGCCCTCCGACGGCGGCGAACCGTTGCTGCCGGGCATGCTGGGCAACCAGGCCGGCCCGCAGAACGGATCGCCGCAGGGCCGGCAGGGCGGATCGCACACCGCACAGGGCGGCCCCCACGCCGGACAGCAGCCCGGGCCGCAGACGCCGGCCTCGGCGCCGCCCGGCGGCCAGTCCTGGGGCACGCCCTGGGGCCCCGACCGGCAGGAGACCGCGCCCCCGGCGCCGGGCCAGGGCTGGGACAGCCCGCCGGCCCAGTCCTGGGGCACCCCCGGCCCGTACCAGCAGCCGGCCACGGACCCGTGGGGCGCCGGGTCCCAGCCGCTGCCGCAGGAGGGCGCGCCGTCCGCGTCCTACGGCGGCCCGGCGCAGCCCATGCCGGGCGCCTCGCCGCACGACGGCTACGCGCCCGCCGGTCACCAGCCGACGTCCGGCTCCCCGCTGCCGCCGGCGAACCCCTACCCGGGCACGGCAGGCGGCTCCGACGCCTACGGAGCGGCGGGCTCGGGCGCGGCCATGCCGTCCGCCCAGCCCATGGGCCAGGGCGCGCAGCCGTCCGCCGGCTACGGCGCTCCCGCCGCCTTCGGCGCCCCGCTGCCGCCCGCGGACGAGGGCGCCACCCAGCTCATACCCCCGGTCACCGGCGGAGTGCCCGGGAGCGAGGGCGCGACGCAGTATCTGCCGCCCGTGCCCGCGGCACCCGCGGACGAGGGGGCCACCCAGTTCCTGCCGCCCGTGGCGCCCGGGGCGCTGCCGCCCCAGGCAGGCGGTCACCCCTCCGGCGAGGCGACCCAGTTCCTGGGCCGGCCCGACCGGGGCGGTGCCGGGCCGCTGCCGCCCGCCGCGGACCCGGACGCGCAGGCCACGCAGTACATCCCGCCGGTGGGCGACCACCGGCAGCCGCCCGCCGAGTTCGACAACCTCTTCCGCGGCGGACCGGGCGGAGAGGCCCCGGCGGGTTCCACGCAGCAGCTGCCGCGCTTCGAGCAGCCGCCGCAGCAGCAGCCCGCCTACGGCGGCCCCCAGTCCTCGTACTTCCCGCCGGGCCGCGACGACGACGGCGGCGGCCGGGGCGGACACGGCGGCCGTACGAAGTCGCGCGTGCCGCTGATCGCGGCCGTCGGCATCGGCATCGTCGTGCTCGGCGTCGGCGCGGGCGCGCTGCTGGGCGGTGGCGGCGGAGGCGACGGCAAGGACAACAACCAGCCGGTCTCCGCCACGGCCCCGGCCGGCGACGGCTCCGCCTCACCGTCCGCGGACCCTGCCAAGCAGCAGGCCGTCGCGCTGGACAAGCTCCTGGCCGACAGCGGCAACAGCCGGGCGTCGGTGATCAACGCGGTGGCCGACGTGAAGTCCTGCCGGAACCTGGGCGGTGCGGCCTCGGACCTGCGGGCCGCCGCCAAGCAGCGCGGCGAGCTGGTCACCCGGCTGGCCGGCCTGTCCGTCGACCGGCTCCCGGACCACGCCGACCTGACCACCGCCCTCACCAAGGCCTGGCAGGCCTCCGCGTCCGCCGACAACCACTACGCGGCCTGGGCCGACCAGGTCGGCGGCAGGAAGGGCTGCCACAAGGGCCAGGCCCGTTCCACCGGGCAGACCGCGGCGGGCAACGTCGCGAGCGGCACCGCCAGCCAGCAGAAGCTCAGGGCCTCGCGGCTGTGGAACGCGATCGCGAAGTCGTACGGCCTGACCCAGCGCGGACCGACCCAGCTCTGAGCCGGTCCCGGCGCGGCGCGGACGGTCAGTCGACGTCCGCGCCCTGCAGGGTCTTCGCCACGTCGAGGAAGCCCGGCTTCGCCGCCACCAGCTGCCCCTGCCGTACGACCTGCAGCGTCACGTCCGTGTTGACGATCCGGGAGAAGCCGATGGTGGCCACCGGACCCTGGTCGCTCCACTTCAGGGGCGGCGTCAGCCCGCCGGTGGTGACCTTCAGGCCGTCGTCGAGGGCGCGGCGCACGGAGTCCGAGGTGACGTTCCCGCCGCCCAGGGAGTCGACGACCTTCTTGAACACTGTGTAGGCGATCCAGGTGGTCTGCACGCCGACGTCGCCGGCGTCGATCCGGTTGTCGCCGAAGGCCTGCTCGCTGATCACCTTCTTCATCGGCGCCCAGCGCGCGTCGCTCGACACCGGGTACCAGCCGGTGACGTACGAGCCCTCGTACGGTCCCGACGGCCCGCCGGACTCGTTGATCACCGTCTGGTCGACGCTGTCGAGGGTGGCCGCGGTCCGCACCGCCGGATGCTCCTCGCGCTCGCGCCGGAAGGAGTCCATGAAGGTGCTGGTGCGGTCCCCCAGCGCGGGGATCGCGCACCCCTTCTTCCCCGAGCCGGCGGCGGTGGCGGCCAGGGCCTTCTCGGCCGGCCCCGCGTACTCGGTGGTGTCGTCCGCGGCCCGCTGGTCGATCGAGGGCTGGTGCCCGCCGGCCTTCAGGCCGGAGTCGAGCATGGGGGGAAGCTCGTCGCCCGCGATGGTGTCGGGCCGGACGAGCGCGACGGGGCCGCAGCCGGCGGCGAGCTCCTTGCCGAGGCCGGCCAGCAGCGTCGGCTGGCCGCCGTTGACCGGGTAGGACAGCGGACTGGTGAACTCGGAGGTGGTGGCGCCGTAGCCGCCTATGAAGGGGATGCCGGCACCCTCCAGGTCGGGGAGGTAGGACTCGCCGTACTGGCTGTAGGAGCCGACGACCGCGACGACGTTCTGCTTGACGGCCGTCCGGGCGCACTTGGCGGCGGCCACGCTGTCGTTGTGGTCGTTGCAGGTCAGGACCTTGAGCTTGCGGCCGCCCAGGCCGCCGTGCGCATTGACGTACCGGGCGTAGGCCTGGGCGAAGGCCGGCATGCCGGGCTTGTTGGTGGCGGCCGTGCCCTGCGGTGCCCAGGTCATCACGGTGATCGGGCCGTCCCCGGCACCCCCCGTGGTACCGGGGATGACCCCGCAACCGGTGGCGAGGGACGCACACACCACCAGGGCCCCCGCCGCGAGGGCGGTCGCTCTGCCGGGCCGGGTGCGTATGGGGAGGAAGGTGCTGCGGAAGCGTCGCCTGCCGGTCATGGGCACACACGATTCCGTCACATCGCCAACCCCGAGGTGACCTACGGTTAGTGATCGGTGACGTGCAGGTGAATTACGGGGGCCGGTGAGGCGCGGGTGCGAAAGAACGTACGATCGGTGACCGTGCAAGGTTCGGACAACTCTTCCCGTCGCGGTCGTCGCTCCTCCACCATGGGCGGTATGCCACTGAACGACATGCCGTGGTGGCGCTGGCGCAGCAATGTGCGCTCCGCGCTGCACATGCTCTCCGACCCGGGGTTCCAGCAGAACGTCTGGCTGGCCGGCGTCGACGGGTACGGGGACGTCACCGACGCCGTGTACCGCCTGGTCGAGGACACCTGGCTGGACAACTGGTCCGCCGAGAAGTACGTCGGCACGATCTTCCGGGACTCCCAGGAGGCGGCCCTCGTCGACACCGCCGTGCTGCGGGTGCTGCGGATCATGCACCAGGTCGGGCCGGACGCGCCGGTCTCCGCCTACCTGGAGCACCAGGGATGGCCGGAGGCGGTACGGGCGGCGCGGGACGCGCACGTCCGCATGGCCGTGTCCGACGGCGAGGACCCGGACGCGCCGCCGCGCACCCTCGAGGTGCTGCGGATCATGACCCGTTCCGCTTAGCGGACGCCGGTTCGGACCCGAGTTCACGTATGGGACCCTGTCCTGCATGAGCGAGCAGTCCACCCGAGCCGCGGCGAACCCCGCCGACCAGTACGTCCTCACTCTTTCGTGCCCGGACAAGCAGGGCATCGTGCACGCCGTGTCGAGCTACCTGTTCATGACCGGCTGCAACATCGAGGACAGTCAGCAGTTCGGCGACCACGACACGGGTCTGTTCTTCATGCGCGTCCACTTCTCGGCGGACGAGTCGGTGACGGTGGACAAGCTGCGCGCCAGCTTCGCGGCGATCGGCGACGCCTTCCACATGGACTGGCAGATCAACCGGGCCGACGAGAGGATGCGGATCGTCCTGATGGTCAGCAGGTTCGGGCACTGCCTGAACGACCTGCTCTTCCGGACCCGGATCGGCGCGCTGCCCGTGGAGATCGCGGCCGTGGTGTCCAACCACACGGACTTCGCCGAGCTGGTGGCCTCGTACAACGTTCCCTTCCACCACATTCCGGTCACGAAGGACACCAAGGCGGCAGCCGAGGCGCGGCTGCTCCAGGTCGTCCGGGAGAACGACGTCGAACTGGTCGTGCTGGCCCGGTACATGCAGGTGCTCTCCGACGACCTGTGCAAGCAGCTGAGCGGGCGGATCATCAACATCCACCACTCGTTCCTGCCGAGCTTCAAGGGTGCGAAGCCGTATCACCAGGCTCACGCCCGGGGGGTCAAGCTCATCGGGGCGACCGCGCACTACGTGACCGCGGATCTCGACGAGGGGCCGATCATCGAGCAGGAGGTCGAGCGGGTCGGGCATGACGTCACGCCGGACCAGCTGGTGGCGGTCGGGCGGGACGTCGAGTGCCAGGCGCTGGCGCGGGCGGTCAAGTGGCATGCCGAGCGGAGGATTCTGCTCAACGGGCGGCGGACAGTTGTGTTCGCCTAGGCGCCCAGGAGCTCGGGGGGTTCGGTTCGGGGGCGGCTGCGGGTGGTTCGTGGCCGGTCGCGCAGTTCTCCGCGCCCCTTAGGTGCGTCCACTGCACGTAGTCAGGGGCGCGGGGAACTGCGCGACCGGCCCCCACGCACCCGCACCCGCCGACGGGCCCGGAACAGCCCCGCCCTACATCCTGCTCAGCGCCGCCGCAGCGAACAGCACGTCCCTGATCGCCTCGCGGTCCCCCACCTGCCCCGCCGCCGCCTCCTCCGGCGGCACATGGCCCGCCGCCAGCCTGCAGAACTCCACGCCGTCCAGGGCGACGTGGGCCACCTCGTGCTCGGGCGACGCCTCCGCCGCCGGTGAGTCCAGCGGGATCAGCCACTCGCCCCCGCCGAGGCCCTCGATCTCCAGTCGCAGGCTCCGCCCGGGGTCGCCGGCCACGCCGAGGTGCCGTCCGCGGGCAGGTGACGCGAGACCCTCCTGCCGCCGCCCCGCCAGCACGACGGGCAGCATGCGCGCGGCCAGATCGATCATGCGGTGCAGATGCCGGGGCGCGGGCGGCTCGTACGGATAGTCGACCGCCTCGGCGATGTCCTCCGCGTGCACCCAGCACTCGAAGGCGCGGTCCAGCATCGCGTCGTGCAGGGGCAGCGTGAAGTCGCCGTAGGAGACCGCCAGCCGTCCCGAACCGGAGCCGCCGGTGAAGGAGACCGTGCGCACCAGGTCGTGGCTCTGCTCGCGCCAGGGCCCCCGGACCGCCCGCGTGGGCGGGGAGGGGGCGCTGCGCCAGAGCGTCTCGGTGCGGGACGCCGGGCCCGGGCCGTCCGCGGCACTGTCGCCCAGCGGGTCGTCGAGGCCGAGGGCGACCGCGACCAGGCCGTCGACGCACAGGAGGTGGGCGATGACACCGGCGACGGTCGTACGGCGGCTGGCCGGACCCGCGCCGTCGAACCAGCGCAGCCGCACGGGCGCGTGCCACTCGGCGTCGCCTATGTCCTGCAGCAGGGCGTCGAGCCGGGCCGTCTCCGCGTCGTACGGGGTCGCCCAGTCCGGCACCGGGATGCGCGGCGGGCGCCGGTCGAGGCAGCGCTGCAGGACGCGGGTGCGCAGGGCCGGGTCCAGGTCGAGGCTCTCCGGCGGGTGCAGCAGGCCCACCGCGTCGCGCAGCCGCAGCGCCTCCTCCGCACAGGGGCCGCAGCCGCCCAGGTGCTCCTCGACGGCCGCCGTCTCCTCCGCCGAGCAGGCGGCCAGGGCCCAGGCCCCGAGCAGGGACTTCAGGACGTGGTGCTCCAGGACCAGCGGGCCCGGCGCCTGCTCCGGCGGGGCGGGCAGCGGCCGGTCGCCGTCCTCGACGGAGGCCCGGGGCATGGGGATGCGCAACGGGTTCTCGGGTTCGCGCCGTTCGTCGAACGCCTCGAAGCCGCTCACACCGCACCCCCGTATCCGGGTGGTGCCCCGGGGGCGCCGGCGTCGTGGGCGGTGGACAGCAGCTGGAGGCCGAGGCGCAGGCGGCGGCGCGCCTCGTCCTCGGTGACGCCGAGGTCGGCGGCGGTCTGGCGATAGTCACGGCGCTGGAAGTAGGCCAGGTCCAGCGCGGCGCGCAGCGGCGAGGGCATGGAGGTGACGATGTAGTCGGCGCGGGCGGCGACCGAGGCGCGGCGGACCTTGCGCTCCAGTTCCTCCGCGGAGCCGCCGCCCCGGGCGAGCGCGGCGGTCTCGGTGGCGCGCAGCCGCTGCACGGCCAGGCGGTGGGTCAGCGTGGCGACCCAGGAGCGCAGCGGGCCCTGCTTGGGGTCGTAGGTCTCGGGGTGCTCCCAGACGTGGGCGAAGACGTCCCGGGTGATGTGGTCGGCAGCCCGCTCGTCGCCGAGCACGCGGTGGGCCAGACCGTGCACGAGCGAGGCGAAGCGGTCGTAGAGCTCGCCGAGGGCGGCCGCCTCACCGCGTGCCAGTCGCTGCTGCATCTTGCGGTCCCAGCGAGGCGGTGCGTCCTTCTTCGCCATGCGTCCCCCTCACCCTGTCCGTCGGCCTGCCCGCGCTCTCGTCCAGCCTGCGTCCACCGTCACCTCGAATGTAGTCGGCACCTCTGACAGCGCACGCCCCTTTGTGGCAATGCGCGCCCCCATGGAACCGCCAGGTGATAGTGGACCTTCGTCCACCCCTCACCATCCTTCGACCAGATCTGTCCCGACCTGATCGAACAGGATCGAAGCAGACAAAAACAAGCCTCTTTCGATCGGTTTCCGTTTCTCCTGATGTGTTTCAGGGAACGGCCGCTGGGCAGCCACGCTGCGAGGAAGCGTAGGAACGGCTTCCGTTTTGGCGGGGGTTCCGGCGAACGAAGGGCCTGGTGGTGGCGTTCTATGTGACCGGCGGCGAGCAGGGCGAATGGACCGTGCTCAGTGTGTCGGGCGAGCTGGACCTGGTGACATCTCCGGCACTGCGTCAGCGGGTGCACGACGCGGTGGCCGAGGGCCGCCACAGTCTCGTCCTCGACCTCTCGGAGGTCTTCTTCTGCGACTCCAGCGGCGTCGGCGTGCTCATAGCCGCCCGCCGGCTGATCCGCTCCTGCCAGGGCAGCCTGCGGCTGATCCTCCCCGCGCGGGGCGCGGTCGAAGGCTCGCACGTCAACCGGGTCCTCGGCGCGCTGGGCGTGGGCAGACTGTTCGACGTGTACCCCGACCTGGACGAGGCCGTCGCCGAGGAGGCCGGACCGCTGTCGGCGTAGCGACGCGTATAGGGGCTGCCCCGCCCTTCTGCCACACAGTTGTCCCAGAATTCCCCCGGTCTTGGCACAAGCGTCGCTTCGGCGCGCCCGGACGCGCCGACGCGTCGTACGCTCCGGTCCAGGAACACCCCGACGTGACGTGAGGCGGCTCGAGAACATGGTCAGCAGCGAGTACGAGCGCAGGATCGCCGCCCGGTTCGCCACCTTCGACCAGGACGGCAACGGCTACATCGACCGCGAGGACTTCAACGTGGCGGCCAAGGCGCTGCTCACCGAGTTCGCTGTCGCGGCCCGCTCCGACAAGGGACAGGCGCTCTACGCGGGCGCCGAGGCCTTCTGGCAGGGCATGGCCGGGATCGCGGACCGGGACGGCGACCAGCGCATCACCCGGGAGGAGTTCGTCACGGGCGCGGTCAAGCGCCTGCGCGACAACCCCGAGCGGTTCGCCGAGATCGCCCGCCCCTTCCTGCACGCGGCCCTCGACCTCGCCGACTCCGACGGCGACCGGGCGGCCACCCTGGCGGACACCATCCGCGTGCTGCGCGTCCTGGGAGCGGACGAGGAGGTCGCCCGGGCGGCCGCCGCCACGCTCGACACCGACGGCGACGGCAGGATCGGGGAGGCGGAGATCGTGTCCGCGTTCGCCCGCTACTTCACCGTTCCCGAGTAGTACCGCCCGCGTAGCGCTCGCGCAGTTTGTACTTGAGTACCTTGCGCAGCGTGTCGTTGCGCGGAAGGGCGTCCACGACCTCCAGCTGTTCCGGCAGCTTGTGCACCGACAGGCCTTCCGCGCGCAGGTACGACGTCACGGCCTCCAGCGTCAACTCCGGCGCCCCCGGCCGCTGCTCGACCACCGCGCACACCCGCTCCCCGCGCTCGGCGTCCGGCAGCCCGATCACCGCGACGTCCCCGACGGCCGGGTGCGCGGCCAGCAGGTCCTCGATCTCCTTGGCCGAGATGTTCTCGCCCTTGCGGATGATGACGTCCTTGAGCCGGCCGGTGAGCACCAGATGGCCGCTGTCCGTCACGAACCCCAGGTCCCCGGTGCGCAGGAACCCCTCGTCGTCGAAGGCCTCGGCGGTCTGCGCCGGATCCAGATAGCCCTGGCAGACGGCCTCCCCGCGCAGCCGCACCTCCCCGTCGACGATCCGTATCTCCATGCCCTCCGGCGGCCGCCCCTCGGTCGTCGCCAGGTTCTCCACGCTGTCCTCCGGGTCGCCCATGGTGATCATCGGCACCTCGGTCATGCCGTACCCGTGGGTGAGCTGCACGCCCATCTCCCGTACGACGGCGTGGTACACCTCCGGCGGCTTCGGGGCGCCGCCGCCCGCGAGCAGCCGCAGCGAGGGGATGACGGGCACGCCCGGCCGCTTGCGCTGTTCGGCGAGGAACATCGAGTAGAACGCCGTGGACCCGCCGGCCACCGTCACCTTGTGCCCGCGGTACTGCTCCAGCGCGCCCGGCAGGGCGAACTGCTCGAACATCACCGCGGGGAAGCCGTACAGCAGCAGCATCACCGTGTAGTCGGGCCCGGCTATGTGGGCGTACGGGAAGGCCATCGAGCCCACGTCGTCGGCCGACAGGCGCAGCGCGTGGGCGAGGCAGGAGCCGCCCGCGATCAGTGAACGGTCCGTGTGCAGCACGCCCTTGGGGTCCGACGTCGTTCCCGAGGTCCAGTAGATCCAGCGGACCGAGGTGCCCTCGGCAGGCGGCGGGGGCAGTACGGCCGGGTCGCCCTCCGGGAGGTCGTCGTACGCCTCGAAGACGCCCTTCGCGCCCAAACGACGTGCCATCTCCGTGTGGTCGAAGCCCCGCCAGGTCCCCGGCACGGCGAAGAACTCCGCCTTCGACTCCCGCAGCGCGAAGCCGACCTCGCGGTCCCGGTAGAAGGGGATGACCGGCGTCTGTACGGCGCCCAGGCGGGCCAGTGCGAAGGAGAGCAGGGCCGTCTCGATGCGGGTGGGAAGCTGCCAGGCGACCACCGTGCCGGGGCGCACGCCCATGTCGTACAGGCCGGCCGCCACGCGCTCGGCACGCGTGCGCAGTTCCCCGAAGGTCAGGCGGCGGTCGTCCTGGAGGAGGACCGGGCGGTCGGGGGTGAGGCCGGCGCGGCGGACGACCAGGTCCCACAGGGTCGGGGCGGAGCTCAGGGAGTGCGGGGTCTCGTTCACGGGTGCCCCCTGCTTGGCTGACGACTCGTCAGGTGACATGCTATCTGACGACCCATCAGATGGCGTCTGTCAGGGAAACACCGTCCGGCGGAGGGGACCATGGACACCGAACTGCCCCGCATCATCAGCGTCGACGACCACGTGATCGAGCCCGCGCACCTCTTCGACACCTGGCTGCCGGAGAAGTACCGCGACCGCGGCCCGCAGGCCCTGACCGCCGGCATCGGCGAACTCGCCTACGTCGGCGGCAAGTACCAGATCACGATGGACCCGGACGGCCCGCCGACCGACTGGTGGATCTACGAGGACCTGAAGTTCCCGTACAAACGCAACATCGCCGCCGTCGGCTTCGACCGCGACGAGATGACCCTGGAGGGCATCACCCGGGAGGAGATGCGGCGCGGCTGCTGGGACCCCAAGGCCCGCCTGGAGGACATGGACCTCAATCACGTCGAGGCCTCCCTGTGCTTCCCGTCCTTCCCCCGCTTCTGCGGGCAGACCTTCGCCGAGGCGCACGACAAGGAGGTCGCCCTGGCCTGTGTGCGCGCCTACAACGACTGGATGGTCGAGGAGTGGTGCGGGGACAGCGGCGGGCGGCTCATCCCGCTGTGCCTGATCCCGCTGTGGGACGTGGAGCTCGCGGTCGCGGAGATCCGGCGCAACGCCGCGCGCGGGGTGAAGGCGGTGACGTTCTCCGAGATCCCCACCTATCTCGGCCTGCCGTCCATCCACTCCGGCTACTGGGACCCGTTCTTCGCCGTGTGCCAGGAGACCGGCACGGTCGTCAACATGCACATCGGGTCGTCGTCCCAGATGCCGGCCGCGTCCCCGGACGCCCCGCCGGCCGTCCAGGCCTCCCTCAGCTTCAACAACGCCATGGCCTCGATGATGGACTTCCTCTTCAGCGGGGTCCTGGTGCGCTTCCCCAGCCTCAAACTCGCCTACTCCGAAGGGCAGATGGGCTGGATCCCGTACGCCCTGGAACGGGCCGACGACGTCTGGGAGGAACACCGCGCCTGGGGCGGCGTGCGCGACCTGGTCCCGGAGCCGCCGTCCACGTACTACTACCGGCAGATGTTCTGCTGCTTCTTCCGCGACAAGCACGGGGTGGCGTCCCTGGACGCGGTCGGCCGGGACAACGCCACCTTCGAGACCGACTACCCGCACGTCGACTCGACCTTCCCGCACACCAAGGAGATCGCCCTCGACCATGTGAAGGGACTCGACGACGAGGCGGTCTACAAGCTGATGCGGGGCAACGCCATCCGCATGCTCGACCTGGACCTCGACAAGTAGCCCCGCCCATGGACCTGTCGTACACCCCGGAAGAGGAGGAGTTCCGGGCGCGGTTGCGGGAGTGGCTCGGCAAAGTGCTGCCGACGCTGCCGCCGAAGCCGTCCCCGGACGACTGGCCCGGGCGCAGGGCCTACGACCTCGGCTGGCAGCGGATGCTCCACGACGCCGGGTACGCCGACGTCCACTGGGAGGGCACACCCAGCGTCCGGCTGATCTTCCTGGAGGAGACAGAGAAGGCGGGCGCGCCCTACGTCGGCGCGAACTTCGTGGGGCTGCTGCACGCCGGACCCACCATCGCGGCCGAGGGTACGCCGGAGCAGCGGGCGCGCTGGCTGCCGCCGGTCCTGCGCGGCGAGGAGGTCTGGTGCCAGGGCTTCAGCGAACCGGACGCCGGCTCCGACCTCGCGGCACTGCGCACCCGCGCGCGCAGGGACGGCGACGACTACGTGGTCAGCGGGTCCAAGATCTGGACCTCCCACGCCGAGGTGGCCGACTGGTGCGAACTGCTGGTGCGCACCGACCCGGACGCCCCCAAGCACAAGGGCATCAGCTGGCTGGCCATGCCCATGGACACCCCCGGCATCACCGTACGGCCGCTGCGCACCCTCGCCGGGTCGGCCGAGTTCGCCGAGATGTTCCTCGACGACGTACGGGTGCCCGTCGCCAACCGGGTCGGGGACGAGAACGACGGCTGGCGCGTGACGATGGTGACGCTCTCCTTCGAGCGCGGCACGGCGTTCGTCGGGGAGGTGGTCGCCTGCCGGCGGGTGCTGGGCGAACTGGCCGTCGCCGCGCGGCGGAACGGGCGCTGGGACGATCCCGTGCTCCGACGGCGGCTCGGCCGGCTGAACGCCGAGTTCCGGGCGCTGTGGCGGCTGACGCAGTGGAACGTGAGCGAGGCGGAGGCCTCCGGCGGTGTGCCGGGGGTCGGGGGCTCGGTCTTCAAGCTGAGGTATTCGCACGCCCGGCAGGAGCTGTACGACGCGGCGGCGGAGGTGCTGGGGCCGGACTCGCTGGATCTGGAGCGGCCGTGGATGCTCGACCGGCTGTCGTCGCTGTCGTACACCATCGCGGCCGGGACCTCGCAGATCCAGCGGAACATCGTGGCCGAGCGGATTCTCGGACTGCCTAAGGGGAGGTGACGGTGCGGTTCCAACTGACGGCGGAGCATCGGGCGTTGCGGGACGCCGTGCGGGACGTGGTCGGTCGTCGGCCGTCTGCGGGCCCGTGGGGGCTTGTCGCGCAGTTCCCCGCGCCCCTTGACGGCGTTGCCGAGCCCTGCGACGGTCTGCCCCGTCTTGATCGGGGTCTGTGGCGTGCCTTGGGAGAGCTCGGATTCTTCTCCCTGCGGCTGTCCGAAGCCGACGGAGGGGCCGGACTGGGGCTGCCGGAGGCGGTATTGGCCTTCGAGGAGGCGGGGCGGGCGCTGGTGCCCGGGCCGCTCGTCGCCACGCATCTCGCCGCCAGGGAGGTGCCCGGTGCGGCCGAAGGCGAGGTCGTCGTGGCCGCCGCCTACGGCCGGCTCGTGGAGTGGCTGGAGGAGGCGGACGTCGTGCGGCCGGGCGCGGAGGGTGCCGTACCGATGAAGTCGGTGGATCCGCTCACGCCGCTGCACCGGGTGCCCGCACCGGCCCGTACCGATCCCGTCGCCGTGCTCCTCACCGCCGCCGAGCAACTCGGTACCGCCACCCGCGCGGGCGAGCTGGCGGTGCAACACGCCCGGGCGCGTGAGCAGTTCGGGCAGCCGATCGGGGCCTTCCAGGCGGTCAAGCACCTGTGCGCCGAGATGCTGGTGCGCGTCGAGGTGGCCCGCGCCGCGGTCTACGCGGCCGCCGTCAGCGCCGAGCGGGCCGACATCGCCGCGGCCCGGCTGCTGGCCGACGAGGCCGCCGTGCGCGGCGCCCGCGACTGTCTCCAGGTGCACGGTGGCATGGGCTTCACCTGGGAGTGCGAGGTGCATCTGCTGCTGAAGCGGGCGTGGGTGCGCTCGGAACGTGGCGGCGGCGGTACGGAGAGTGAGGAGCTGCTCGCGGCCGACCTCGTGGCATGAACAGGGCGGGCCTGCGGCTTTTCGTCGGGCGGCCGCTCGGATGTCGCGGATCGTGGCACGCCCTAAATCACGGAGCGTTGATACCGGGTTGTGTCCTACGTGTGACCCGTCACGGCCCGGAGTCGGCGACCCGCTCCGGTACCTTCTGTGGGATGCGAGTGGTTCCGGGCGCGATCCGTACCGGTGTCGCCCCCGGGGCGGCTCCTGATGCGGCCTGTTCGACTCCTCGCAGGGAGCGTCGCACAGTATGCCGCACGGGTACTCCTTCGCGCTGGAATATGCCCGAAGCGCTTGTTGAGGTGACTGTACGTCAACCATGCTGTCGTGCAAGGGATTCACGTTCCGTGACCCCTGCCCTGGGCTCTGCGTCGGCTGTTGTTCTGGCCATGCAGAAAATGGCTACGATCGTGGCCCTCGCCGCGGTGCCTCTGGCAAGGCTCGCGTGGCATGAGGTCATGTGTCCGCCGGTTCGGATGGTGTGAACGGTGCAGGTGCTTCAAGTGCAGCTGGAGATCCGGCCCGACCCCACTGAGGTGGGGCGAGCCCGGAGGTGGACCCGTTCACGCCTCGCCGTGTCCGGGATAGCGGCCGACGAGCCGCTCGCCGAGACGCTGATCCTGCTCGTCTCCGAACTGGTCACCAACGCCGTGGTGCACACCGGCTGTCCGGCCGTGCTGCGGCTGAGCCTGCCCGAGGAGGCGGCAGAGCCGTCCACCGTCCGCCTGGAGGTCGCCGACGCCAGCGACCGGGCCCCGGTGCCCCGGTGTGCGGACGGCGACGCGACCGGCGGGCGCGGGCTCGCCCTCGTCGACGGCCTCGCCGACCGCTGGGGCTGGAGCCCCGAGGGGGCCGGCAAGCGCATCTGGTGCGAACTCGACCGCTGCGACCGGTCGCGGGACGCGGCGAGCTGCCTGGGCGGTGTCCCGGCCTACGAGGGGCTGGCGTTCGAGGCGGTGTGACCGATTGAGACGGTGTGACCGATTGAGACGGCGTGACCGTTCGAGGCGTTGTCGTCGTTCGAGACGATGGGGCCGTTCGGGACGGTGTGAGCGTTCGAGACGGTGTGGCCGGTTGTCGTCATGTCCGATGCACGGTGGCAGAAATCGCGCCGTCCCCGCCTCCGCGCGGTGCGATGCGCCGGGGTCGTGCACCCGTGCGCGGCCGCTGCAAATGGGGCGTAAGTAATAAATCTCCGTATGGGTGTTGACGCGCCGTGACCGGGTGAACACGCTGGTGGTCAGCGATTCGCCGCGAGGGGACGGCGAGGGTTTCGGTGACGGAGGTCCTCGTCGAGTGCGGGTCGTGAGTCGGCGTCAGCTCTTGAGGGTTCAGGGCCGAAGGGCTGGGGCGGGTACGCCGGGGTCGGATGGCGGCGCGTATGCCGTGCTCGGGGCGGCTGGGGAAGCCGCGCCGCCAGACGACGCTCCCCGCCGGACGATGCTCTCCTACAGCACGGCCGCGGGGGCCACCGGAGTCCCCGTCGCGCCGACGAAGGGCTCGGGCATCGCCGACAGCAGAAACGCGTACCGGCCGCTCTCTCCACAGGCTGTGGACAGTTCTTCGAGATTCCAGTTCTGACCCTGCAGCATCCCCATCTCCACCAGGTCGAGCGCGTGCACCGGCAGCCACAGGTCCTCGATCTCGGGCGGGAAGATCTCGAACGTCAGGGTGTCATTCGCGACGGCGGCCACATCGCGCGCGTGGAACCACTCCGGAGTGCGGACGGACAGCCCTGGTGACGGATAGCCGTAGCCCTCCCGGTCCCCGGCCAGATACACCTGGATCTGCCCGGTCCGTACGAGCACGACGTCGCCGGCGCGCACGCGCGTACCCGCGAGGTCCTCGGCGGCCTCCAGGTCCTCCGGCGTGACCGCGTGCGAGCCGTCGAGCCGGTCCTTGCCGAGCGCCCGGGCCACGTCCAGCAGCACCCCGCGCGAGACCACGTGCCGCGCCTTGTCGATGCCGCCGAACTCCGCACCGGCGTGCGCGGTGACGGTGTCCGCCGGGCGGCCGTTGTAGAGCCTGCCCGAGTGCGAGACATGGGTCAGGGCGTCCCAGTGGGTGGCCGCCTGCAGGCCCATGGTCACGACGTCGTCGCTGCACGCCACCGTCCCCGGGCCGAAGAGCTCCTGGTTGATCTGCACCATGGCGTGCAGCGGGTTGATCCGCCCGGGGATCATCCCGCTCTGCACGCCGTCCTGCCTGAGGGGCAGGGCGAGAGGCACGCGACGGCCGGAGCGGACGGTCGCGGCCGCCTCGCGGACCACCTCGTCGGTGATCAGGTTGAGCGTGCCGATCTCGTCGTCGGCTCCCCAACGCCCCCAGTTGTTCACGCGCTTGGCGATCTCGTGGAACTCGGCCGGCAAAGACATCGGCTCTCCCCGGGGCTTGTCTCCAGGTATCTGACGGGTCATAAAATCTAACGGTCCGTCAGAAATCGCGGGAAGGGGCCGGGCGTGGGGAACTTCTTGGCAGGCAAGGTGATCGCCGTGACCGGGGCCGGACGGGGTATCGGGCGGGCTGTCGCGCTGGCCGCCGCCGCCGAGGGCGCGCGGGTGGTCGTCAACGACTACGGCGTCTCGATCGCGGGCGAGTCCCCCACCAGCGAGGTCGCCGAGGGAGTGGTCAAGGAGATCGAGGCCGCGGGCGGGGAAGCGGTCGCGGTCGCCGACGACGTGTCCACGATGGCCGGCGGACAGCGGATCGTCGACCTCGCGCTGTCCTCGTACGGGCGGCTCGACGGGGTCGTGTGCGTCGCCGGGATCCTGCGGGAGCGGATGCTGTTCAACATGTCCGAGGACGAGTGGGACCCGGTCCTCGCCACGCATCTGAAAGGCACGTTCACGGTCTTCCGGGCGGCATCCGCGGTGATGCGCAAGCAGCGGGCGGGGACGCTGATCGGGTTCACCAGCGGCAACCACCAGGGCTCGGTGTCGCAGGCCAACTACAGCGCCGCCAAGGGCGGGATCATCTCGCTCGTCCGCAGCGCGGCGCTGGGCCTGCACAAGTACGGGGTGACCGCCAACGCGGTCGCGCCGGTCGCCCGTACCCGGATGTCGGCCAACGTGCCCATGGAGCTCGCCGAGATCGGGGAGCCGGAGGACGTGGCGGCCCTCGTGGTCTATCTGCTGTCGGACCGCGCGCAGGAGATCACCGGGCAGGTGTACACGATCGCCGGGCCGAAGCTGGCAGTGTGGGCGCAGCCGAGGGAGTTGCGCGCGGCGTACGCCGAGGGTTCCCCCTGGACGCCGGAGCGGATCGCGGAGTTCCTGCCGGGGTCGGTGGGGGTGGATCCGATGCCGATGCTCCTGCAGTTGGAGGCGATGGAGAGGGCGGCGCGGGACGGGGCTCGGCCGAACGCCCAGTAGCCCGGGTGGTGCGGTCGTACGGCGGGTGCGGGGCGTCCGTGGCTGGTCGCGCAGTTCCCCGCGCCCCTTGGTAGGTTCCGCCCCCGAGGCCAGGAGGAGACGTCAGTGGATTTCTCATTCACCTCCGATGACGAGGTGTTCCGGGCCGAGGCCCGGGCGTGGCTGCGCGAGCACGTCGGCCCCGATCCGGACCGCCGGGCCTGGGAGCGCACGCTCGGCAAGGCCGGGTGGATCGGGCTCGGCTGGGGTGAGGGCGGGTACGGCAACCGGACCGCCACCCTCACCCAACAGGTCGCCTGGGCCGAGGAGTACGCGCGGTCGGGGGCGCCGCCCCGCTCCGGGCACATCGGGGAGAACCTGCTCGCCCCCACCCTCGTCGCGCACGGCACCGACGAGCAGAAGGCGCGGTTCCTGCCGCCGGTCGCCGCCGGGGACGAGCTGTGGTGCCAGGGGTACAGCGAGCCGGACGCGGGGTCCGACCTCGCCGGGGTGCGGACCGCCGCCGTGCGCGAGCGGGAGGGCTACCGGATCTCCGGGCAGAAGATCTGGACGTCGCTGGCGCACGAGGCCGACTGGTGCTTCGTCCTGGCGCGCACCGAGGCCGGCTCGCGCCGCCATCACGGGCTGACCTTCCTGCTCGTGCCGATGGACCAGCCGGGGCGGATCGAGGTGCGGCCCATCCGGCAGATGACCGGCACGAGCGAGTTCAACGAGGTCTTCTTCGACGGGGCCCGCGCGCGTGCGGAGCACGTCGTCGGCGCGGAGGGGCAGGGCTGGCGGGTCGCGATGAGCCTGCTCGGGTTCGAGCGGGGGGTGTCCACCCTGGCCCAGCAGATCGGTTTCGCCCAGGAGTTGACGCGGGTGGTGCGGACGGCCGTGCGCACCGGCGCGGCCGACGATCCCGTCGTACGGGCCGCGCTCGTGCGGCAGTGGGCCGAGCTGCGCGCCATGCGCTGGAACGCCCTGCGCACCCTGGGCGGTTCCGGCGACGCCGGTGCGGCGAGCGTGTCCAAGCTGCTGTGGGCGAACTGGCACCAGCGGCTGGGGGAGTTGGCGGTGCTGGTGCGCGGGGCGGAGGCGTCCGCCGGGCCGCGGGACTGGGCGCCCGAGGCGCCGTACGAGATCGACCGCGACCAGCAGCTGTTCCTGTTCTCCCGGGCCGACACCATCTACGGCGGCTCCGACCAGATCCAGCGCACGATCATCGCCGAGCGCGTGCTCGGCCTGCCGAGGGAGCCCAAGGGGGTCGTCTGATGCGCGCAGTGGTGTTCGACGGGAAGCGGGTCGAGGTCGTGGACGACCTCGAGGTGCGGGACCCGGGACCGGGAGAGGTGCGGGTCGCGCTGTCGGCGGCCGGGTTGTGCCACAGCGACCTCTCCGTGGTGGACGGGACCATCCCTTTCCCCGTCCCGGTGGTCCTGGGGCACGAGGGGGCGGGTGTGGTGGAGGCCGTCGGCGCCGGGGTCACCCATGTCGCGGCCGGGGACCACGTGGCACTGTCCACGCTCGCCAACTGCGGCACGTGCGCGGACTGCGACCGGGGGCGGCCGACGATGTGCCGGCAGGCGATCGGGCGGCCGGGGCGGCCCTTCGCGCGGGGCGGGAAGGCGGTGTACCAGTTCGCCTCCAACTCCGCCTTCGCGGAGGCCACAGTGGTCAGGGCCGTGCAGGCGGTACGCATCCCGAAGGACATCCCGATGCCGTCCGCCGCGCTCATCGGCTGCGGGGTGCTGACCGGGGTGGGCGCCGTCCTCAACCGGGCGCGCGTGGACCGCGGGGAGTCCGTCCTCGTCATCGGCACCGGCGGGATCGGGCTGAACGTCCTGCAGGGGGCGCGGATCGCGGGGGCGTCGCGGATCGTCGCGGTCGACGCGAACCCGGCGAAGGAGGCCGTGGCGCGGCAGTTCGGCGCGACCGACTTCCTGACCTCAACGGACGGGGTGCGGGACGTGCTGCCCCACGGGGTCGACCACGCCTTCGAGTGCGTCGGACGCGTCGAACTGGTCCGGCAGGCCGTCGACCTCCTCGACCGCCACGGCCAGGCCGTCCTGCTCGGCACGGCGCCCGCGAAGGCGGAGGCGTCCTTCCTCGTCTCCTCGATGTTCCTGGACAAGTCGATCCTCGGCTGCCGGTACGGCTCCTCCCGGCCGCAGCGCGACATCCCGCTGTACGCCGAGCTCTACCGGCAGGGCCGCCTGATGCTCGACGAGCTGGTGACCGCCACCTATCCCCTGGAGGACTTCGAGAAGGCGGCGAGCGACGCCGAGGCGGGCCGGGTGGCGAGGGCGGTACTGACCTTCTGACCTCGTCAGGCCGATTCCAGGGCGACCGCGGACTCGGGCTCGTGGTCGCCTGCCGTGTTCGTGGCGCGGAAGGTGCGGCGGTAGGCGGTCGGGGTGACGCCGAGCGCCGTCTGCAGGTGCTGGCGCATCGACTGGGCCGTGCCGAAGCCGGCGTCGTGGGCGATCCGGTCCATGGACAGGCCGGTGGTCTCCAGGAGCTGGCGGGCGCGTTCCACGCGCTGCTGGGTCAGCCACTGGCCGGGGCTGACGCCGACCTCCTCGCGGAAGCGGCGCGTGAAGGTCCGTACCGACATGGACTCCTGCGCGGCCATGTCCCGGAGCTGGATCGGCTCGTGGAGGCGGCCCAGGGCCCAGGCGCGGGCGCCTCGCGTGGTGGCGAGCCGGGGCTCGGGGACGGGCCGCTGGATGTACTGCGCCTGGCCGCCGTCGCGGTGCGGCGGTACGACGGTGCGGCGGGCCACCTCGTTGGCGACGGCCGTGCCGTGGTCGCGGCGCACCATGTGCAGGCACAGGTCGATGCCGGCCGCGACCCCGGCCGAGGTCAGGACGTCGCCGTCGTCGATGAACAGGACGTTCGGGTCGACGTCGACCTTCGGGAAGAGGCGCTGCAGCTGGTCGGTCTCCGCCCAGTGCGTGGTCGCCGGCCGCCCGTCGAGATAGCCGGCGGCGGCGAGGACGAAGACGCCGGTGCAGATGGAGGCGAGCCGGGTGCCGGGGCGGATGTGGGCGAGGGCGGCGGCCAGTTCGTCGGTCAGGACGCCCTCCTCGAAGACCGGACCGAGTTCGTACGACGCCGGGACGACGACCGTGTCGGCGGTGGCCAGCAGCTCCGGGCCGTGCTCGACCGCGATCGCGAAGTCGGCGTCGGTGCGCACCGGGCCGGGCGGCCGGACCGAGCAGGTCAGGACCTCGTACAGGTGGCGCCCCTGGGCGTCCCTGGGGCGCCCGAAGATGCGGTGCGGGATGCCCAGCTCGAAGGGGAGCAGCCCGTCCATGGCGAGGACCACCACGCGGTGCGGGCGGAACTCCGGTTCGACGGGCTCACTGCTGATGGCCGTGTCCATGGCCCGATCCTAACGAATGCTGTCCTTCGGGCCAGTGGTCGCGCAGGACCGCGGATCGGATGCTCTATGGCGTGACCCAGACAACCGAACCCGCAGTCGTCGAGGCGGCTCCCGAGCCCCGCAGATCCCGTCGCGTCCACCGCGCCTGGTTCGTCGCCGCCGTCACCTTCGTGACGATCATCGGCGCCGCCGCCTTCCGCTCGCTCCCCGGACTGCTCATCGACCCGCTGCACCAGGACTTCGGCTGGTCGCGCGGCACGATCGGCGCCGCCGTCTCCGTCAACCTCGCGCTGTACGGTCTGACCGCCCCGTTCGCGGCGGCGCTGATGGACCGCTTCGGCATCCGCAAGGTCGTCGCCGTGGCCCTGACCGTGATCGCGCTCGGCTCCGGGCTGACGGTGTGGATGACGGCGGCGTGGCAGCTGATGCTCTGCTGGGGCCTGCTGGTCGGCCTCGGCTCGGGCTCGATGGCCCTCGCCTTCGCGGCGACGGTCACCAACCGCTGGTTCACCGAGCGCCGGGGTCTGGTGACGGGCATCCTCACCGCAGCCTCCGCCTCCGGCCAGCTGATCTTCCTCCCCCTGCTGTCCTGGATCGTGGAGAAGCACGACTGGCGTCCGGCGGCCGTCACGGTGTCCCTGGCCGCCCTCGCGGTCGTCCCCTTCGTCTGGCTGCTGCTGCGCGACCACCCGGCGGACGTGGGCCTGAAGCCGTACGGCGCCGTGGAGTTCGTACCGAAGCCCGAGCCCGCGGTCGGAGCCGCCCGCCGCGCGGTCACCGTCCTGCTGAAGGCCTCCCGCACCGGCACCTTCTGGCTGCTGGCCGGCACCTTCGCGATCTGCGGCGCCTCCACCAACGGCCTGGTCCAGACCCACTTCGTGCCCGCCGCCCACGACCACGGCATGCCCGTCCAGGCGGCGGCCTCGCTGCTGGCGGTGATCGGCGTCTTCGACGTGGTCGGCACGATCGCCTCCGGCTGGTTCACCGACCGCTTCGAACCGCGCCGGCTGCTCGCCGTCTACTACGCCCTGCGCGGCGTCTCCCTGCTGTTCCTGCCGATGCTGCTGGCGCCGAGCGTCCATCCGCCCATGCTGTTCTTCATCGTCTTCTACGGCCTGGACTGGGTCGCCACGGTCCCGCCGACCGTCGCCCTGTGCCGCGAGCAGTACGGCGACGACAGCGCGATCGTCTTCGGCTGGGTCCTCGCCTCCCACCAGGTCGGCGCGGCGCTGATCGCCTTCCTCGGGGGCGTGGCGCGTGACGTGTTCGGCTCCTACGACATGGTCTGGTACGCGTCCGGTGCGTTGTGCGCGGCGGCGGCGCTGATGGCGCTGGTGATCCGCCGCCGGCCGCCGGTGGCCGTGCTCGCCGTCTCCTGACCTCGTCCGCGGACGGCTCAGCGCGGCGGTCCGCCGTCGCCCGGTGAGCCGTGCAGCCGGTCGAAGCGCCCCCGATGGAAGAGCAGGGGTCCGTCGGGGGCCTCGGCCGCTCCCAGTGCCTCCACCCGGCCCACCACGATCAGATGGTCGCCGCCGGTGTGCACCGCGTGGATCGCGCAGTCGATCCAGGCGACGGCGCCGGTCAGCCGCGGGGCGCCGGAGACCGGCGCCGCGTCGTACGCGACCCCCGTGAACTTGTCCGCGCCGCTGACCGCGAAGGCACGGCACAGCTCGCCCTGGTGGGCGCCGAGGACGTTGACGCAGAAGGCGCCCGCGCGGGCGATGCGGGGCCAGGTCGTCGAGGCACGGCCCACCATGAAGGCGATCAGCGGCGGGTCGAGGGAGAGGGAGGAGAAGGACTGGCAGGCGAAGCCGGCGGGGGTGTCCTCGCCGGGTCCGGCGTGCGCGGTGACGATGGTGACGCCCGTCGCGAAGTTCCCGAGCACGCGCCGGAACTCGCCCGGGTCGACCGGCGCCCGCTCGTCCTCGCCGACGCAGCGCAGCTCCGGGCGCGGCAGCGCTTCCACGGGGGCCGGGGGCCCCGACCTCAGGTACCGGACGGCGGCCGCGGCCGCTCCTGCGTGTCCCATCACCCCTCCATTGAAGCTGACGGTTCGTCAGATGGGAAGGTCAGCGGCCCCGGTACTCCGGGCTTCTGCGCTCCACGAAGCTCCGTACGCCTTCCTGGGCGTCCGCCGTCGTCATGTTGATCTCCTGGGCGGCGGCCTCGGCGGCGAAGGCGGCCGCCCGGTCGGCGTCGAGGGAGGCGTTGACGAGCTGCTTGGTGAGGGCGAGGGCCCGGGTGGGGCCGACGGCCAGCCGGGCCGCCCAGTCACGGGCCGTCTTGTCCAACTCGGCGTCGGGGACGACCCGGTTGACCAGCCCGATGCGCTCGGCGTCGGCCGCGGAGAGCGCGTCGCCGAAGAACATCAGCTCCTTCGCGCGATGCGGGCCGATCAGGCGGGGGAGGAGATAGGCGCCCCCGCCGTCCGGCACGAGCCCGCGGCGCACGAACACCTCGATGAACTTCGCCGACTCCGCGGCCAGTACGAGATCGCAGGCGAGGGCGAGATGCGCGCCGAGGCCCGCCGCCGTGCCGTTCACCGCCGCGATCACCGGCTTCTCGCAGTCCAGCACGGCGGCGATCAGACGCTGCGCGCCGGTGCGGATCATGCGCGCCACATCGCCGGCGACCCGCTCCCCGCCCGCCGCCCCGCCCCGCAGGTCGGCCCCCGCGCAGAAGCCGCGTCCGGTCCCGGTGACGACGACGGCCCGCACGCCCGGGTCCGCCGAGGCGTCCGCCAACAACTCGATGAGCAGCTCGCGTTGGCCGGGGGTGAGCGCGTTGAGGGCCTCGGGCCGGTCGAGGGTGAGGTGGGCGACCCCGGCGTCGACGGTGTGCAGCACCCCGGTCACCGGCACACCGCCAGCGCGTCCAGCGCCACCGCGCCCTGCCCCCTGGGCAGCACCATCAGGGGGTTGATGTCGAGCTCCGCCAGTTCGTCCCCGAGCTCCAGCGCCATGCGCTGCACCCGCAGGACGACCTCGACGAGCGCGTCCAGGTCGGCCGGCGGCCGCCCCCGCACCCCGTCGAGCAGGGCCCGCCCGCGCAGGTCGCCGAGCATGTGCCGGGCCTGATCCTCCCCGAAGGGCGGCACGCGCACGGCCACGTCGTGCAGCACCTCGACCAGCACCCCGCCCAGGCCCACGGTCACGGTCGGCCCGAAGAGCTCGTCGTGGGTGACGCCGACGACCATCTCCACGCCCTGCTCGACCATCTGGCAGACCAGCACGCCGTCGAGCGTGACGCCCTCGTGGCGGGCGATGTCGGTCAACTCCCGGTAGGCGTCCCGGACCTGGCTCGCGGAGGTGAGCCCGACCTTGACCAGCCCCAGCTCGGTCTTGTGGGCGATCTGCGCGCCGGAGGCCTTCATCACCACCGGGTAGCCCACCAGGCCGGCCGCGCGTACGGCGGCCGCCGCGCTGGTCACCAGCTGCTCGCGCGGCACCCGGATCCCGTACGCCCGCAGCAGCTGCTTGGCGGCGTGCTCGCTCAGCTGCTGGCCCGGGCGCATCAGCGCCTGCGCCTTGCGGAAGGACGGCGAGGGGGTGCGCGGGGCCTCGTCGAAGGGGGAGCGGTAGCGGGCGACGAAACGATGGTGGTCGAGGTGGGCGCGGACGGCGGTCACACAGTTCGCCGCGGTGCGGAAGGTGGCCACCCGGGAGGAGCCGAGCAGCACCTCCCGGTAGGCGGGCTCGGTGCCCACCGGAGAGCCCCACACCACGCAGACCAGCTTGTCCGTCCGCTCGGCCGCGTCCACCAGGTCCTGGACGAGCCTGTCGCTCAGGGGCGGGAACGGGCCGGTGATCGGGCAGATGAGCACGCCCACCGCCGGGTCGTCGAGGATCGCGTCGATGATCTTCCGGCCGCGCTCGTCGCCGACCGGATGGCCGCCGTTGTCCACCGGGTTGGCCACGCTCAGGTACTCGGGTATCCACTGGTGCAGCTCGGCCTGCTTCGCCTCGGACAGCACCGGCAGCCGCAGCCCCGCCTCGGTCGCGAGGTCGGCGAAGTGCGCGCCCGTCCCGCCCGAGATGGAGTAGACGACGACCCCGTCGGCCACCGGCGGCCTGGCGCGGGCCAGCAGGGCGGCGGTGTCCTGGAGTTCGTCGAGGCCGTCCACGCGGATCACGCCGAACTGCCGCAGCGCCGCGTCCACCACGGTGTCCGCGCCGGTCAGCTTTCCGGTGTGGGAGGCGGCCGTGCGCGCGCCGGTCTCGGTGCGCCCGACCTTCACGGCGACGACCGGCACCTTGCGGCGGGCGGCCCGGTCGGCGGCGAGCAGGAAGGACCGGCCGTCCTTGAGGCCCTCGATGTAGCAGGCGATGGCGCCGACCTCGGGCCGCTCGGCGAAGTAGGAGAGGAAGTCGGCCGTCTCCAGGTCCGCCTCGTTGCCGGTGGGCGCCCAGTGGGAGAGGCGGATGCCGAGCTCCTGGAGGGCGAAGACGGGGCGGCCCTGGTGACCGGACTGGGTGATCAGGGCGATGGCCGGACCGTCGAGGTCGTCGCGGAACCGCTCGAAGGCGTTGAGGTTGGTGTTGGGGCCCAGCAGGCGCATGCCGGAGCGGGCCACGGTGGCGGCGAGACGCTCCTGCGCGGCCGCGCCCGCCGCGCCGGTCTCGGCGAACCCGGAGGCGAAGACGACCGCGAACTTGGCCTTGGCCTCCGCCAGTTCGTCGAGCACCGGCAGGGGGTCGGCGACCAGCAGGACGGCCAGGTCGACCTGTTCGGGCAGGTCGGCGACGGAGGGGGAGCAGGGGATGCCGAAGACGGACGGCCGGCTGGGGTGGACGGGGTGCAGCCGCGCCCCGACGCGCTCGGCCCAGGCGACCAGCTGCCGGGTGATGCCGGTGTTGGGCCGCCCCTCGGCGTCCGAGGCGCCGACCACGGCGACGGACTCGGGCCGGAAGAACCGGTCCAGATCGGGGACGTCGGCATAGAGGGGACGGCCGCTGACGTCGAGGTCGTCGACGTCGGCCGGCCGGCCGTGGACGGCGGGTCCGGGTTGCTCGCCGCAGGCGATGACCCGGGCCCGGCGGGAGTCGGTGGTGAGGGTGCCGTGGGTTGATCCAAGCATCGGTCCGCCCGCTCCTGTGTGACAGCCAATAACTGACGTAGTGTCAGATTAGGTGAACTGACGCAGTGTCAGGAACTGCTGTGCACACAAAGTTGGTGAACCCGAAACCGGATCAACCCCCGGACCGGTGGATCACAGCGCGGCGAGCACCTCCTTCGCCGCCCGCTCGCCCGACCGCACCGCACCGTCCATGAAGCCGGTCCAGTACGTGGAGGTCTCCGTGCCCGCCCAGTGGATGCCGCCGGCCGGCTTGCGCAGGGCCGCGCCGTACTCGGTGAGGACGCCGGGAGGGGCGTAGGCGACCGGGCCGCCGCGCGAGAAGCCCTCGTTGTCCCAGCGCTGCAGGACGAAGGAGGTCGGCGACTTGGCCTTGTCGCCGAAGTAGGTGACGTAGTCCTTCAGGACGGCCGCCTTCACCTCGTCGACGGAGGAGGCGTCGTAGGCGCGCATCTCGTCGGCCTCGATGAAGCCCATCAGGGCGCCGTAGGAGGCGTCGGGCGGGGAGTTGTCGAAGGTGGAGCGGACCACGCCGGAGTCGCTGACGACCTGGCCGTTGAGGCCGTCGGCCCGCCAGAACGGGGTGTCGTAGACGGCGATCGCCTTGCCGATCGAGCCCATCGGCATCCGCTGGCTCAGCTGGTCGCGGGCGGCCGGCAGCAGCGGGTCGAAGACGATCCGGCCGGTCAGCGGCAGCGGCACGGCGACGACGACCTTCTTCGCGGTCACG
This sequence comes from Streptomyces sp. NPDC085900, assembly GCF_044540925.1. Lineage (NCBI taxonomy): Bacteria > Bacillati > Actinomycetota > Actinomycetes > Kitasatosporales > Streptomycetaceae > Streptomyces > Streptomyces sp. NPDC085900. The sequence continues at coordinate 252,288 of NZ_JBITSP010000007.1, read as the reverse complement.
GTGATGCCGTCCGCGGTCACCACGTACCTGCCGCCGGACTGCACCACCGACCGCACCGGTGCGCTGAGCACCACCCGGTCGCCGAGTGTGGCGGCCAGCTTGATCGGCACCTGCTGGGAGCCGCCCACGAAGCGGGACTCCTGGGCGCCGTTGGCGGTGTCGGTGAGGCGTTCCAGGGTGCCGGCGTTGGACTCGTTGCCGGCGGCCGCTATGTAGAACAGGACGTAGAGCAGCGAGAGTTCACGCGGCTGGGCCGAGAAGATCGAGGTGCAGGCCACGTCGAGGAGGAACTTCGCCGACGGCACGATCGCGTTGGCGTTCAGCCAGCTCTCGAAGGTCTGCTTGTCCCACTCGGCGGCCTTGGCCGCCGTCCACGGCGCGTCGACCGGCACCGTCTTGGCCATGTCGTCCAGCTTGGCCTGCACGATGGCGGCGTTGGCGAGGCCGGCCGCGTCGACCGGCGGGACCGAGCCGAGGAGGCCGTCGGTGGCGTACGGGGTGCGGGTGCCGTCCTTGTAGAGCAGGTTCTTGCCGGTGTTGTACGTCGTGAAGGTGGCCACGCCCAGCGAGTCGGCGAGTGCCTTGATGCGGTCCTGGGTGGGGCCGATGAACTCGCCGCCGCCCTCGGTGACTCCACCGTTGGCGAGGGAGAGGTTGACGACCCGGCCGCCGACGCGGTCCCGGGCCTCCAGGACGGCCACCGTCCTTCCGCCGGCCACCAGGTCGCGGGCCGCGGTCAGGCCGGCGATGCCGCCGCCGATGACGGCGACGTCGACGTCCCTGGCGGATGCCGCGGTGGCCGTTCCGGCGGCGGTGCTGGTGAGGGCCACGGCGCCCGCCGCCGCGGCGGCGCCGCCGAGCAGGGAACGCCGGGAGAACTGTCTTTCGCGTGCCACGTGCGTCCTCCGAGTGGAGAGAGTGTGGAGCCAGAAAGTGAGCAGTGTTCACATTCTGGCCCGGCAAGGCGGCACACTTCAACGCTCCCGTCACATCCGGCACGCGAGTAACGGGAGTATTGGGGAACGGAGTTGAGGGGTTCCGGCGCCTGTGGAGCTGCGGGCCGCCGGTCAGCCCGGCAGCCGGGAGAGGGTGTCCCGGCCGTTCTTCACCACGGCCTTCGCGATCTTCTCGGCGTCCTTCGCCACCTCGCGGAGCGTGCCGCTGAGGGGAGTGGTGAAGCCGGTGAAGTGCAGGCCGGGCGCGTTCTGCGGGGCGCGGGCGCCGTGCGCGAGGGGTCTGCCCCGGTCGTCCAGCACGCCGAGGTGGCCGACGAGGTCCTCCAGCGCGCGGACGTATCCGGTGGCGGCGACGACCGCCTCCGGGGAGATGCGGGTGCCGTCGGCGAGGACGACCTTGCCGGACTCGAAGCCCTCGACGGCGGCCACCACCTCGACGCGGCCCTTGCGGACGGCGTCGATGAGACCGACGTCCTGGACCGGGATGGCGCCCTGCTTGGCGCGGCTGTAGAGGCCGGTGTCCGGGCGGGGCAGCCCCTGCGCGGACAGGTCCGGCACGCTGAGCTTCGCCAGTGGCCGGGCCAGCCGGTCGACGAGCCCGACCGGCAGCCGCCGTACGAGCACCCCGGTGTACTGGGCGGCCCAGCCGGCCGTCGAGCGCCGGACGATGTGCGGGGCCGTGCGCACCGACAGACGTACCCGCGAGGCGCCGCCCTCCACCAGGTCCACGGCGATCTCGGCGCCGGTGTTGCCGACGCCGACGACGAGGACGTCACGGCCGGCGTAGGGCTCGGGGTTGCGGTAGGCGGAGGCGTGCGCGAGGTCGCCGGTGTAGTCGTCGAGGCCGGCCCAGTCGGGGACGTACGGCGTGTGGTTGTAGCCGGTGGCGACGACCACGGCCGCCCCGGTCAGCTCCCGTCCGCCGGTGGCGTGCAGCAGCCAGCTGGTGCCGTCGGCGGAGCACTCGACGCTCGAGACCTCGACGCCGGTGACGATCTCCAGCTCGTGCACCTCGGCGTACTTCTCCAGGTAGCGCACCACGTCGTCCCGGGCGGGCCAGCGCCCGAACCGGCGCGGTATCGGCAGTCCCGGCAGGGCCGACAGCCGCCGGGTGGTGTGCAGGTGCAGCCGGTCGTAGTGCCGCCGCCAGGAGTCGCCCACCCGGTCCGACTTCTCCAGCACGACGGCGCGTATGCCCCGGGCCCGCAGCGCGTACGCGACGGAGAGCCCCGCCGGTCCGCCGCCGACGATGTAGACGGGGTGGTCCGAGGGGCTCGGGGACGGTGTGGAGTCGACCATGAGCGCGAGCGTAATCACGCACCAGCTTGATGGGTCTCGGTCAAGACCGGAATTGGTTGCGGATTGATCACGCCTGTAGGAGGAGTGGGTGGGGCTTGTGACGTAGGACACCTGGTTGTGGCCGTACGGGGAAGCCCCGCCCCGGATGCTCCGCGCCGGGCTACTTCTTCGGGCCCTTGAAGCCCGTCACCTTGGCGATCCAGGTGATGAAGTCGCCCGGGTCGGTGTTCGCGCCGTGGCCCTGGTCCCAGTAGTAGAGGTGGTTGACCTCGTCGCCCAGGCCGGCCGCGGCGGCGGCGAGGTTGGCGGAGACGACGTGCGAGGTGTCGGTGTCGTCGGTGCCGAGGCGGATCCACCAGTGCTTGGAGCGGCGGCCGTTGACCTTGTCCACCAGGTGGTACATCGGGTTCATCAGGTGCAGCTTCTCGGGGAGGTCGGCGGCGACCCGCTTGGTGCTGAGCCCGGTGGTGTCGTTCTTCGCGCCGTAGGCGGTGAAGTGGCGGTTCTCCGTGGTGCCCGCGCCGAACTCGTTGTTCTCGCCGGCCGACAGGTCGAAGGCGTCGAAGGCTGGCGCCGTCTTCTTCCGGGCGCCGACGTGGGTGAGGTAGTCGTCCCAGGTGAAGGTGGCCTTGCCGGCGGACCAGGTGATGAAGGTGTTCTTCGCCAGGTATGTCTCGCGCTCGGAGTCCGACAGGCCGGCGAGGTATGTGGTCGCCGACGGCCGCAGGTACTGCTGGAGCAGGTACTCGTCGTAGTTGCGGGCGGTCAGCGCGCCGAAGCGGTTCAGGCCGCGCAGCTTCAGCGACGCCTGGTACTCGGCGAACTGTGCCGAGAGCTCCTTCGACACGTTCTGGTCGACGACCTTGCCGGTGGACTGGGCGGCGTTGGCGCCCCAGTTCCACTCGTAGGCGCCGTCGGCGTGCTCCAGGTCGGTGATGGGGCACCAGGCGCCGGTCGCGAAGATCGCGTCGGAGGCGTCGGCCGCGCCGAGCTCCTTCAGGTACTTGTCGTAGATCGGGCTGTCGCCGGAGGCGCCGAGCAGCGCCGACAGCGCGCCGCCCGCACTCGTGCCGGCCGACACGATCCGGTCCACGTCGCCCGGGATGCGGCCCCTGTTGGACCTGACGTACCGCACGGCCGCCTTCAGGTCGACGATCGCGGCGGGGGCGGTGCCGTAGTACTCGCCGGCGGAGTTCTTGAGGGTGCGGCCGCGCGCGCCGGGCTCCACGACGACGTAGCCGGCGGCCAGCGCCAGCAGCTGGTTGGAGGCGGTGGCGCCGCCGGTGGCGTTGGTGTTGCCGTTCGCGCCCGGGGCCGAGGCGCTGGGCGAGGCGCTGCCGCTGGGGGCGCCGCCGCCGGGAGCGCCGCCGCCGCTCATGCCGCCGGCGCCGACGCCCGTCGCGTCCGCGACGGAGGACGGCATGTAACCGCCGACGGAGTTCGCGAACAGGATCGGCGCGTCGGACGGGTCGACCGCCTTGCCGTCGATCTCGACCGGCGCGCTGACGACGAGCGACTGGTACGTGGCGTCCACGGGCTTGGCGACATAGGTGATCGCCTTCCAGAAGTGGTACGTCACCGAGTGCTCGTCGCCGTCGGTGTCGGTGACCGTCGTCGTCAGCTTCTCGTAGCCGTCCGGGTCGAAGACCAGCGAGCCGGTGGAGGACGCGGACGACGAGGACCCGGTGGAGGCCTGGGCGCCGAGGGCGATGCCGCCGACCGCGGCGACGCCCGCCGTGGCGCCGATGCCCATCACGACGGTCCTGCGCTTGACTGCCCTGTGCTTCACGGTTTCGTCTCCCTCGGTATGCGGGTTGCGTCTGTGAAGCTAGCGAGAGTGCAGACAAAATTGCCAACAATCAACGGGTATTCATGGCGACCCCACAGCTTCACGGGCAACGCACAGGCGGCTTCCGGGATCGATGTATCTGACGTACCGTCAGATGTCATGGACTCGATCTGGCTCACGGGCGCGCAGTGGCTGGCCGTGCTGCGCATAGGACTCGGGCTGTGGTGGCTGGAGAGCTGGCGGCACAAGGACCGCAAGGCCTGGTTCGAGCGCGGGACCGGGATCAAGTGGGCGGCCGACATCGCGGCGAAGCACCGCTGGAACGCCGTACGGTCCGGCTTCGAGGTCATGGTGGCGCCCCGGCCGCGCACGATGGCGTACGTCGTCGTCTACGCGGAGCTGGCGATCGGCCTCGGCCTGGTCGCCGGATTCCTGACGCCGATCGCCCTGGTCGGAGGCCTGCTGCTGAACGTCCTCTACTTCACCCTCATGATCCACGAGGTCGCCGAGCAGGGGCAGAACTCGATGATGGCGCTGATGTCACTGGTCGGCCTGTTCGGGATGTCCTGGCAGACCTGGTCGCTCGACAGCGCGCTCGGACTGTTCTGATGGGCGCCGCCCGACACGACGTCCCCGAGGCCGACGCCTTCACCCGCGCCTACTGGGACGCGGCCGCCGACGGCAGGCTGCTGATCCGCCGGTGCGGGGCCTGCGGGCGGGCGCACCACTACCCGCGGGAGTTCTGCCCCTGCTGCTGGAGCGAGGACGTGGCCTGGGAGCGGGCGAGCGGACGGGCCGCGCTCTACACCTGGTCGGTCGTCCACCGCAATGACCTGCCGCCCTTCGGGGAGCGGACGCCGTACGTCGCCGCCGTGGTCGACCTCGCGGAGGGGCCGCGGATGATGACCGAGCTCGTGGGGTGTGCGGAGCCGGCCGCCGGCCTGGAGCTGGAGGTGACGTTCCGGGAGGGAGTGCCGGTGTTCCGGCCGCGCGGACCCGGCGCAGCGGCTTGAATGGGGCGATGGCCCCCGTCGACGAACAGCACACCCTCTCGCCCTTCCCCGTCCTGCACGGGCACGGCCTGCGCCTGCGGCCGTGGGACGCCCGCAGCGACACCGACGTCGCGAACTGGCTGCGCGGCCTGACCGACCCGGACTTCCGGCGCTGGAACACCCCGCTCAGGCCGGTCACCGACCTGGAGTCGGCCCATGAGTCACTGAGCGCGAAGACGCTGAGCGCTGCGGAGGGCACCGGGGTCTCCTACTGCGTGACCGACGCCGGGACCGGCACGGTCCTGGGCCACATGGGCCTGAACCTCATCAACCACGCGCTGAGCAACGCCCGGGTCGGCTACTGGGTGCTGCCCGAGGCGCGCGGGCGCGGGGTCGCCACCCGCGCCCTGGCGGTGACCTCCCGCTGGGCGCTCACCGAACTGGGCCTGCACCGGCTGGAACTCGACCACGCCCTCGGGCACGAGGCCTCCTGCCGGATAGCGGAGCGGTGCGGCTTCCGGTACGAGGGGACACTGCGCGGAGCGATGTTCGAGGCGGGCCGGCACGACGCGTTCCGGGACATGCATCTGCACGGCCGCCTGGCGACGGACGCGGAGCCGGAAGGGCTGTAGGCCGGCCCCGGCCGTAATTCGGAGGCGGCGGGCGCCGGGTCCGGGTGACCATGGGGCATGCGGCCCGATGACTGGTACTCCCTCGCCGACCTGGACGCCTTCCTCACGCGCGCCGGGGCCTTCCTCCGCTCCCGCCCCGCCCTGCACACCGTTCCTCTGACGGTGACCGAAGGTCTGCGCACCCGTGGAGCGGGCCACTACGGCGGCGAGGCCCCTTACTTCGGTGTACTGGAGAGGGACGGCGCCGTGCGCGCCGCCTACTTCTGCACCCCTCCCTTCGAGCTGTACGTCACCGCCCTCGCCCCCGAGGAGGCGGACGCCCTGGCGGTCCATCTGGCCGATCTCGGACGACCGTTGACCGGGATCAACGGCGAGGCCGCCACTGCCGCCGCGGTCGCCGAGGCCTGGCAGCGGCACACGGGCGGGACCGCGGCGGAGCACGAACGCCACCGGCTGTACCGGCTGGGCACGCTGACGGAACCGGGACCCGTGCCGAAGGGCAGGCCACGGGTGGCGGAGGAGGCCGACCGGCGGCAACTGGAGCGCTGGCACGACGAGTTCACGCAGGCCGTCGGCGCCGGAGCCGCGGTGCCCGCGGACCAGTGGGCCGACGCCCGCCTTACCTACGGCGGGGTCACCTTCTGGGAGGACACCGACGGCACCCCCCTGTCCATGGCCGGTGTGACGCCGATGGTCGCCGGCCAGATCCGCGTGGCACCCGTCTACACCCCGGCCCACCTGCGCGGCCGCGGATACGCGGGGGCGGTCACGGCCGAGGTCAGCCGGGCCGCGCTGGCGGCGGGCGCGCAGGAGGTGCTGCTGTTCACGGACCTCGCCAACCCGACCAGCAACGCCCTCTACCAGCGCATCGGCTACCGCCCGGTGGCCGACTTCACGGTCTACGGCTTCACCGGCGCCCGAGCGGTCACGGCCACAACAGCTCCTTGACCCAACCGCCTTCCTGGAGGCGGTAGTCGAGCCGCACGTGCCGGCGCCGTTCGTCGCCCTGGAAGAACTCCACCTCCTGCGGACGCAGCCGGTAGAGGGTCCAGGACGGCACGGGCGCGCCCGGCTCCCGCCGGGCCCGCTCCCAGGCCGCCTCGGAGGCCCGCGCCAACTCCTCCACCGACCCCAGGACCTCGCTCTGGCGGCCGGTGAGGGCCGCGGCCAGGGCGCCGGTGGAGCGGGCGTGCAGATCGCCCTGGGACTCGGCCGAGGGCGCGGCGGTCACCGGCCCGCGCAGCCGGACCTGGCGGCCCAGGCGCGGCCAGTAGAAGCCGAGGGCGGCGTACGGCCGCGCCCGGAGCTGCCTGCCCTTGCGGCTGCCCGCGTGCGTCGCGAACGACCAGCCGTCCGCGTCCGCGCCGTGCAGCATCACGATCCGCACGTCCGCCTCGCCGTCCTCGCCGGAGGTGGCCAGCGACATTGTGTGCGGCTCCGGCTGACCGGCCGCCACCGCCTCGGCGAACCACTCGGTGAACAGGGGCAGGGGCTCGGCGGGCGCACCGGCCGGGTCGAACGGGCGGAGGTCGGTGACCTCCGGGTCCCACACCCGTAGCGACCGCAGCAGTTCGTGGAGATCCTCACTCATGCGCCGAGTATCACCTCACCGGCCCCCGCCGAACGATTCACCCGCCGCCCGCGTCCCCGGTACATGAACCCCACAGGGAACCGGAGCAGGGCGGCGGGGGCGTGCCTGCTCGCCGTCGGACTGGCCCTCACCGCCGGGAGCTGCGCGCGGCCCGACGTCCGCAGCGGCGGCGGTCCGCTCCGGCTGTGCGGGGTCGACTTCCCGCGCGGCGCCGCCGCGATCGGCACCACACCGCTGAGCCCCTCCACCCGGGGCATGCCGCCCGCACCGGACGCCGGCTCCCGCCTCCCGGCCACGGTTGGAGCCCCGCTCGGGGTGATCCGTGTCGTCGCCGTCTCAAACGACTGCCACCACGGCCGCACGGTCGTCGTCACCCCCGCGTCCGCCGTGCGCGTCGACGCCGTCGCCAGGGACCGGGCCGGCCGTGTCGTCGCGCTCGAACTGGTCACGGCGAAGGCGGGCACCGTGAGCCGGGTGCACGTCTACGCCTACGACGACGACGGCCGCCCCGTCGGCCAACTCGGCACGACGGTAGGTTGATCGGGCGGACACGGACGGAGGAAGGCGGGACGAGGGTGAGGACTCGCGGGGGCGGCGTGCTCGCCGCCGGTGTGCTCCTGGCGTCCCTGACCTCCTGCGCCTCCGGCCCCGCCGCCCACCCCGGCCCCTCCCTCACCGCTCCCGCGACCTTCTACCTGCGCCCCGTCGGCGACACCTCGGGCCCACACGACAAGGTCCCCTTCCACCTCGCCGCCACCGACGGCACCGGCAGCCGGGCGCGTGACGGCGCCACCCTCACCGCCGACGTGCTGCCCGGCTCGGAGAAGGCCGTCACCCTGCGCAGGAGCGGCAACTGCCAGGGCGGACCCACCCACGTGACCTGCGAGGTCGGCGCCCAGTACGACAACTGGAGCGACAGCCCCCGCGTCTCCCCGGTGGCCGCCGAGGGCGGCAGGGCGGGAGACACCGGAGTCGTCCGGTTCACGTACACCACCGCCACGGGCGGGAAGTTCACCGCCCGCACCCGTGCCGTCGTCGGCGAACCGGTCCTCGAAGCCCTCACCCGCGACTCCCTCACCGACGTCCGCCCGGGCGCCGAACTGACCGAGCCGATCGTGGTCCGCAACACGGGCGAGGTACCCGTGGAAGGCGTGGGCCTCGAACTCGGCTCCGGCGAGATGGAGTTCACGCGGACGTACGCCAACTGCCGCTACCCGTCGCCGTCTCGGGGCCACATCGCGATCTGCGAGTTCCCTGACCTGCGCATCGAGCCCGGCCGGACCGTCGTCCTGCGCCCCGCCGTGCGGCTGCGCGCCTCGAAGACCGACATGTACACCTCTTACGGCCACGACGTGTGGGCCCTGGCCCTGGGCCGCCACTACGGCACCACCCCCAGGGGCGGCGCCCGCGGCGACGGCCCCGCCCTGACGGCCGAGCCGGGGAAGGCCCCGACCGGCCCCTACGCCAAGGGCGGCGGCCACACCGCCGTCGTGCTGGACACCCACGCCGACTACGCGGTCGAGGCCGTCCACCTGCACGGCGCCCCCGGCACGAAACGCACCTTCCGGCTGACCGTCCGCAACCAGGGCCCCGCGGACGCCGGTTCCGCCGCCCGGCTGTTCTTCGAGCCGCCGCCCGGAACGACCATGGTGAAACAGCCCATGGAGGAGTACGACGACGGCGTCCACCAGCCCTACTGCGGCTCCAAGGACTTCACCTACACCTGCGACGTCGGCCCCCTGAAACCCGGCGGGACGCGCACCTTCGAGTTCACCGCGCTCCTGGGGGAGCCGGGCACGGGCCGCCTGATCCTGAAGGACGAAGCCCCCTCCAGCGCCTGGGACCGGGGCAGGCGGGACGACGATCCGTCCGACGACCGGGCCGTGATCACCGTCGGCGAGTGATCCTGCCGGCCTCAGTCCCGCCCCAGCACCACCGTCCCCGACGAACAGAACCAGCCGCCCGTCCCCGAGGCCACCCCAAGCCGCGGCAACCGCCCGTCCCGCCCCCGTACTTGACGGGCCCCGGCCTCCCCGCGCAGTTGCCGTACCGCCTCCACGAGCAGGAACAGGCCCCGCATCCCGGGATGCTGCGCCGACAGCCCGCCCCCGTCCGTGTTCACCGGCAGCTCCCCGCCCTCCACCCGGAGCCGGCCTTTCTCCACGAACGCCCCGCCCTCGCCCTTCCCGCAGAACCCGAGGTCCTCCAGGGTCACCAGGGTCATGTAGGTGAAGGCGTCGTAGATCTGCGCGAAGTCCATCTCGTCGGGCCGCACGCCCGCCCGCTCGAACGCCAGGCGCCCGCTCACCGCCGCCGGTGACACCGTGAAGTCCGACCACTCCGACATCGCCGCGTGGCTGACGTGCTCCCCGGTGCCGAGCACCCGGACCGGGGCGGTACGGCAGTCCCGTGCGTACTCCTCGGCCGCCAGCAGCACCGCCGCGCCGCCGTCGGAGCGGATGCAGCAGTGCAGCTTGGTGAAGGGGTCGGCGATCATCGGGCCGGACAGGACCTCGTCCACCGTGACGGGCTCGCGGAACATGGCGTCGGGATTCAGGGCCGCGTTCGCTCTGGCCTGCACGGCCACCTCCGCCAACTGCTCGATCGTCGTGCCGTGTTCGATCATGTGGCGGCGGGCGGCCATGGCGTACTTGGCGATGAGCGTGTGGCCGTAGGGGACCTCGAACTGCAGCGGGCCGCGCGCGCCGAAGGAGAGGTTCCCGGTGCGCCGGCCCGCCCTGATGTCCGCGCGGGCCGTGGAGCCGTACACGAGCAGCACGGCGTTCGCGTGCCCGGCCGCGATCGCGTCCGCCGCGTGCGCCGCCATCACCTCCCACGTCGAACCGCCGACCGCCGTGGAGTCGACCCAGGTGGGGCGCAGGCCCAGGTACTCGGCCACCTCGACCGGCGGCAGCGTGCCGAGGCCGGCCGACGCGAAGCCGTCGACGTGCCGGCGCTCCAGTCCCGCGTCCGCGAGGGCGCGGCGGGCCGCCTGGGCGTGCAGGGCGTACGGCGTCGCGTCGTCCACGCGCCCGCAGTCGGACAGGGCGACGCCGACCACGGCCACCCCGCGGCTCCCGCGTGTCATGAGAGGTCTCCTCCCCCTGGGCATCTCGTTCCCACCCCCCTAATATGACGGGCCGTCAGATCCGGAGGGAAGAGCCATGGACGCGAGCTTCACCGCCGAACAGGACGAGATCCGCCGCACCCTGCGCGAACTGCTCCGCAAACGCTGCGGCCCCGAGGCGCTGCGCGCCGCCCTGGACACCCCGGACGGCCACGACCCGGCCCTGTGGCCCCTCCTCGCCGGCCGGCTCGGCCTGCCCGGCCTGGCCCTCCCGGAGGCCTACGACGGGGTCGGCTGCTCGACGGCCGAGCTCGCCCTGGCCGCCGAGGAGACCGGCCGGGTCCTCGCGCCCACCCCGCTCCTGGCGACCTGCGCCCTGGCCGCGCCCCTGGTCCTCGCCCTCGGCACCGAGGCCCAGCGCGCCGCCCTGCTGCCCCGCCTCGCCTCCGGCGCCCTGACCGCCGCCCTCGCCGTCCCCGGCGCCGCCCTCGCCACCGCCCTGGCGCTGACCGGCGACAACGGCGGCGAGTGGGCCGGCGGCGGGCGGGCCGGGGGAGTGCAGGCCAGGCGGGCGGGGGAGCGGTGGCTGCTGTACGGGCAGGTCGAGCAGGTGCTGGACGGGCACAGCGCGGGGCTGCTGCTGGTCGCCGCCCACACCGGCGGCTTCGCCCGTTCACGGACCCTCCTCTTCCTCGTACGGGGGAACGTGGACGGGCTCGTGCGCGTACGGCGGACCGCCCTCGACGCCACCCGCCCGCAGGCCCGCCTGCAGCTGCGTGACGTGGAGGGAGAGCTGCTCGGCGAGGACGGCGCGGACGTCCTGGGCGCCCTCGCGACCGTGGGGGACGCCGCCGCCGCCGTGCTGGCCTGCGAGGCCGTCGGGGCCGCGGACCGGGCGCTGGAGAGGACCGTCGAGTACGTCGGGCAGCGGGAGCAGTTCGGGCGGGCGATCGGCTCCTTCCAGGCGGTCAAGCACCGGCTGGCCGACGTCTACGTCGGGGTGCAGGCGGCGAGGTCGGCGGCCTACTACGCGGCCTGGGCCACCGCCGGCCGCGAGCTCGTGGGCGGGCTCGCGCTCGCGCAGGCGCTGGAGGCCCTGCGCCGGGCCGCCGCGGAAGGCATCCAGCTGCACGGCGGGATCGGTTTCACCTGGGAGCACGAGGCGCACCTGTACTTCAAGCGGGCCGCCGGCGACGAACTGCTGTTCGGGCCGGTGCACCGACTGCGGGCGCACGCGGCCGACGCGGCGCGACTCTTCGAGGACCGGGAGGTGGCGGTGTGATCGGTGAACGTGTGGTGCAGCGGGTGTCGTCGACGCGGGGCTTCGCGAAGGTGGCACCCCATGTGATTCCGGCGCTGGACCGCGCCGTCCACCGCCTCACCCGCGGAAAGGTGCTGCTCAGCGCGCAGATGCTGCCGGGGGTGATCCTGACGTCCACGGGGGCGCGGAGCGGGCAGCCCCGCCGTACGCCGCTCGCGTGCATGCCGCAGGAGGCCGGCCGCAGCTGGCTTCTGGTCGGCTCGAACTTCGGCCGTACGGATCACCCGGCCTGGACCCACAACCTCCTCGCCCACCCGGACGCCGAGGTCAGCTGGAAGGGTGCGGACATCCCCGTCCGGGCCCGGTTGCTCCAGGGCGAGGAGCGGACGGCGGCCTGGAAGGAACTGCTGGCCTTCTGGCCGCCGTACGCCACCTATCAGGCGCGGGTGGAAAGGGAGATCCGGATCTTTCGGATCACCCGTCGCGATCAGTGAGCCGAGACCTGGGTGCAGGCCACGTCGTACTGGGACACCGCGTTGCCGCTCCCCGCGTTCTGGACGGAATGGGGACCGGAACCGGCGTAGTTGGCGCCGGCGACGCCGACCGGGGCCTCGTTGAACGCGGACCCGGGGGCGCTCGAGGCGTGGCCCGGGCTCGCGGGCTCGGCCTGGCAGGACTGGTTGGGCTGGCCCGTCGCGAAGGCGGGCCCGGCGGCGATCCCCGCGGCGCCGGTGACCAGGGCGGCCGAGGCCATGGCGACGGCCGCTCGCTTCAGGAGTTTCATGAGGACGTCTCCTTTCGCGGAATATCTCCGCTTAGATACGCAAACCGGGTGGAAACGTCTCATCGCGATCGCGGCGTCACCGGATCCTCCGTACAGCACAGCAGGCGGTGGTCCGGGGGGTGATCACCCGGGCCACCGCCTGCGAGACAGGACTGGGGGCTGGAAAGGGAGGGCGGGCTACTTCGTCGGCTTCTTGCCCGTCACGCCCAGGTACACCAAGAGCGCCAGATTCGGCTTCAGTTCGGCCTGCTTCACACCCCAGGTCTGGAAGCCCTTCTGGTGCGAGGCGACGGCCGCGAGCATCGCGACCAGCGAACCGGCGACCGCGGCCGGGTTCACGTCCTTGTCGACCTTGCCCTTGGACTGCAGCTCGGCGACCGAGTCCGCGAGGGAGTTGTTCACCGAGTTCAGGATCTTCATGCGGATCTTGTAGAACCGCTTGTCGCCCTCGGCCGCGCCGAGGTCGACGACGCGCAGGATCGCGTCGTTCTTGCGCCAGAACTCCAGGAATCCGTCCACGAGTTCCTGCGCGGTCTGCCAGCCGGCCTTGCCGACCCACGAGCGTCCCTCGAGCAGGGCCGTCAACTGGCCGCCCTCGGTGGCCATTTGCTCGGCGATCTCCAGGACGGCGCCCTCGACGTCCGGGAAGTACTGGTAGAAGGTCGCGGGCGAAGTCCCCGCCTTCCGGGCGACATCGATGACTTTGACGTCCCGGTAGGGGGAGGAGCTGAGCATCTCGCTGAGGCAGTCGAGCAGCTTCTGCCGGGTCGCCTGCCCACGCCGGCCGGCCACACGGCCGTCGACGGTACGCACTTGTCCTGTCATGCCGTCAGCTTACCGAGGGGTGATCGGAGCGCGATTCGGCCGACTGCAAATGGGGTGCACGGGGGTGTGGAGGCAGGTGTGCCAGGTCCTGCGTGGTGCGTGAGTCGCCGTTAGTTTGGCGGTATGGCCGAAAACAGGGCATCCGCGTACGGAGAGGGCGTCCCCTGCTGGGTGGACGCGCAGCTTCCCGACGTCGAGGCGGGCAAGCGGTTCTACGGTGAGCTCTTCGGGTGGACCTTCGAGGAGCAGCGCTACGGCGGCTCCGTGTGGGCGCACCAGCGGGGCGAGCCGGTGGCCGCGCTCGCCCGCAAGGCGGACGGGCGGCTGCCCACCGTCTGGACGGTGTACTTCTGCACGCCGGACGTGGAGGCGCTGGCCGACCGGGTCTGGGCGGCCGGCGGCCAGGTCGTGACCGCGCCCGTCCCGGTGGGCGACCTGGGCACGACCGCACTGGTCACCGACCCCGAGGGCGCCGTCTTCGGCCTCTGGGAGCCGGGCGGCCACCCCGGCTTCGGCAGGCGGCACGAGCCGGGCACCTTCGCCTGGGCCGAGCTGTACGCCCGCGACACCGAGGCCGCCAACACCTTCTACGGCGAGCTCTTCCACGACGCCCTGTTCGGGCCGGACGCCCAGCCGGACTTCGGCCGGGCTGCCGTCTCCGAGGTCTTCCCGGCCGAGATGCCGCCGCACTTCCTCGTCCATTTCGCGGTCGAGGACTGCGAGGAGGTCCTCGGCACGGTCGTCCGGCTCGACGGCCGCGTCCAGGCACCACCATTCGAGACGTCGTACGGAAGGGTGGCGGTCGTCACCGACAATCAAGGGGCCTCGTTCGCCGTACTGGAGCGGCCCGAGCGCTGAGCCGATCCCGGAATCGTGCCGTTTTGGGGTGAGACACCCCGATTCGCGCCCGGGTTCGCCACAGGTGCCCGGGCCAGGAAGAATCGGGGTGCGTGCCGCCATGGCGGTGCGGTGGTGAGACGCTGCACTTCGGTCGCGTAATCATGTGACTGGCGCGGCTCGTACGGGGAGGTGGCAGGCAGAGTGGTGGATCAGCTGACGCAGCACGATCCGCGGCGGATCGGGCCGTTCGAGGTGCTGGGACGGCTGGGAGCCGGCGGCATGGGGCTGGTCTATCTCGCGCGCTCGGCGTCGGGCCGGCGCGTGGCGATCAAGACGGTCCGGACCGAGCTCGCCGAGGACCAGCTCTTCCGCGTGCGCTTCACGCGCGAGGTCGAGGCGGCCCGGGCGGTCTCCGGCTTCTACACGGCCGCGGTCGTCGACGCCGACCCGCGCGCCGCCGTGCCCTGGCTGGCCACCGCGTACGTCCCCGCGCCCTCCCTCGAGGAGATAGTGAACGAGTGCGGGCCGCTCCCGGCCCAGGCGGTGCGCTGGCTCGCCGCCGGCGTGGCCGAGGCGCTGCAGTCCATCCACGGCGCCGGGCTGGTCCACCGCGACCTCAAGCCCTCGAACGTGCTGGTGGTCGAGGACGGCCCCCGGGTGATCGACTTCGGCATCGCCTCCGGCGTCTCCAACACCCGTCTGACCATGACGAACGTCGCCGTCGGCACCCCCGCCTACATGTCCCCGGAGCAGGCCAAGGACTCCCGCAGCGTGACCGGCGCGAGCGACGTCTTCTCGCTCGGCTCGATGCTGGTCTTCGCCGCCACCGGCCACCCGCCCTTCCACGGCGCCAACCCGGTCGAGACGGTCTTCATGCTGCTGCGCGAGGGCCCGGACCTGGAGGGCCTGCCGGACGAGCTGCGCCCGCTGATCGAGTCCTGCATGCAGATGGAGGCCACGGCCCGCCCCAACCCGGCCGACCTCCAGGCCCAGCTCGCCCCGCACCTGTTCGGCTCCGGCTCCGACGACAGCGGTACGGCCTCGGCCTGGCTGCCCGACAAGGCCGTCAACCTGATCGAGGCGCGGGGCCGCGGCGGCCGCCCGGCGCCGCAGGGCCCCGGCCGCGGCACCGGCGGCCGCCAGGCCCCCGCCCCCATCCCGCCGCCGCCCGCGCACGACCCGGCGCCGGTCCCCGTCGGCGCCCCCGACACCGGCCCCGTCCGGCTGGCCGGCGCCCAGGTGCCCATCGGCCCCGGCCCGCGCGTCGCCGACGTCCGCGCCGCCGCCGTCAAGGCGCCCCCGCCGGAGGCCGCCCTGGCCGCCTCCTGGTCCAAGGCCCGCCCCGGCGTCAACGGCACCGACCCCGCCGTGGGCCCCGCCGTGCCGGCGCCCTCGCTCCCGGAGACCGCGGCCGGCTGGCGCCCCTGGCGGTTCCGCATGTCCAACGACGTCTGGGGCACCCCGGCGGTCTCCGGCGACCTCGTCTACGTCACCTCCTTCGAGGTGCACGCCCTGGACGTGGCCACCGGGCGGCGCCGCTTCAAGACCCGGGACGTCGCCTGGTCGATGGCGGTCGCGGACGGCCGTATCCACGCCTCCGACGGACCCACGCTGTTCGCCCTGGACTGCCGGGAGGGCGCCGACCTGTGGCGGCTGTCCACGGACGCCTGGGTGTACTCCCTGAACGCCGACCGCGGCACGGTCGTCACCGGCACGCGCGGCGGCGGCGTCCAGGCCTGGGAGGCCTCGAACGGGCAGAAGCTGTGGGAGCTCACCGGCGCCCAGACCGACTTCGAGTCGCCGGAGGCCGGGCCCGCCGTCCACGAGGGCACGGTCTACGTCTGGCAGGACGCCCGGCTGCGCGCCCTGGACGCCCGTACGGGTGACGAGCGCTGGTCCTACCCGATCGGCGACGCGGCCTCCTGCGGCGGCGTCCCGGTCCGGGTGACGTACGCGCCGGACGGCTACGTGTACGTCTCCGCCGGCACCCGCGTGTTGGCCCTCGACATCGCGAACGGCCACGTCAAGTGGCACTTCGAGGCCCCCGCGGTCTTCCTCTCCCCGCCCGCCTTCGCGCCCGGCCCGGCGGTCACCGGCGGGGGCATCTACCTCGCCGACTACCTTGGCACGGTCTACGCCCTCGACGCCGCCGACGGCCGCGACCGCTGGCGCAT
Source organism: Streptomyces sp. NPDC085900 (assembly GCF_044540925.1). Classification (NCBI taxonomy): domain Bacteria; kingdom Bacillati; phylum Actinomycetota; class Actinomycetes; order Kitasatosporales; family Streptomycetaceae; genus Streptomyces; species Streptomyces sp. NPDC085900. The sequence goes on along the minus strand of NZ_JBITSP010000007.1, from coordinate 236,078 downwards.
CGCCACCGAGTCCCGCTCCTCGATCGACCCGGTCCTGGTGGCGGCGGGCCATGTCCACGTCGGCAGCGGCAAGGGCCTCTACACCCTGGACGCGGTCACGGGCACGCCCAAGTGGCGCTTCCAGGCGGGCGGCGACATCGTCGGCGCCCCGGCCGTCGCGGAGGGCCGTATCCACTTCGGCTCCACCGACCACCTGCTGTACACGCTGAAGGCCGACGACGGGCGGCTGCGCTGGAAGCTGGCGACCGGCGGCGAGATCACCGGGTCGCCGGTGGTCCGCGACGGGGTCGTGTACGCGTGCAGCAAGGACAGGTGCGTGTACGCGCTGGACGCGGAGAAGGGCACGGGAACCGCGCGCACCGCGTGAGTAGCCGGTGACGGCCGTCGTACCGGCTGACGGAAGGGTGTGGACGGCGGCCGTCCCCACCGACGCTACGCCCGGTGCGCGACGGCCGCCATGCGGTGACGCCCCCGTGACGGACCGTCGCTAGGGTGGCCGTATGAACACACGGGGGCGGGGTCTCAGGTTCGCGGCTGTCATCGGGTTCGTCGTTCTGTCGCTGACGGGCTTCTCGACGGGACGGCACCACGGCATCGGCAAGCACCACAGCAGCGGTGGCGGGTGCAGCAGTTCCTCGCAGGACCACGACACGTCACGGCACACGACCACCACGACCGGCGGCAGCGGCTCGTACTCGTCGTCCGCCGCGGCCTCGCCGTCGCCCGCGATGGCGGTCCTGGTGAGCTGCGCGAGCGTGCAGCAGCCGTACGCGACGGTCCAGGTCAGCAACCCCAACACCACCGCGGGCACCTTCGACGTCACCGTCACCTTCCTCGACGCCAAGGGCGGCATCGTCTCCACCCAGGTCGACCGGGCACGGGTGCCGGCGAGCGGGACGGTGACCGTGCGCGAGTACGTGGGCGGCGGCGACGCCCGCGTCTCCCGCGTCGACCACTGCGAAGTACGGGACCTGGCACCGGCGTCGAGCTGACGCCTAACGCGTCCGGAACCCCTTGTGCCGTCCGGCGAACAGTTCCGCCTGCCGTTCGCCCGGGAGGTTGCCGAGCGCGACCAGATGCGGCGCCTGCGCGAACCCGGCGGCGACCGCGCCCTCCCTGGCCGCCCACAGCGCCCGCACGGTTCCCTGGACGCCCTCGGCCGGATACCCGGCGAGCACGGCGGCGCACTCCGTCGCCGCCGCCAACGCCTCGCCGGGAGCGGTGAGTTCGGAGACCAGGCCGATGGCGTGGGCGCGCTCGGCGGAGATCCGTTCCGCCGTCCCCATGAGCATCATCCGGGCGACCTCCCCGTACGGCATCCGCTGGGCCAGGAGCACCGACTCGTAGGCGCTGACCATGCCGTACGTCGTGTGCGGGTCGAAGAAGGCGGCGGTGGGGTCGGCGACGAGGAAGTCCGACTCCCCGAGGAGGTAGAAGGCGCCCCCGCAGGCCATGCCGGTCACCGCGGCGATCACCGGCTTCCACAGGTCGTTGGACTTGGGTCCGACGCGCAGCAGCGGATCGTCGGCCATGTAGGGGGAGGAGGGCTGGGGGACCACGGCGTCCCGGTCGAGGCCGGTGCAGAAGGCCCGCTCCCCGGCGCCGGTCAGGACGACCGCCCGTACGGAGTCGTCGAACCGCAACTCCCGCCACACCTGCTGGAGTTCGTCGCGCATCGTGAGGTCGATGGCGTTGAGGCGGTCGGGCCGGTCGAGGGTGACGACGGCGACGCCGGTGTCCTTGTCGGCGGCCAGGCGCACGGTCGTCGTCATGGGCGCTCCAGGACCCACTGGGGCAGTCCGTCCTCGGTGAAGACGACCTGCACCTTCGCGCCGATCCGGATGCGCCCGGGCGGCACCGAGTCCAGCCGCGCCCCGGCCTCGGCGACGAGGTTGCCGACGAGCCGGACGCGCGGGGCGTCGGCGAGTTCGACGACGATCACGTTGTACGGGGCCTGCTCGGCGTAGGCGGGCAGCAGCGGCGGGTGGGGCAGGACGTAGGACCAGATGCGCCCGTGGCCCTCCGTGCGGTGCCACTCGGTGGCGAAGGACTGGCAGTGCGGGCAGCAGGGGCGGGGCGGGAAGCGCGGCTCGCCGCAGTCCGCGCAGGCCTGCACGCGCAGTTCGCCCTGGCGGGCGTAGCCCCAGAAGGGGGCGCCGTCGGTGTCGGTCACGGGGGTCAGCATCGCGGGCTCGGAGGGCATCTGCCTCAACTCCTCAGCAGCAGGGCGGAGGTGGGGACCCCCTCACCGGCGGTGACGAGGCAGGTGGCGGCGTCCGGGACCTGGGCGGTGCTGGTGCCGCGCAGCTGCCGTACGCCTTCGTTGATCAGGTTGAAGCCGTGCACATAGGCCTCGCTGAGTCCGCCGCCGCCGGTGTTGAGGGGCAGCCGTCCGCCGATCTCCAGTGCGCCCTGTTCGGTGAAGGCCCCGCCCTCGCCGCGCGCGCAGAAGCCGTAGCCCTCCAGGGAGAGGGGGATCAGCGCGGTGAACGCGTCGTAGATCTGGGCGACGTCGACGTCCTGGGGGGTGAAGTCGGCGTGCTTCCACAGGTGCCGGGCGGCGGTCCAGGCGGGGCCGGTGAGCGGGTCGTCGTTCCAGTAGTTGACCATGCCGTGGTGCTGGGCGGGCAGGCCCTGGGCGGCGGAGTGGACGTAGACGGGCTGCCGCCGGCAGTCCCGGGCGCGCTCGGCGCTGACCACCACACAGGCCAACGCGCCGTCCGTCTCCAGGCAGTTGTCGAACAGGCACAGGGGCTCGCTGATCCAGCGGGAGGTCATGTACATCTCGCGGGTCAGCGGGCGGTCGTACATGACGGCGGCCGGGTTCTGGTTGGCGCGGTTGCGGCAGGCGAGGGCGACGTTGAAGAGGTGGTCGCGGGTCGCGCCGTACTCGTGCATGTAGCGGCGCGTCAGCATGGCGATCTCGTCCGCCGGGCGGAGCAGGCCGAAGGGGCGGGTCCACTGGGCGGGGGTGGGGAGTTGGACCGTGGTGTTGGTCCAGGGGCGCGCGCCGGAGCCTCTCTTGCGCGAGCGCCAGGCGACGCCGACGCTCGCCTGTCCGGTGGCGATGGCGGCGGCGAGGTGGGCGACCGTGGCGCACGAACCGCCGCCGCCGTAGCCGACTTTGCTGAAGAAGGTCAGGTCCCCGAAGCCGACGGCCTTCGCCAGCTCCACCTCGTCGGTCTCCTCCATCGTGTAGGAGGCCAGGGCGTCGACCTCGCCGGGGGCGATGCCGGCGTCGTCGAGTGCGGCGAGCACGGCACGGCAGGCCAGCGTGCGCTCGTCCTCCGGCAGCCGCTTGGCGAAGGCCGTCTGCCCTATGCCGACGATCGCGGTGGCGTCCTTGAGTCCGGGCATGTCGGAGCACCTCCGCGTGGGGACAGGGCGGCTGACAGTGCGTCAGGTTACAGCTAATCTGACGGGTAGTCAGCTACGAGGTTGGGGGCTGTTGTGCGCGGTGACGTGGAGTGGGGCAGCATTCCGGGACTCGTCCGCTCGGCGGCCGAGCGGTACGCCGAGGCCGAGGCGGTGGTGGAGGGCCGCACCCGGATCACGTACGCCGAACTGGGCGCCCGCGTCGAACGGTCGGCGGCGGCCTGCCTCGCCGCGGGCGTCGAGCCGGGCGACCGGGTGGGGATCTGGGCCCCGAACTCGCTGGACTGGATCGTCGCGGCGCTGGGCGCGGTGTCGGCCGGGGCGGTGCTCGTGCCGGTCAACACGCGCTTCAAGGGCACGGAGGCCGTCGAGGTGCTGCGCGGCAGCGGGGCCCGGCTGCTCTTCGTCACCGGGACGTTCCTGGGGACCTCGTACGTGGCCTCGCTGCGGCGGGCGATCGCGGAAGGGCCGGGACTGCCGGGCCTGGAGCAGGTGGTGGTGCTGTCGGACGACGCGCCCGCCGACTTCCGGACCTGGAAGGACTTCCTCGCGGGCGGCGACGGGGTCGCGGCCGGCCGGGTGCGGGCGCGCGCGGCGGCGGTGGAGGGCTCGTGGCCGTCGGACATCGTCTTCACGTCCGGCACGACGGGCCGCCCCAAGGGCGCGGTGATCACGCACGCGCAGTCGCTGCGGGCCTACGAGATCTGGTGCGACCTCGCCGGACTGCGGCGGGGCGACCGCTACCTCGTCGTCAACCCCTTCTTCCACACCTTCGGTTACAAGGCCGGCGTCCTGGCCTGTCTGATGCGGGGCGCGACGATGATCCCCCAGCCGGTGTTCAACGTGGACACGGTCCTGGCCAACATCGCGGCGGAGCGCGTCTCGGTGCTGCCCGGCCCGCCCACCCTGCACCAGTCGCTGCTGGACCACCCGGCGCGGGACGCGCACGACCTGTCCGCGCTGCGGCTGGTGGTGACGGGCGCCGCGGTGGTGCCGCTGCGGCTGGTGGAGCGGCTGCGCGGGGAACTGGGCGTGGAGACGGTCCTGACGGCGTACGGCCTCTCGGAGGCCTCCGGCATCGTCACGATGTGCCGCCGCGGCGACGACCCGACGGTGATCGCCTCGACGTCCGGCCGCGCGATCCCCGGCACCGAGGTCCGCGTCGAGGCGCCGGCCGGCGAACCCGGCGAGGTCCTGGTCCGCGGCTTCAACGTCATGCGCGGCTACTACGAGGACGAGGCGGCGACGGCGGAGGTGCTGGGCGAGGACGGCTGGCTGCGCACGGGCGACGTGGGCGTCCTGGACTCCGCCGGGAACCTGCGGATCACCGACCGGATCAAGGACATGTTCATCGTCGGCGGCTTCAACGCCTATCCGGCGGAGATAGAGCAACTCCTCGGCCTGCACCCGGACGTGGCGGACGTCGCGGTGATCGGCGTGCCGGACCCGCACCTGGGCGAGGTCGGCAAGGCCTACGTGGTGCGCCGGCCGGGTGCCGTGCTGACGGCCGACGACCTGATGGCCTGGTCCCGGCGGGAGATGGCGAACTACAAGGTCCCCAGAGCGGTGGAGTTCGTCCCGCAACTGCCCCGCAACGCGAGCGGGAAGGTGGTCAAGGGAGAGCTGCGGGGGCGGCGGCCCTGAGCCCGCCGACGACGGGCGCACGTCGAGCGCGACGGCTCCCCTCCGGGCCGTCGCGCTCGATCCCCCGTACGTGCGGGCTTACTTCGTCGGCGTGAAGGGCTCCGACGTGGCGTGCATGTCCTTGGTCTCCAGCGGCTCGTCGGTGGCGTGCATGTCGTCAGTGGTCACCGGCTCGTCCGTGGCGTGCATGTCCTGGGCGGTCGCCTTGGCGTCCGTGGCGTGCATGTCGGCCGGCTTGAGCTCGTCGCTCATCTTCGTCAACTCCCCTTGGGTCTGTTCGGCTGCGTGGATCGCAAGGCCCGCCCGGTCACTCCCCCGAGGATGGCCGGGCGGGCCTGTTCGGGCCGTTCACCCTAGTCAGTGGGTGAGGGACCCTCCGCAGCGACCCGTCTGCCCCCCGACGCGACGGATCGACTGAGTCGAGGATGGCGCACGGCGATAAACGAATGATGAACGGCCCGACGAGGCCGTTCAGGCCGCTCGTACGGGAGTCAGCAGCGCGCGTACCTCCGCGGCCTCGGGCGAGTCGAGGTCCTCGAAGATGCCGATCGCCTCCTGCCAGCAGACGTGTGCCCGGCCCATCTGCCCGATGCCGTCGAGGGCGCGGCCGAGGACGGTCAGGACGTTGCCCCGGCGCCACTCGCCGCCGATGCCACGCAGCACGGTCAGCGCCATCTCGGCGTTGGCCGCGGCCTGCGCGGGCCGTCGGGCGGCGAGGTCGACCTCGGCCAGCCGGAACAGGCTCATGCCCTCCCACAGGCGCTGTCGGCTCTCCCGGAACACCTCCAGGGCCTCGTGCAGACGATGGCTCGCGGAGTCCAGCTCGCCGCTCTGGGTGAGCGCCAGACCGAGCGCGTACCGGGCGTTCGCGCCCCGCATGGAGTTGCCCATGGCGTCGTAGAGTTCGATGCCCTGCTGCGCCAGCTCGACCGCGCTCGCCGTGCGGCCGGTGGCGAGGTGGATGCGGGACAGGTTGCACAGGGCACTGGCCTCGCCCGCGCTGTCGTTCAGGGTGCGGAAGTGCTGGATGGCCTGCGAGAGGTGCTCCTCGCCGTCCTCGTGGCGGTTCTGGTAGAGCGCCATGATTCCGCGGGCGTTCCGGGCCCAGCAGACGGGCAGGAGGTCGTCCGACCGCTGCGCCAGGAGCGTGACCCGCTCCGCCTCCTGGTCCGCCTGCTCGAAGCGGCCGCTGACGTGGTGGACGTTCACCTGGGTCATCAGGGCGCGCGCCTCGGCCCGGTCGGCGCCGAACCTGCGGGCCGCCTCCAGCAGGCCCTCCGCGGTCGTCTCGTACTCCCGGGAGTTGGCCCCCGACTCGGACAGGTCGTGCGCGACCCAGAGCAGGTCGACGGCGCGGCTGAGCGTCTCGGGCCTGCCCGCGGCCTGCCGCACACAGGCGAGCAGGCAGATCGCCTCCGCGTAGAGCCAGTCCTGCGCCGCCCTCAGGTCCGTGAACCGCAACCCGGGATACGCCGTCCCCTCCAGGTGATCCACCAGCCGGTCCCCTGGCCGTTCGAGGGCGTAGACGCCGGCCGCCGTCGCCAGGTAGAAGTCCAGCAGGCGGGAGAGGGCCGCCTCCCGCTCGCTCGGCGGCCACTCGTCGCGTTCCGCGCACGCACGCGCGTAGAGCCGTACGAGGTCGTGGTAGCGGTAGCGGCCGGGCGCCGCCGACTCCAGCAGCGAGGTGTCCACGAGGGACTCCAGCAGGTCCTCCGTCTCCTCCGCCGGGAGGTCGAGGACGGCCGCGGCGGCCGACAGCGAGATGTCCGGGCCGTCCGCGAGACCGAGCAGGCGGAAGGCGCGGGCCTGGGCCGGCTCCAGCTGGCCGTAGCCGAGTTCGAAGGTGGCCTTGACCGCCAGGTCGCCGGCCTGGAGCTCGTCCAGGCGGCGCCGCTCGTCCGCCAGTTTCGCCGCGAGGACGGAGACCGTCCACGTTCTGCGGGCCGCCAGCCGGGACGCGGCGATGCGGATCGCGAGGGGCAGGAAGCCGCAGGCCCCGACCACGTCCAGGGCGGCCTCCCGCTCCGACGCCACCCGCTCCTCGCCGACGATCCTCGTGAACAGCTGCAGCGCCTCGTCCGGGGACATCACGTCCAGGTCCACCAGATGGGCCCCCGCGAGGTCCACCATCCGCACCCGCGAGGTCACCAGGGCCGCGCAGCCCTCCGTCCCGGGCAGCAGCGGACGTATCTGGGCGGCGTCCCGGGCGTTGTCCAGCAGGACCAGGACCCGGCGGCCGTCGAGGACCGAGCGGTACAGGGCGGCCCGTTCCTCCAGGGAGTCCGGTATCGCCGTGTCGGGCGTCCCCAGGGCCCGCAGGAAGGAGCCCAGCACCGTCTCCGGCTCGGCGGCCCGCGCCCCGGCACCCATCAGGTCGACGTACAACTGGCCGTCGGGGAAGGAGGACCGCGCCTGGTGGGCGACGTGCACCGCGAGGGTCGTCTTGCCGACGCCGCCGATGCCGGCCAGCGCCGAGACCGCCATCACCCGGCCCTCGGCCGAGGACAGGACCTCGCCGAGCTCGCGCACGAAGGCCGCGCGGCCCGTGAAGTCCGGGACGGTGGCCGGGAGCTGGGCCGGACGCACGGGGGCGGCGGCCGGTTCGGCGGGCGGGGCGGAGGGTTCCGCCAGGCCGGGGTCGGCCTCCAGGATGCGCTGCTGGAGCTCGCGCAGGGCCGGACGGGGGTCGACCCCCAACTCGTCGGCCAGCAGGCGGCGGGTGTCCGCGTACACCGCGAGGGCCTCCGCCTGCCGGCCGCTGCGGTACAGCGCCAGCATCAGCAGCTCGCGCAGGCGTTCGCGCAGCGGGTGGGCCGCGGTGAGGGCGGTGAGCTCGGAGACGGCCTCCGCGTGGCAGCCCTGCTCCAGGTCCATGTCCAGGCGGGACTCCAGGAGTTGCAGGCGCCATTCCTCCAGGCGGACCCTCTGGGCCTCCGCGTACGGGCCCGGCACGCCCGCCAGCGTCTCCCCGTCCCACAGGGCCAGCGCGCGGTCCAGTACCCGGCGGGCCTGGCACAGATCTCCGGCGCTCTTCGCCTTCTCCGCCTCCGTCGCCAGGTCCTGCGCCACCGTCAGGTCGAAGGCGTCCTCGGCCAGGCCGCGGATCGCGTAGCCGCCCGACTCGCTCACCAGCACCCCGGCGTCCAGCACCTTACGCAGCCGGGACGCGTACGTCCGTACCGCGGCCAGCGCCTGCGAGGGCGGCTCCTCGCCCCACAGGGCGTCGATCAGCTCGGCCGCGGTCGCCGTACGGCCCTCGCGCAGCAGGAGGGCGGCCAGCAGGGCGCGTTGCTGGGGGGAGCCGGTGTTCAACGACTCGTCCCCGCGCCGGGCGCGCACGGGTCCGAGCACGCCGAAGCGCAGGGCCGCGGGCTCCGCAGAGGGGCTCGAACGCCTCTGCTCGGGCACCCGCGGTACACGGTCGACCATCGCCGTCCCCCTAGACACAGTGAGCAACCCCGTCAGTCTGCCTTGTCCAGGGCGGATGCGTCAGCTGTGGAGGGGGCGGTCACGGCCAGACGCGCGGTATGTCACAAGGCCCTCACGTGGCCTTCGCACACTTCCGCACAGACCCGGACGGGAAAACAGCCCGCCGACCGACAGCTGACGGTTCGTCAGATCGGCGCTACCGTGAGCGCCATGGACACCGACCTGACGTTCCCTCAGATCATCTCCGTCGACGACCACACCGTGGAGCCCGCGGACGTCTGGCAGAGCCGTCTGCCGAAGAAGTACCTGGACGTCGGCCCCCGCATAGTCCGGGCCCCGCTGAAGGAGATCTCCTTCCTCGGCGGCCGCTTCCGCCCCGTGATGGGCGCCCCCGGTGACGACGGCCCGCTGGGCGACTGGTGGCTCTACGAGGAGCTCCAGCGTCCTCTGACCCGCCTCGACACGGCCGTGGGCTACTCCCGGGACGAGATAAAACTCGAGGTCATCACCTACGAGCAGATGCGGCCGGGGTCCTACGACGTCCCGCAGCGGCTGGCCGACATGGACGTCAACCACGTCCAGTCCGCTGTCTGCTTCCCGACCTTCCCGCGTTTCTGCGGCCAGACCTTCACCGAGGCCAAGGACCACGAGCTGGGCCTGCTGTGCGTACAGGCCTACAACGACTGGATGGTGGAGGAGTGGTGCGGCCCGCAGGCACGGGGCCGGCTCATCCCCCTCACCCTCATCCCGCTCTGGGACGCCGAGCTCGCCGCCGCCGAGGTCCGCCGCAACGCCGCCCGCGGGGTACGCGCGGTCGCCTTCTCCGAGATCCCCCCGCACCTGGGCCTGCCCTCCGTCCACTCCGACGACTGGGACCCCTTCCTCGCCGCCTGCGACGAGACCGGCACGGTCATCGCCATGCACATCGGCTCCAGCAGCAGGATGCCGTCCACCTCCAAGGACGCCCCGCCCGCGGTCGGTTCGACGATCACCTTCGCCAACTGCTGCTTCTCGATGGTCGACTGGCTGATGAGCGGCAAGTTCGAACGTTTCCCGAACCTGAGGGTGATGTACGCCGAGGGCCAGATCGGCTGGATCCCGTACATCCTGGAGCGCGCGGACGTCGTCTGGGAGGAGAACCGGGGCTGGGGCGGGGTCGCCGACAAGGTGCACCGGCCGCCGTCCGAGCTGTTCGCCGAGCACGTCTACGGCTGCTTCTTCGACGACGCCTTCGGACTGCGCAACCTGGACGCCATCGGCCTGGACAACGTCCTGTACGAGACCGACTACCCGCACTCCGACTCCACCTGGCCCAAGTCCCGCGAGGTCGGCGAGGCGCAGATGGGCCACCTGGACCCGGCGGCCGTGGAGCGGATCGTCCGCGGCAACGCCATCGACCTGCTGGGACTGACCCCCGAGGGGCTCTGGCGACCGTGACCGCCCTGTCGTACGGCATCCAGCTGCCCGTTCAGTCCCAGAGCACCATGTACGCCGAGCCCTGGGAGGCCGCGGCCGGCCCCGAGGACCTGCTCGCCGTCGCCCGGACCGCGGAACGCGCGGGCTTCGACTACATCGCCTCCTGCGACCACGTGGCCATCCCGCGCCGGCTCGCCCCCGCGATGAGCACGGTCTGGTACGACCCCGTCGCCACCCTCGCCTTCCTGGCCGCGGCCACCGAGCGCGTCCGGCTGCTGAGCCACGTGGCCGTCGTGGGACTGCGGCACCCCCTGCTCACCGCCAAGCAGTACGCCACCCTCGACCATCTCAGCGCGGGGCGCCTGATCCTCGGGGTCGGGGCCGGTCATGTGCGGGAGGAGTTCGAGGTGCTGGGGGTGGACTTCGAACGGCGCGGAGCGGTCCTGGACGAGACGGTCGACGCCCTGCGCGCGGCCCTCGGCGCCGAGGAGTTCCCCGAACACCACGGCAAGCGCTACGACTTCGAGGGCCTGGGCCAGCGGCCCCGCCCCGCCCAGGACCGCGTCCCCCTCTGGGTCGGCGGCTCGTCCCCCGCCGCCGTCCGCAGGGCCGCGCTCAGGGGAGACGGCTGGCTGCCGCAGGGCGACCCGCGCGACCGCCTGCCCGGCCAGATCGCCCGGCTCGGGCGGCTGCGCGCCGAGGCCGGCATCGAGGACCCGCTGACCGTCGGCGCGATCACCGAGCCCCTGTACGTCGGCACGCCCTCCTGGGACGTCGGCCGCCGCACCCTGACCGGCCCACCGGACCGGCTCGCCGAGTCCCTGCGCGCCTACGGCGCGATGGGCGTGCACCAGATCCAGGTGCGGTTCCGCTGCCGCAGTCGCGGCGAACTCACCGACCAGATGGCGGCCTTCGGCGCCGAAGTCGCGCCCGATCTCTGAGGAGTTGTGGCATGGGCAAGCTGGACGGACGCGTCGTGCTCGTCACCGGGGCGGCGCGCGGACAGGGCGAGCAGGAGGTCCGCCTGTTCAGAGCGGAGGGCGCCGAGGTCGTCGTCGCCGACGTCCTCGACGACCAGGGAGAGGCGCTCGCGCGGGAGATCGGCGGCCTCTACGTCCACCTCGACGTGGGCGAGGAGGAACAGTGGCGTGCGGCCGTCAGCACGGTCAAGGACGCCCACGGCCGGATCGACGGCCTCGTCAACAACGCCGGCATTCTGCGCTTCAACTCCCTGGTCGACACACCCCTCGACGAGTTCATGCAGGTCGTGCGGGTCAACCAGGTCGGCTGCTTCCTCGGCATCAGGACGGTGGCGCCGGTGATGGAGGACGGCGGCACGATCGTCAACACCGCCTCCTACACGGCCGTCACGGGCATGGCGGCCGTCGGCACCTACGCCGCCACCAAGCACGCCATCCTCGGCCTCACCCGCGTCGCGGCACTGGAACTCGCCCACCGCGGCATCCGCGTCAACGCCATGTGCCCCGGCGCCATCGACACCGCGATGTCCAACCCGGCCCAGCTGGACCCGACGGCCGACGCGGAGGAGACCGGCCGGGCGCTGGACGAGCTGTACCGCAAGCTCGTGCCGCTCGGGCGGATCGGCAGGCCCGCGGAGGTGGCGCGGCTGGCGCTGTTCCTGACGTGCGAGGACTCGTCGTACATCACCGGGCAGCCCTTCGTGATCGACGGCGGGTGGCTGGCGGGCGTCAGCATCATCTGAGCACATCTGACGGGTCATCAGCTATTGACCCTCCCTGCCGGTAGTGCAACAGTCGACCAAAACTGACGGAGCGTCAGAAAAATCTGGGACCGGGGACGGTGAACCTCCGTGGAATTCGGGCTCTTTGTACAGGGGTATGTGGGCAAGCGCGCCGAGACCGATCCGCTCGCGGAACACAAGGCGCTGATGGAGGAGACCGAGTACGTCATCCAGGCGGACAGGTCGGGCTTCAAGTACGCGTGGGCGTCCGAGCACCACTTCCTGGAGGAGTACTCCCACCTCTCCGCCAACGACGTGTTCCTCGGCTACCTGGCGCACGCGACGGAACGCATCCACCTCGGATCGGGCATCTTCAACCCGCTGGCGCAGGTGAACCACCCGGTGAAGGTCGCCGAGAAGGTCGCGATGCTCGACCACCTCACCGGCAACCGCTTCGAGTTCGGCAGCGGGCGCGGCGCCGGGTCGCACGAGATCCTCGGGTTCATACCGGGCGTTACCGACATGAACTACACCAAGGAGATCTGGGAAGAGACCATCGCCGAGTTCCCCAAGATGTGGCTGCAGGACGAGTACGTCGGCTTCCAGGGCAAGTTCTGGCAGCTGCCGCCGCGCAAGGTCCTGCCCAAGCCGTACGGCAAGTCGCACCCGGCGATGTGGTACGCGGCCGGATCGCCGCCGTCGTACGCCATGGCCGCGAAGAAGGGGCTCGGCGTGCTGGGCTTCAGCATCCAGAAGGTCTCCGACATGGAGTGGGTGCTGGAGCAGTACAAGACGGCCATCGTGAACGCCGAACCGGTGGGCGACTTCGTCAACGACAACGTGATGGTGACGACGACGGCCATCTGCGCGCCGACGCACGCGGAGGCGATCGACATCGCCGTGCACGGGGGACTGCACTACCTGCCCTCGCTGGTCTTCCGGTACCACGACACGTTCCCCCGTCCCGAGGGCTTCCCCGAATGGCCGGAGACGCTGCCGGAGTACACGCCGGAGTTCGTGGAGCTGCTGATCGAGGAGGAGTTGCTGATCTGCGGGGACCCGGACGAGGTGCTCACCCAGTGCAAGCGGTGGGAGCAGGCGGGGGCGGACCAGCTGAGCTTCGGGCTGCCGGTGGGGGTGCCGAAGGAGGAGACGCTCCAGACGATCCGGCTGATCGGGGAGCACGTGATTCCGAAGATCGACACGGATCCGGTGCATCGGACGACGCGGTTCCGGGGGGCTGTCTGAGGTCGTACGGCGGCTGCGGGTGTGTGGGGGCTGGTCGCGCAGTTCCCCGCGCCCCTGAGTAGGTCATCGCCACCCAGCTGGAGGAGGCACCCGATGCTCGATCACCTCATCACGGCCGCGACCGTTGTCGATGGGACCGGCGCTCCCGCCCGTATCGCCGACGTGGGTATCCGAGACGGGCGTATCGCCGTCATCGGCCGAGTCGACGAGGAATCGCATACCCGTGAGGACGCCACCGGCCTCGTCCTCGCGCCCGGGTTCGTCGATCCGCACACGCACTACGACGCCCAGCTGTTCTGGGACCCCTACGCGACGCCGTCCCTGAACCACGGGGTGACGACCGTCGCGGCCGGGAACTGCGGGTTCACCCTCGCCCCGCTCAACCCCGCCCGCCCCGAGGACGCCGACTACACGCGCCGGATGATGTCCAAGGTCGAGGGCATGTCGCTGACCGCGCTGGAGGAGGGGGCGCCCTGGAGCTGGAGCTCGTTCGGGGAGTACCTGGACGCGCTCGAAGGGCGGATCGCCGTCAACGCCGGATTCATGGTGGGGCACTGCGCGCTGCGCCGGTACGTCATGGGGCCGGACGCCATCGGCGGACAGCCCGACGAGGAGCAACTGAACCGGATCGTGGGGCTGTTGCACGAGGCCATGGACGCCGGCGCCTGGGGCTTCTCCACCACCCAGTCCCGTACGCACTCCGACGGCGACGGACAGCCCGTCGCCTCCCGGCACGCGCTGCCCGCCGAACTGCTGGCCCTGTCCAGGGCCGTCGGCGAGCACGAGGGCACCCAGATCGAGGCGATCGTCGCGGGCTGCCTCGACCAGTTCAGCGACGCCGAGATCGAGCTGTTCGCGGAGATGAGCGCGGCGGCCGGACGGCCCCTGAACTGGAACGTGCTGACCATCGACGCGGCCGTGCCCGAGCGGGTGCCACGCCAGCTGCAGGCCAGCGAGCAGGCACGCAAGGCGGGCGGCCGGGTCGTCGCCCTCACCATGCCGATCCTGACCCCGATGAACATGTCCCTGGGCACCTTCTGCGCCCTCAACCTCATCCCCGGCTGGGGCCCCGTCCTCGGCCTGCCCGTCCCCGAGCGCATCGCCCGGCTGCGGGACCCGGAGGTACGGGCCGAGATGCTCCGGGGCGCCGCCTCCAAGGAGGCCGGCGTCCTGCGGCGGCTGACGAACTTCGGCCGGTACGTCATCGGCGACACCTACAGCGAGGCGAACCGCGGACTGAGCGGGCGGGTGGTCGGCGACATCGCCCGGGAGCGGGGCCAGGACCCCTTCCACTGCATGGTGGAGATCTGCGCGGCCGACGAGCTGCGGACGGTCCTGTGGCCCATGCCCACCGACAACGACCCCGCCTCCTGGGCCCTGCGCGCCGAGACCTGGCAGCACGAGGACGTGCTGCTGGGCGGGTCCGACGCGGGCGCGCATCTGGACCGCATGTGCGGGGCGCCGTACACCACCCGCTTCCTCGGCGACTGCCTGCGCCGACGGAAGCTGGTCGGCCTGGAGCAGGCGGTGAAGATGCTGACCGACGACCCGGCGCAGCTGTTCGGCCTGCGCGAGCGGGGCCGCATCCAGGAGGGTTTCCATGCCGACCTGGTGCTCTTCGACCCGGAGCGGATCGACGCGGGCCAGGCCACCCTGGTGCACGACCTGCCGGGTGACAGCCCGCGGCTGGACGCCAAGGCGATCGGCGTGCGGGCCGTCTGGGTCAACGGGGTCGAGGTGATCCGGGACGACGCGGTCAGCGGCGCCGTACCGGGCAGGGTCCTGCGCTCCGGGCGGGACACGAGGACGGTGAGCACCAGGTGAGGGAGGCGGCCGACGGGCAGCGGCTGTTCGTCGGGGGCGAGTGGACCGAGCCGGACGGCGGACACTACGCCGTCGTCGACCCGGCGACCGAGGAGACCGTCGGGTGGGCCCCGGAGGCCTCGCGGGATCAGGTGCGCGCGGCCTGCGCCGCGGCCCGCGAGGCCTTCGGGCCGTGGTCGAGGACGGCGCCGGAGGAGCGGGCGGCGGTGCTGGGACGGGCGGCCGGCGTCATCGCGGCCCACTTCGCGCCGTACGCCGAACTGGCCCAGGCCGAGACGGGGGCGACCACGGGGACCGCCCGGGCGATGCAGGTCGGGGTGGGCATGGCCCGCTTCCGGCGGTACGCGCGCGTGGAGCCCGCCGAGTGGGCGATCCCGCCGCAGATCAACGAGGCCGGCCCGATGGGGAGAGCCGGGGTGATGGGCGCGCTCGCGGTGCGGCAGCCGGTGGGTGTCGTGGCGTGCATCACCTCGTACAACAACCCGTGGGCGAACCCGGCGGGCAAGATCGCCCCCGCGCTCGCCATGGGCAACACCGTGGTCGTGAAGCCCGCCCCGCAGGACCCGCTGTCGGTCTACCGGATGGCGGAGGCGCTGGAGGCGGCCGGAGTCCCGCGCGGGGTCGTGAACGTGGTCTCCGGCCGGTCGGTGGAGGTCGGCGAGGCGGTGGTGGAGTCGGCCGACGTCGACATGGTCAGCTTCACCGGGTCGACGGCGGTGGGACGGCGGATCGGCGAGGTGTGCGGCCGCTCCATGAAACGGCAGCTCATGGAGCTGGGCGGAAAGGGCGCGGCGCTCGTCTTCGACGACGCGGACCTGGGCTCGGCGGTGGCCGGGATCGGCACCACCTTCTCCTTCTACAGCGGACAGATCTGCACGGCGCCGACGCGGGTGCTGGCGCAGAGGGGGGTGTACGACCGTCTCGTGGAGCAACTGGCGGCCTATGCGAGCCGGTTGAAGGTGGGCGATCCGAGGGAGCCGGACACGGTGGTCGGGCCGGTGATCTCCGCCGCCCACCGGGACCGGGTGGAGTCGTACGTCGAACTGGGCCGCAAGGAGGGCGCGGTGGTCGTCGCGGGCGGCGAACGGCCGCCGTACGAACGCGGTTTCCATGTCGCGCCCACGCTCCTCGCCGACTGCACCAACGACATGCGCGTGGCCCGGGAGGAGATCTTCGGGCCGGTGGTCGTGGTGATCCCGTTCGACGACGAGGACGAGGGCGTCGCCCTCGCCGACGACAGCGACTACGGGCTCATCGACTACGTGTGGTCGGGCGACGTCGCCCGCGCCTTCCGGGTGGCCCGGCGGCTGCGGGCCGGCGGGGTCGGCGTCAACACCGTCGGCCGCAACATGGAGGCGCCCTTCGGCGGCTTCAAGGACAGCGGGGTCGGCCGCGACTGCGGGTCGTACGCGCTGCACGCCTACGGCGAGGTGCAGTCGATCGTCTGGCCCGGCTGATATCAAGACCCTCCCGGGGGGACCTAGTCGTCCAGATCCACCCGCACCGTCAGCAGCCCGGCGCCGACCGTCCGCACCGCGGCACTGTTCATCCGGGGCAGGCCGCGCAGCCGGGCCACGGGGTCGTCGTCGCGCAGGAGATGGGCCGTGCCGGTGTGCCAGCGGCCGCGCAACCGGACCCGGACCCGGGGATCGGCCTTGATGTTGCGCACGTACTGCGAACGCTCCCCGAACTCCGACACCAGCCAGAAGGAGCCCCCCGTCCTCCGCCCGCCGACCGGCGTACGGCGGGGGAGGCCGGAGGTGCGGCCGGTGGTCTCCAGGAGGGTGTGGGTGGGCAGACGGCGCGTCACGCGGTTCAGGACCCGCTGGAAGGCCGTGACGACGCGGTACTTGGTCTCACTGTCCATGCGTCGACTTCACCACGAAAACCGATGGAACGCCGCCGTGGTGCGCCGCTACCTTGCTGCCGGACCGAGTCGTCTGGTGAAGGGCGTGCCGTTGTACACCGTGTGAGACCTCCCGAGCGCTGATTCGTCGCGCGTCGCGCCTGCGCGCCGCGCCCCTTTCTGCTGCGGATTTCTCACTGAAACCGGTGTACTTCTGTGCTCAACAACTGGGTGGTCGTTCCCACCTGCCTGCCACTTGTCCTGCGCCGTTGCCACACGTGCGCGTCCGGGACGTTCCGGCCGAACGGCAAGTTCCGTGTCAACGCCAACCACAAACTCATCGACGCCTGGCTCCTCGCGCTCTGCACCTCCTGCGGGGACACCGCGAAGTTCACGGTCCTGGAGCGGGCGAACGTGCGCTCCGTACGGCCCGAGCTGCTGGACCGCATGCACGACAACGACTCCGGTCTGGCGGCCGAGTTGCTCCGGGACCCGCTCGTGCGGCGCCGCAACCGCATCGCGCTCGACTGGGCCGGTGCCTGGCGTCTCGACACGGGCGGCCCGGATCACCACCCGGACGGTGAGGTGATCGACGTCTCGGTCCGCTTCGCGGCGCCGATCCCGGTCCGGCCGGTGCGGCTGATCGCCGAAGGCCTCGGTCTGTCACGGGCCGAGGTCGAGCGGCTGATCGCCGCGGGGAAGGTCGTCTCGGCGGTCCGCCTGGGCGGCAGACTCTCCGGCGACTTCACGTTCATGCTCAAGCGCTGAGTCCCGCCGCGCGGCCGGGGGCCCGTCCGGCGAGATCCGCCGGGCAGGCCCTCCGGCCGCGCGTCAACGGCCCAGGAACACCGGGTTGGTGAAGGCGGCCATCGCCCCCGGCAGCGGCCCCACCGCCGTCTCGTGGCGCAGTTCCGCACGGACGTACGCCGCGTGCGCCGCGGTCGTCCGCCATTCCGCGACGCCGGAGCCCGTCACCGGCAGGGGATCACCGGTGAGGACCAGGCCCTCGTCGGTGACCAGGCGGACCGCGCAGCGCGGGGCGCCCCCGGCCTCGACGCGGACCGTGACCGGGGTGTCCGCGCCGACCGCCAACCGCCCTCCGATTCCCACGTGTTCACCGCCCGCGGCCGTCGCCGTCAGGGAGAGGGACACGCTCTTCGACTCCGCCACGTACGAACGCCCCGCCCGGATCCCCTCCAGAATCGCCGCCCGCGTCAGCGCCTCGGCCAGCACGACCGTCTGCGGCAGCCCCACCGCATCCGGATCCCGGTGCGCGTCGCTGCCGCCCATCGCCGGGAGCCAACCGCGCCCCTGCCGTGCCGACGCCACCAGCCCCGCGTCCCACTCCGCCAGCGTCACCTCGTCGTCCGGCGTCCACGGGCCGTTCCACACCTCCACCGCGTCCGCCTCCGCGTACCCGAACTTCCAGGCGCACCCGACGCAGGGGGCGTGCGGATGGGCCGGCACGACCAGGCCGCCGGCCCGCCGGACCAGGCCGGCGACGTGCTCGAACCGGCCGTCCCGGGCCCGGAGACGCCAGTCCACGAAGGTCCCCGGATCGGTGCCGAGCGCCACCACGTGACCGTTCCTCGTCGTCACTTCCTCGCCGAGCAGGATCAGCAGGTCCTCGCCCGCCTCCGCGGCCCAATGGGCGTGTGCGGCATGGGTGTTGTGGTCGGAGGAGTTGATGAAGTCCAGGCCCGCCGCCCGCGCGAGCGCCGCGATCTCCGCCGGGGTGCGGCGGCCGTCGGAGTGCCGGGAGTGCAGGTGGCAGTCGCCGCGGTACCAGGCCCGCCCGCGGCCCGCGGCCCGCTCCGGCGGGTACACCGGCCGGGCGGCGGGGCCGGCGGCGCCGTACTCGAACGCCACCGTGATCTCGTACGACAGCCCCTGCGGCGCCACCGTGTAGGGGCCGAGCGCCACATGCCAGGTGCCCTCTCGCACCGGTCCCGGCACATACCCCGGTGTCGCGTCGTCCGCGCGGACGAAGAACTCCGTACGGGCCCCGCCCGACCAGCCCCGGAAGCCCTCCCCGCCCGGTCGCGTGCCGCGCTCGTCGAAGAGGCCGATGTCGAGGGCGTTGCCGGGGGGTACGGCGGGTCTGTCGTAGGTGTAGGAGACCCTCAGCTCGCGGACACCGGGCGGGACGACGAAGGGCACGTACACGTAGTCCGGTGCGCCCGGGGCCAGGGTGCCGCGCAACGTCGTCACACCGTCAACGTAGACCGGCCCCGCGACCTGTGGAACCCGGCGCCGAATCCCGACTGGTCGGTGTGTACATCGCATGCCGTACCCGGTATGGATGACCCATGCGCATCGCCGTCACGATCTTCCTCACCGACGAGACCATCACTCCCGTCCGGCTCGCGCGTGAGCTGGAGCGGCGCGGGTTCGCGGGCCTGTACCTGCCCGAGCACACCCACATCCCGGTCGAGCGGACGACCCCGTACCCGGCGGGCGGCGACCTGCCCCCCGAGTACGGCCGCACCCTCGACCCCTTCGTCGCCCTCGGCCAGGCCGCCGCCGTGACCGAGCGGCTCGGCCTCGGCACCGGCATCACCCTGGTCGCCCAGCACGATCCGATCGCCCTCGCCAAGCAGATCGCCACCCTCGACCACCTCTCCGGCGGCCGGTTCACCCTCGGCCTGGGTTTCGGCTGGAACGTCGAGGAGGCCGCCGACCACGGCGTGGAGTGGCGCACCCGGCGGGAGCTGGTGCGGGACCGGATGGCGCTGATGCGGGCGCTGTGGGCGGAGGAACCGACCGCCTACGAGGGGGAGTCCGGGAGCGTACGGGCCTCCTCCGCGTATCCCAAGCCGGTCCGGAAGCCGCGCGGACCGGTCGTCGGCCCGCGCACCCTCGTCGGCGGCGCCGCGGGCCCCAAGCTCTTCTCCCACATCTGCGAGTACGCCGACGGCTGGATGCCGATCGGCGGGCGCGGCCTGACCGAGTCGCTGCCGGTGCTGCGCGCCGCCTGGGCCGACGCGGGCCGCGACCCGGCCGCCCTCCGGATCGTCCCGTACGCCGTCTTCCCCAGCCCCGGCAAGCTCGCGCACTACGCCGACCTGGGCATCGAGGAGGTCGTGGTGCAACTGCCGCCGGCGGGGGAGGCGGAGGTGCTGCGTGCCCTGGACGAGTACGCCGAGTACGTGTGAACAGGGCCGGCGCAGCCGACCCCCAGGCGGGCGGGGAACTGCGCGACCAGCCCCGACGGACTCGCACCCGGCCCTGCACGGCATCCCTCCCGGGCGGCTTCCGTGCCTGATCAAACCCGAACGTATGCTCAAAGAATGACGACTTCCGCGACCGGAACCGGCCCCACCGAGAACTCCATGCGTCGCGCCCTCAAACGCGCCCGGGACGGCGTGGCCCTCGACGTCACCGAGGCGGCCGTCCTGCTCCAGGCCCGCGGCGAGGCCCTCACCGACCTCGCCGCGTCCGCCGCGCGGGTCCGGGACGCGGGCCTGGAACAGGCCGGGCGCCCCGGCGTCATCACGTACTCCAAGAGCGTCTTCGTCCCCCTGACCCGGCTGTGCCGGGACAAGTGCCACTACTGCACCTTCGTCACCGTCCCCGGCAAGCTCCGCCGCGCCGGGCACGGGATGTTCATGTCGCCGGACGAGGTCCTGGACGTCGCCCGCAAGGGCGCCGCCCTCGGCTGCAAGGAAGCCCTCATCACCCTCGGCGACAAGCCCGAGGAGCGCTGGCCGGAGGCCCGGGAGTGGCTGGACGCGCACGGCTACGACGACACCATCGCCTACGTCCGCGCCATCTCCGTCCGCATCCTGGAGGAGACCGGGCTGCTGCCCCACCTCAACCCCGGCGTCATGTCCTGGACCGACTTCCAGCGGCTCAAGCCCGTCGCCCCGTCCATGGGGATGATGCTGGAGACCACCGCCACCCGCCTGTGGTCCGAACCCGGCGGGCCGCACCACGGCTCCCCGGACAAGGAACCCGCCGTACGCCTGCGCGTCCTGGAGGACGCCGGGCGGTCCTCCGTCCCCTTCACCTCCGGGCTGCTGATCGGCATCGGCGAGACGTACGAGGAGCGGGCCGAGTCCCTGTTCGCGCTCCGCAAGGTCTCCCGCGCCTACCACGGCATCCAGGAACTGATCATCCAGAACTTCCGCGCCAAGCCGGACACCGCGATGCGCGGCATGCCCGACGCCGAGCTGGACGAACTGGTCGCGACGGTCGCCGTCGCCCGGCACATCATGGGCCCGAGCGCCTGTCTGCAGGCCCCGCCCAACCTCGTCGAGGGCGAGTACGAGCGGCTGATCGGGGCGGGCATCGACGACTGGGGCGGGGTCTCCCCGCTGACCATCGACCACGTCAACCCCGAGCGGCCCTGGCCGCAGATCGAGGAACTCACCGAGCGCTCCCGCGCCGCCGGCTTCGAGCTGCGCGAACGGCTCTGCGTGTACCCGGAGTTCGTCACCCGCGGCGAGCCCTGGCTGGACCCGCGGCTGCGCCCGCACGTGCGCGCCCTGGCCGACCCGGAGACCGGGCTGGCCCTCCCCGACGCGGTGGTCGAGGGTCGCCCCTGGCAGGAGCCCGAGGAGGCCTTCACCGCCTCCGGCCGCACCGACCTGCACACCTCCATCGACACCGAGGGCCGTACCGCCGACCGGCGCGAGGACTTCGACGAGGTCTACGGCGACTGGGCGGAGCTGCGCGAGGCGGCCGCGCCCGGCATGGCGCCCGAGCGCATCGACACCGACGTGCGCTCCGCGCTGGCGACCGCCGCCGACGACCCGACGAAACTCACCGACGACGAGGCGCTGGCGCTGCTGCACGCGGACGGCCCCGCGCTGGACGCCCTGACCCGGATCGCCGACGACGTGCGCAGGTCGGCGGTCGGCGACGAGGTGACGTACATCGTCACCCGCAACATCAACTTCACCAACGTCTGCTACACGGGCTGCCGGTTCTGCGCGTTCGCGCAGCGCAGGACGGACGCCGACGCCTACACCCTCTCCCTGGAGCAGGTGGCCGACCGCGCCCAGCAGGCGTGGGACGTGGGCGCGGTCGAGGTGTGCATGCAGGGCGGGATCCACCCGGACCTGCCGGGGACGGCGTACTTCGACATCGCGCGCGCGGTGAAGGAGCGGGTGCAGGGCATGCACGTGCACGCCTTCTCCCCCATGGAGGTCGTCAACGGCGCCACCCGCACCGGCATGTCGATACGGGAGTGGCTGACCGCGGCGAAGGAGGCCGGCCTGGACACCATCCCCGGCACGGCCGCCGAGATCCTCGACGACGAGGTCCGCTGGATCCTCACCAAGGGCAAGCTGCCCACCGCCACCTGGATCGAGGTGATCGAGACCGCCCACGAACTCGGCATCCGGTCGTCGTCGACCATGATGTACGGCCACGTCGACCAGCCCCGCCACTGGCTCGGCCACCTGCGCACGCTGGCCGGCATCCAGCAGCGCACCGGCGGCTTCACGGAGTTCGTGACGCTCCCCTTCATCCACACCAACGCCCCGGTGTACCTGGCGGGGATCGCCCGGCCCGGCCCGTCGGTCCGCGACAACCGGGCGGTGACCGCCATGGCCCGGCTGCTGCTGCACCCGTACATCCCGAACATCCAGACCAGCTGGGTCAAGCTGGGCACGGAGGGCGCGGCGGAGATGCTGCGCTCGGGCGCCAACGACCTGGGCGGCACGCTGATGGAGGAGACGATCTCCCGGATGGCCGGGTCCTCCTACGGCTCGTACAAGTCGGTCAAGGACCTGATCGCGGTGGCGGAGGCGGCCGGGCGGCCGGCGAAGCCGCGGACGACGCTGTACGGCGAGGTGCCGCAGGAGCGGCAGCGGGCGGCGGCGGTGTCGGACGGGCACCTTCCGGAGCTGCTGCCGGTGCTGGACTGACCCGGGGGAGCACCACAGTACGATGATCGGACCCCTGTTCCGACGGGTGTCAGGGGTCCTGTAACCGAGGAGTTGCGTGCCGTGCCAGCCCCCAAGGTCTGGGTGACCGGTCTGACGGTAGGAGCCATAGCCGCCGTCGCCGTCCTGGCCGTGCAGGCCGACAAGGGACCGAAGCCCGATGCGGTCGCCTCCAAGCCGAGCGCCTCGGCGTCGGCGGGCGCGCACCCCCACGCCACGAGGACGAAGTCGCCGGCCGCGGTGCCGGGCGGCTCCGGCACCGGCCGCCGGATCGTCTACTCGGTCGGCCGCAAGACGGTGTGGCTGGTCGACGCGAGCGACGCGGCCCGCCGCACCTTCGCCGTGTGGCCGGGGACGGTCGCGCCCGCCCCCGGCGCCTACACGGTCGGCACGCGCACCGAGGGCCCGATCACCGGCTCGGACGGTGTGAAGATCGAGCACATCGTGTACTTCTCCGTCAGCTCCGGAGTCAACATCGCCTTCTCCAACGCGGTCGACGGGACGTCCCCGCCGCCCGCGTCCGGCACCCGCACCGGCGGTATCCGGATGAGGGCGGCGGACGGGGCGGCGCTGTGGACCTTCGCGACGGCCGGTACGAAGGTCACGGTCGTCAAGTAGTCGCGTCCGTACGCCGGTTGTCGCTGAACAGCACGACGAGCAGCGTGATCCCGGCGAAGACGAACACCCGCAGCGCGGCGTCCAGGCCGTTCCAGGTCTTCGACTGCCACATGGAGAACCACTCCCCGCCGATGGCGATGAAACCGGCGCCGAACAGCAGGAGCAGCATCAGCAGCCCGTAGGTGGAGACGCTGCGGGCGCGCACGTGGTCCCGGCGGGCCCACAGCCAGGTCCCGTAGATCAGGACGACCGCGGCGAGCGTCTCCCAGACGATGATCGCGACGTAGGCGGCGTTCTGCAGGCCCTTGCTGGTGACGGCCCGCCACATCAGGTCGTCGTCCTTGAACGTGGTGTCCATGGCCAGGACGTGCTGCACGAACGCCTGGTTGGTCCCGAAGTCGGTGATGTTGCCGAAGGCGACGAGCGCGATGTAGAGGGCGACGCTCGCCGTGAGGAGCGCGGCCGTGAGGGTGAGGGCGCGGGTGTGGGGGGTGGTGACCGTGGTCGGGCCGGTCGTTGTGTTGGTGGACATGACAGCCATCTTTCCCCGGCGTGATCGGTCCGCGCACCGGATTGCCCCCTGAACCGACCGTCCCCGTTCGATTACAGTGCTGAACTGTCGTATGTCGGGCGGGGCCCTCGGGGAGGTCTTGGTGGGTGGGACAGCCGGGGCCGTCTGGGGCCGTGCGGAACAGCAGGACTTCCGCAGCCGGGTGCGGGGCACACTGCTCGGATCCGCCGTCGGGGACGCGCTGGGAGCGCCGGTCGACGGGCTGGATCTGGACGGGATCCGGGAGGGCTACGGCGCCGAGGGGCTCGGCGATCTCGGCGTCGCGTACGGCAGACGCGGAGCCGTCACCCACCTCACCCAGCTCACCCTGTTCAGCGTGGACGGGCTGATACGCGCCCAGGTCCGGCGGGACACCGGCGCCTGGCATCCGCCGACCGACCTGCACCGCGCCTATCTGCGGTGGGCGGCCACCCAGCGCGACTGGGGACCGGACGAGCGGCGCAAGGACGACGGCTGGCTGGCCCGCGAGGAGTGGCTGTACGCCCGGCGGGACCCGGCCCGCTCGCTGCTGATCGGCTTCGGCGACGAGAACATGGGCACCCTGGACGCGCCCAAGAACCCCGGCGAGGTCGGACCGGAGGCGGTGGCCCGCTCCGCGCCCTTCGGGCTCCTGGTCGGCTGGGAGCCGCAGCTCGTCGCGCAGCTCGCGGTGGAGTGCGCGGCGCAGACCCACGGGCATCCGATGGCCTACCTGTCGGCGGGGGCGTACGCCGTCGTCGTGCACGGGCTGGCCCGCGGCGAGACCCTCGACGCGGCCGTCCAGCAGGCGCTCGCCCTGCTCGCCGCCCGGCCCGGCCACGAGTCGGTGTCCGGCGCGCTGCAGCACGCCCTGGGAGCGGTACGGCAGGGCATGCCGACGCCCGCCCGGGTCGCCGAGCTCGCCGGGGACCGTACGGCGGAGGGGACGCTGGCCGCGGCCGTGTACTGCGCCCTGGTCGGCGAGGACGTCCGGCACGGCCTGTGTCTGGCCGTGAACCAGGACGGCCCGTCGGGCGCGACGGCCTCGCTGACCGGCGGCCTGCTGGGCGCCCTGCACGGCGAAACGGCCCTGCCGCCCGCCTGGCTGGCCGAGCTGGAGGGCCGGCCCACCATTCTGGAACTGGCCGACGACTTCGCCATGGAGATGACCCAGGGCCCCGCCCTGCACGGCCCGGCGGGCGCCTCCCCGGGCTGGCTGGCGCGGTATCCGCGGGCCTGAGGCTGGGGGCCGCCGGCCGGTCGGGCACGCCTGTTGTGGCGAGCGCCGGGCGTGGGTGCTCGTCGGGCCGGCCGGCTCGGTGTCCGGGGTGCTGTGCCTGGAGGCCGCCGGTGGGTTGGTCTCCCTGTCGTGGCGAGCGCCGGGCGTGGTGCTCGTCGGGCCGGCCGGCCGGCCCGGTGTCGGGGGACCTGAGCCTGGAGGCCGTCGGCGGGTTGGTCGCGCCAGTCCGGCGAGCGCCCCGCCGCCGCTTTCGCCTTGGGCGCCTTCAGCGCTCCCGTGGCATCGCGGGCCCACCCAGCAGCGCGGCGCGGTCGGCCGCGCTAGGCCTTCTCGGACGCCTCTCGGGCCGTGCGCTCCAGGCGGTTCCGGTACTCCTGCCACCAGGCCGGGTCGTTCGACGGCAGGTTGGTGCTGTCCTGGAGCCAGCCCGCGGAGCCGTCCAGCTGTTCGCGGAGGATGTCGGCCTGACCCGCGTGCCGCTGGGTGTCGGCGAGGACCCGGACCAGGGCGTGGTGCAGGGTGATCTCGTCCTTGCCGTCCGCCCACCACGGCACCCTGCCGACCGTGTCCGGGGGCAGTGCCGCGACGGTGGCGTCGGCGTGCGGCCACGCCTGCCGGTAGCGGTCGACGATGTCCGCCCGGGACTCCTCGGCGGTCGCCCACATGTCGCCGTTGTCGTCGCCGACGGGCCCGTACCAGGGGCGGCCCGGGGCGGCGGGCCGCCCGAACGTGTCGCCCAGGTAGCCGAGTTCGACGTACGTCACGTGCTTGACCAGGCCCAGCAGATTGGTGCCGGTCGGGGTCAGGGGGCGCCGGACGTCGTACTCGGACAGGCCCTCCAGCTTCCACAGCAGGGCGTCCCGGGCGTCCTGGAGGTAGCGGAGGAGGTCGGCCCGCGGGCCCGGGGGGAGTGTGGTGGTCATGCCGGTCAGTCTGCCGAGCGTGCGGTCCGCCGGCACCGGCTTTTCACCCTCCCCCCGGGCCCGGGGTGTCAGTCCTTCACGGGGGTGCGGCCCAGCGCGTCCTCCACGCCGTCCGCCGGAGCCGGTACGGCCACCGCCGTGCTGTCGTCGTCCGTGTTGATCCGCTCGATGACCGCCAGCCGCTCCGGGGTGTCCTCCGGCTTCAGGTAGCCGATGAGGATGTAGAGGACCAGGGAGACGGCCAGCGGGATGGAGACCTGGTACTGGAGCGGGACGCCGCCCTCGACGTTCCAGTTGATGGGGTAGTTGACCAGCCAGAAGGCCAGCAGCCCCAGCCCCCAGCTGGTCAGCGCCGCCGTCGGGCCGGAGCGGCGGAACGGGCGCAGCAGGCCCAGCATCATCGGGATGGCGATCGGACCCATCAGACCGGCGACCCACTTGATGACGACCGTGATGATGTCCTTGAAGGTGGGCGAGTTGACCTGGGTCGCCACCGCCATCGACAGGGCGAGGAAGACCACGGTGGTCACCCGGGCCGCGATCAGCCCGGACCGCTGGCCCCACTCACGGGCCCGCCGGGACAGCACGGGCGCCGCGTCCCGGGTGAAGACGGCCGCGATCGCGTTGGCGTCGGAGGAGCACATGGCCATCGTGTGGGAGAAGAACCCGACGATCACCAGGCCCAACAGGCCGTGCGGGAGCAGTTGTTCGGTCATCAGGCCGTAGGAGTCGGAGCCGTCCGGCTTCTGGGCGTGCACCAGCAGCGGGGACATCCACATGGGGAAGAACAGCACGACCGGCCAGACCAGCCACAGCGCGGCGGACAGCCGGGCCGAGCGCGTGGCCTCGCGCGGGCTGCTCGTCGCCATGTAGCGCTGGGCCTGGTTGAGCATGCCGCCGTTGTACTCGAAGAGCTTGATGAAGAGGAAGGCCAGGAGGAAGACGGTGCCGTAGGGGCCGATGAGGGGCTTGCCGTGGCCGTGCAGGGCCGGCTGGTCCCAGGCCTCGAAGAAGCCGATGCCCTTGTCGTTCAGCTTCAGTACGACCGCCACGAACATCGAGACGCCGGCCAGCAACTGGATGACGAACTGGCCCAGTTCGGTCAGCGCGTCCGCCCACAGGCCGCCGATCGTGCAGTAGACCGCGGTGATCGCGCCGGTGATGAGGATGCCCTGGTTCAGGGTGATGCCGGTGAAGACGGACAGCAGGGTGGCGATCGCCGCCCACTTCGCGCCCACGTCGACGATCTTCAGCAGCATGCCCGACCATGCGAGCGCCTGCTGGGTCTTGAGGTCGTAGCGGTTCTTCAGGTACTCCAGCGGGGAGGCCACCTGGAGCCGGGAGCGCAGGCGGTTGATCCGTGGCGCGAACAGCTTCGAGCCGATGGCGATGCCCAGCGCGATCGGGAAGGACCAGGTCACGAAGGACGTCACGCCGTAGGTGTAGGCGATGCCCGCGTACCCCGTGAACAGGACCGCGCTGTAGCCGGACATGTGGTGCGAGATGCCGGACAGCCACCAGGGCATCTTGCCGCCGGCGGTGAAGAAGTCGCTGACGTTGCCCACTTGCTTGTGCGACCAGACGCCGATCGCCACCATCACGCCGAAGTAGCCGATGAGCACGGCCCAGTCGAGACTGTTCATGAGCCCCCTTCCAGGGTCCGCTGCCGGGGACGGGCATGACGAACTCTGAGTGGGGTGGCATGATCACAGCAAGCAAGCGTCGGTTCAAGAGCGGGTAAAATTGTTCCGCTTGATGGTCGCTGTTTATGTACGTGAACAACCGGGGTGGCTGGATTTCGACCGTCAGCGCATCAGTTCCCCCGCGTTGACCAGCAGCGACTGCCCGGTGATGGCCCGCGCCCGGTCCGAGGCGAGGAACACCGCCGCGTCGGCGACGTCCGCGTCCGTGGCGAGGTCGGGAAGCGCCATCCGGTCGGTCAGCCGCTTCAGCACCTCCGCCTCCGGCACCCGCTCCGTCTGCGCCGTGAACTGCACGTACGCCTGCACCGGCGGCCCCCACATCCAGCCGGGCAACACGGTGTTGACCCGGACGCGGTGCGGCCCCAGCTCGCGCGCCAGCGAGTACATCGCGCTCGTCAGCGCCCCCTTCGAGGCCGCGTACGCCGCCTGCCGGACCTGCGTGGGGGCGGCGACGGAGGACTGCGTACCGATGAAGACCACCGAACCGCCCACCGCTTTCAGGCCCGGCAGACACGCCCGTGTCATCCGCAGCGAGCCCAGCAGGTTCACGTCGATCACCGACTGCCAGGTCGCGAAGTCCGCGTCCTCCAGGCCGCCGAAGTAGCCGTCCCACGCGGCCACATGGACGACCGCGTCGATCCGTCCGAAGCGCTCGTGCGCGAGGGCGGCCAGCGCCTCGCACTGTGTCTCGTCGGTGATGTCGGTCGGCCGGTACGCGGTGTGCGCCCCGTCCGGATCGATCTCGGCCGCGCTCTTGGCGAGGTTCGCCTCCGTGCGCGCCCCGAGCACCGCGTTGCCGCCGTCGCGCACGACCGCCGCCGCGACCTGGTGACCGAGCCCGACGCCGACTCCCGAGACGACGACGGTCTTGCCCGTGAGCAGTGACATCCGAGCCTCCGGGGGTATGGCCAATTATCTGACGGGGCGTCAGAGTATGGGCGACCGGCGGAGGACGGAAGGGGAGCGACGTGAGTGAGGAAACCCGGAGCGACGTGTACGCCGAACTGGCCGCCGTGGGACCCTACGGAGTCCGTCCCGGCCACGCCCTCATCACCATGGTGGAGCCGCACCCCGGCCACGAGTACGCGTACAACCGCTGGTACGAGGACGACCACTACTACGCCGGCGCTATGGCCATGCCCTGGATGTTCGCCGGGCGCCGCTGGGTGGCCACCCGCGATCTCCAACTGCTGCGCTACCCCGAGAAGTCGGCGGTCGCCCAGCCGGTCACCGCCGGCTGCTACATCTCGACGTACTGGGTCACCGACGGCCGCTACGACGACCACATGAGGTGGACCGTGGCGATCAACAAACGGCTGAACCGGGACGCCCGCGTGTACCAGGACCGCACCCACGTCTTCACGGCGTTCCAGGACCACGAGGTGACGGTCTACCGGGACGGCGCCGCCGGACCCCGCGACTTCCACGCCCTCGACCACCCGTACGCGGGGCTGGTGGTGGAGGTGATCGACGCCGAATCGGCCGGGCAGCGGGCCGAGTTGCTCGAATGGCTGCGGACGCGGCACCTGCCCAAGCGGCTGGCGGGGTCGCCGGCGGCCATGGTGACCGTGTTCCGGCCGACCCCGCTGCCGGGCGACCGTATGACGTACGTGAAGCAGGTGGAGGGCGTGGACACCCGGCTGACGCTGCTGTGGTTCCTGGAGGCCGATCCGCGGGAGTGCTGGGAGGCGTACTTCACGGGGCTGGACGGGCCGGTGGGCGAGACGGGGCTGGGGAGGGTGGAGCTGGTGGCGCCGTTCGTCCCGACGATTCCGGGGACGGACAAGTACGTCGACAAACTGCGCTAGAGCCAGGGGCCCCAGACACAGGCCGAGCCCCCTCGGCAAGGACGGCGAAGCTGGTCGAGAGGGCTCTTGCTGTGCTGCTTGTGAAGTTGTGCTCGAGGGAAGGACGGTCCGAAGATCGTGAGTCCCTTCCGCTACGCCTTGATCGACGCGACGAACGTGTTCCACGCCTTGGCCGGGAAGGCCAGTACCGGGCCCTCGGTGACCTTGGAGTCCCGGACGGCCATTGCCGCGAAAACCGGTGACTTGATCTCGACGCACGCGCCGTTGCCCGTGGAGTACGAGGACTTGGTCCACGTGTCCGTGGCGCCCTGACGAATTGCCATTTTTGCTCCGGAATGCCAGTCGTTGAGTTGCTGTCACCGCACGACGAGTCCGACTCCGAACCCACAGCGCGGTTTGCGCCAACCTGTGGTGTGTGGTGGCGTGATCGACGCTACTCGCCCACCTCGGTGTACGAAGCGACTATTCACTCGACTGGATGGCATATTCCAGGTGGGTCTTCCACTGGAGACCCATGAAGGTGTACGGTACGGCGCTTCAGCGGGCGTACTCCTTCGCGATGTCCGCGATGAACTGCCGTGACTGGTCCGGGTTGAGGGCCTGCGCCCGCAGGTGCTCGTACATCACGCTGTACTTCTGCACGTCGTTCGCCTTCTCCAGGTACAGGTCGCTGGTGACGCCCTCGATGTAGACCACGCTGGAGTCGGCCGCGTCCGGGAACTCGAGGATCGCGTACTGGCCGTTGAGGCCGGGATGCGCCCCCATGTCGAAGGGGATCACCTGCACGGTGACGTGCGGCAGCTGGGACTGCTCGACGAGGTGCTCCAACTGGTCCCGCATCAGCGAGCGGTTGCCCACCACCCGGCGCAGGGCCGCCTCGTCCATCACCGTCCACAGCCGCAGCGGGTTCTCCGGGGCGGTGATTCGTTCCTGCCGGCGCAGCCGCACCTGCACGCGCTTGTCGATGTCGGCGGCCGCGGTCTCGGGCAGGGCGCCCGCGATCAGCGTCTCGGCGTACTGCCGCGTCTGCAGCAGGCCCGGCACGACCTGCGGATCGTAGACGCGCAGGCTCGCCGCGTCCGTCTCCAGCCCGATGTACACGCTGTAGGGGATGTCGCCGAAGGAGTGCCACCACCCCTGCTGGCGGCTGTCCTTGGCCATCTGCATCAGCGAGTCGACGATCCGGTGGTCCTCGACCTCGTACACCCCGCACAGGTCGCGGACGTCGCGCTGGCTGATGCTGCGCCGTCCGTTCTCCAGCCGGCTGATCTTCGACTGCGACACCAGCAGCCGCTCCGCCACTTCCTCGGCCGTCATGCCCTTGAGCTCACGGAGCCGGCGCAGCTCCTGGCCCAGCCGGCGTCGCCTGACGGTGGGATTGACACTTGACGCCACGGGACGTGCACCTCCGGCTGCGGACCTCTGTTTGCCACTTTGCGTATCTGCTGTTGAGCAGATTGCCACCAAGGTGCTTTCTACCGCTGGGAAACGGCGGATATGCGCTGGATACACGCCAGTTCGCGGCACCCGCGCGCGTGGCGGCGCGACACGGCACGGAACCGGGCCGACGCGGGCCCGGGGTCGCCGCCCGGGCGGGCCGCCGGACATGAAGCGGCCGCGCGGGACGGCGGAACCGTTACGCCATCCGTATCCGAGGACACGGACGACGTACGGTCCCACCGCCCCGCGCGGACCAGCGGCTCCCGAACCGGGTCTGGGGACTCAGGTGCGGCGTGCGGTGCTCGTGCGGTGCTCAGCGGTGCGGTGCTTCGCGGTGCGGTGCCGGTGTGTGTCGTGGGACCGCGGCTCAGTGGGCCACGACACGCGCCATGGGTCCGCGGCGCGGCTGCATCGGAACGCCACGAGCGGGTTCCGGTGCGGGCCCGACGGGTCCGGCGGCCTGACGGCCGGCCGGGGCCGGGCTGCGGCGGGGCTGGGCGCCCACGCCGTTCTGGACGTCCATCACGGCGTGCGCGACGAGACCGCCCATGGGGTCGTGCCTGATCAGGTCCCGCAGCCGGGAGCGGGACGAGCGTCCCTCGTTCCCCGGATACAGGTGCTTGCCGAGGCCGACCGCGTGCGCCAGTGCGGCGAGCGCCGCGGTCCGTGGGTCCGGCGGTACGCCGGTACGGATCGCGGAATCCAGCCGGGCCCTGATCTCCCGGCTGATGGCGTTGTCCGTCGCCTGGTAGCGAGTCGTCGGCAGCACTCCGCACATCTGGCCCGCCACGGCATGCACCATGCCGCACCGCTCCAGATGCGAGAGGTAGGTCTGGCGCAGCCCAAGGCGCGGCCCGCCGATCCAGTTCACTGCCCGCACGGGAGCGCCACGCCTTCGCAGCAACTCCAACGCGCAGTCCAACGTTGGATCTCCAGTCGGCCGTGGTACTACCACGGCGATACGATCCCCGTCTGGGGCTATCCGTCCGGCCAGCGCCAGCTCCACTAGCTGTGCTCCGGCCAGACCGAGGTCGAGCGACTGCGGCTGCGCAGTGGTACCCGTGGCCGGGTCCAATGCCAGCAGCAGAAGCTCCTCCGGAAGTGTTCTGCGGCTCCTGCCCATCCATGCCTCCCCGCGTGGATGAATGACAGGGTGACCCCTCTCACATTGGTCTGTCGAGGGTGCGTGACCTCTTTGTGAGGGAACCGGTAGGTATGTCGTTCTCGTCTACCGCAGGGGTTAAGCCCGCACACAGGACACTGGTACATGGTTCGGACAGCGCGATTGCGGTGTCCCGGGCGGCGATTCACGGTTCGGTTGACGGTTCGGCAGCCGCGTGCGGGGCATGCGGCGGCACATGGAGGAGGCATCGGTGGCGGGCGAGTCCCCCGACAGGTCGAAGCAGCGCGAGTCGTCGGCAGAACCGACGTCGGGGAGCGCGGGTCCGGTTCCCGAGGCCAGGACGGCCGCCGATGAGGAACCGGGAACGCGCGGAGGCGTGGACACGGCCACGCGAGTGCTTTCGGTACGTGATCTCCTGACCGAAGCCGAGAAGACGGCGGAGACGGCGGACGAGGAGGCCGAGGCCGCCGATGCGGCCAGGCAGGCGCCCGGGGCCGGGGACTCGGGGGCCGAGGACGCGGAGGCCGGGGACTCCAAGGCTTCCGGGGCCGAGGGCTCCGGCGCTGATGCCGCCGAGACCGCCGAGGAAGCCGCTGAGGGCCTCAGCGGGGACGGAACCGGTACGGAGCCTTCCGGCACCGCCGAGACCGCCGAGAAGGCCCCCGAGGGCGCCGAGAGCGGCGACGAGAGCGCCCCTGGGGACGCCGACGCGGATTCCGACGCGGAGGCCGCCTCGGGGCGCCAGGGAGGCGAGGAAGGCGCGGAAGGCGCGGAGGCCGAGACGGACGCGGGTTCCGAGGACGCTGAGGGCGCCGAGGAGAGCGGCGCCGACGCCGACGGCGGTAAGGGCGCTGCCGTCGGCGATGAGCGGCTGCGCGCCGCCGTGGCCGCCTGGGTCCGGTCCGGCGACTCCGAGGGCGACGGGCAGGCCAAGGGTTCCGCGGAGGAGCCGACGGACGCCGAGCCGGAGGACGCGGTGGCCGACGCCGACACCGAGGCGGCCGACGCGGATGCCGAGCCCGAGGACGCGGTGACCGACGCCGAGCCCGAGGATGCGGTCGCCGACGCCGAGCCGGAAGACGCCGTCGCCGTCGCCAAGCCCGATGCCAAGCCGGACTCCGCCAAGCCCGAGCCGGACAAGGGCGACGACTCCAAGGCCGATGCCAAGCCTGACGCCAAGGTCGACGGCAAGCCCGACACCAAGGTCGACGCCAAGCCCGACACCAAGCCCGACACCAAGGCCGACGCCAAGCCCGACGCCAAGGCCCCCGAGGATGCCGCAGCAGCCTCCGGCCCCGTCGATCAGCCCACCGCCATCTTCAAGCGGCCCACTCCCCGGGTGGACCAGCCGACGACCATGCTCAAGCTCACCGACCCCAAGTCGGACCCCGAGCGGACCAGCAAGTTCGTGGCTCTCAAGCCCCTGGACGACCCGGCGGCGAAGAAGCCGCAGCCCGCGCCCGCGGAGGCCACGGCGTCCGTCGCGCAGGTCGGCCCCGAGCGCACCACCCAGCAGCCGCTCCCGCCCAAGCCCCCGCTGGACCTGCTGGCGGAGCTGACCAACACCCCGCCGCCGCCGGAGACCCCGGTCCGCACGATCGTCCGCCGGGTCAAGATCTGGACGCCGCTGGTCCTGCTGCTGGCCGTCGTCTTCGCGATCGTGCAGGCGGTCCGCCCGCTCCCGGCCCCCACCCTCGACCTCACCGCCGACGAGAGCTACACCTTCGACGGCGGCAAGGCCGACATCCCGTGGCCGGCGTCCGGCGAAGGCGCCCTGGACGTCCAGGGCATCGGTTCCTTCGGCTCCTCCGGCGCGCAGAAGCCCGTACCGATCGCCAGTGTCGCCAAGGTCATGACCACGTACCTGATCCTGCGCGACCACCCCCTCAAGGGCGACGGCGAGAAGATCAAGGTCGACCAGACGGCGCAGGACCAGGCGACCGCGGACGGCGAGTCGACGGTTCAGGTGAAGGCCGGTGACACGATCACCCAGAAGGAGGCCCTGGAGGGCGTCCTGATCGCGTCCGCGAACAACGTGGCCCGTCTCCTGGCCCGCTGGGACGCCGGTTCCGAGAAGGCGTTCGTGAGCAAGATGAACGCCGCCGCCCAGGACCTCGGGATGAAGAACACGACGTACACCGACCCCTCGGGCCTGAAGAAGACCACCGTCTCCACGGCCGCGGACCAGGTGAGGCTCGCGAAGGCCGCGATGAAGAACCCCAGCTTCCGGGAGATCGCCCGGATGATGGAGTACACCGACTACAAGGGCAGCAAGCACAGCAACTGGAACCGCCTGGTCGGCTACAACGGCGTCATCGGCATCAAGACCGGCACGACCACGGCGGCCGGCGGCAACCTCGTCTTCGCGGCCGTCAAGCAGGTCGGCGGGGAGACCCGGACGATCGTGGGCGCCGTCCTCGGCCAGGGCCCCGGCGGCAGCGACAACACCATCCTCGCCGGCGCGCTCGACGCCGGCGACAAGCTGATCCGGGCCGCGCAGGGCGCTCTGAGGTCGGCGACGATCCTGAAGAAGGGCGACGTCGTCGGATACGTCGACGACGGCCTCGGCGGCCGTACCCCCGTCGTGATCACCAAGGACGTCTCGGCCGTCGGCTGGGCCGGGCTGAAGGTGAAGCTGTCCTTCGTCACGGGCGAGCTGCCGCACACGGCGAAGGCCGGCACCAAGGTCGGCACCCTCACCGTCGGCGACGGCGGCACGAGCGGTGCGGTGCAGGTCCCGGTGCAGTTGCAGAAGGACCTGGCCGAGCCCGGCTTCACCGACAAGCTGACCCGCCTCGGCTGACCGGCCGGGCAGGCCGCGGCGCACCGGCCGCCGTCCCCGCGGGGACGGCGGCCGGTGTTTCCTCCGGGGCAGGCCGCGGGGTGGCGGTGTCGGCGCTGCGTGCTAGCGTCACGAAACGGGGCAGGCCGTCGCGCAGGGGACGCGATCGGGAAAGCCCCGGGGACGTGGCCGCGAACCCGCGGGCAACGGGACGCGTCCTGTTGACAGAGGACCAGAACAGAAGACGGGACACCACGGGGAGTGCCTTCAGGTGGCCACTGCGGAGCCGACACGCGCCGACGACGCCGATCCGGGACGGGGAACCGGCCCGCGAATACGCGTGCCCGTACCGCGCGTCGACGCCCCTGACGACGACGACCGGGTGCGGGACGACCGTACGCCGGACGCCCCGTCCCGTGCGTCGACCCTCCTGCTCGCCCTGCGCGAGCGGCTGCTGCGGCACCCGGTGCTCTCGATCACCGCGCTCGCCGGCGCCCTCCACATCGCCTGGTTCTTCACGTTCGCGAACAGTGGCGGCGACCTCGCGGCGCAGGACGCGTGGGCCGAGTTCGTCGGCCGGCACCCGGACTCGGCGTACAACCTCGCCTGGTACGGCGGCATGCACCCGGTGTCGTACTCCGTGGTGTCGCCGTATCTGATGTCCGTGCTCGGCGTGCGGACGACGATGATGATCGCGGGGACCGTCTCGGCCGGTCTACTCACCATGATCCTCATCCGCAGCCGGTCGGTGAAGAACCCCCTGTGGGCCTCGCTGGCGGGCGTCTTCGCGTTCCTGTGCAACGCGGCCTCGGGGCGGGTGACCTTCGGCCTGGGCACCGTGTTCGCGCTGGGCGCGGTCGCCGTCGTGTTCTGCTGGCCGCACAAGTGGCGCTACCGCAGAGGCGCGAAGGCCGCCTGCGCGGCGCCGCTGGCCGCGCTCGCCACGCTGGCCTCACCGGTGGCCGGGCTGTTCGTGGGGCTGGTGGCCGTGGCCCTGTTCCTGCAGAAGCGCCGGCCAGGCGCCTGGGCGCTGGGTCTCGCGCCGGCCGCCGTGGTGGCCCTGTCGGCCTGGCTGTTCCCCTTCTCCGGCACCCAGCCGATGACGATCGGCTCCGCCAGCCTGCCGTTCATCTACGCGGTCCTGGTCTTCGCGCTCGTCCCCAGGAAGTGGACGACGGTCCGGCTCACCTCCGCGGTGTACGGCCTGTCCGTCCTCGGCGTGTGGATCGTCAGCTCCCAGATCGGCTCCAACATCACCCGGCTGGCGATGCTGTTCGCCGGCGTCACGCTGGTCGCCGTACTGCCGTTCAAGACCCGGCGCACCCGCGAGTGGTACCTGACGGTGCTGGCCATCGCCGGCTTCACCTTCTGGATCGGGTTCAAGGCGGTCGACGACGTCGTGCGCACCACCCCGACCGCCTCCTGGGCCCGCGAGCTGGCCCCGCTCGTCAACGAGCTCCAGGGGGTCGGCGCCGAGAAGGGCCGCGTCGAGGTGGTTCCCGCCCGCTCCCACCGCGAGGCCTCCGCCCTCGCCCCGTACGTCAATCTGGCCCGCGGCTGGAACCGCCAGGCCGACATGGAGCGCAACCCCCTCTTCTACGACGACACCCTCAACTCGGCGAACTACCACGAATGGCTGCGCCGCTGGGCCGTGCACTTCGTCGTGCTGCCCAAGGGCGAGCCGGACGGCGACGGCGGTGAGCGCGAGCGGGAGCTCGTCCAGCGGGGCATGCCGTATCTGCGGCAGATCTGGGGCGACGCCAACTGGCAGCTGTTCCGGGTCACCGACCCGACCCCGCTCGCCGACCCGCCCGCCATCGTCGACCGCGCCGACCAGGGCGAGCTGACCATCGAGGTGAAGAAGCCCGGCCGGGTGCTGATCCGGGTCCCCTACTCCCCGTGGCTCGGCCTGGTCGACGCCAAGGGCAAGGGCGTGAAGCCCCCGCAGGAGACGGACGCCTCCAAGCATCGCGCCGACGGCCTGCCGAAGTCGTACGACAACGTCAACGGCTGTCTGATGCAGACGGAGGAGGACGCCAAGGGCGACAAGTGGACGATCCTGCTGGCGCCCAAGGCGGGGACGTACCGGCTGGGGGCGCCGTATCAGCTGCCGCGCGGGACTCCGTGTCCCGACGAGCTGAAGTAGCGCCCCCGGGGCGTCACTTCACCGGGAACGCCACGTCGCACACCTCGTCCTCGGGCCCCGCCGCGTCCCAGTCCGCGAAGTAGACCTCCCGGCAGGGCCCCGCCTGCCGGAGCCCCTGCGCGGCGATCCACTGCTCCACCGCCTCGAAGGCCGCCATGATCTGCGGGTGGGCCACCTGGGCCTTGGTGATCCGGGTGTACGCCAGCCGCTGGGCCGGTTCCACCCGCACCCCGGTCTCCCAGGTCCGGCCGTGCTCCTGCGCCCAGGCCCGCGCCGCCGTCTCGTCGGCGACCGGCACGCACGACTCCGCCGGACCGTCGCTCTCCATCGACACCTCGGCGTGGTAGACGACGTACGGCGCCGCCGTCACGCCACCGCACTCCCGGGCCGCCGCCTCCAGCCGGCCCAGCGACGCGCCGATCCACGCCGGCAGCTCGTCCGCCAGCGTGTGCCGTGACTGGGTGATCACCACCCGCGCCGGTACGTCCACCGTCTCGACCACGAACTTCCCGTACATCTCGGAGCTCCTCCCCGACAGTCGTCCACGGAGGTACTCGGCGAGCGTCCGCTGCCCGGCCAGCCGGGTCTCCACGTCCGCCCAGTACGCGGCGAGCAGGCCGGCGCCCTCGGCGCCGTCCGCCTCGACCACCTCGGCGATCCGGGCCAGCGGCATGTCGAGCTGCCGCAGCAGCGCCACCAGCCGGGCCCGCTCCACCTGGCCCGCCCGGTAGTAGCGGTAGCCGCTGAGCTCGTCCACGTGGGCCGGGGCCAGCAGCCCGAGCCGGTCGTAGAGC
Source organism: Streptomyces sp. NPDC085900 (assembly GCF_044540925.1). NCBI lineage: Bacteria > Bacillati > Actinomycetota > Actinomycetes > Kitasatosporales > Streptomycetaceae > Streptomyces > Streptomyces sp. NPDC085900. Next base: position 198,597 of record NZ_JBITSP010000007.1, on the reverse strand, counting down.
CGCAGTGCCTTGGCCGAGAGCCGCGCCCGGGCCGCGAACGCGCCGATGGTGAGCAGTTCGTCGTCCACCCGAGCATCCTCCGTCATCGCGCGGAACCGTTCCGCCCGACGACGAGGGATGCTCGTCCTTGCCCCAGGGACAAGGTCAACGGCGACCTTCGTCCTAGGCGAGGGCGCTCTCGATCGCCGTCACGACCTCCGCCGCCTCCGGCTCGGTCCGCGGGGAGAAGCGGGCGACGACCTTGCCGTCCCGGCCGATCAGGAACTTCTCGAAGTTCCAGCGGATGTCGCCGTCGTGGCCCTCGGCGTCGGCGAAGGAGACGAGGCGGTCGTAGAGGGGGTGCCGCCCGTCTCCGTTGACCTCGATCTTCTCCGTCATCGGGAAGGTCACGCCGTACGTCGCCGAGCAGAACTCGGCGATCTCCCCGGCGCTGCCCGGCTCCTGGCCCAGGAACTGGTTGCAGGGCACGCCGAGGACGGTGAAGCCCTGGTCGGAGAAGCGCTCCTGGAGCCGCTCCAGACCGGCGTACTGCGGGGTCAGCCCGCACTTGGATGCCACGTTCACGATGAGTACGGCCCGCCCCGCGTACTGGGAGAGGCCGGCCGATCCACCCTGGAGGGCGCCGATCTCCACGTCGAGGGGTCCGGCGCCGTTGCTGTCTGCGGTCGTCATGAGCGGATGCTAACTCCGCCGCGCGCCGGACCGGTCCTGGGCCTCCACCAGGACGTCACCGGCCGGCGTGCGGGAGTACAGCACCGAACGGCCCGCCCGGCGCCGCTCCACCAGGCCCGCGTCCAGCAGCACCTTCAGATGCCGGCCGACCGAGCCCAGCCCCTGGCCGGTCACGGCGGTCAGCTGGCTGGTGCTCATGGGGGAGCCGAGCAGCACCAGGGCCGCGGCCCGGGCGGGACCGAGGAGGGCGGCCAGGCTCGCGGGCGCGGGCCGCCCGGTGGGGTCGGCGAGGGCTCCCGCGCAGGTGTAGACGAGGGCGTACCGCTCGGGCTCCTCCCAGGACACCCAGCCCGCCTTGGGCGTGACCGGCACGAAGATCAGCTCGGCGCCGGAGATGTCGCGCGGCGGATACTCGTGCAGGTTGACCTGGAGCCGGTTCTCGCCGAGCCACCGGCTGCGCCCCGGCCGCAGCGAGTCGAGGACGCTCGCCCAGCCGCCCTGACTGACCTGCGCGGTGCGGGCGACCACATCGGCCCCCAGGATGTGCCGGCGGCGGTTCCAGTACGGCCGTACGGCCTCCGTCCACAAGTGGGCGAGGAGGCCGGCCGCGCGCTCCGGGAGGTCGTCGCGGTGGAGCGCGGCGGGGAGCGGTGCCCCCTGGAGGGCGACGACGACGTCGGCGCGGGCCCGCGCGGGGTCGGTCGCCCGGATCCGGGCCAGGCCCTCCTCGATGGACTCGCCGTCCCTGGGGGTGGGCGCGAGGAAGTCGGCGATCCAGCCCCGGCCGAGTCCGGCCCGCACCAGCCGCGCGGTCACGGGGTCGGCCGCCAGCAGTGCCCGGTAGGCCGGGAGGTGGGCGCGCAGCCAGGCCTGTTCACCCGGGTGCGCGGGGCCGCCGAAGTGCATCAGCTGCAGACAGGCGAAGGTCTCGGCGAGCGGGGAGAGCACGAACCGGCTGCGGGCCAGGGTGTCGGCGTCGATCTGCCACCAGCCCATGCCCGCCCGCCCTCCGGCCCATGACGTTTCGCGTCCACGCGAAACAATAACCACCGCTCGACGGCTCTTCGCAGACTCCGGGCATGCGCAGCTACCGAGACCTCTTCCGCACCCCGGAGTTCACCCCGTTCTTCCTCTCCTCGGCGGGCCTCACCGTGGCCCAGACGATCGGCGGTCTGGCGCTCGGCACGCTGGTCTACCGGGCCACCGACTCGCCGCTGCTGTCGGCGGTGAGCATGTTCGGGCCGCAACTGGCGCAGGTACTGGGCGCGACCTTCCTGCTGTCCGGCGCCGACCGGCTGCCGCCGAGGTCGACGCTGACCGGCATCGGCCTGTCCTTCGCGGCCGGTTCGGCGCTGCTGGCGCTGCCCGGGCTGCCGGTGTGGGGCGTCTTCGCCGTCGTCCTGCTGCAGGGGCTCGTCGCCTCGCTCGGCGGGGGAGTCCGCTGGGGGCTGCTGAACGAGATCCTCTCCAAGGACGGCTATCTGCTGGGGCGTTCGGTGTTCAACATGCTCTCCGGGCTCATGCAGATCACCGGATACGCGACCGGCGGCGCCCTGCTGGCGGTCCTGTCCCCACGCGCGTGCCTGCTGCTGTCGGCGGCGCTCTACGCCGGCTCCGCCCTCGCCGTCCGCCTGGGCCTGACCGCCCGGCCGCCGCGCGCCTCGGGCCGCCCGTCCGTGGCGGCGACCTGGCGCACGAACCGCCTGCTGTGGTCGTCCCCGCCCCGCCGCCTCACCTACCTGGGCCTGTGGCTCCCCAACGGCCTGGTCGTCGGCTGCGAATCCCTCTACGTCTCCTACGATCCCCGGGCCGCCGGCGCCCTGTTCGCGGCCGCGGCACTGGGCATGTTCGCCGGCGACGTGACCGTCGGCCGTCTCGTCCCGGCCGCCCTGCGCGCCCGCCTGGCCACCCCGCTGCTCCTGCTGCTGGCCGCGCCCTACCTGCTGTTCGCGCTGCACCCCGCCCTGCCGTGGTCGGCCCTCCTCGCCGCCCTCGCCTCCGTCGGCTTCGGCGCGAGCCTCGTCCAGCAGGAGCGGCTGATGTCCCTCACCCCGGACGAACTCTCCGGCCACGCACTCGGGTTGCACTCCTCGGGCATGCTGACCATGCAGGGCGTCGCCGCCGCGCTGGCGGGCTCGGTGGCCCAACTCACCTCGCCCGCCGTGGCGATGACGGTCATGGCGGCCGCCTCGGCCGCCGTGACGCTGGTGCTGGCTACTGCCCGGGGGTCGCGGTCCGCGGGTCGGGCAGCGGAGCCGGCGCCTGTGCCGCAGCCGGCGCCGGAGTCGGTTCCGGTGAGGCGGTCGGAACCGGAGCCGTCGTAGGCACCGGAGTCGCGGGAGCCGGCGCCTGCTCGCCCGTCATCTTCTGCGCCGCCCTGTCGAAGTAGCGCAGCAGCTCCACGGGGAACGGCATCACGAGCGTCGAGTTCTTCTCGGCCGCCACCTCCACGACCGTCTGCAGCAGACGCAGCTGCATGGCCTCCGGGGTGTCGGACATGATGCGGGAGGCGTTGGCGAGCTGCTGGGCTGCCTGGAACTCGCCGTCCGCGGTGATGACCCGGGCCCGGCGCTCCCGTTCGGCCTCCGCCTGACGGGACATGGAGCGCTTGAGGGACTCCGGGAGCTGGACGTCCTTGATCTCGACGCGGTCGATGTGGACGCCCCACTCGGCGGCCGGGCTGTCGATCATCAGGGCCAGGCCCTCGTGCAGCCGCTCCCGGTCGGTGAGCAGGTCGTCGAGGTCGCTCTTGCCGATGATGGAACGCAGCGAGGACTGGGCGACCTGGCCGACGGCGAAGACGTAGTCCTGGACCTCGATGGCGGCCCGCACGGGGTCGGTGACGCGGAAGTAGACGACGGCGTCCACCTTGACCGAGACGTTGTCCTTGGTGATGCCCTCCTGCGTGGGCACCGGCATGGTGACCACCTGGACGTTCACCTTGCGCATGCGGTCGGCGAAGGGGATCAGGAAGGTGATGCCGGGCTGCCGGTACGACGGCAGCGCCTTGCCCCAGCGGAACACCACGCCGCGCTCGACCTGGTTGACCACCCGCATACCGCTGCGCAGCACGAGCAGAGCCGCCAGGGCCACCAGTCCGACCACGACCACAGTGCCTTCCATGGCACTCCATTCCTCGAAAGGATTGCGACAAAGGGTTGAGACAGAGGTGAAGACACCGGACGGAGTCGGCTGGATGCGCTCGCACGCGTCAGGAGAACGTCAAGAAAACCGACCGGAACAGGGCCGACCGCCGAGGGTCGTCGTCGTGGGCGCCGGCTTCGGCGGCATCGCCGTCGCCGCCGAACTCCTGCGGCACGGACTGGACGACGTGACCCTGCTGGAGGCGGCGGCGGAACCGGGCGGCACCTGGTTCCACAACCGCTATCCGGGCGCCGCCTGCGACGTGCCGAGCCACCTGTACTCGTACTCCTTCGCCCAACGTGCCTCCTGGACACACCTGTTCTCCCGCCGGGACGAGATCCTGCGGTACCTGCGGGAGACCGCGGACGCCCTCGGAATCACCCCGCGGATCGTCACCGGCACGACAGTGACCTCGTGCGCCTGGGACGAAGGGACCCGGACGTGGACGGTGCGCGCGGGCGAGGGGCGGGAGTGGGTCGCGGACGCCGTCGTGATGGCCACCGGGCAGCTCGACAAACCGGCCTACCCGGCGGTGGAGGGACTGTCCGAATTCGCGGGCCGCAGCTTCCACTCCGCCCGCTGGGACGAGGACTACGACCTGCGGGGCAAACGGGTGGCGGTCATCGGCACGGGGGCGAGCGCGGTCCAGCTCGTGCCGCGGATAGCGCCGCTCACCGCGCACCTGACGGTGTTCCAGCGCACCGGGAACTGGTTCCTGCCGGGCACGAGCCGGCCGATGCCGACCGCCCTGAACCGGCTGCTGCGAGCACCCTGGGCCCGCCGGCTGTGGCGCCGGCTCCTCTTCCACGGCATCGAGCTGCTCACCCTCTGCATACGCCACCCCCGCACCGTCGGCCGCGTCGGCGCCCTGCTCTCCGCCGCGCACATGCGCCGCCAACTCCCCGACCCCCGACTGCGCCGCAAGGTCTGGCCGGACTACGCCTTCGGCTGCAAACGGGTCCTGCTCAGCTCGGACTTCCTGCCGGCCCTCGGCCGCCCCGACGTGGAGCTGGTGACGGACCGGATCGTCCGGATGACCCCCGAGGGGCCGCTCACCGAGGACGGACGGCTGCACGAGGTCGACTGCGTGATCCACGCGACCGGCTTCCGCACCAACACCTTCATGCTGCCCATGACGGTTCAGGGCACGAACGGCCGTACCATCGCGCAGAGTTGGGCCCGCGGGGCCCGCGCCCACCTCGGGATCATGGTGCCCGGCTTCCCCTCCCTGTTCCTCATGTACGGCCCCAACACCAACACCTCCGGCGGGTCCATCCTGTTCTTCCTGGAAGCGCAGGCCGCCTTCGTGCGCCGCGCCCTGCAACTGGCCCGCCGCAACGGAGCCGTGGCCCTGGACGTGCGGCCCGAGGCGGAGGAGGCGGGGCTCGCCGCCCTGCGGGCGCGGTTCGAGGGCACGGCATGGCAGTCGTGCTCCTCCTGGTACCGCACCCCCGACGGCCGCAACGTCGCCAACTGGCCCGGATACATGCGGGAGTACGCCGACCGCACCCGCCGGCCGGCCCCCGCCGACTTCCGGTTCGTCGTACCGCCGGACCGGTGACCGCGTCGGGCGCCCGTTCGGACCCGCCCGCTACAACGGTGGCTCGTCGCCCAGCCGCAGCAGCCACTGGGCCGCCGCGCCGCCGCCAGCCAGGTCCGTGCCGTCCGCCGCGCCCGGAAAGAGCCGCCCCCAGGAGCAGGCCCGCCCGATCGCACCCAGCCTCCAGGCCGGGCCGAGGGCGCGGCGCAGCTCCGCCGCGCTGTGACCGTCGGCCGTCCAGGGTTCGAGATAGGCGTCCCGGAGACGGGGCAGTACGCCGGGGCCGTGGCGGTCCACGGCGCAGCGGGCGGGGACCAGGAAACTGCAGAAGGGGTGCGTCACCAGGCCGTCGCCCCAGTCGAAGAAGGTGAAACGGCCCCGCTCCGGCGCGTGGAAGACCTGCCCCTCGTGCAGGTCCGAGTGATCCAGACAGTCCCCGACACCGGCCTCCGCCAGCTCGGCGCACCACCGCTGCACGCGCGGCCGCAGCCCGTCCAGCACCACCCGTTCCTCCCCGGTCAGCGCCCCGTTCGCCTCGACGAGCCGGTCGAACAGCCCGGTCAGCTCGGCGGTACGGGCCCGGGGCACGCCGAGCGCCTCGATCGCCCCGGCGTGCGGTACGAGAGCGCGCTGCATCTCGGCGTACTGGCCCAGCATCTCCTCCCACGCCCGCGGGCCGGCGTCCCCGGCGTCGAGGGTGTCGGCGAACCGCCGCCCTCCGTCGGGCAGCAGCGACCAGCCGCGCTCCGCGTCCACCGCGATCGGCGTCAGCACCCGCTGCGGCACCCACCCCGCCAGAGCCTCTCCCAGCGCCGCCTCGAAGCGGCTGCCGGGCGGATTGGCCTTGAACCACACGGCCCCGCCGGCCCCGTCGACGGCCAGCCGCACCAGCACCGACCAGGGCCGGACCCGCACCTGCCGGGCCCCGGTCTCCCGCAGCCCGCGCGCGCCGAGCACCTCGCTCACCCAGCCCAGGGCGGCGCCCCGCCACGCCTCGTCGTCCCAGGGCGTCACCGCCGTCGGAAACCGCCCCCGGTCCACGCTCGGCGAGCCGTCCACCGTCACGTCGTCGCTCATCGCGCCATCCCACCACCACCGGGGTGGGCGCATCACCTGGATTTACGGCGTCGCGGTGCCCGAGACCGGGCCGCTCCGGGCGGCCTCCGCAAGCCACGGCCAGTCGGCCTCGCGGCCCGCCTCGACGAGCGGGATCAGCCGGAACGCGGCATCACTCAGACCGCCGAAGGTGTGCCGGTGCGGGCCCGACGCGGCGTGGCCCATCGAATAGCCCGCCAGGTTCCACGTGTAGACGGGAACACGCACCGGGACCGCGCGCAACGGGTCGGCCCAGGGCGTCAGTTCGGTCTGCTCGTCGGTCACCACGACCACCCGGTCGTGCCGGTCGTAGTGCCGGGTGACGGCCGCCGCCGTATTGGTGCCGCCGAGATCGTGGAAGCGGTCCAGCACACGCAGCACCTTCTCGCCCGGCTCGACCTCGACAGGGCGGCTGTCGCTGCCGAACTCGACCAGGTCGGCCCGCTCCGCCCGCATCGCCAGCGCCGTACCGAAGACGGCCGCCGAGTCGGCACGGTTGAGCTGGGTCCGCTCGCTGGGCCGGTCGAACATCGAGCCAGAACGGTCCACCAGCACCAGCGTGCGGCCCGGCAGCTCGGGAACGTCGGCGAGGGAGTGCCCGAGGGCCGTCTCCAGCGCGTCCTCCCAGCGCCGCGAGGGCGCGTTGCGGTGGGCGGCCAGGTAGCGGAAGGGGAACTGGCGGGAGCGCCGCACCTCGGCCGGGTCGGCGATCCGCCGGGCCACCTCGGCGGCCACCCGGTCGCTCACCCCCGCGAGGTCGAAGTTGCGCAGGTTGCGGACGAGGGCCATCGGCCCCATCGAGGGGATCACCGCCTCCCACACCGCCGCGTCCAACGGCCCCTGCAGCCAGCCCGCCACCGACTCCCAGGTCATCCCGGCCGCCGCCAGCCGCGCGGCCCCGCCCTCCCCGGTGACCAGCGCGTACCGCTCCTCGACCGGTGCGGCCAGCAGTGCCCGGTGCGCGGCGAGCAGCTCCTCGCCGGCCGGCGGCACGGCACGTTCGCCGCGGTGCCGCCGGTCGATGGCGTACCGGAACAGCCCGCCCTGCCAGGGGCGTTCGGGATGCGGCGAGGGATGGGTCAGCTCGATGACGTCACCGAACCGGTAACCCCGCGACCCGGTGTCGTACTTGAGCAGCGCCCGTCCGGTGTAGAGGCGCCGCACGGCGTCGGCGACTCCCCGCTTCACGGGCTGCGGCAGCGCCCGCCCGTACCGGCCGGTCCAGTAGGCGAGCAACTCGCCCGGCTCGTCGGCTCGTTGCAGTACGGCGTCCACGGCCTGCCGGGAGAAGCCGGTCAGCCCCGCCTCCTGCCTGGCCCGCACGAACTCGGCCGCGCCCACCAGGGACGCGGTCCGCATGTGCGCCTCGGTGCGCAGCCAGCGCAGCAGGCCGAGCGTCCACTCGGGGTCGCTGACGGCGAGCGTGCGCACCAGCCGCTCGTAGCGCTCGTCACGGGCGGCGGCGTTCTCGTAGAAGCTGTGATGGCCCACCATGTTGGCGACGGCCAGCAGGAAGAGCTCGGCCTTGGGCGTACGCGCGTATCCCGCGCCGCCCTGGTGGGTGCGGCCGTGCGCCGGAAAGATCGCCCTGGGGCGCGCGGCCCCCGACGGACCGGACGCCGGCAGCAGCCACCGTCCGTGGGTGGAGAGCGACGACGTCGCTCCGCCCGCGGTCAAGCCCGGTATCTCCGCCTGGATCTCGCTCCTGGCCTCGGACTTGGCGCGCTGACGGTTGAAATGGGTCATGCAGAAGGTCCCCCTGGAAGCACCTCGGAAAAAGGTGGCGCCTTCCGAGATCGAAATGGGCACCGGTGTGGTCTCTGACAGGAAGTAACCGGGGCACAGCGCATCGGAAGGCGTCGGAACCGGACGCTACCGGGCCCGGTGCGGGAACGCATTCGAATTATTCGGCGGGCGGCGACTGCCACGAGGAACCGCTCACCCTCGGCTGACGCCGCCTCCGGTGCGCGTCAACGTGCCCGCACGGCCCGCTGCAGCGCCTCCGCCGCGAGCCGAGTGGCCGCACGGCGCGTCGCCGAGCCGAGCAGCTCCGTACGGATGGGGCCGCCGGCCGCGAGATGCCGGTCGTAGGGCAGGTGCACCACGCTGACGCCCGTCTCCCGCAGATGCGCCGTCGCCGTCTTCAGATCGAGGTTCGGGTCGGGCGTGGCCGAGATGAGCGCGACGACCGTGGACGCCAGGGCGGAGTGCGGCAGCCGTGCCAGCCAGTCCAGTACGACCCGGGTGCCGCCGACGCCCTCGGCGGTCAGCGGCGCGACCACCACCCGGGCGTGCGCGGTGTCCATGGCCGTACGGGCCACCTCGCCCGGCAGCGTCTCGCAGTCCACGACCGTCACGCCGAAGTACCGGCGCAGCGCGAGCGTCGCCTTGCGGTACGTCCGGATGTCCAGCGGCGCACCGACCCGCCCCTGACTCGCCGGCAGCAGCCAGCCGCCGCCGGAGACCGGCACCAAGTAGCCGATCACGTCGGTGAGTTGCATGGACGGCTTGAGGATCTGGGCCAGGTCCCCGACGGACCAGCGCACCGACTCCGCCCCCAGCCGCACGGGAAGCGTCCCCAGCGCGGCGTCCGCCTCCAGCGCGAGCACCGGATCGTGCCGGTAGTGGTTGAAGGCCCGGGCGAGCAGTGCGGCGGTCGTCGTCTTGCCCACGCCACCCCGGATGGACGTCACGGCGATGACCCGCCCGCTGGTGACCGGCTGCTGCAACTCCCGCCCCACCCGCGTCTCTTCGGCCACGTCCTGCGCGGCGGAGGACGTCAGCCGACGAATCGACTGCGCGGTACGCCGGCTCACGGAATCCCCGTGCGCGGGCTTCCCGAGAGCAAGCGCGAGCCGGGGGTCGAGCGTGGGGACGGACTCGGGGGTGGGGTGGACGAGCGCCGGGGTGGAGGCGCGGGGGCGATGGGCGGGGGCCGGGGGAGCCGGAGTACTCGGGGGAGCCGGGGGCACGGGGGGCGGCGCCGGCTGGGCGGCGGGGGCGGGAACGGGCACAGGCACCGGGGCGTGCTGGGGTACGGGCTCGGGCTCGGGGTGCGGGATCGGCTGCGGCTGGGCTGCCGGGACCGCGGGCGGGGCGGGCTCCGGGTGGGCTGCCGGGATGGACTGCTGGGCAGGCTCCGGTTCAGCGGCGGGGACGGGCTGCGGGGCCGGCTCCGGCTGAGCCGCCGGGACGGGCTGCGGGTCGAAGTCGGTCAGAGGCTGCGAGACGACCACCTTCTCCAACTGCCCTTCCTCCTCAGCGAGTTCCTGCCCCCCGGACCGCTGTTGCGGCCGCTCCGCGGGTACGTCGTCGGAGGCGGCCGCGGCGGCGATGCGCGCGGAGAGGGACCACCCCGGGTTGGGACGCTGCTCGTCGGGGTGACGTACCGGAAGGGGAGCCCGGTCTCCCGGGGCGTCGTCGTCCGAGGCCGGGCGGGTCTCGGCCGCGGTCTCCTGAACGGCGGCCGGCGCCACCGTGTCACCGCCGCCCTGCATCTCCCGCAGCACCTCGTCCCGCCGACCGTCACCGCTGTCCTGAGCCCGGTTCATCGCCGCCGCCCCATGCTTTCGCCCACGTTCACGTTCATGTCCACGCTCACGCTCACGCGAAGGTTCCGAGCAGCCGCCCGTACACCCCGAAGACGCCGATCACGAGGGGGAACAGCGCGATCACCCCGACCGACTCGAGCACATCGCCGAACCGCCGCACCGGTACCCGTACCCGCTCGGACGGCCGGACCACGAGCACGCCCAGCGTGACGAGGGCCGCCACGACGAGCGCGGCGACCGCCCCGCCGGCTCCGCCCGTACCGCCACGCTCCGCCCACACCCAGGTGAGCCGAACGGCCACCACGGCACCGGCCAGGAACAACGCCACGACCTCGGGCACCAGGGGGTAGGCCCGGGCGCGCAGCGCGAGCACCAGGGCGACGGCCAGGGCGAGCGTCACCGTCCACACGTTCACCGGACGCAGCGCGAGCATCCCGCCCACGGCGGCGGACCCGGCGGTCACGAGAGTGGCGAGGGCGAGTTCGCGGTGTGTGGCGGCGAGCGCGGTGGAGACCTGATACCGGCTCACGGAAGAGTCGCCGGACCGTCGGTCGTCGAGTCCGGACAGCCCGGAAGCCGTCAGGGCGGACCGCGGCAGCAGGCCGAGAGCGACGACGGACACCACTCCGAGCAGAGCGCCGGCCCGTCCCACGGTGGTCACCGCGACGGCGGTCTCCCAGCACACCGCGCTTCCCACGACGGCGACGGCTCCGAAGTACCCGGCACGTCCCAGCGGGGAACGCCACCCGAGGAGCGACAGGGCGACGGCCACGACCGCCGCGACCCCCGCGAGCCGCACAGCACCGGACCACTCCTGGCCGTCGGCGAAGCTCCACATTCCTACGACACCGACGGCACCGCCCACGGCGACGAGGACCCCGCCCACTCCGCGCCCTTCACGGACCCGCGCGAACAGGACCCCGGCAAGAGCGGCGAGCGCGGCGACGGCGAGGAGCACCCCACCCACGCTCTCCGCGTCGAACTCCCGGCGGGCCAGCAAGGAGGCGGTCAGCGCCCACCCCACCACCGCGCAACCGGCGACGCCGCGCACCGCCGGCATCCCCCAGCGCCAGGCCCGTACGTCCAGATCCGCGGCGGCCTCGTCGGACACGCCACGCACGAGCCGCAGCACGGTCCCCTCGACCACCCCGGCCGACTCCAAGGTGGCTTCGGGATCGAGCACACTGCCGTCGGCGGCCACCAGATGCCGTGTTTGCGGTCGCGTACCCACGCGGTCGTCGAGCAGCCGCAGCACCTCGGGAAGCAACCGTCCGACCGGCTCCTGCGAAGGCAGCACAAGTTCGACGCGCCGCCGTTCACCCACCAGGGTGACCCGGCTCAACGCGAGCCCCGTACGGCTCGAAGCCCCCGTAGATATCACGCGCTCGAACTTATCACCGGCGGGAAGAGGGCCCGCCGCTCGTCACACGGCCCATGACGACCACCCCACACACCCCACCCACAACCCGGCAACGACCCCCACACCCGCAAACACGCCCGATCCGCCCCCGCGTTGCTCTCCTGCCGTCAGGCAGCGCGCGCGGCGGGAGACCTTCCTGTACCCCTCCCGCAGCCGAGGGCGCACGAGCCCCGGCCGCCTCCCGCGCACTCCCACCGCGGCTGACCTGCGCGGGTGACATATCCTCGCCCCACTTGCCATGCCTGCGGCCGGGGGGATTCACGGCCGGGGCGGGCCCGAACCAATGGGGGATTCATGCGCATGAAATCCATAGGTGCCGTCCTCGCGGGCGCCCTGGTGCTTTCCGCCTCCGCCGCCGTCGCCCCGGCCGCCTACGCGACGGAGACCGGCGTGGTGATCCAGAAGCTGTCGGTGAACGGCGGCAAGCCGATCGTCCTCGGCACTTCGCAGAGCGAGTCGTTCACGATCTCGGTGACCGCCTCGGACGACTCGGGGATCAGCAAAGACCTGGCGTTCCTCCAGATCGACCGGGAGGTCGGCGACGACTACTGGTCGTACCACGGCACCCCGACGTGCACCGCGGTCAACGCCACCACCTCCACCTGCAAGCTCGCCTTCAAGCTCGACTCGGGCTGGGGCGTGCCCCGCAACGCCCTCGCGGGTAAGTGGGACGTGACCGTCCAACTCCAGTCGAAGGACGGCGACTTCTACAACAACGGCGGCGCCGCCAAGCACCCGGTCCTGCGGCGGGGCACGCTCAGCGTCAACGCCGGCCCCGAGCCGGTCGCCAAGGGCAAGCCGATCACGGTCACCGGCAAGCTGGCCCGTGCCAACTGGGACAGGCGCGTCTACGCCGGCTACACCAACCAGCCGGTGAAGCTGCAGTTCCGCAAGGCGGGCACCAGTACCTACACGACCCTCAAGACGGTCTACAGCAATTCGACGGGCAACCTCTCGACGACGGTCACGGCAGCCGCGGACGGCTACTGGCGCTGGTCGTTCGCGGGCACGTCCACCACGTCGGCGGTCAACGCCACGGGCGACTACGTCGACGTGCGCTGACAACCACAACCCGCCTCAGGAGTTTTCCCTGGCCGGGGCGCGCCTGAGCGGTGCTCCGGCCTGGTGGAGACTGGCGAGGGCCAGCCGGTAGGAGGTGATCAGCCCGGTCTCCGTGTAGTCCAGGCCCAGGTCCTCGCAGTAACGCCGGACGATGGTCCGGGCCTTGCGCAGGTTGGGGCTGGGCATGCTGGGGAACAGGTGGTGCTCGATCTGGTGGTTGAGCCCGCCCAGCGCGATGTCCGTGAACCAGCCGCCGCGCACGTTGCGTGAGGTGAGCACCTGGCGGCGGAGGAAGTCCGGGCGGTCCTCGCCGGTCAGGATCGGCATGCCCTTGTGGTTGGGCGCGAAGAGGGAGCCCAGGTAGACGCCGAACAGGCCCTGGTTGACGGCGAGGAAGGCGATAGCCATGCCGGGCGGCAACAGCCAGAACAGGACGGCCAGGTAGAGCGCGAAGTGCGCGAACAGCAGGACGCCGTCGAGCCTTCGGTGCTTGAGCGAGCGGTTGGCCAGCGCCTTCACGCTCGACACGTGCAGGTTGAAGCCCTCCAGCGTGAGGAGCGGGAAGAACAGGAACGCCTGCCAGCGGCCGATCACGCGGGCGACACCCTTGGCGGCCCGGGCCTGGTCCTGGGACCAGACCAGCAGGTCCGGGTTGAGGTCGGGGTCGAGTTCCTCGTGGTTGGGGTTGGCGTGATGGCGGGTGTGCTTGTCCTGCCACCACCCGTAGCTCATCCCGACGCCGGCGCCGGCGATCCGGCCGGATGCTTCGCTGCCCCGGCGTCGGCGGAACACCTGGCGGTGGGCCGCGTCATGGGCGAGCAGGGCGACCTGGCCGAAGACGAAGGCCAGGAAGCCGGCGACGGCCAGTGTCCACCAACTGTCGCCGATGAGCGCGACGGCGGCCCACCCACCGACGTAGAGCGCGGCCACCACTGTGAGCCGCACCGTGTAATAGCCCGGACGGCGCCTCAGCAGACCGGCATCGGTGATCCTTCGCGACAGTCGGGCGAAGTCACTGCCCGACGCCTCCGAAGGCGGGGGCCGTACCGCGGTGTCTGTGGTCATGTCGCTGCAACCCTCTCCGAAGGAGGCGATGGTCAGGCGCTGCCTCGGAGTTGCTGAGACCGGGCCACAGGCGGGGATGCGCTTTCGCCGCTGCGGATACACATCGCGCGAGGAGCAGGGACGACGTCCCTGTCCTAATGCGGGTTCCCTGCCAGGCGGGTCTCACACCGTGGCAGGACAGGGCCGGCGGAGCGGCGGCCGCGCGATTTCAGGGAGCGCTCATCACGGTGACCGGCGGGGTCACTCGCCAGGCCGCGGTTTCCGTGATGAGGACGGCGACGGTGACCGGGGCCGGGGTGTCGGTGGTGGCTGCCCCGGCCACCGCCTCCCGGACGGCACGGGCGACGCTCAGTGGATGGTGTCCGGGGCCGACCGCGAGGTGAACCTCGATGTGTCGGCCAGGTGGATCGACATGGTCCTCCACCCTGACCGGGCGACTGCCCAGCACGGCGGTGAGGCGGGCGACGCCCGGCACACCCGCCGCGACGGCCGCCAGTTCCCCGGCTAGCCCCCGCATGGACTCGGTTCCGGTCACCGGGGGCGAGTTCCGCGTGGCCACGGCTTCCGGCGTGGGTCTCACGGCCGTCGCCGCGGTCGTCCCGGACAGCACGCCCGCCTCCGGGACCGGCACGCCCGCCTCCGGGACCGGCACGCCCGCCTCCGTGACAGGCACGCCCGTCTCTGGGACCGGCACGCCCGTCTCTGGGACCGGCACGCCCGTCTCCGTGACCTCACGGAGATCCGTTACGCGCATGTCAGCCGACACCGTGGCCAGCCCGAGCCGTTCGGTGGCCGCGCCCAGCAGCGCGCTCCGCAACGCGTCGGCGGTCTCCGGCAGCGGCCGTACGAGGGATGCGGTGAAGGCGGCCTCGATGATGAGCGGGCCGGGCGGTAGCGCGCTGGCCGGCGGACGGACGGCCGGCTGGGACACGGGTTGGAGCGGCGCCGACCCGATGCGCAGGGACTCCAGCCGGACGCCGGGGACCTCGGCGGCAGTGGACCGGAGTGCCTGGACGGCCGCTTGCTCGGTGATCCACGTCCCGTCGAGGGGCCCGCCGAGCGGGAGCAGTCGGCCCACGTCGAGCTGGCTTCGTACTGCCTGCGTCCACACCTCGGTCACCGGCCCGCACCCTTCTTCTCGACGGCCGCGGTTCTCTTCCCGCGGCGCTCTGCCCGCAGTGTCCGCGAGAGCTCGGAGGAGGGGCCTCAGGCCACTCGTCGAACCACCCGTCTGACCCTGTTTGTACAGGCAAAAGCTACTAAAAAGACTATAATCTTAGTAATGCGTGCTCTGTGGCCTCGCGAGGGAGGAATATCCCGATGACTGAGAACACCGGCGTCAGGCTCGGCGCAGCGCCCGGTACTCGCGGCCGGACGACCATCGCCGATGTGGTGGTGGAGAAGATCGCCGGAATGGCGGCACGGGACGTACCCGGCGTACACGCCCTGGGCAGCGGTTTCGCACGCTCGATGGGATCCATGCGGGAGCGGATGCCCGGCGCCGGCAGCGGCAAGTCCGCCACGCGCGGGGTCAGTGTCGAGGTCGGAGAACTGCAGGCGGCCATCGATCTGGAACTCGTCGTCGACTACGGCGTCTCGATCACGGACGTGGCCGCCGCCGTGCGGGAAGACGTGATCTCCGCGGTGGAGCGGATGGCGGGTCGCGAAGTCGTGGAAGTCAACATCACGGTCAGCGACGTGAAACTGCCCGACGAGGAGGACGAAGGGGAGGAACGGCAGCGGATCCAGTAGCCGGGGCGGCAGCCCGCGTGAGTGAAGGAGCGCGAAATGAGCAGCAGGGCCGTGGTGGGCTTGATGGCCGGAATGGCGCTGGGTTTCGCCGCGTATTTCGGTAGCTTCTGGGCTTTCCTGCTGGTGCTGGTCCTGGGCCTCGTCGGTCTCGTCGTCGGGCGGTTCACCGAGGGCGATCTCGAACCGGGCGACTTCGTCCGCCGCCGGGACCGGCAGGAGCGGTTCGGCGACGACAGGCGACAGGCCCGGGGAGACTGGCGGCGGTGAGCGGGGAAGCCGGCGAGCGTCCGGGCGTCGTCCCCCGCGGGGAGCGCGGGGCGACCGCCGTCACCGACCGGGTCGTCGCGAAGATCGCGGCCCGGGTGGCGCGCGAGGCGCTGAGCCGTTTCACCGAGTCGGCCGGCCGCGTACCACCGGGCCGTCGGACGCCACACGTGAGCACATCCGTACGGCGGGCACCGGAACGAACCGGTGCGGGACGGGACGCCGAGTCCGCCGCCGGACGGCAGGCGGTGCTCGGCGAGGCACGGATGCACATCAGCGTCGAGCTCGGCTATCCGTCCGACATCGGGGCGCAGTGCGCCGCGGTACGCCGGGAGGTCACCGAGCGGATCAGGGCATGGGCCGGCATGGAGGTGCCCGACCTCGCGGTATCGGTCGAGCGACTGCACTCGGCGCATACGCGGCACACGGACCGGGAGCGGGTGAGATGAGCGCGAACACCTCGCGGCAGCCGACCGGTGAGACCTACCTCTCCTCCGGTCCGGAACAGCCCCCGTCCGCCGACGGCACCCCGGGCGCGGCCGAGGGCGCCACGAAGGTGACCGACGGCTCAGGCCGGCCGGTGCACCGCTTCTGGTCGTCGCGGCGCGTTCCCGCGGCCTTGGCAGCCCTGCTGTCCGCCGTGGCCGTCGGCTTTCTGCTGTACGACGTCATCGCGGTGCGGGCGGGCCGGGATGCGATGCGTTGGCGGCGGCGGCTCGCCGAGGAACTGGCCACACGGCCCCTGGACGACGTCTGGATGATCGTCGGGGCCTCGGTGGCGATGGCTCTCGGCCTGTGGCTCTTCCTGCTGGCGGTGACGCCGGGACTGCGCAGGCTGCTGCCCATGCGGCGGCCCACCGGTATCCCCCGGACGGAGGACGTCCGAGCCGGGCTCGACCGCCGCGCGGCCGCCCTGGTGCTGCGCGACCGGGCCATGCAGGTGCCCGGTGTCCAGTCGGCACGGATCGATGTCAGCCGCCGGAAGGTGAAGGCCCGGGCACAGGCACACTTCCGCGATCTCGAGGAGGTCCGCTCGGACCTGGACACCGAGCTGGGCGAAGCCGTGACGTCCCTGGGACTGGCCCGGCAACCCGCACTGGCCGTGCGCGTCCGGCGCCCGAAGAAGGGCTGAGGTGATCCGATGCTCAAGACGGTGAACCGGGTGCTGCTCGCACTGCTCGGCCTCGCACTGTTCGCCCTGGGCGGCGGCGTACTGCTGGGCGCCCTGGACCTGCAGCGCCACTGGGACTTCGGCATGCCGGGCTGGTGGCCCTTCCGCGGGCCGGACGACGTGGTACTGGGCGCCTGGGGACGCACCCGGTGGCGGGACGAAGGCTGGTGGTGGCCGACCGTGATCGCGGCGCTCGCCGTGCTGCTGGCCCTGCTGCTGTGGTGGCTCCTCGCGCAACGCCGACACCGCCTGGACAATGTCCTCATCGACAGCGAAGACGGCGTGGCGACCCGGCTCAACGGCCGCACGCTGGAGAAGGTCATCGAGGGAGAGGCAGAAGCCCTGGACGGGGTCTCACGGGCTCACGTCCGGCTGACGGGCCGACGCACGGCCCCGGCAGCACGCGTACGACTGCTCCTGGAGCCCCACGCCGATCCGACGGGAACCCTGGGGCGCCTCAGCCGCGAAACACTCGCACACGCACGGGACTCGGCCGGCCTGGACCGCCTCCCCGCCAAGGTCCGGCTCCGGGAAGCCCGCCACCGTGCCGCCCGCACTGCCTGAGAGCCCCGGAGAACACGCAGATTCCGCCGGCTCCTTCCCGGGAGGCAGCCCGCCATGACCCTCTTCCTGATCCTCCTCGTCGCCGGAATCGCCCTGATCGCCATCGGCGCGGCCGTCGACGGCATGCTCTACCTGATGTCGACGGGCGTACTGCTGCTGATCGTCGATCTGCTCTACCTGGCGACCCGCTCCATCTGGCGCGCCACCCGACGCCCGGCCCGCTGAGGGGCCGCCTGTTTTCGGCCGATCCCTCGGGCCGGGCAACGGAGGGGCATCCGCTTCCTATCGTGCTGAGTCCGTATAAGGGAGCGCGTACAACTCCGTACAACAGAGGGGTGCGCGCTGCCCCGGACGCACGACTGAAGGACGACATGATTCGAGTTCCCACCTGCATACTGAGCAGCTTCGAGGCGCCACAGTTACACAACGGCCACCGCTTGGACCTGTTCGTGCAGATCGGGTCCCTGACCAAGACGCTCACCGCAACCGTCCTGACCGCCTTGGCCGGCCACGGTGTTCTGGGCCTCGACGACCCGTTGGAGTCGTTCCTGCCCGCGCCCGGGGGCACCGGTATCACCCTGCGCCACCTCGCCGAGCACACCTCGGGTCTGCCGCGGCTGCCCCCTGGAATCGGCGGTGGCGACCCCTACGCGGCCTTCGACACCCAGGCCCTGGACGCGGTCGTACGGCAGCTGGACACCCTGGTCACGGCTCCCGCCGGCTCCACCGAGGAGTACTCCAACTTCGGATACGCCCTGCTGGGCGCCGCCCTGGTCGCGGCCACCCGCACCCCGTACGAAGAACTCCTGCACCGGCATGTCCTGGACCCCCTGGGCGTCACGGACGTCGCCGCCTCCCCGCCGCCCGGCAGACGGCTGTGCCGCCGGGGGCTCTTCGGACGACCGGAGCGGCCCTGGACCATGACCGGCGCGATCCTGCCCGCCGGCGGCCTGTGGGCCACACCCGAAGCCACCGCCCGCCTCGTCACCGGCCTGCTGGTCGACCGCAGGCTCGGCGAGCCCGCACCGGCCTGGCAGAAAGCGGGACGCCTGCTGTGGCACAACGGCGCAACAGGTGACGCCTCGGTCTTCGCGGGCGCCGCACCGCAGGGCTGGGTCCTCGTCCATCGCCTGTCCGGCCGGAGCGCCGCGACGGACCGGCTGGCCCTGGAGACCTTCAGACGCTTCGTCGACGTCCCCGCCCAACAGACGTGAGCCATGCCTGCGGGTCCAGTCCTTCAACCCATCTGACCTGCACGTCTGCGCAGCGCTGCTGACTCCGAGGAACCCGTCCAAGCACGCCTGACGGTCATCGCCCCCGCTTGGGCGGACAGCATCTACCGCGCATAAATAACCACAATGAATGAAAATGGGCGAAACGGACGCCAAGACCACGGAGGCGTGGCGATGCGCGGCAACGCCGAGGACGACGAGGGCTCCGTCGTCGAGGACTACGACGACGAACACGGTGACGAACTCGAGGCCGAGGAGAGTGCCGAGTACGCCGATCCCGAGGCCTACGACGAGGAGGACGCAGCCGGTGCGAGCCCTGACGTCTTCCTCGACGTTCCGATCCTGAAGGTCGACGAGATCGACCTGGACGTCGAGGATCTGCGGGCGCATGTCTCGCTGCAGGCCGAGGTGCTGGATCTGCTCAAACTGAATGTGGGCGCCGACGTCTCGCTCGGCCGGGTGCACCTGGGCATCTCGGGCGTCGAGGCACAGGCCCAGCTCAAGGTGCGTCTCCACCACGTCGCACAGATCATCGACCGAGTGCTCACCACGCTCGACCGCAACCCGGAGATCCTGCACGAGCTGGCGCGTGGAGTCGGGTCCGCCGTGCAGGATGTCGGCAGCGGCGCCCGTCAGGCCGTCGGGGAGCTGGGTACGGGTGCCGGAGCCGCCGTACAGGAGGTCGGCCGGGGCGCCGGAACCGCTGTACAGGATGTCGGTCAGGGAGCCGGGAGGGCCGTTCAGGACGTGGGGCAGGGCGCCAGGGCTGCTGTTCAGGACGTGGGCCGGGGCGTCGGCTCCGTGGCGGAGGATGTCGGTCAGGGAGCCGGGAGGGCCGTTCAGGACGTGGGCGGTGGTGCCGGGCGCGCGGTGGAGGATGTCGGCCATGAGGCGAGCCGGACCGTCGGAAGCGCCGGTGAGGCGGTGGGCAGCGCCGCCGGGAGCGCGGCCCGACAGGCCGCGGGTGTGACGGAAGCGGCAGGCGAGACGGTACGGGGCGGCGGCGACGCCGTCGCGGACGCTGCCGAGACGGCGAACCCCACAGCTGAACAGACCGAGCGCGCTGGGCCGCGTGCGGCGCGCAAGGGCGTGGAGGGAGAGCGGGGCCGGGCCGGCCGGAGTCAAGGCGGCACCCGCACGCGCCGGGTGCGCGGCGAGGACGGCAAGCTGCCGCCGAGGTCCAGTCGCCCACGTACCGCCAGGGAGCCGGAGGAGCCTCCCTGAACGCGAGGGGCGGGAGCCGGGAGCCCGGCGGGGGACATCCTTTTCCGGTCGACGGTCCACGCCGAACGGCTCCGCTTCAGGCAGGAACCCCAGACAGACGTCCGCTTCCCCGGCACCGGAAAGCGGGAGTCGACGAGCCACAGCGACCGCACCCACCTGCCGGACCCGGTCATCCCCGGTCAGGAATACCGGGACGTCACCGTCGCCTACTACCTTGCGACCCGGCTCACCGGGGAACCGGAGGCCGAGCGGAGCGGTGACGACAGAGCACGACGTTCGGGGCCATGATCTTCGTGGCTGGCGCCAAATTGGCTGGCAAAAGTCGTGGAGCCGACAGCCCCAGCCCCAGCCACAGCCACAGCGGGGTTCTCCCCTTCGCATGGCCGCGCTCGCCGTCTGGTTGGTGGCCTGGTGGGGGATCAGCGGGCCGCATGAACGTCCGCGCATCTGGCAGCGTTGGCCACCTGCCACCGCAACCACGATCCGGCCTCTTTCGGTGACACAAAGCGTCTTTGGCCTGCACCGTTGGGGATCACCGTTCGTTCCCGTGCCCGTGTTGGAAGGTGGCGGCGACCCGGGCGGCGCCGCCGAGTTGGTGCGGCCCTCGGTTGATCCGACCTACTGGTGTAGGCAACCGGGTGGCAAGGGGGCGGCGTGGCCCCGGAAGCGGGGCGTTGAGGTCCGCCAGCAGTTGCGTCTTTCCCCTCCTGAGGCCGGATGGTGGTGGCGGTGGCATGTGCGCCGAAAGCGGCCATTGATGCGCTGGACGGAGTCGCATGCCGAGCAGGCCGCGGCATCGCTGTCCTCTTCCGCTTCTACGCGAAGGCGATTCACCGCAGCCGGCAGCGCGCGAACGATGCAGATCCAGCGTGTCCTTGAAGGTGCTGAGGAGTAGCAAGCCCACCTGCGGCCACGGGGCGTCACCCCACCTGCTGAGGAGAGGTGACGCCTCCGCCTTCACCCAAGTGCTCCGGCTCGGCCGTCGCTCGAAACCGGCCAACCGGGAACCTGCGCATCCGTCTCTCCATCCTCATAGTCGCTGTGTCCCGAAAGCCGCACCGACCGACCAACGGGCGGCGGGACCCATCACAGGGGGAAGGAACCCGACTCTTGCGCAACAAGCTCGGCCGTACGATCACCGGCGCAGCAGTGCTCGCCCTCACCGCCGCCGGCGCCGTCACAGGAACAGCGCACGCCTCTGCAGACGTTCCCGACGCCACCGAGGCCATTACAGAAACAGCGAACGCCTCCATAAGCGCTGCCGACGACTCCTCCACAGACGTTGGCGACAACACCTCCGCGGCGGTCGCCGACTCCGTGTGGACCTCAAGAGGGTGGCCCGCCCCTTCAGCCGATCCACACCTTCCCGACGCGAATGGCGACATCCCCGCCGACCAGGAGGAGGAGCCGCAGCCGCTCATCGATGAAGGCATCTATCGCCCTGACGCCGACCCGGCCTCCGCGTCGCCAGATTCGGCAGATTCGGCAGCCGCAGCCGCAGCAATCAGCGGCGACGGAACGGCCAACTGGGCGTACAACAACCTGGACACTAGGTGGGAGTACAGGACGGACTGCGCGAACTTCGTCTCGAAGGCTCTGTACCACGGGGGCGGGATGAAGATGCGCCCCGGCGGCCGCAAGGCAGATAACGCTTGGTGGCAGGGTAGGTACGGGTTTGGCAAGAGCTGGAGTTGGACGAGCGCGGACTACCTCCGGCGGCACGTGACCAAGTGGCGGAACGGCGCGATCCAACCGCACGAGTACAACGCCAAGGTGGGGGATCTCGTCTTCTTCAAGTGGAAGAGGGAGAGGGTTTATAACCACGTGGCGATCGTCTACTCCATGGTGCAGGGGCACGCGGGGATCGTGCAGCATGGCCTGAAGAATCAGACCACTCTCAGCGAAGTGATCAATCGGTACAGTCACACCTCGAACCCGATCGAGAAGGTCACGATCGTCAGGCCCAAGACCCGCTAGTAGCAAGGAACATGAGATGCGCAGGTTGAAGCAGAGCCCTGCAGCGGCCGGATGGATGGCAGCAGCAGTGTTGCTGACGTCTGGATGTGCTGTTCTCGACAGCAGCTCTGCTGATGCCAGAGGGCCGGGCGCGTCCTACGAGCAGGCGTACGCCGACCACGAGCCGTTGCACGTGGTCGGCTACCCCTCCACCGGCTCGTTGCTGGTGATGCAAGAGCTCGTGTGGGACATCGCCGACGGCAAGACGGCTGAGCTCCGCAAGCTGGCGACCAGTGACAGCAGCGATGCGGTAGCCCAAAAGACCGCCGAGAACTGGATCAAGGGCTTCGGAGCCGGCGCCCGCGGCAAAGTGACAGGCGATTTCTATGACGACGGTTCAGAACGCCAAGTCGTGGTCCTGTACTTCCATGGCACCCACCAGGTCAAAGACTTCACCGTTCGACTCGACGGCGATACGGGCAAGGAGGACTGGCGGCTTCTGATGAAGTCAACCGATTTCAAGGACGCCACCCAAGCTCCCAGCTGGGCGCCGAAGAAGCCGGGAGGAACCGGCTCCACCATGAAGAACAACAACTGATCGCATGGGCACCCGAGGCCCCCGCCCTCCGGAACGAGCCGGAGGGCGGGGGCTTTCCCCTTCCCATTTCATCTCCTACGTCATGCCCGCGCCGTGCGCGGGCCCGCAGTTCCAACCCGCTGTCGACGATGAGGTCTTCGGTCCAGCACTCGCACCAGTAGCCCCGGCGGGCTTCGTTCTTCAGCACAGGTGGTCTCCCCGTCGGGTGCCGGTGAACAGTTCCGCGGTGACTGTGTAGCCGCCCTCGCTGCCGTGGACGATGACTCGGTGGGCGAGTGTGGTGACCATGCCCAGGCCCTCGATCACGCCGTCGTCCACCATGGATACACCAGCTACATGCGCGACTACGAGGTCATCGTCCACGTGACGGCGGATCCCCACGCCGACGTCGAGCCGGCGTATCTGCGGTATCTCTTCCGGTACTGCGTTGAGGCCCGGTGCGAATCGTCCGTGCTGCCGGAGACGTGGCGTGTCTCTTTGGACGACCGCCTCCAGGTGCGAAGGTCCTCCCGCAGTCGGAAGCGACCCGTCGTTGGGCGCAAGCCGTGGGGATCGACTTCCATGAGGTTCGCATCGAGACGAACGCGGACCACCTCACCCTGCTCTTTTCGGACCTGCAGGTCAGCGAGGTGCCGGACGGATACGTGCCCTTTCCGACGGAGTAGCGGGTATCCCTTCCGCCCGACGAGCTGCCGAGTGGAGGTAGTGGCACGCGTGTGGCACGGCCCCGAACACGACGAAGGGCCAGCCTGGGAGGAAACCCTCCTGAGCTGGCCCTTTTCCTGCGCCCCCGGCAGGATCCGAACCTGCGACACCCGCTTTAGGAGTTCGATCAACGCCCGCCCCTTGGGCCGTCGTCGGTAGGTCCGACGGTCGTCCGAAGATGTTGCTGTATGCCGCCGTCCGGCCCTGTTGATGTCGGAGTTGGATGTCAGCGAAACAGCTGGTTTGCGTACGACGACAACGGCGCCGTTCACCGTCGGTGAGACCGGTGCCCGCCCGTGCCGATGGGTGTTGCCGGATCAGCCTGTTCCGCGCCCGCGTTCGGCCTCGACACCTCCAACAGCTTCTCGACGAGCCTGCGCGCCCCCGGACCGGGTCCCGCATCAGATCGGGCGCCTTGCTTTCGGGCCTCGCAGCCTGAGCGGTGCGCGGGTGAGCGGCTGCCATGTCCACCGAGTCCTCGTGCGGTCACCGCCCCGGTGACCTGTACGACGGCTGTGACGTGTCTCACCGGAACTCGCCCGCGCCGTACGTCAGTTCAAGACGTGACCACAGATATGCGAACCCGGGTGCGAAACGGAGATCCGGACGCCTTCGCGGAGCTCTTCGACGCGTGCGCCCGCGCGGTGTACAACCACGCCTTCCGGCTGACCGCCGACTGGTCGCTGGCCGAGGACGTGCTGTCTACGACCTTCATGGAGGCGTGGCGGCGCCGGGACTCGGTCGAGGCCGAAGGTGGCTCGCTGCGGCCGTGGCTGCTGGGCATCGCCACCAACGTCGCCCGCTCCCACCACCGCAGCAACCGCCGCTACCGCAACGCGGCGAGCGCCGCGGCCGCCGCGCACGCCGCCGAGGAACGGGTCGAGGACCATGCCGAGGAGACCGCCGGACGCCTGGACGACCGGCGCCGTATCAACGCCACACTCGCCGCCCTCAGCCTGCTCAAGCGCCCCGAGCGCGAGGTGCTGACGCTGTGCCTGTGGGAGGGGATGGAGTACGCCGAGGCGGCCCGCGCCCTGGGTATCCCGGTCGGCACCGTCCGCTCCCGCCTCTCCCGCGCCCGCTCCAAGCTGCGCAAGCTCGCCGATGCGCAACTGCTCGGAGAAAAACGGGAACCCACCCGCACGAACCGGCAGACAACAGGTGATCGCGGATACGCGGTCCGGTCCGCACAGGAAGGAAACCGATGAACGCCAGCCCCTCCCACCGGCCCCACCCGGCTGAGTGGACGGAGACGCAGAGTCTGCTGCCCTCCGCCGAGCGGGATCTGCCGGCGGGCCGCCACCAGTTCCACAAGGAGCAGATGATGGCCCGGATCCACGAAGACCTCCGCACCTCCTCTCGTACGTCCGCCACCTCTCCGGTCGCGCCCGTGAAGCGCTCGAACCCGTTCCTGCGCCGTACGATCCTCCTGCCCGCCGCGGCCTTCGCCCTGGCCGGCGCGGTCGCGGGCGGCCTCGCCCTCACCGGCGGCGGAACCGACGGCGGCAGGACCGCCCTGGCCACCGGCCCCGCACTGACCACCAGGATCGGCGTCGCCGACCCCAAGGGCGCCCCACAGCTCCTCGAACGCATCTCCCTGGCCGCCGCCGACACCTCCGCGCCCACCCCGCGCAAGGGCCAGTACATCTACGTCGCTTCGAAGGTGGCCGACAGCTACATCAAGACCGACGGCGACAAGCGCGAGGCGGTCAGCAACGAACTGCACTCCCGCCAGGTCTGGAACTCCCTCGACGGCAGGGACGGCTGGCTGATCGAGGCCGGCGAGACCAGCGACAAGGGCATCACCCTGAAGAGCGACACCCCGTTCAGCGGCGCCTACGACGCCCTGGCCGCGCTGCCGACAGACCCCGACGCGCTGCTGCAGCGGATCTACCGTGCGTCGGACGCCAACCGGGACCCCGAAGTCCCGCGCGACCAGGCCGCCTTCGTCGCGATCGGCGATCTGCTGACCGAGAGCTATCCGCCTGCCGAGGTCGGCGCCGCCCTCTACAAGGCCGCGGCCAAGATCCCCGGAGTCGTCTCGGTGGATGACGCGGTCGACGCCACGGGCCGGCACGGGGTCGCGATCGCGCGGCAGAACGACACCGACGGCGAGCGCACCGAGTGGATCTTCGACAAGAAGACGCTGCGGTTCCTCGGCGAGCGCATCGTGGTGGTCAAGGCCACGGCGGGCAATCCCCTCAAGGTCGGTACCGTCACGCACACCAGCGCGATCACCGAGCGCGCGGTCGTCGACGCCGCCAAGCAGGTCCCCGGGCAGGTGAGCTGAATGCGCGACAGAACCGCAAGCGCCTCGCTGGCCGCCCTGCTGGTGGCGGGGCTGATGACGGGCGTCTCGGTGGCGGCCACGGGCTCCGGCCTCGGCTTACGGACGCAGGACACCGCCACCGTCGCGGCGCCCGCCGGCTCCGCCTCCGCGGCCGGCCGGTACGTCACCCTCCTCACCGGCGACCGGGTCCGGTTGGACGCCCGGGGCCGGGTTACGGGCGTACGGCGGGCACCGGGCCGTGAGCACGTCCCGGTGTCCGTGCGCGGCGTCGGGGGCGATCAGTACGTCGTTCCCGCCGACGCCGCCGGGCTGATCGGCCAAGGCGTCCTGGACATGCGGCTGTTCGATGTCAGCGGCCTGATACGCGCCGGCTACGACGACACCCGGCGCGGCACGCTCCCGCTGATCGTGTCGTACGAGGGCAAGTCCGCCCAGCGCAGGAGCACCCAGAAGTCACTGGTCGCGGACGCGGACGCCACCGTGAGCCGGGAGCTGCCCAGCGTGGCGGGCGCCGCGATCACCGTGCCCAAGGCCGGGGCCGACGACATGTGGCAGGCCCTCACCGAGGAGCAGGGAGTCGCGCGGGTCTGGTTGGACGGCCGGTTCAAGGCGCCGGCGGACGAAGACGGCGCAAAGGCCGGGGAGGCGGGCGGCGTCGCGCAGATCGGCGCCCCGGCTGCCTGGGCGGCCGGATACGACGGCAAGGGAGTCAAGGTCGCCGTCGTGGATACCGGCGTCGACACCACACACCCGGACCTCGCCTCGGCGGTGAAGGCCTCGAAGGACTTCACCGGCACCGGCAGCACCGACGACATGGCCGGCCACGGCACCCATGTGGCCGCGACGCTGGCGGGCTCGGGCGCACGGTCCGGCGGCCGGTACAAGGGCGTCGCGCCCGGTGCCGAGATCCTCAACGCCAAGGTGCTGGACGACAGCGGCGAGGGCAGTGACTCCAGCGTCATCGCCGGCCTGGAGTGGGCCGCCGGGCAGGGCGCCAAGGTGGCCAACCTCAGCCTGGGCCAGGAGGACACCCCGGGGGAGGACCCGGTCGAGGCGGCGGTGAACGCCCTCTCGAAGAGCACCGGCATGCTCACCGTCGCCGCGGCCGGCAACGAGGGCCCGGACGTGGGAACCATCGACTCGCCGGGGGCCGCGGAGTCGGCGCTCACCGTGGGCGCCGTCGACGGCGAGGACCGGCTCGCCGACTTCTCCAGCACCGGCCCGACCGCCGACAGCGCGCTGAAACCGGACCTCACGGCGCCGGGCGTGGACATCGTCTCGGCGAGGGCGGCGCACGGCCACATGGGCGACCCTGCCGCCGACGGCTACGTCTCCATGTCCGGTACGTCGACGGCGACGCCGCATGCCGCGGGGGCGGCCGCGATCCTCGCCCAGCGGCACCCCGACTGGACCGGCGCACGGATCAAGCAGGCGCTCACCGCGTTCACCACCCCGACCACCGGCGCGACCGGCTACCAGCAGGGGACGGGCCGGGTCGACGTGTCCCGGGCACTGGAGGGGGCGGTGGCGAGCGAACAGACCTCCGTGTCCTTCGGCAAGCAGCGGTGGCCCCACACCGACGACCGGCCGGTCACCCAGCACATCACCTACCGCAACGACGGCGACCACTCCGTCACCCTGGACCTGGCGGCCACCGCGACCGGCCCCGGAGGCAGCACGGCCCCCGAAGGCATGTTCACGCTGAGCACCACACAGCTCACCGTCCCGGCGGGCGGCACCGCCGACGTCGATCTCACCGCGGACACCCGCGTCGAGGCGGCGGACGGCGCCTACTCGGGCACGCTGGTCGCCACCGCGCGGAACGGCGCCGAACCCGCTGCCGTACGGACCGCCTTCGGCGTCGTACGCGAGGCCGAGGCACACGACCTCACCCTGAAGTTCCTCGACCGCGGCGGCCGGCCCGTGAGCGCGCCGCTGACCGAGATCCTCGGGTACTCGGGCACGTACTGGACCACGAACCTCGAGGACTCCGAGCAGATCTCCAAGGGCGTGTACCGGGTGCGGGTCCCGCGCGGCGACTACGTCGTGGACACCCTGATGGAAGACGCCAGGGGCACGTCCGCGCTGGTCCGGCCGCAGCTCTCGCTGACCGGGGACACCACGGTCGTCTTCGACGCGCGCAAGGCGAAGCCGGTCGGGATCACCGCGCCGCAGGGCGCGAAGATGTCCGACGGCCAGCTCAACCTCGCCGTGGGCACCGGGGACACCGGGAGCGAGCCGCACAACACCACCCTGTTCCTGGGGGCGTTCAAGAACCTGCGCACCGCGACCCTGGGACCGACCGCCCCTCCCGGGAGGCTCAGCACGCAGCTCGGCGGCCTGTGGCAGAAGGGCAGCACCACCTACCACCTGCTCCACAACCTGCCCGACCGCTTCCCCACCGGCTATCGGCACACCACGCGCATGAACGAACTGGCCCTGCTGAAGCGGAACTTCGGCTCGTCCGTCGCGCACCGCAAGGGCATCGTCAACGTCCTGTGGAGCGGCCCCACCCTGTCACTGGGCACGGTGAGCGACCCCTTCCCGCTGCCGACGACCGCGAAGATCTACGTCACCACGCCCAAGGGCTTCAAGTGGACGGCCAACCTGGGCCAGCGAAACGCCTCCGGAGACGACGAGGACGTCTTCTACGGCACGGAGAGCGCGAAGTCGTACCAAGCGGGCCGGACCTACGCAGCCACGTACAACGTCGGTGTCTTCAGCCCGATCACCGGCGGCCCGTACGGCGCACAGCGCGACGGCGACACCCTCGACCTGTGCGTCCCCGACCTCGCCGACGGGACCGGACACCCCGCCTACTCCACAGCGAAACGCCACACCACGGTCACCGCGGACGGCAGCACCCTGCTCGACAACGACGGCGACCTCTGCCAGACCGTGGAGAAGCTCCCGTCCGTCCCGGCCCGCTACACGATCCGAACGAACCTGACCCGCCCGCCAGGCGTGGCCACGACCACGAGCCGCCTGACAGCGGCCTGGACCTTCACGTCCAGCCCGTCCGACTCCGGCTCGCTGCCCCTCTCCACGGTCCGCTTCCACCCGAAGCTGACCCCGACCGGCACGGCCCCCGCAGGCCGCCGCACCACGATCCCCCTCTCCCTCCAGGGCCCGGCGGCCACTGACCTGAAATCCCTGACGGTGAAGGTCTCCTACGACGCCGGCAAGACCTGGTCCCCCGCCCCGGTGACCACCACCCACGGCAAAAGGACCCTCACCCTGACCCACCCGGAAAACGCCCGCTCGGTCTCCCTCGAATCCACCCTGACCGACACCACCGGCAACACCTACGCGGTGACGATCCTGAACGCATACCTCCTGACCTGACGTGGCCCGGACACTCCTCGACGCGGTCACGCACCATCTGGAGCACTTCGCCGCTGCCGACCGAGACACACGTCTTCGTCGATCCGCAGAGGCGGGCAACTGCGGCGGAGGGACGACTGGGGGAAGGCTCGGAAGGCTGCGGGTGTCACGGCCGAGTTGCACTTCCAAGACCTTCGGCACACGGGCAACACGCTCGCTTCGACGGCAGGAGCCGGCACCCGGGAGCTGATGACGCGCATGGGCCACAGCAGCTCCCGAGCCGCGCTGATCCACCAGCACATGACCAGCGACCGGGACCGGGCCATCGCCGACCGGCTTGGCGCCATGATCCGGGGCGGCGGGGGAGTGGCCACCCCCGAGCCCTCTGAAAAGGATCGGACGGGCTCGTAGTGGCATGGATGTGGCAGGGCGCCTGAAACGGCCAAGGGCCAGCCTTGGAGGAAACCCCTCCTGAGCTGGCCCTTATGTCTGTGCCCCCGGCAGGATTCGAACCTGCGACACCCGCTTTAGGAGAGCGGTGCTCTATCCCCTGAGCTACGAAGGCGCGGTCGTGGCCGTGAAGGCCACAGGCGTCAGCGTACCGGATCTGTTCCGGGGAACGCTCGATCTTGTCCCGGGGGAGCGGGAAGCCCCGTAAAACGACCCCGTCACCCCTGCGAACCGCCCCGTCACGTCACCGCCACCCCAATGAACCCCCGTCACACCACCGCCACCCCCGTGAACCGCCCCGCCACCCGCAGGTCGCCCTCGATGCGGTCCGCCGCTGCGCGTAGCTCGGGGAGGATGTCCCGTACGCACTCCTCGACCGTGTGCCGTGCCGCGTGCATGGCCACGTTCAGGGCTGCCACCACCCGGCCGGTGCGGTCCCGTACCGGTACCGCGATGGACCGCAGCCCGTCCTCCAACTCCTCGTCGACCAGGGCGTATCCCTGCGCCCGGACCTCGTCCAGCACGTGCCGCAGGGCGGCGAGGTCCGTGACCGTGTGCCTGGTCAGTGGCCGCAGCGGTGCCAGGGCGCGCAGCTCGCGCTCGCGCTCCGGGCCGGTCAGGTCCGCCAGCATCACGCGCCCCATGGACGCCGCGTACGCCGGCAGCCGGGTCCCCACCGTGATGTTCACGCTCATCACCCGCCCCGTCGCCACCCGGGCCGTGTACTGGATGTCCCGGCCGGACAGCACCGACAGCGACGTCGACTCGTGGACCCGCTCCGAGAGCTCGGTCATGTGCGGCAGCGCGATCTCCGGCAGCGAGGTCCGCGACAGCGGCGGAAACCCCAGTCCCAGTACCCGCGGCGTGAGTTCGAAGACGCGGTCCCTCGCTCTCACCAGCCCGAGGTGCTCGTACGTGATGAGCGCCCGTCGCGCCGTCGCTCGCGCGAGCCCCGTCGCCTGGGCCACCTCCGTCAGGGTCAGCGCCGCCCGGCCCTCCCCGAAGGCGGTCAGCACCGTCAGTCCACGCGCCAGGGACTCCACGAACCCCCGGCCCAGTTCCTGCTTGGACGCGCCGGTCCAGGTCGCCAGGCCCGACGGGGGAGGCGCGGTGGCACGCACCGGCGTACGCAGGTCGTTCTGCATGCCCCGCACCGCCTCCCGCAACCGCGGCAGCAGCGTCTCGCGCAGATCCGCCGCCGTGTGTCGGCTGGTGTGGCTGACAACGCTCGCCGCGCACGCGATCCGTCCGGTACGGGGATCCCGAACCGGGACGGACACCGCGACCAGCCCCGGTTCGATCAACTGGTCGTCCAGCGCCCAGCCGCCCTCGGCCGCCGCTCGTACCCGCCTCTCGAAGTCCCCCTCCATATAAGCCACTTGGCGCGGTGGTACGGCCGCGAAGCCGCTGTCCTCCGGATCCGCGGCCCGCCGCGTGCGCCAGGCCCGCCACTCCGGCTCCCGCCACTCCGTCGCGAACAGCGCGCCCGGCGCGGTGCGTTCGGTCGGCAGCAGGTCGCCGATGCGGAAGCTGAGGGACATCGCGCGGCGGCGGGTGGCCTGGTGGATGAAGCGGATGCCGTCGCGGTCGGCGACCGCCAGGGACACGGACTCGTCCAGTTCGTCGGCCAGGACGTCGGCGCGTTCGGCCAGGAGCGACGGGAGGCGCAGCGCCGCCAGGTACGCGTTGCCGAGCTCCATCACGCGAGGCGTGAGGATCGCGTCGCGGCCGTCCAGGCGGACGTAGCCCATGCGGGCCAGTGTGGAGGTGATGCGGTCGACCGTGGAGCGGGCCAGTCCCGTCGTCCGCTCCAGCGCGCTCAGGCTCAGGGTGCCGCCCGCCTCCGTCAGCGTGCGCAGCACGGCGACCCCGCGGATCAGCGGCGTGACCGCCTCGTCCGGCACGCCGGCGTCGGAGACGGTGTCGAGGGCGGGGTTCGCGGGTGGCATCGGCTCTCCGGTACGGCGGTCAGGGCAGCCCTACCGTAAACGGCACTCCCACCCTCCCGCCGTCCCTTCACCTCGCCGCCGGTACGCCGGAAGCCGTCCGCCCCCCTCGCCGCCGCCCCCAAGACCCCGCCCCCCTCCTCACCGCCGCTCCACCACCACCCGATACTCCCCGTCAGCCTCCGCCCCCGCCCCGGCCCCGGCCCCCGACCCCACCCCCGCCACCTCGATCCGCACCCCCCTCTTCGTGTCCTTGAAGACATCCCCGACCCCGAACGGCGCGTCCGACAGTTCCGCCTGCACGTTCGGGCTCCGGGTGCAGCCCCCGCTGTCCCGCCGGGAGTCGTACACCGTCACCGGCCCCATCCCGGTGTCGACGTCCGCGTCGACCCGGTAGATCAGTACTCCCGGCCGGCAGACCGCCTCGTCGTTGCCCGCGCGGGTGCGGACCTCGACGGCGTAGCCCGTCCGGGGGCCGAGGGGGACGAAGATCAGTTTCGGGCCGCCCGCGCGCTCCAGGGGCGTCAGGGCGTACGACATCGTCCCGGGCGTCGCCGCGCAGGCGACCTGGGAGGCGTCCAGCCAGCCCAGTTTCCACTTGTGCCAGCCCAGGAGGTCGTTGTTGGCACCCCAGTCCTCGCTCATGATGTCCCAGTGGCCGACCGCGCCCCCGCCGTCCTGTGTGTAGAGGTCGGGGAGGCCGAAGACGTGGCCGTTCTCGTGGGGGAGTACGCGGTAGCCGGTGCGGCTGTAGGAGCCGGAGCCGTCGTCCTGCCGGGAGTAGACGAAGGAGGCGTTCGCCACCGGGACGCCGTCGGCGACCGGCGCCTCCGTGTTGCCGGCGAAGGTGACCGACAGGACCGTGTCCAGCGCCGAGGGGCCCGCGTTCGGGGTGATCAGGACGTTCAGGAAGTCGTAGTCGCGGAAGTCGACCTTGGGGTCGGCCGCGCCGACGATGTCCTGGACCAGGTCGCGGTAGCCGGGGTCGAAGGGGGCGCCGCGTTCTATGCCGTACGCCTTGAACGGCTTGGGCATGCGCAGCCAGTGCCGGATCGGTGCCTCGGGGCGGTAGTCGAGGCGGCCGTAGGAGGCGGTGCGGAACCATTTCGCGGTCTGCGGGAAGAACTCGCGGTAGCGGTCGAGCGCGTCGCCGGGGCCGGGGGCGTCGGGGAAGTCGACCATCAGGGTCAGGGCGTGGACGGTGCCCGTGGAGCGGGAGTAGCCGGTGGAGGTCGGTACGCCCTCCGACATCTGGACGGTGTGGCCGCCGCTGATCATGCAGGGGCCGAAGGCCGAGCCGCGGGCCGCCGCGATCGGGCCCGCCCCGGCCGCGCTGGCCGGTGCCCGCAGGTGCCCGCTGCCGGCCGAGGTGCTGACCGCGAGGACCAGGGCGGTGACGGATGCGAGGGCGGCGACGCGGCGCGGACGTATCCGACGGCTGAGCTGCATGCACGGGCCCTTCGTCCATGGCAGCCGCCGGTGTCAGGCTGCGCCCTTTCGATCACCCTCGGTCGCGGGGTGTGCGGGCGCTCGCTGGAGGAGTCCGAACGTGGGGTCGGGCGGGGAGCCGGCCGCCATGAAGCCGCAGAGGCCACGGCGAAGCCGTCAGGGGATGGGATGCGGTAGCTGCCAGGGAATGGGATGCAGAACCCGTCAGGGGAATGTGACGCAGGTCACGTCACTACTTCTCCTCAACCCGAAATAACCGGGGAGCGTCTCCCCGTTTAGTCAGGTGTCCGAGCGAAACGGGGACTGCTTCCCCGGATCGCACCCAACAGATTTCCCAGGAGTCCACCGTGACCGCCACGACGACCGCGAAGCCCGCGCAGCGCAAGGTGACCCGGCCGCGTGCCGACGCCCTGCGCAACCGGGAGCGGATCGTCACCGCCGCCCGCGAGATGTTCACCGAGTTCGGCCCGTACGTGCCGCTCGACGACATCGCCCGCCGGGCCGGCGTCGGCAACGCCACGGTGTACCGCAACTTCCCCGACCGCGACGCGCTCGTCCGCGAGGTCGTCTGCTCCGTCATGGACCGGACGTCGGAAGCGGCCGAGCAGGCGCTCGCGGAGACCGGGGATGCCTTCGAGGCGCTCGAGCGTTTCGTGCACATCGCCGCCGACGAGCGGATCAGCGCGCTGTGCCCGATGGTCCAGAGCACCTTCGACCAGAACCACCCCGATCTCGAAGCGGCCCGTGAGCGGTGCGAGCAGATCGTCGAGTCGCTGATGGACCGTGCCAAGGAGGCCGGCCAGCTGCGGACCGACGTCGGCGTCGGCGACCTGATGGTCGTCGTGGCCCAGCTCAGCCGGCCCCCGGCGGGCACGGACTGCCTCACCAACGACCGCTTCGTCCACCGCCATCTGCAAATGTTCCTGGACGGACTGCGGGCCCCGGCCCGATCGGTCCTGCCGGGCACGCCCGTGACCGTGGAGGATCTGCGCCGGCCCTGCGATTAGTTCCGCCGTTCCCGACGGTCAGCACTCCCGGAAGCCGGAGCTCCCGGACGGTCGGCACACCGAACGTGACACATACACACAGCATCTGAGACGCACCACCGACTGACCGGTTCTCGCGCCAGGCGAGCCGTCCCCTTACGACACCGTTTTTCCGTCACGAAGTCCCGAAGTGGGTACTCCCATGTCTGAAACAGCCGCAAAGGCTACCGGCAGCACCCCAGGTGCCGCCGATTCCAACCGCTGGAAGGCGCTCGTCTTCATCGCGCTCGCCCAGCTGATGGTCGTCCTCGACGCCACCATCGTGAACATCGCGCTGCCCTCCGCCCAGGCCGACCTGGGCATCTCGGACGGCAACCGGCAGTGGGTCGTCACGGCCTACGCCCTGGCCTTCGGTGGCCTGCTGCTCTTCGGCGGCCGGATCGCCGACCTGTGGGGCCGCAAGCGCGCCTTCGTCATAGGTCTGACCGGCTTCGCCGCCGCCTCCGCGCTCGGCGGAGCGGCCACCACCGGCGCCATGATGTTCGGCGCCCGTGCCCTGCAGGGCGTCTTCGGCGCCATGCTCGCGCCCGCCGCGCTCTCCCTGCTCGCCGTGATGTTCACGGACGCCAAGGAGCGTGCCAAGGCGTTCGGCATCTACGGCGCGATCGCCGGTGGTGGCGGCGCCGTCGGCTTCATCCTCGGCGGTGTGCTGACCGAGTACCTGGACTGGCGCTGGACGTTCTTCGTCAACATTCCGTTCGCCATCGTCGCCGCGCTCGGCGCGTACTTCGTCATCCGTGAGCCGGAGGGCGGCCGCAACCGCAACCCGCTCGACATCCCGGGCGTGCTGCTGTCCACCCTCGGTCTGGTCTCGCTCGTCTACGGCTTCACCCGCGCCGAGTCCGACGGCTGGGGCGACTCCCTGACGATCGGCCTGTTCGTCGCCTCCGCGGTGCTGCTGCTGGCCTTCGTCGTCACCGAGGCCAAGGTCAAGGCCCCGCTGCTGCCCCTGCGCGTGGTCACCGACCGCAACCGCGGCGGCATCTACCTCTCGCTCGGTATCGCGATCATCGCGATGTTCGGCACCTTCCTGTTCCTGACCTACTACCTGCAGGTCATCAACGGATACTCGCCGATCAAGACGGGCTTCGCCTTCCTGCCGATGATCGCGGGCATGATGATCGGCTCCACCCAGATCGGTGCCCGGCTGATGACCCGGGTCCCGGCCCGGGCGCT
The DNA here is from genome assembly GCF_044540925.1 of Streptomyces sp. NPDC085900. Taxonomy (NCBI): domain Bacteria; kingdom Bacillati; phylum Actinomycetota; class Actinomycetes; order Kitasatosporales; family Streptomycetaceae; genus Streptomyces; species Streptomyces sp. NPDC085900. The sequence goes on along the minus strand of NZ_JBITSP010000007.1, from coordinate 163,901 downwards.
GATGGGCCCCGGCTTCCTGGTCGCCGCGGTCGGCATGCTGCTGATGACGCAGCTCGAGATCGGCTCGTCGTACGCCTCGACGATCCTGCCGTCGATGCTGCTGCTCGGTCTCGGCATGGGTACGGCGTTCATGCCGGCCATGTCCCTGGCCACGCTGGGCGTCGAGCCCCGTGACGCCGGTGTCGCCTCCGCGATGGTCAACACCTCGCAGCAGGTGGGCGGCGCGATCGGCACGGCCCTGCTGAACACGATCGCCGCCTCCGCGACGACCGCGTACATCAAGGACCACATCGGCTCCGCGACCTCCAAGTCGCAGGCGCAGCTGGTGCAGATGCAGGGTGCGGTGCACGGCTACACCAACGCGATCTGGATCGCCGTCGGCATGCTGGTCCTGGCCGCCGTGGTCGTCGTGACCCTGGTCACCGCCGGCCGCCCCGGTTCGACCGCCGTGGCCGGATCCGAGGAGGGCGTCGAGGACGAGCTGGCCGTGCCGGTGGTCGCCCACTGACGGCGGCCGCCCGGCCGTACCCCTTCGGAACCACTCGTACGTAGGAGGAAGGGGACGCCTCATACGTACGACCCCAGGATCTGCCCTGGTTTCGCTGAGTGAGCGGCTCAGCGGAGCCAGGGCAGGTCCGCGCCCGCCTCGTCGGGCTGCAGCCCCTCGGCGACGATCTGCATGATCTCGCCGAGGGTTTTCTGCTGTTCGGGGGTCAGACGGTCGAACACCGCCTGCCGTACGGCCGTGACGTGGCCCGGCGCGGTCCGCCGCAGCACCTCGTGGCCCTCCTCGGTCAGCACCGCGAACTGGCCCCGCTTGTCGGAGGGGCAGTCCTCGCGGCGCACCCAGCCGTTCTTCTCCAGGCGGGCGATGGCGTGGGAGAGGCGGGAGCGGGTGATCTTCGCCTTCATCGCCAGCTCCGTCATCCGCAGCCGGCCCTGCGGGGCCTCGGCGAGGCCCACGAGGAGGCCGTAGTAGACGTGCGGCATGCCCGCCTCGCGCTGGAGCTGGCGGTCGAGGTGGTCCTCCAGGAGCGTGGTGGCGTGGACGTAGGAGCGCCAGACGCGCTGTTCCTCGTCGGAGAGCCAGTGGGTGTCCGCGGGGGGCTCCTGTGCCGCGGGGGTGGGTGCAGCGGAGGTGGGTGCCGTCTTCATGCATCCACTGTACGAGACCTCTCCTTGAAATTTAAACAAATGAAGCGTACCGTCTTTTCATAGAGTTTTAGATTTCAACCATCGGGAAGCATCGGGAGTCACCGTCATGTCCGCCGAAACGCTGGAGCGCATGCCCGCCCTCTACCTCAGCCACGGCGCGCCGCCCCTCGCGGACGACCCCGTCTGGCCCGGCCAGCTCGCCGCGTGGTCCGCCGACCTGCCCCGCCCCAAGGCGATCCTGATGGTCTCCGCCCACTGGGAGGAGGCCCCGCTCGCCCTCGGCGCGGTGGACACGGTCCCGCTCGTCTACGACTTCTGGGGCTTCCCCGAGCACTACTACCGGGTGCGGTACGAGGCCCCCGGCGCCCCCGAACTCGCCGAGTCCGTCCGCAAGTTGCTGCGCGCGCCGGGCATGCCCGTGCAGGACATCCCGGACCGGGGGCTGGACCACGGCGCGTACGTCCCGCTCGTCGAGTTGTTCCCGGCCGCCGACATCCCCGTACTGCAGATCTCCATGCCGACGCTCGACCCGGTCAAGCTGATGGAGATCGGCCGCAAGCTGGCGCCCCTGCGTGACGAGGGCGTGCTGATCGTCGGCTCCGGCTTCTTCACCCACAACCTGGCCGCGCTGCGGCACGTCGGTCAGGGGGTGCCCGGCTGGTCGGCCGAGTTCGACGACTGGGGGCACGGCAGGCTGGAGGACGGCGACGTCGACTCGCTGCTCGACTTCCTGCACAAGTCGCCGGCCGGTCGGCTCGCCCACCCGCGCACCGAGCACTTCGCCCCGCTCTTCGTCACCATGGGCGCGGCGGACGCGGCCGGCGAACTGGACGCGCAGAAGTCGGTGATCGACGGGTTCTGGATGGGGCTGGCCAAGCGGTCTGTGCAGTTCGGCTGACCGCACCGGGCGCGCAGCCCTGCCTACAGCGGAGCCCTGCCTACGGCTCCGCCCTGCCTACAGCTCCTTCTCGTACCAGGCGACGTCCCAGTAACGGCCGAACTTCCGGCCCACCTCGCGGTACGTACCGACGTGACGGAACCCGAAGCGTTCATGCAGCCGCGTGGACGCTTCGTTGGGCTGGGCGACGCCCGCGTAGGCGCGGTGCAGGTCCTCGTCGGCCAGGGCCTCGAAGAGGGCCTTGTACAGCAGCGTGCCGATGCCGCGCCGGCCCGCGTGCGGGGCCACATACACCGTCGTCTCCACCGAGGTCCCGTACGCGGGCTTGGCTCGATAAGGGCTGGATGTGGCGTAGCCCAGAATTTCCTGTGTGTCCGCTTCCGTGGCAACCATCAGGCGGTACGGCCCGTCTTCAGGGTGGGAGAGCAGCCACGGACGGCGCTCCTGAGGAGTGAAGACGGCTGTGTCGAATGTGATGGGCGTCTCACGTACGTAGTGGTTGTAGATGTCGGTGAGGGCTTCGAGGTCGCTCTCGACTCCCGGCCTGACCTGCACCTCTGCACGCTCCGACGGCATCGGACCTCCTCATGTGGCCGGACAGGGTACTGCATGATCAGAAAAAACGAGGGACGGGTTGGGAATTCTGTCCGGATTCCAGTCGTTGTTTCCATCAGACGCAGGGCACCCGACAAAGGTGCTGAGCGGTACTCGAAGGCGAGTACCGGCGTCCAGAACCACCCGCCAGCCCTCCTCCGGTCTCGACTTCGCTCGAGCGGGGGGACCCCGATACGCAAGGGAGCACGCATGGCAACCCGTGCCGTCGCCCGTCGTCAGTCCGCCGCCGGCGAGACCGGTGACGCGGCACGCAGTGTTCGCGCTCATGGCGGCGAGATCGCAGACCGCGACCTGGTCGGCATGTACCTCGACGAGATAGCGCGCACACCGCTGCTCGACGCCGCCAAGGAGGTCGAGCTGTCCCAGATCATCGAGGCGGGTGTGTTCGCGCGACAGGTTCTCGACGGGTACGAGGAGTCCAAGGCCGAGGCCACCCGCGAGGAGCTGGAGGCTCTTGTCGCCCAGGGTGAGCGCGCCAAGGACATCTTCATCCGCTCCAACCTCCGTCTGGTCGTGGCCGTGGCCCGCCGCTACCCCCGTAGCGGCCTGCCCCTGCTGGACCTGATCCAGGAGGGCAACGCCGGCCTGGTCCGCGCGGTCGAGAAGTTCGACTACCGCAAGGGCTTCAAGTTCTCCACGTACGCGACCTGGTGGATCCGTCAGGCCATCACCCGCTCGATAGCCGACCAGTCCCGCACCATCCGCCTCCCCGTCCACCTGGTGGAGGAGCTGGGCCGGATCCGTCGTGTGCAGCGCGAGTTCAACCGCGAGCACGGCCGTGACCCGGAGCCCGCGGAGATCGCGGCCGAGCTCGGTTCCAACCCCGAGCGCGTGACGGACGTCCTGGACTGGGCCCGCGACCCGGTCTCCCTGAACATGCCGGTGGACGACGGGGGCGAGACCCAGTTCGGCGACCTGCTGGAGGACACCTCCGCGGTCTCCCCGGAGCAGTCGGTCCTGACCCTGCTGCGCAGCGAGGAACTGGACGACCTCATCGGCCGCCTCGACCCGCGCACGGCCTCCATCATCAAGATGCGCTACGGCATCGAGGACGGCCGGGAGCGCACGCTGACCGAGGTCGGCAAGGAGCACGGTCTGACGCGCGAGCGCATCCGTCAGATCGAGAAGCACGCGCTGCTGGAGCTGAAGAAGCTGGCCCGCGACACCGGCTTCGAGGCGGCGGCGTAACACCGACGGCCGCTGCGGCCGGGGCGTGCGCGTGGGGGCGCGAGCGAGCCGGCCCGCCGCGGCGGCGTACGACGGCCGCGGGCCGCGTACGCCGGGTGGCGGAAGACCGCGCAAACATGGCGCGTAACGCCGCTTCAACCGGCGGTGCCCTGGGAAAAAGACTTCAGGGCACAGGAGTTCGGGCGAACCGACAGACGTTCGGGGCGACCCGGACCGGCACGACCGGCCCCTGAACGACCCTCTGGACCAAGTCCCGACGCACACCCCCCCGGCGCCGGGACTCTCCATGAGCCGGGCTTCGGCGCCCCTCCCCCCGGGCGTCGTAGCCCGGCTCTTTTTTCGTCCGTCGGCTTTGCCGTCTGCTGCCGTCTGCGGGCATCTTCCGGCGGCCGACACCGTCTGCCGCCGTCTTCCGCCGGCCGACGTCGGCGTCCTCGCGCATGCTGGGTGCTTCCGGGCACGTTGGAGGGCGGGGCACCCCGAACCTGAACCCCGGGGTGGCCCGCCGGTGGCAGATTGTGCCACATCGGCATAGCCTGCCGATGTGAGCAGCCCCACCCCCGCACCGAACCCCCGCTCCTCCACGGCGGCGCCGCTCTCCCTGACCGAGCGGCGCAAGGCCGCGACCCGGATGGAGATCGCCCGCGCCGCGGCAGGCCTGTTCGTACGGCAGGGCCTGCGCGCCACCCGCGCGGAGGACATCGCCCAGGCCGCGGGAGTCGCTCCCCGCACCTTCTACCGCTACTTCGCGACCAAGGAGGAGGCCGTCGCCCCCCTCTACGCGGCGGGCGCCGAGCGCTGGACGGACGCCCTCGCCGAGGCCCCCGCCCACCTCTCCGTCCCCCAGGCCCTGGAACACGCGGTCCGCCACACCCTCACACCGGGCGCCGGCGTCTCGGCGGCCTCCTGGGAACTGGTCCGCACCCTCATCCGCCTGACCGACGACAGCCCGGCACTGGGCAAGGTCTGGGCGGAGGTGTGCCAGGAGTCGGAGGGGCGGCTGGGGGAGGTGCTGGCGGGGAGGCTGGCGGGCGACGGGACTGGAATTCGTCGTGAAGGTGGGCATGACAACGTTGGCAGTCGAGCAGCCGTGTCCCCGCAGTTGAGGTTCGCCGCCGCCGTCGCCGGGGCCGCCGTGCGGGTGGCCGTCGAGGTGTGGGCTGCGGGAGGGGCACCGGCGAGCGGGGAGCAAGGCCCGGCGGCGCTGGCGCTGCGGAACCTGGGGGCGGTACGGGACTTTCCCTGGGCCGGGATCGAGGAGGAGGCGTAGCAACCGCGGTGTGCGGCGCGACCCTTGATGTCCGGCGCCGTCACCCACCCGCGGCGTGCGTCAGCCGCGCCCCCAACTCCCTTACGTGCTGCACCAGTTCCGCAGGCTCCTGCACGGTGAACTCGAAGCCCAGCAACGCCAGCCGTACCGCCGTCCACTCGGGCGCGTCCCCCGATCTGCCGCGCAGACGGCAGGAGTTCGCGTCCAAGGGCTCCGGAGCCCCCAGCCACGCCGGTACCTTCGCGGCGACGGCCTCTGCGGACGCGGCGAAGGTGACCTCGAAGTCGTAGACCTCCTGCTGGCGTTGCATGGAGCGGCGCAGGAACTCGGCCGCGTCCCCCGTGGGCAACTCCCGCGGAGCGAACCGTGCGCCGGTCGCGAAGGGCTCGCTCACCCGGTCGACGCGGAAGGTCCGCCAGTCGGCGCGGTCGAGGTCGTAGGCGACGAGGTACCAGCGGCGTCCGGTCGACACGAGCCGGTACGGCTCCGTCAGGCGCCGTGATTCCGTTCCGTCCCCGGCCCGGTAGGCGAAGCGCAGCCGCTCCCGTCCGGCCACCGTGGAGGCCATCACGGTCAGCGTCTCGGGCGCGATGCTCGCCCCGTCGCCGCTGGTCAGCGGGGTGGTCGCGGCCTGGAGCGTGGTGACGCGGTGGCGGAGGCGGGAGGGCAGGACCTGCTCCAGCTTGGCGAGGGCCCGTACGGAGGCCTCGTCGACGCCTTCGAGGGCGTGCCCGGCGCCTGCCCTGAGGCCCACCGCGATGGCCACGGCCTCCTCGTCGTCGAGCACCAGCGGGGGCATCGCCTTGCCCGCGACCAGCCGGTAGCCGCCGTCGGCGCCCATGGTGGCCTGCACGGGATAGCCGAGTTCGCGCAGCCGGTCGATGTCCCGGCGGACCGTGCGCCGGGACACACCGAGCCGCTCGGCGAGCTCTCCGCCGGGCCATTCGCGGGGGGTCTGGAGGAGGGAGAGGAGCGTCAGGAGCCGGGCCGGGGTATCCGTCGTCATGATGTCGAGGATGCCGCACAAGTAGGACCTGTTCTGTCCTAATGGGGGCATAGCTTCGAGCCATGAACCGCATCGAGAACCCCGTCGTACCGCCGGACCGGCGCCGCTGGTTCGCCCTCGCCATCGTGATGACCGCGGCCTTCATGGACCTCGTCGACGTCACGATCGTCAACGTCGCCATCCCGTCCATCCAGCGGGACGCGGGCGCCTCCTTCAGCCAGATCCAGTGGATCACGGCCGGCTACGCGCTGGCCTTCGCCGCCGCACTGATCACGGGAGGCCGTCTCGGTGACATCCATGGCCGAAAACGACTGTTCCTGATCGGCATCGGCGGTTTCACCCTCGCCTCGGCGCTGTGCGGCTTCGCCGCCAACCCGGAGATGCTCGTCGCCTCACGCGTCCTGCAGGGCGGTATGGCCGCGATGATGGTGCCGCAGGTGCTGTCGATCGTGCACGCCACCTTTCCGGCGCACGAGCGCGGCAAGGTCTTCGGGCTCTTCGGGGCCGTCGTGGGCCTGGGCGCGGTACTCGGCCCGCTGCTGGGCGCCCTGCTGACGGAGTGGAACCTGTTCGGGCTCGAATGGCGGCCCATCTTCCTCATCAACCTGCCGGTCGGCATCGCGGGCCTGATCCTGGGCAGCCGCTTCATCACCGAGTCGAAAGCGCCGCGGGCGCTCAAACTCGACCTGGTGGGCGTGGCGCTGGTGACACTGGGGCTGCTGATGCTGCTCTACCCGCTGACCAGGGGACGCGAGCTGGGCTGGCCGCTGTGGGGGTACGCCTCGATGGCCGGCGCGCTGCTGGTCTTCGGCGCGCTGGTGGCGTACGAGAGGCGGAAGGCGGCGCGGGACGGCTCGCCGCTGGTCGAACTCTCGCTGTTCCGGGTCAAGAGCTTCGCGGCCGGTATCGCCGTGCAGACCGTCTTCGGGGTCGCGCTCGGCGTGTTCTTCCTGGTGTGGACGCTGTACATGCAGATCGGCCTGGGCTGGAGCCCGTTGCGGGCGGGCCTGACCGGAATTCCCTTCTCGATCGCGGTCTCGACGGCGGCGGGACTGTCCGTGCAGAAGCTGGTGCCGCGCTTCGGGCGGAAGGTGCTCCAGGCGGGCGCGCTGCTGATGGCGGTCGGCGTACTGCTCTACATCTGGGAGTCCGACCGGTACGGCCTCGGCATCGCCTCCTGGCAGATGGCGCTGCCGCTGGTGGTGATGGGCGTAGGCATGGGGCTGATCGTCGCGCCCCTGACGGACGCCGTGCTCACGGACGTACCGCGCGAACACGCCGGCTCGGCGTCCGGGCTCATCAACACGGTGCAGCAGATGGGGAACGCGCTGGGGCTGGGACTCGTGTCGGTGGTGTTCTTCGGCGCGATCGGGGACCGGCTGACGCTCGCGCAGGTGGGACCGGCGTACGTGCACGCCTTCCAGCACGCCCTGGGGTGGGTGGCGGCCGTGATGACGGCGATCTTCCTGCTGATGTTCGCGCTGCCGCGGCGGGCGGCACAGCAGGTCGGGGGCGGTGAGGTTTCGGACGTCTCGGTGGCGGCGGACGGCGAGGTCGCGCCGGCCTCCTCCGGCGGCCGGCAGGCCCGGGAGGGGGCGGGGGTGTAGCGGACGGACGCGGTGTCGTAGGTGAAGGGCGCGGTGTCGCGGACGGACCTGGTGTAACTGGCGGACGGACGTGTTCGCTCGGCGTGCGGTGAGGCACGTCGGCTGCGGGGCCCTCCCACCTCCCTCAGGGGGTGGGAGGCCCGTTTGTGTCCGGATGGCGCCCGGAACTGTTTACTTTCCGGAAATCCGGGCGTAGCCTCCGGGGAGAAACCACAAGTTCGGGCATCAGGTGGAAACACTCGGACATCGAGGCGGAGGCGAACGGAGATGTACGCACCCGAGCGGCAGCAGGAGATCCTCCGGCTCGCCCGTGACGGCGGCCGCGTGGACGTCGTGTCGCTGGCCGAGGAGTTCCAGGTCACGGCGGAGACCATCCGCCGGGACCTGAAGGCCCTCGACCGCGCCGGCCTGGTCCGCAGAGTGCACGGCGGCGCCATACCGGCCGGACGCCTCGACTTCGAGCCGGACCTCGCCGAGCGCGAGGGGACCTCCACGGACGAGAAGGACCGCATCGCGAAGGCCGCCGTGGCGGAACTGACGACCGAGGGCACGATGATCCTCGACGCGGGTACGACGGTGGCACGCCTCGCCGCCGCGATCCCGCTGGAGTCCTCCCTCACCGTCGTCACGCACAGCCTGCCGATCGCCGCGCGTCTCGCCGACCATCCGGGCATCCAGCTCCACCTCGTCGGGGGGCGCGTGCGGCACCGCACGCGCGCCGCCGTCGACGCGTGGGCGCTGCGCGCGTACGGCGAGATCCGCGCCGACGTGCTGTTCGTCGCGGCCAACGGCTTCTCCGCCGAGCACGGCCTGACCACCCCCGACCTCGCCGAGGCCGCGGTCAAGCGCGCGGCCGTGGCCGCCGCCCGCCGCGTGGTGCTGCTCGCCGACTCCTCCAAGCACGGCCAGGAGCACTTCGCCCGCTTCGGCGACCTGAGCGACGTGGACCTGCTGATCACCGACAGCGGGCTGAGCCGAGAAGACGCCGTCGATATCGAGCGCGGCGGCACGGAAGTAGTGCGCGCATGATCCTCACCGTCACCCCCAACCCCTCCCTCGACCGCACCTACGAGGTCCCCTCGCTCGACCGCGGCGAGGTCATCCGCGCCACCGGCGAGCGCATGGACCCGGGCGGCAAGGGCGTGAACGTCTCGCGCGCCGTCGCGGCCGCCGGGCGGCGCACGGTGGCGGTCCTGCCCCTGGGTGGTGCGCCGGGGGCGCTCGTCGCCGACCTGCTCGACGCGCAGGGCATCGAGGTCGCGCCGGTTCCGGTCACCGGCGCCACCCGCTCCAACATCGCGCTCGCCGAGGCGGACGGGGTGCTGACCAAGATCAATGCGCCGGGTCCGGAGCTGTCGGCGGAGGAGCAGGAACTGCTGCTGGAGACCGTGCGCGCGCAGTCGCGCGACGCGGACTGGATCGCGTGCTGCGGGAGCCTGCCGCGGGGTCTCGCGCCGGCGTGGTACGCCGATGTCGTCGCGCGGGCGCACGCCGGGGGCGCGCGGATCGCGCTGGACACCTCAGGGCGTGCGCTCCTGGAGGCGCTGCGCGAGCGGCCCGACGTGGTGAAGCCGAACGCCGAGGAGCTCGCGGAGGCCGTCGGACGCCCCCTGGCAACGGTGGGCGACGCGGTGAAGGCGGCCGAGGAGTTGCGCGAGATGGGCGCGCGCGCCGTGCTCGCGAGCCTGGGCGCCGATGGACAGCTCCTGGTGGACGGCGCGGGCGCCTGGTTCGGCAGCGCGCGCGTGGACGTCGTACGAAGCAACGTGGGCGCCGGCGACTCGTCCCTGGCCGGTTTCCTGATCGCCGGCGGCAGCGGCCCGGAGGCGCTCGCCTCGGCGGTGGCGCACGGCGCGGCGGCCGTCCAGCTGCCCGGAAGCGTGATGCCGACGCCCGGCGACCTCGACCTGGCGGCGGTGACGGTGACCGCCGATGTGCCGGTGGACCGCGAGTTGTCGGAGCCGGTGTCATGAACGTCCGTACCGGCCCGGGTTGGGGAGTCGTGAACGTCCGTACCGCGCCTGGTTGGGGAGTCGTGAACGTCCGTACCGCGCCTGGTTCGGGAGTCGTGAACGTCCGTACCGGCCCGGGTTCCGGAGTCGTGAGCTTCCGTACTGGCCCCGGTTCCGGTGTCCGGCATACGGCCGCCGGGCGGCGAGGCTCCCCGTTACTCGCCGCGGCCGACGGGAGGCAGGGCCACCTGAGCCGCCCTGCCCTCACTGGGAGGCGGGGTTTCCCCGGCCTCGCCTCCACGGGCCCGGCCTCCACAGGCCCCGCCCACACCGGCGGTCCCGAGTTTCCCGCCACCCCCCACAGCACCCCTGTCCCCACCCCCGCCCACCCCACTCCACGGGCGATACGCGTGCGAAGGAGCCCGCGATGAGCGAGATGATCACCGCGGACCTGGTCGATCTCGACCTGTCCGCCGACAGCAAGGAAGCGGCGGCGCGTGCCCTCGCCGAGCGCATGGTGGCCCTGGGCCGGGTGACCGACCTGGAGGGCTTCCTCGCCGATGTGGCGGCGCGCGAGGCGCAGATGCCGACCGGCCTGGACGGCGGCATCGGCATCCCGCACTGCCGCAGCGAGCACGTCACCGAGCCGACGCTCGCCTTCGGGCGCAGCACCGCGGGGATCGATTTCGGCGCGGCGGACGGTCCCGCCGACCTGATCTTCCTGATCGCGGCGCCCGCCGGTGCCGACGACGCCCACCTGACGATCCTGTCGTCGCTGGCCCGGCAGCTGATGAACGCGGAGTTCACCGCCGCGCTGCGGTCGGTGGAGGACGCGTCGGCCGCGGCCGCGCTGATCCGCGGGGACGAGGCGGCCGAGGCGCCCGAGGCGGCGGCCGAGGGCGCCGGCGCCACGGAGGGCGCCTCCGAGGACTCCGTGGCGTCGTCGGTGGCGGCCTCCGCCGACGACGCCACGGACAGCACCGCTGCGGCGCCGGGCGCGAGCGCCTCCGGCGAGGACGCCTCCGCCGAGCGCCCGTTCCGCATCGTCGCCGTCACCTCCTGCCCGACCGGCATCGCCCACACGTACATGGCGGCCGAGTCGCTGGAGAACGCGGGCCGCGAGGCGGGCGTCGAGGTCGTCGTCGAGACGCAGGGCTCGGCGGGCTTCACCCGGCTCGACCCGGGCGTCATCGCGGCGGCGGACGGCGTGATCTTCGCGCACGACGTCCCCGTACGGGAGAAGGAACGCTTCGCCGGCAAGCCCACCGTCGACGTCGGCGTGAAGGCCGGCATCAACCGGCCCGGCGAGCTGATCACCGAGGTGCGCGGCAAGGCCGCGCGCGGTGAGGTGACCGCGGGCGCCCCCTCGGGCGCGGGCACGCCGGTCGAACGTGCCGGCGACTCCGGCGAGGGCTACGGCACGAAGCTGCGCAAGTGGCTGATGTCCGGCGTCAGTTACATGGTCCCGTTCGTCGCGGCCGGCGGTCTGCTGATCGCCCTCGGGTTCGCGGTCGGCGGATACAAGATCAAGTCGGCGCCCTCGGTGATGGACCACTTCGTGTGGACGCAGACCGACAGCTGGGCCGCCCTGATGTTCCAGATCGGCGCCGTGGCCTTCGGCTTCCTGGTGCCGGTACTGGCCGGCTACATCGCCTACGGCATGGCGGACCGCCCGGGCCTCGTCCCCGGCTTCGTCGGCGGCATGATCGCCTCCACGATCAACGCGGGCTTCCTCGGCGGCCTGGTGGCCGGTCTGCTGGCCGGCGGCGTGGTGATGGCCATCCAGAAGATCGACATCCCTCCGGTGCTGCGCGGCATCATGCCGGTGGTGGTGATCCCGCTGATCTCCTCGGCGATCGTCGGGTTCCTGATGTTCGTCGTGGTCGGCAAGCCCATCGCCTCCGCCCAGAAGGCCATGACCGACTGGCTGAACGGTCTCTCCGGCTCCAACGCCATCCTGCTCGGCGCCCTGCTGGGCCTGATGATGTGCTTCGACCTCGGCGGTCCCGTCAACAAGGTCGCGTACACCTTCGCCACCGCCGGCATCGCCGTCTCCAACCCGAGCGACTCCGCGATGAAGATCATGGCCGCGGTCATGGCGGCCGGCATGGTGCCGCCGCTGGCGATGGCCCTGGCCACCACGGTCCGCGGCAAGCTCTTCACCGAGACCGAGCGCGAGAACGGCAAGGCCGCCTGGGTCCTCGGCGCCTCCTTCATCTCCGAGGGCGCCATCCCGTTCGCCGCCGCCGACCCGCTGCGCGTCATCCCCTCCGCCATGGTGGGCGGCGCGATCACCGGCTCCCTGTCGATGGCCTTCAGCACCACCCTGCGCGCCCCGCACGGCGGCATCTTCGTGGTCCCGCTGATCGGCAACCCCTTCCTCTACCTGATCGCCATCGCGGTCGGCGTGTGCGTCACCACCGCCCTGGTCGTCGTACTGAAGGGCATGCGCAAGCCGGCACCCGGCGCCGTGGGCGCCGGCAAGGCGGACGGCGCGGCCGCCACGGCGGAGGCGAAGCAGCCGGTCGCGGCGTGAGGCTCTGTTTGTCCCTTTGAGGCGCTGTGGCGTGTTCACGGCACCTGCGAGATACGTCACGGTCCGGGCCCAAAGGCCCGGACCGTGGTGTCTACTAGGCGCATGCCTGATGAGCACGTCCCGGTTCTCCAGTCGATGGGTGCGGCGATACTCCTCCTCACCGCAGCCCTGTGGGTGTTCGCCCTGTACGCCCTCTCCCGCCGCGGTCACTTCGGGCCGGTTCCCCGGCTCGCCGGCGGCCGCAGTCCGCGCCTCCTGCCGCGTCGGCGCCAGTCCGCTCCCCACCTGGAGTCGGTCGAACTGACCCCGGCGGAGAGAGCGGCGTTCGCGGGGCTCGTACGACAACTCAGCGACGGCCGCTGAGGCGTACGCCGGGGGCGCGCATCCGAACCGCACGCCGGGGCGCGCGCTGATATCGGGCGCGGGGGACGGGCGCTCAGCACCGTCCGCGTCCGCTCCTCAGGAGACCTGCGCCGCCCGCCGCTCCATGGCGTCCCGGGCCGCGTCCTCCGTGACGTACACCTCGCACATGTGCCGCCCGTCGGGCGTCGCCGTGTGTTCGACCTCCCAGAGGGAGACCTCCTCGCCGTCGCGCAGCAGGAACGCGTGCTCGTAGAGCGCGAAGCACAGTCCCGCGCGCCGCACACGGCAGGGGCGCCCGAAGGCCTGCGTGATCTGGTGCGCGAACGCCGTCGTGAGTAAAGCGGCCGTCTCCGCGCCCGGGCGGTCGGCGTTCTCCGCGCGGCGCAGGAGCCGGCGCGCGTGGTCCGCCGAGTCGTCCGGCACGTACGCGTGACGGGGCGCGGGGACCGGCGACAACTGCACCGTCACCGGCAACTCGAAGTCGGGTGTGTCCGGCGGCAGGGGCAGGCGCGCGGTGGCGGCGCGCAGCTCCTCCTCGTCGACGTACACCTCGTGCTGGGCGGCGCTGCCCGGCGCGGGGTTGTGCACGAGCTCCCACAGGGTGAGTGCCGAGCCGTCGGCGAGCAGCCAAGTGTGCCGGTACGTCTCGCGGTGCAGCCCCGAACTGTGGTGCGCGGAGTGCAGCGAGCTGTCGTGCGCCAGCGCACAGTCGAGGCGCTGTATGACCTCGTCCGGCAGCTCGAAGGAGTTCAGGGCACGGCCGAGGAGTCGCGCGAGGTGCTCCTCCGGAGACTCGGGCGACTCGGGTGGTTCGTACGCTGCTGTCTCGTACGGAACGCTCAAGGTTTCTCCCGGCGTTGCTGCATGTCACCTTGTGGGTGCATACCGTAGCCCCTCGGTCGGACATCATGTCCGGGAACCGAGAAAACGTGCGCACACAAAACGAGCGGGCCGTGTGAGAAATTCCCACACGGCCCGATGGCCTGTCAGAACCCGCTGCTCAGGCGGCCCTTGAGGCGATCATGAGCGGCGCACGGCGATCACGCGGCGCTTCCCGCGACCCACTCGTTCCACGGCAGGTTCCAGCCGTTGAGTCCGTTGTCCGGCGCCACCGTCTTGTCGGGGGAGTTCTTGACGATCACCACGTCCCCGACGAGCGAGTTGTCGTAGAACCACTTGGCGTTCGTGGCGCCCTGCGCGCCCTGTACGTCCGCGAGCCCCACGCAGCCGTGGCTGGTGCCCTCGCGGCCGAAGGGCGGGTTGGCCTTGTTGTACCAGTAGTTGCCGTGGAGGAACGTCCCCGACGTCGTCAGGCGCATCGCGTGCGGCACGTCCGGGATGTCGTACTCGCCGCCCAGCCCGACCGTCTGGCTGTTCATGCGCGTCTGCACGAACTTCTCGGAGATCACCATCTGCCCGTTGTACGTGGTGTGCTCCGGGCTGCCGGACGAGATCGGCAGCGTCTTGAAGGTCTTGCCGTCCCGAACCACCGTCATGGTCTGGGTGTTCACGTCGACCGTGGAGACCTGCGAGCGCCCGATGGTGAAGGTGACGGTCTTCTTCTGCACCCCGTAGACGCCGTTCGCGCCCTCGACCCCGTCCAGGTCGATCTTCATGGTGACCTTGGAGCCGGCCTTCCAGTACTCCTGCGGCCGGAAGTCGAGCCGCTGCGACCCGAACCAGTGCCCGACCACCTTCTGCCCGCTGCTGGAGGTGAGGGTGATGTGCGACTGCACGGCCTTCCGGTCGCTGATCACCTTGTCGAAGTTGAACGACACCGGCATCCCGACCCCGACCGTGGTCCCGTTGTCCGGCGTGTAGGTTCCGATGAAGCTGTTCGCCGAAGTGACCGTGGTGAAGATGGAGTTGGCGGCGGCCGTACGACCGTTCGAGTCCTTCGCGGTCGCCGAGATCTGGTACTTGGTCCCGCGCTCCAGCTGTCCCTTCGGCTTCCAGGCGCCGCCGTTGCCGGATATCGAACCCGGCACGGACTGTCCCGTGCCCGCCACCGTCATCTTCACGTCGGTCAGTTCGCCCCCGCTGACCTTCACGCCGGTCGTGTTGATCGAGGCGTCGGTCGAGCCGTCCTTCGCCGAGATGACGATCTTGGCCGTGGACGTCTTGGCCGAGCTGTTGCCGGTCTTGCTGTCGTTGTTCGAGTCGGCGTTGGCGTCACCGCCGCAGGCGGTGAGGGTGAGGGCGCCGACCATCAGGACGGCACTTGCCCCCAGTGCGCGCCGCGCTGCCATGTTCGGCGTTTTCACGTGCTGCTCCCCGTTCTCGTGGTGTGCGTGCTCCGCTCCAGTGCGTGGGAAAAGAGGGGGCAGGTGGTCGCGGAGGTTCCCGCCGTACGCCTTGGACGCCGTCACGTGACAGAACCGGGACAATGTGGCGAGAGAGGGGTTGTGGCTGGTGGGGGGCGCAGGCGCGCGGGTGCGGCGTGCGCGGCGCGGCGCACCCTGTGAACTCGGGCTGCGCGCTCGGTGCGTGCGGTCGGCGCGGGCTCAACGGCTCCCGTACAGCTCCTCGTACGACGGCCATGTCCCGCCCGGCCCGTCCACCGACTCCGCGGCGCGCACGGCGCGCACGATGGCCCGCGCCACCAGATCCGCGCCCGCGGCGAGGATCTCGTTGAGGGCGAGGGGGTGTTCGGCGTCGAGCGGGCGCGCCCCCGTCGCCAGCGCGAACACCGTGTCGCCGTCGTTGAGCAGGTGGACCGGCCGCACGGCGCGCGCGATGCCGTCGTGCGCCGTGCCGGCGAGCTTCTGCGCCTGCGCCTTCGACAGGTCCGCGTCGGTGGCGACCACGGCGAGGGTGGTGTTGAGCGGCGGGCGCCCGTTCTTCGCCGCACACTCGGCGAGACGCCGGCGCGCGGACTCGTGCACGCCCGCCTCCGGGTAGTTCACGCGCCCTTGGAACAACTCGCCGTACAGGACGCCCGTTTCGGGGTCCATCGCCGAGCCCGCCGCGTTCGCCACCACCAGCGCAGCCACGGTGATCCCGGAGCCGAGAACAGCGCTCGCGGTGCCCACTCCGCCCTTGAGCGGCCCGACGGCCGCGCCCGTTCCGGCGCCCACGCACCCTTCCGGCACGGGCGCGCCGACCGCACCGGCCGCGGCTGCCTCGACCGCGGCACGGCCGGTGGCGGCGCCGGGCCGGGCGCGGAAGTCGCCGCCCCGCCCCAGGTCGAAGACGCACGCGGCGGGCACCACCGGCACGACGTGCGCGGGATCCGGCCCTACGCGCACCCCACGCCCCTGCTCCTCCAGCCAGCCCATCACGCCGGAAGCCGCGTCGAGCCCGTACGCGCTGCCGCCGGTCAGCACGACCGCCTCCACCTTCTGCACGAGGTTGCGCGGGTCGAGGGCGTCGGTCTCCTTCGTGCCGGGGCCGCCGCCCCGGACGTCCACGGCGGCCACCGCGCCGCCTTCCGGGGCGAGGACGACGGTGGTTCCGGTGAGCCAGCCGTCACCGGTGTGCGTCGCGTGGCCCACGTGCACTCCGATGACGTCGGTCAAAGCGTCAACTGCCATGGACCCAGTGTGGACCGGGCCCATGACGTGAGGGGCCCGTCAGACGACCGGAGTCGTCGCCCGCTCCCCGCTCGCCCCGGTCCTCCGGCGCTCCTTGGACAGCATGTGTGCCGTCAGGGCCACGCCGGTCGCCACTGCGAGTCCCGACACGATGCCGGCCGCGAGCACCGCCCAGTCGCCCAGGAAGGTGCAGGCGATCACCAGGAGCGCCGTGACGGGCAGCACCAGCTGCTGCGCGATGCCCACCTTGAAGTAGCGGGAGTGCAGCGCCCACACCGTGAGCAGGTACAGCGCCGTCGGCAGGGTCACGGCGGCCGACGCGGCCAGCGTGGAGATGTGTGCCTTGCCGACCGCCTGCTCCACGGCCACCTCCAGTCCCGCTCCGATCGCCGCGGCCGAGGCGAAGATCAGGTAGTGGCCGTAACCCCAGATGAACGCCTGCCTGCTGGTGCGCAGGCGTCCGTGGATCGGCACGACGAAGTAGATCCACCAGGCGGCGAAGACGATGAGCAGTCCGCCCGCCGCGATCGGAAGCAGTTCGCCCAGCGCGTCGTGCTCGTCCACCCCCGACTTCACGGCGGCGGTGGCGGCGGCGATCGTCTCGCCGAGCACGATGATGGTGAACAGCCCGTAGCGCTCGGCGATGTGGTGCGGGTGCCAGGCGGTAGTGGAGTCCTTCTCCGCGTAGAGCGGTACGCAGAGCTCCGCGATCGCCATCACCAGGAAGACCCAGGGACGGGCCGGCTCGGGCAGCACGACCAGCCCGAGCCAGCCGACCAGGCAGAGCAGGACGCCGCCCGCGTACCGAAGGGCGGCGGTTCTCTCCGCGCCCTGTGCCGATCTCGCCGCTCTCAGCCACTGCGCCGCCATCGCCAGCCGCATGATCAGGTAGCCGAGCCAGACCACGGTGTAGTCGTGGTCCTCGAAGGCCCGTGAGATTCCGGCGGCCAGCACGAGGACGCCGGCGATCTGGACGAGGGTGACGACCCGGTAGAGGGCGTCGTCGTTGTCGTACGCCGAAGCGAACCAGGTGAAGTTCATCCAGGCCCACCAGATGGCGAAGAACTGCATCGCGTAGCTCATGATGCCGTTGCCCGCGTGCCCGTCCGCCACGGCGTGCACCAGGCCGACGCCCGCCTGGGCGATGGCCACGACGAAGCACAGGTCGAAGAAGAGCTCGAGCGGTGAAGCGACACGAT
Source organism: Streptomyces sp. NPDC085900 (assembly GCF_044540925.1). Lineage (NCBI taxonomy): Bacteria > Bacillati > Actinomycetota > Actinomycetes > Kitasatosporales > Streptomycetaceae > Streptomyces > Streptomyces sp. NPDC085900. Next base: position 146,579 of record NZ_JBITSP010000007.1, on the reverse strand, counting down.
GTGCCTCGTCGCGACCGCGCGCGGTGAGCCGACGCAGGGGTCTGTGGCGTTCGTGCGCGCCGGAGGGCGCCGGGGGAGGAGTCGAGCTGGACGTCATGGACCCAAGCACACCAGATAACCTGCCGAAATTCTTGTGAAGCGATTCACAAGCAGTCGCGGTCCTAAGGTCCCGACGAAAAGGCAAGGTCAGCGCCCTCCGCTTCCGTTCTGATCGATTATCGATAGGACCTTTGGACCGAGATCGGGGACCAACGCAACTCCCTGCGGCGCCCGCCCCGGCGTGCAATGGATCCGTACCCACGAAGCGATGCGGAAGGTCTCGGCCATGACTGCCACTCCTGCGGAAACCACTCCCGTCACCCCTGCCGAGGAGACGCCGCGCGAACCGTCCCCGCGAGGAGACGCCTGGAACGGCTTCCGCGGCGGCCTGTGGCGCGACACCGTCGACGTCCGCGACTTCGTCCAGCACAACTACACCCCCTACGAGGGCGACGGATCCTTCCTCGCCGGACCCACCGAGCGCACCGACAAGGTCTGGAACCAGCTCCTCGGGATGTTCCCGGCCGAGATCGAGCGCGGCATCTACGACGTCGACACCAAGACGCCCTCGCGCATCGACGCCTTCGCCCCCGGGTACATCGACCGCGACCTCGACCTGATCGTCGGCCTCCAGACCGACGCCCCGCTCAAGCGCGCCATCATGCCCAACGGCGGCTGGCGCATGGTCGAGGCCGCCCTGAAGGCCTACGGGTACGAGCCTGACGCGGCGGTCCGGGAGATCTACACCAAGCTCCGCAAGACCCACAACGACGGTGTCTTCGACGCCTACACCCCCGAGATCCGCGCCTGCCGCTCGTCCGGCATCATCACCGGCCTGCCCGACGCCTACGGCCGCGGCCGCATCATCGGCGACTACCGCCGCGTCCCCCTCTACGGCGTGGACCGGCTCATCGTCGCGAAGCGAGCGGACAAACTCGCAGTCGAAGTCCTCTGGCCGAGTGCGGAGGTGATCCAGGAACGCGAGGAAATCTCCGAGCAGATCCGCGCCCTCGAAGAACTCAAGGCCATGGCCCTCTCCTACGGCTACGACATCTCCGGCCCCGCCCGCACCGGCCGCGAGGCCGTCCAGTGGCTCTACTTCGCCTACCTCGCCGCCGTCAAGGAACAGAACGGCGCTGCCATGTCGATCGGCCGCATCGACGCTTTCCTCGACATCTACCTCCAGCGGGACATCGAGGCCGGCCTGCTCACCGAGTCCGAGGCCCAGGAGATCATCGACGACTTCGTCATCAAGCTCCGCATCGTGCGCTTCCTGCGCACCCCCGACTACAACGAGCTCTACTCCGGCGACCCCACCTGGGTCACCTGGTCCATGGGCGGCATCGGCACCGACGGGCGCCCCCTGGTCACCCGCACCACCTTCCGCGCCCTCAACACGCTCTACAACCTCGGCCCGGCCCCCGAGCCCAACCTCACCGTCTTCTGGTCCCCGCGCCTCCCGGAGGCCTTCAAGAAGTACGCCTCCCAGGTCGCCATCGACACCAGCGCCCTGCAGTTCGAGTCCGACGACCTCATGCGCCCCAAGTACGGCGACGACACCGCCATCGCCTGCTGCGTCTCCGCGATGGCCATGGGCAAGCAGATGCAGTTCTTCGGCGCCCGCGTCAACGTCGCCAAGGCCCTCCTCTACGCCATCAACGGCGGCCGCGACGAGAAGACCGGCAAGCCGGTCGTCGAGGGCTTCGAGCCGATCACCGACGAGTACCTCGACTACGACACCGTCCTCGCCCGCTACGACGCCATGCTCGGCTGGCTCGCCAAGACGTACGTGCACGCGCTCAACGTCATCCACTACATGCACGACAAGTACGCCTACGAGCGCCTCGAAATGGCCCTGCACGACCGGGCGATCCTGCGCACCATGGCCTGCGGCATCGCCGGCCTGTCCGTCGCGGCCGACTCGCTGTCCGCCATCAAGCACGCACGCGTGAAGGTCGTGCGGGACGAGACCGGCCTGGCCGTCGACTACGTCATCGAGGGCGAGTACCCGGCGTACGGCAACAACGACGACCGGGCCGACGACCTCGCCCGCTGGATCGTCCACGACTTCATGGAGAAGGTCCGCCGTCATCCGACGTACCGCGACGCGGTGCACACCCAGTCGGTCCTGACGATCACCTCGAACGTCGTCTACGGCAAGAAGACCGGCAACACTCCCGACGGCCGCCGCGCGGGCACCCCCTTCGCGCCCGGCGCCAACCCCATGAACGGGCGGGACGAGCACGGCTACATCGCCTCGGCGCTCTCCGTCGCCAAGCTCCCGTACGACGACGCGGAGGACGGCATCTCCCTGACCAACACCATCACCCCGGACGCCCTGGGCCGCACCCCCGAGGAGCGCGTCGCCAACCTCTCCGGCGTCCTGGACGGGTTCATGGCCGACGACGGCTTCCACATGAACGTCAACGTCCTTGACCGGGCAACCCTGGAGGACGCGATGGAGCACCCCGAGAAGTACCCGCAGCTGACCATCCGGGTCTCCGGCTACGCGGTCAACTTCGTCCGCCTCACCCGTGAGCAGCAGCTCGACGTCATCAACCGCACCTTCCACGGCTCGCTCTGAGGAGCAAGGACGATGACTCCGCTTCTTCCTACGGCGTCGGTTCTGCCGGCGCCGGCCTGCGGGCCCGTTCCCGCGGCGGCCACCCCGGCCGCCGCGGCGACCCGGCGCCAGGTGGTCGGCTCGGTCCACTCGTGGGACCTGTCGACCGGTGTCGACGGCCCCGGCACCCGCTTCGTCACCTTCCTGTCGGGCTGCCCGCTGACCTGCCTGTACTGCCACAACCCCGACACCTGGCGGATGCGCGACGGCAAGCGCACCACGGCCGACGAGATCGTCGCCGAGGCCCGCAAGTACACGCGGTTCATCGCCGCGGCCGGCGGCGGGGCGACCATCAGCGGGGGTGAGCCCCTGCTCCAGCCCGTCTTCACCGGCGAACTGCTGCACCGCTTCAAGCACGAACTCGGCCTGCACACCGCCCTCGACACCTCGGGCTTCCTCGGCGTCCGCGCCACCGACGCCCTGCTGAGGGACACCGACCTGGTCCTGCTCGACATCAAGTCCTGGGACCCCGCCACCTACCGCAAGGTCACCGGCCGCCCTCTGCAGCCCACCCTCGTCTTCGCCCGGCGTCTGGCGGACCTCGGCAAGGAGGTCCACGTCCGCTTCGTGCTCGTTCCCGGCCTCACCGACGACCCGGCCAACATCGACGGCGTCGCGGCCTTCGCCGCCTCGCTCGGCAACGTCACACGCGTCGACGTCCTGCCCTTCCACAAGCTCGGCGAGGCCAAGTGGCAGGCGCTCGGCCGCCCCTTCGTCCTGCACGACACACCCGCCCCGACCGCCGAACAGACCGCTGTGGCCAGGAGCATCTTCGAGTCCCACGGACTGTGCGCCGTCTGAACCGCGCGGACGGCGCCCGTCCCCGGGGCCGTACCCTGGAGGCATGACCTCCGCCCCCGCCCCCGAGCCGCGCGCCCCCAAGCCCGCGTTGATCTTCGACGACCCGATGGACCAGCAGTCCTCGGACGACACGGACCGCGGCTGGGGCGAGCGACCCGCCGCCGATAACGACAGCGCGGCCGACCTGAAGCGCTTCCTCGACGAGAAGCCGCCCCACCACCTCTGAGCCGCGCGGACAGCAGTCCGCCCGCCCCGGCGGGCCGCCGCCGCTACCGCCCGCCGGACCCGGCCCCACGCTGCTGCGCGACCAGAGCGTCGCGGATCTCCTTGAGCACCTCCAGCTCGGTCACCTCCATCACCTCTTGCGTGCCCTCCCTGGCCTTCCTGCGGGCCTCCTGCCGCGCCAGGTACTTCGACATCGGCAACACCATCAGGAAGTAGACGACCGCCGCGGTGATCACGAAGGTGAGAGTGGCGCCGAGGACGGAGCCCCACATGATCGGGATGCCGCTCTTCACCGTGCCGTCCGCGTTCAAGTGGCACGGGTCCTTCAGGCACGAGGTGTAGTTGTCGAGATTCTTCGTCCCGATCGCCCCGACCACCGGGTTGATGATCCCCTTCACCAGCGAGTTGACGATGTTGGTGAAGGCGGCGCCGATGACCACCGCTACCGCCAGGTCGACGACGTTTCCGCGCATCAGGAAGGCCTTGAAGCCCTGCCAGACGCTCGGATCCTTCTTCTCGCTCAACTCGGGGCCTCTTCTCGCGTGCACAGGTTGAAGAACGAACAGCTCCGCAACCTACGTCAACACGCGGCCATCCTGTCCAATCAGGTAGCTGAAACGAGGGACTTGACAGAAATTTCCGCAGGATACGGACAACGCGGCTCAGCACAGCGTCACCGCCAGGCGTGCCGTCGCGCCCGCGCCGGCGAGGCGCGCCGCGGTCGCCCGGGGAACCGAGAGCACGACCAACGCCCCGTTTCCGGCGTCGTCGCCCAACGGCTCCGGAACCCCGGTCACTCGGGCCCCGCGCGCGACCACACGAGCGTCACCGCCGGTGGCCGTCTCACGGGCGGCGATGACGTCCACCCGGTCGCCGGGCCGCAGCAGCCGGACGGTGGCGCCGTCGGCGATACGTACCGGCGCGGCCACGACCTCGACGGCACGGTGCTTCCGTACGGGGTCCGCCACCGGATGCCCGCGCGCGTGCTCGCCGGCGCGCGGGCCGGCCGCCACCAGCGCGGCCGCGGTCACGGCGAGGCCCGCCGCCACGGCCCGCCTGCGGTGCCGTACGAGGCGTTGCAACTGGTACCGCCCGCCCCGCACTCGCACCGGAGCGAAGTGCGGCACCTCGCACGTGGCGGGGACGTCGGTTCCGGGCGGGCGCGAGGAGGAGGGGGAGGGGTACGGGGCCGGAAGGGGAAGGGACATGCGGGATCACCACCTGCGTCGGGGAATCGGCTTGCAGGCCCACGATGAGGCCTTGCGCCGATGCCCGCCGAGACCGGTGGACTACCGACGGGTTGTGGAAAACTCCCTCACCCGAACGTGAAGTTCCGCCGCCTCGGCCGCCGCCGACGCCTTTCCCCGCAATCTCCCCGGCACCCTTCCCGCCACCGCGTCACGGCAGCTCGAAGCCGGGATTCATGCCGCCCAGCGCCTTGGTGCACAGGCAGTCGCGGTCCTCGTTCGCGGGCAGGCCCGCCACCGCGTCGAACAACACGCCCCGCAGCCGGTCCACGTTCGCGGCGAAGACCTGCAACACCTCGTCGTGCGAGACGCCTTCGCCGGTCTCCGCGCCCGCGTCGAGGTCGGTCACCAAGGTCATCGAGGTGTAGCAGAGCTCCAGTTCACGGGCGAGCGCCGCCTCCGGATGGCCGGTCATGCCCACCACCGACCAGCCCTGGGCCTGGTGCCACAACGATTCGGCACGGGTCGAGAAGCGCGGCCCCTCGACCACGACCAACGTGCCTCCGTCCACCGGCTCCCAGTCCCTGCCGCGCGCGGCCTTCAGCGCGGCCGCTCGCCCGACGGGGCAGTAGGGGTCGGCCAGGGAGACGTGGACCACGTTGGGCACATCGCCGCCGGGCAGCGGCAGCCCGTCGAAGTAGGTACCCAGCCGGGACTTCGTACGGTCGACCAGCTGATCCGGCACGAGCAGCGTGCCCGGGCCGTACTCGGCGCGCAGGCCGCCCACCGCGCACGGGCCCAGGATTTGGCGGGCACCGACCGACCGCAGGGCCCACAGGTTGGCCCGGTAGTTGATCCGGTGCGGAGGCAAGTGGTGACCGCGGCCGTGGCGGGGCAGGAAGGCGACCCGTCGTCCGGCGACCTCGCCGAGGAAGAGGGAGTCGCTGGGGGGCCCGTACGGGGTGTCCACCTGGACCTCGGTCACGTCCTCGAGGAACGAGTAGAAGCCCGAGCCGCCGATTACACCGATCTCTGCGTTCGCCATGGTCAGCACAGTATCCGGCGACGGCCTCGCGCGGAGAGGGGCTCCGGAAACGCCGACGACCCCGCCGTCGTGAGACGGCAGGGTCCTGTGAGCGTGTCCTAGGCCGCGGAGCTGTTGCTCGAGGAGGTGCTCGTGCCCGAGGACTTCGAGTCCGAGGACGACGAAGACGGGGTAGAGGTGGACGTCGACGGCTTGGACGACGCCGGCGAGCTGCTCGACGAGGAGCCGCGGCTGTCGTTGCGGTAGAAGCCCGAGCCCTTGAAGACAATGCCGACCGCGGAGAACACCTTCTTCAGGCGGCCACCGCAGTTGGGGCACTCGGTAAGGGCGTCATCGGTGAACTTCTGCACCGCCTCGAGGCCCTCGCCGCACTCGGTGCACTGGTACTGGTAGGTGGGCACTGTCTTCCTCCTGGCACTCTCACTCAATGAGTGCTAACGATGGTCCATAGTGACGTATTCCTGAGGATCAGTCCACCGTCATCGGCATGCGGTGACCGACGCCACGTGCCACGGTCCGGCTCCGGGGCCGTGCGGCCAGCCGAGAACGCAGGGCCACCAGGGTCGCCAGGGCGAGGACCGTACCGGCCATCGGCACCAGGAAACCGGCGCCACCCCAGAACCGGTCCTCCAGCTGACCTGCGATGGTCACGGCCGCCGCCTGGCCGAGCGCGACCGCGCCGGTCAGCCAGGTGAACGCCTCGGTGCGGGCCCCGGCCGGGACCAGGCCCTCGACCAGCGTGTAACCGGTGATCAACGCGGGCGCGATGCACATGCCGACGAGCAGACCCAGACCGGCCAGCACGAGCACCGAGTGCGCGGCCCACAGGCCGGAGGCCGTCAGCGCGAGCGCGCCGTACCCGACGACGAGGCGCCGCTGCGGGGCCACCTTCCAGGCGACCGCGCCGCACACGACGCCGGAGAGCATGTTGCCAGCGGCGAAGACGCCGTAGAGGACGCCGTTCAGCCCGGGCTCGCCGATCGACTCGCTGAAGGCGGCCAGCGACACCTGCATGCCGCCGAAGACGGAACCGATGCCGAGGAAGACAGCGATCAGGACGCGCACGCCGGGGATGCGCAGCGCGGAAGCGTGCTCCACGCGCGCGTGCCCGGCGCCGGTGACGGCGGGCTGGCTGCCCTTCTGCGCCGCGAACAGCAGACCGCCCAGCAGAGTGAGCGCCGCTTCCGTGACCAGGCCCGCGGCCGGGGTGACGGTGGTGCACAGGGCCGTGGCCAGCAGCGGGCCGAAGACGAAGGTCAGCTCGTCCGTGACGGACTCGAACGCTGCCGCGGTCGTCATCAGGGGCGTGCCCTGAAGCTTCACCCCCCAGCGGGCGCGCACCATGGGCCCGACCTGCGGCACCGAGGCGCCCGTGGGCACGGCCGCCGCGAACAGCGCCCACAGCGGCGCGTGGGCCAGCGCGAGCGCCGTCAGGGTCAGGCCCGACAGCGTGTGCAGCAGCACACCGGGCACCAGCACGGCGCGCTGCCCGTAGCGGTCCGCGAGCCGGCCGCTGTAGGGCGCGAACAGCGCCATGGAGACACCGGTGACGGCCGCGGCAGCGCCCGCCGCGCCGTACGAGCCGGTGGTGTGCTGCACGAGCAGCACGATGGAGATGGTGAGCATCGCGAACGGCTGACGCGCCGCGAAGCCGGGGAGCAGGAACGTCCAGGCGCCTCGGGTGCGCAGTAGCTGCCCGTATCCGGGGCGGGAGGGAGCCGACGAGTCCTTCGACGGCTCGGTGGTGACCGTGGACGCCACGGCCCGTGCCTTTCTGCCGCCTGGTAGCGCGCCCGTGCGGGGGCGCCGAGAGCTGTCCTCTTGCGCGGACTGCGGTAGATGCCGGTGCCCGCAGTGAAAAGGGAGCCCGACCGCCATACGGTCGCGCCAGCTCTGCGTCAGGCAGAGTTGGTTCGATCTAGGTGTGCCTTCATCCTACAAGGGTCAACCAGCGGTGCGCCTGTGAAAGCGAGCACCATCGGCCGGGTTCACCTGTGATTGGCGGGGGTGTGAACCGCACGAAACACGCCCTTAACGTCGCACGAGCCGCATCGCGCGCCGCGCGCGCCCCCGGGCCGGGCGCCCGGCGCCCCGCGCCCGGCACCCGCCGCCCGGAACTCAGCGCCCCGCATTCAGCGCCCCGCGCCCGTCCCGTTCGCGCCCAGCCACCCGGCCAGCTTGCCCCCGTGTCCGACGGCGCGCAGGCGCTTCTCCGCGGCGTCCCGGACAGGATCCGTGGCGACGACGAGGAGCTCGTCGCCCGTGCGCAGCACCGTCGTCGGCAGGGGAACAAACGATTTTCCGTCACGGACGACGAGGGTGACGGCGGCGCCGGCGGGCAGGCGCAGCTCGTTGACCTCGACGCCGTGCATCTTCGAGCCCTCGGGGATGGCGACGGACAGCAGGTGCCCGCGCAGCCGCTCCAGGGGGGCGGACTCGATGCCCAGGTCGGCGGCCTCGCCGCTGCCGCCCAGGTGCAGCTGGCGGGCGAGCCAGGGCAGCGTCGGGCCCTGGATCAGGGTGTAGACGACGACCAGCACGAAGACGATGTTGAAGATGCGGCGGCTGGCGTCGACGCCCTCCACCATCGGGATCGTCGCGAGGATGATGGGCACCGCGCCGCGCAGGCCGGCCCAGGACATCAGGGCCTGCTCCTGCCAAGGCACCCGGAACGGCGTGAGGCACAACACCACGCTCAGGGGGCGCGCGACCATGGTGAGCACCAGGCCGATGACGAGCGCGGGCACCACGTCGTCGCCGAGTTCGTGCGGCGTGACCAGGAGGCCGAGCAGGACGAACATGCCGATCTGGGCGATCCAGCCGAGCCCGTCGGCGAAACCGCGCGTGGCGGGCCAGTGCGGCAGCTTGGCGTTGCCCATGACCATCGAGGCGAGGTAGACGCCCAGGAAGCCGCTGCCGTGCGCCAGCGCGCCGCCCGCGTACGCCGTGACGGCGATCGCCATGACGGCGATCGGATACAGGCCGGAGGCGGGCAGGGCCACGTGCCGCAGGCCCCAGGCGCCGAGCCAGCCCACCGCGAGCCCGATGGCCGCGCCGATGGCCAGCTCGAGGGCTATCTCGCCCACCAGCACGTACCAGTGCTCCACGGGTCCCGCCGTGGAGAAGGCCACCACCAGGATGACCACCGGGGCGTCGTTGAAGCCGGACTCGGCTTCCAGAGTGCCCGTCACGCGCGCGGGGAGGGGTATCTTCCGCAGCACCGAGAAGACCGCCGCCGCGTCCGTCGAGGAGACGACCGCCCCGACGATGAGCGCCTGCCGCCACTCCAGCCCGATCAGGTAGTGCGCCGCCGACGCCGTGACCCCGACGCTCACCCCGACACCCACCAGCGCCAGCGCGGAGGCGGACGGCAGGGCCGGCCTGACCTCCTTCCACGTCGTGCCGAGACCGCCCTCGGCCAGGATCACCACCAGGGCGGCGTACCCGATGACCTGGGTCAGCTCGGTGTTGTCGAAGTGGATGTCGCCGATGCCGTCCTGGCCCATCAGGACCCCGATGCCCAGGTAAACGAGCAGGCTGGGGAGCCCGCTGCGCGAGGAGATCCGAACCGCTGCCACAGCGACGAGCAGGACGAGCGAGCAGACGAGCAGAAGCTGGTTGAGGTGGTGGACAGTCAGCGGCCGTTCCCTTCCCCGGCTCACACGCATCCCGCGCGGGAGCTCACGTACATAGGACACGAAGTCGTGGAACTCCGCATCCAAGTACTTCGTTACCTTACCTAACTCTTGACGATTTCTTGACGCTCGCCGAGGCAAGATCGAACACCGGCCGGCTCTCGTTCCCGACTCCGCGTCAAGGGGCACAGGGCCCTGCGCCTATGGTTGCTCCAGCACTCCAGGACCGCCTGCCGCTCGCGTTAGGACAGCAAGGACAGCGATGCCCCCCAACACCACCGCCACAACGGGTGACAAGCCTGGCAAGTCCGGCAGGAAGAAGGGGCGAAAAGCCCGACTCGTCGTGCTGGTACTGGTCCTGGCCATCATCGGAGGCATCGCCTACGGGGCGTACTGGTCCATCAGTACGGTGCGCGCGTCCTTCCCGCAGACGAAGGGGTCGCTCACGCTCGACGGTCTGTCAGGGCCCGTCGACGTCAAGCGCGACGGCTACGGCATCCCGCAGGTCTACGCCTCCTCCGACGAGGACCTGTTCATGGCGCAGGGCTACGTCCAGGCGCAGGACCGGTTCTACGAGATGGACGTACGCCGTCACATGACCTCCGGGCGCCTGTCGGAGATGTTCGGCAAGGGCCAGGTCAAGAACGACGAGTTCCTGCGCACCCTGGGCTGGGACCGCGTCGCCAAGGAGGAGTACGACACCAAGCTGTCGGCCTCGTCCAAGAAGTACCTCCAGGCGTACTCCAAGGGAGTCAACGCCTACCTGCAGGGCAAAAACGGCAAGGACATCTCCCTGGAGTACGCCGCCCTGGGCTTCACCAACGACTACAGGCCCGCGAAGTGGACCCCGGTCGACTCGATCGCGTGGCTGAAGGCGATGGCCTGGGACCTGCGCGGCAACATGCAGGACGAGATCGACCGCGCCCTGATGACCAGCCGCCTCGGCCCCAAGCAGATCGCCGATCTGTACCCGGACTACCCGTACAGCCGCAACAAGGCGATCGTGCAGGAGGGCCAGTACAACTCGTTCACCAAGACGTTCGAGCAGAACGGCTCCACCTCCACGGGCGGAACCTCCACAAGCGGTTCTACGGGCACGTCGTCGACGTCGGCGTCCTCGGCCCTGCAGAGCCAGCTTTCGGGCCTCTACAAGGTCCTGGACAACGTTCCCACGGCCGTCGGCGTGAACGGCCAGGGCATCGGCTCCAACTCCTGGGTCGTCTCCGGTAGCCACACCATCACCGGTCACCCCCTCCTCGCCAACGACCCGCACCTGTCGGCCTCGCTGCCGTCCGTCTGGTACCAGATGGGCCTGCACTGCCGCACGGTCTCCAGCAAGTGCCAGTACGACGTCACCGGTTACACCTTCGCCGGCATGCCCGGCGTGGTCATCGGCCACAACCAGAACATCGCCTGGGGCATGACCAACTCCGGTGTCGACGTCACCGACCTGTACCTGGAGAAGATCAGCGGCGACGGGTACCTCTACAACGGCACCGTCAAGCCCTTCAAGACCCGCGAGGAGACCATCAAGGTCGCCGGGGGCGCGTCGAAGAAGATCATCGTCCGTGAGACCTCCGACGGCATGCCTCTGCTGTCCGACCGGGACGACGAACTCGTGAAGGTCGGCAAGAAGGCCTCCGTCGACACCGCCGCCCCCGACCGCGGCGACGGCTACGGCATCGCCCTGCGCTGGACGGCACTCGACCCCGGCACCTCCATGGACGCCGTCTTCGCCATGGACAAGGCGTCGAACTGGAGCGACTTCCGTTCCGCCGCCTCCCTGTTCGACGTGCCGTCGCAGAACCTCGTCTACGCCGACAAGACCAACATCGGCTACACGCTGCCCGGAAAGATCCCCACGCGCGCGAAGAAGGACGACGGCTCCATCCCCATGCCGGGCTGGGACTCCGCCTACAAGTGGACCGGGTACATCCCGAAGGACGCCCTGCCCTACGAGTTCAATCCGAAGCGCGGCTACATCGTCACCGCCAACCAGGCCGTGATCGACAAGGACAAGTACCCCTACACGCTCACCACCGACTGGGGTTACGGCACCCGCAGCCAGCGCATCAGCGACCTGATCGAGTCGAAGATCAAGGGTGGCGGCAAGGTCTCCACCGACGACATGCGGCAGATGCAGCTCGACAACAGCAGCGAGATCGCCAAGCTGCTCGTGCCCAAGCTGCTGAAGATCGACATCGGGGACAAGAACGTCCGCGAGGCGCAGGAGCTCCTCGAGGGCTGGGACTACACCCAGGACGCCGACTCCGCGGCGGCCGCCTACTTCAACGCGGTCTGGCGCAACATCCTCAAGCTCGCCTTCGGCAACAAGCTGCCCAAGGAACTGCGCGTCAAGGGCCAGTGCCTGTGGGTCGACCCCGTCAACACCACCGGGCCCGCGGACGAGACGAACAAGGTCCGCGAATGCGGCGAGCGCGACACCGACCAGGCGCAGCCGGACGGCGGCGACCGCTGGTTCGAGGTCGTGCGCAACCTCATGAACGACCCCAAGAGCGACTGGTGGTCCACCCCCAAGTCGCTGACCCGGCCGGGGGCGAGCGACAACCGCGACGACCTGTTCAAGCGCGCGATGATCGACGCCCGCTGGGAGCTGACCGCCAAGCTCGGCAAGGACATCGACTCCTGGAGCTGGGGCCGGCTGCACCGCCTGTTCCTGAAGAACCAGACGCTCGGCACCGAGGGTCCCGGTTTCCTGCGGTACATGCTCAACCGCGGCCCCTGGAAGCTCAGCGGCGGCGAGGCGACGGTCAACGCCAGCGGCTGGAACGCCGCGGGCGGCTACGGCGTCGTCTGGGTGCCGTCGATGCGCATGGTGGTCAACCTCGGCGACCTCGACAAATCGAAGTGGATCAACCTCACCGGCGCCTCAGGCCACGCCTTCAGCGCCCACTACACCGACCAGACCGGCAAGTGGGCCAAGGGCGAACTCCTCGACTGGGACTTCTCGCAGAAGGCGGTCGACGACAACACCAGGGACACGCTGGTGCTGAAGCCGTGAGCCGCCGGCGGTAGACCGCGGAACGGAACAGGGGCCCTTCACGGCGCGTGAGAGGCCCCTTTTCCGCGCGTGGGAGAGGGTGGGGTGTTTCCGCGCGTGGGCAGGGGGTGTGCGCGGGGTTCGCGAGGCCTGGGGCGCGCGGGGTGTGGGCGCGTGGGGCGTGAGGCCCAGGAAGCGGGGCGCGTGGAGATCGCCGCGCGCCTCCTGGAAGTTCACGCGCCGCTACGGAAGCGGCGCACGCCCGACGGCGTCACGACCGCGTGCACAGGCCGGTCGTGCGCCTCCTCCGGCACGCGCTCGACGACCTCCGAGTCGTACAGCAGAACCACGAGCGCAGGGCGGGCGCCCGCGCGCTCCAGACGGGCGAGCACGCGGTCGTACGATCCTCCGCCGCGCCCCAGTCTCATACCGCCCGCGTCGACCGCGAGCCCCGGCAGCAGCACGACGTCCGCCCCGGTCACGGCGTCCGGCCCGAGACGCTCTCCGGACGGCTCGAACAGCGCCATCTTCCCGCTGTGTTGGACGCGTGCGAGGGAGTGCTCGCCGGTGTACGCGGCCCAGTCCAGGTCGTTGTCGGGCAGGAGTGCCGGGAGCAGGACCCGCACGCCCCGCGCGCGCAGCGCGTCCAGCAGCGCGAGGGTGCCCGGTTCGCTTCCGACCGAGACGTACGCCGCCACGGTGCGCGCCTGCGCCAGTTCGGGCAGTTCGAGAGCGCGCCCGGCCAGCGCCTCCGCGGCTTCTTGCACGTCATCCGCCGTCAACCTGTTTCTCACCGCGAGGAGCTCTCGCCGCAACATTCGCTTGTCAGGCTCGGCCGTACGTCCGTCGTGACCTGCGTCTGGCACCGCGTATCCCTCCTAATGCGCTCATATGAGAGCCAATTAACCGGAGCCTCAGATTCCCGCCCAAGGCACCGGATAGGGTTGCGGACATGACTCAGGCGCAACCCAGGATCAGCAAGGCTGTCATCCCCGCAGCAGGTCTCGGCACCCGGTTCCTGCCGGCCACCAAGGCCACTCCCAAGGAGATGCTGCCGGTCGTCGACAAGCCGGCGATCCAGTACGTGGTCGAGGAGGCCGTGTCCGCCGGCCTCGACGACGTCCTCATGATCACAGGTCGCAACAAGCGCCCACTCGAGGACCACTTCGACCGCAACTACGAACTCGAGTCCGCCCTGGAGAAGAAGGGCGACGACGAACGGCTTGCCAAGGTCCAGGAGTCCAGCGACCTCGCCACCATGCACTACGTGCGCCAGGGCGACCCCAGGGGCCTGGGTCACGCGGTGCTGTGCGCCGCCCCGCACGTCGGGCACGAGCCCTTCGCCGTCCTGCTCGGCGACGACCTGATCGACCCGCGCGACCCGCTTCTCGCGCGCATGGTCGAGGTCCAGGAGCAGTGCGGCGGCAGCGTCATCGCGCTCATGGAGGTCGCCCCGGAGCAGATCCATCTCTACGGGTGCGCGGCCGTCGAGGCCACCGAGGACAGCGACGTCGTCCGGGTGACGGGCATGGTCGAGAAGCCCGACGCCTCCGACGCCCCCTCGAGCTACGCGGTCATCGGCCGCTACGTCCTCGACCCGCACATCTTCGACATACTGCGCAAGACCGAGCCGGGCCGGGGCGGCGAGATCCAGCTCACCGACGCCCTGCAGCAGCTCGCGCAGGACGAGAAGGTCGGCGGCCCGGTGCACGGCGTGGTCTTCAAGGGCCGCCGCTATGACACCGGGGACCGTGGCGACTACCTGCGTGCCATTGTCAGACTCGCGTGCGAACGTGAAGACCTGGGCCCGGACTTCCGGACCTGGCTTCGCAGTTACGTAGCCGAGGAGATGTAGGGATTTGAGCAGCGCCGCGACCCGCGCCACCGGCCCGGACCACCTGTGGTCGGTGGACGAACACCTGGAGGACATCCTCACGACCGTCCGCCCCCTGGAGCCCATCGAGCTGAACCTCCTGGACGCGCAGGGCTGCGTCCTGGTCGAGGACGTCACGGTGCCGGTGTCGCTGCCGCCGTTCGACAACAGCTCCATGGACGGGTACGCGGTGCGGGTCGCGGATGTCGCGGGCGCGAGCGAGGAGTTCCCCGCGGTGCTGGACGTCGTCGGGGACGTCGCGGCGGGCCAGGCCGACCTGCTCCACGTGGGGCCCGGCCAGGCCGCCCGCATCATGACCGGCGCCCCGCTGCCGCCCGGAGCGGAGACGGTCGTGCCCGTCGAATGGACCGACGGCGGGCTCGGCGAAGGCCCGGTGACCGGGATGCGCGCCCGCAGCCTGGCGCCCGAGGGCGCCGAGGGGCACGTGCACGTGTACCGGTCGGCCGAGGCACGCGCGCACGTGCGCGCGATGGGCAGCGACGTGAAGGCCGGGGACAGGGCCCTGGAGGCCGGCACGGTCCTCGGGCCGCCGCAGATCGGTCTGCTCGCCGCGATCGGGCGCGGCACGGTGCGCGTGCGCCCGCGCCCGCGTGTGGTCGTCGTCTCCACGGGCAGCGAGCTCGTCCAGCCCGACGAGCAACTCGGCAGCGGCCAGATCTACGACTCCAACAGCTTCGCCCTCACCGCCGCCGCCCGCGACGCCGGTGCCATCGCCTACCGCGTGGGCGCGGTCGCCGACGACGCCGAGACGCTGCGCTCCACCATCGAGGACCAGCTGGTGCGCGCCGACCTCATGGTCACCACGGGAGGCGTCAGCGTCGGGGCGTACGACGTCGTCAAGGAAGCCCTGTCGCACGTCGGGGACGAGGACGAGGCGGGCAGCGGCGTCGAGTTCCGCAAGCTGGCCATGCAGCCCGGAAAGCCCCAGGGCTTCGGTTCCATCGGCCCCGACCACACCCCGCTGCTCGCCCTCCCCGGCAACCCCGTCTCGTCGTACGTCTCCTTCGAGCTGTTCGTCCGTCCCGCGATCCGCACCCTGATGGGGCTCGACGACGTCCACCGGCCCACGGCCCGCGCCACCCTCACCGCCGACAACGCTCTGACCTCGCCGAAGGGCCGGCGGCAGTTCCTGCGCGGGACGTACACGGACGGCACCGTGGCCCCGGTCGGTGGTGCCGGATCGCACCTGGTCGCGGCGCTCGCGCACGCCGACGCGCTGATCGTCGTCCCGGAGGACGTGGAGTCCGTCGAGCCCGGCACCGAAGTCGAGGTCGTCCTGCTCGGCTGAGCCCACGCGCGCGTGCCGGACCATGGGGCAGTCCTGGTCCGTTGTTTGCGCCGACTTGGGGGTACCGTGTCGCGCACAACAGGCCCACGCGCCGCACCGCGAGGGGCCCGGACCGGGAGCGCCGCACAGCATGAGTACGCAGGACCGACTGACGCACATCGACGAGGCGGGCGCCGCCCGCATGGTCGACGTATCCGGCAAGGACGTGACCGCGCGCACCGCGCGGGCCAGCGGACGCGTCCTCGTCTCACCGCGCGTGGTCGAGCTGCTGCGCGGGGAGGGCATGCCCAAGGGCGACGCCCTCGCCACCGCGCGCATCGCGGGGATCATGGGCGCCAAGCGCACCCCGGACCTCATTCCGCTCTGTCACCCGCTCGCGGTGTCCGGTGTGAAACTGGATCTGTCGGTCGCGGACGACGCCGTGGAGATCGTGGCCACGGTGAAGACCACGGACCGCACGGGCGTCGAGATGGAGGCGCTCACCGCGGTCTCCGTCGCCGCGCTCACCGTGATCGACATGGTCAAGGCGGTCGACAAGGGAGCGGTCATCACGGACGTGCGTGTGGAGGAGAAGACGGGCGGCAAGTCGGGCGACTGGAGCCGGGCGTGAGCGCCGGGGCGCGCGCCGGGAACGGCGCGCCGTATCGCGCGCTGGTCGTGACCGCCTCCAACCGCGCCGCCGCCGGCGTCTACGAGGACAAGGGCGGTCCACTGATCGCCGCGGGTCTCGAAGGCTTCGGCTTCGCCGTCGACGGCCCGCAGGTCGTCCCCGACGGCGATCCGGTCGAGGCCGCGCTGAGGGCCGGCGCCGAGGACGGCTACGACGTGATCGTGACCACCGGCGGGACCGGCATTTCGCCCACCGACGGCACGCCCGAGGCCACCCGCTCGGTCATCGACTACGAGGTGCCGGGCATCGCGGAGGCCATCCGGGCGTTCGGGAGGGAGAAGGTCCCGACCGCCGCGCTCTCCCGCGGCCTGGCCGGAGTGGCGGGAAGGACACTGATCGTCAATCTGCCGGGTTCCACCGGCGGGGTGAAGGACGGGCTGGCCGTCCTGGAGCCCCTCCTGGTGCACGCCGTCGACCAGATCCGCGGCGGCGACCATCCCAGACCCGGCGCCACCAGTGGGGGTGCGAGCTGAACAGCCCATCCTGGCCCGTCGTGCTGGCGGACGGCGACATCGTCCTCCGGCCGATAAAGCTGCGCGACCAGCGGGCGTGGCGCGAGGTCAACCGGCGCAACCGCGACTGGCTGCGCCCCTGGGAGGCGACCATTCCGCCGCCCACGCCCAGCGGGCCGATCACGCACCGGCCGACCTACCGCCAGATGGTGAGGCATCTGCGGTCCGAGGCGAATTCGGGTCGGATGCTTCCCTTCGTCATCGAGTACCAGGGGCGGCTGGTCGGTCAGTTGACGGTCGCGGGAATCACCTGGGGATCGATGTGTTCGGGGCACATCGGCTACTGGGTGGACGAGTCGGTGGCGGGGCGCGGAGTGATGCCGACGTCCGTGGCGCTTGTCGTCGACCACTGTTTCCGGACGGTTGGTCTGCACCGCATCGAGGTCTGCATTCGCCCGGAGAACGGGCCCAGTCGCCGGGTCGTGGAGAAACTCGGATTCCGCGAGGAGGGACTCCGACCGCGTTATCTCCACATCGACGGCGCCTGGCGCGACCACCTCGTCTTCGCGCTCACCGCGGAAGAGGTTCCGGACGGGTTGCTCAACCGTTGGCGTCGGGCACGATCCCAGCGCACCTCCGACGACGCCTCGCGAGAGACCGCGCGGGACCCGCAGAACACGCCGGGGAATCCCGCCTGGCCGTCCCATAGTCAAGAAAATTGAATAAGTGTTCGAAATTGATCGCTCCGCGACCGCCTCAAGACATTAAATTCGCCGCCTCGGCGGGCCGCTGATCGCATCCATCACAAAAAAAGTTCGAAATATCAGCCAGATCGTGCGACACACCGGCCCAATTGGCGGATGGCCTCGCGCAAACCCCTCTACGGTGTGAGGCGTGAGCAGCAGCGGCCTCATCTACGCAGTCATTGTCGGGGCCTGGGCCGCCTACTTGGTGCCGATGTGGCTCCGTAGGCAGGACGAGCTGAACGAGGCCCGTCCGACGGAACGCTTCAGCACAGCCATCCGGTTGCTGTCCGGACGGGCGGGGATGGAGCGCCGGTACGCCAAGGACCTGCGCGCGCGCTCCGCCGAAGAGGGGGAGCCCGGCGCCGACGCTTCGGACGTGGTCACCGACTCGGTGGACGTCCGGGCCTTCGCCATGCCTCCGGCGCGGCACCAGACCCGCGCGGAAGTGCAGTCTCCGGCGCCCGGGCGTGCACAACCGGCGCGCGAGCAGGCGGGAGCGCCGGCGGCCGCGTCGAGCGCCGCCCCGGCGCGCGCATCGAAACCCACGCCCGCGCGCGCATCCGACTCCGCGCCCGCGCGCAAGCGCCCGCCCATCGCGCGGCGCACGCCCTCGCAGGAGGCGGCCGCGGCCCGCGCCCGGCGCACGAAGGTTCTCGCGCGCCGTCGGCGCACAACCGTGATGCTCTTCATCGCATTCACGCTCGGCGCGATCGTCGCCGCCGTGGGCGGACTCGCCTTCCTCTGGGCGCCCGGCGTCCCCGCCGTGCTGCTCAGCGGGTACATCGCCTACCTGCGCTCCCAGGAACGCCGCCGCTTCGCCTACCAGATGGACCGGCGCCGTGCCGAGGCCGCGGCGCAGCGGCTCAAGGAGCGCGCGCGGCAGCCGCGCCGGCGCGTGACCGCCGAGGTCGACACCGAAGAACCGGAAGAAGGCCCAGAGACCGTGACCGATCCCGGGCTGTCCGCGCTCGCCGCCGACCGGCGGGCGCTGGTGGAGCAGACCGACCACGCGGAGTGGGTCGACCAGCAGCGTGAGCGGCAACGGCGGCCCGGGCACGGGGACAGCTGGGACCCGGTGCCGGTGCCGTTGCCGACGTACGTGACCGCGCCGGTCGCGCCGCGGGCGACCGCGGACGTGGACCTCGGGGCGCCGGACGCGTGGAGTTCGGCGCGGTCGAGTTCCGTCGCGCCCGAGCAGGAGGCGCAGGCCGGCTCCCGGGCCGAGCGGCGGGACGCGGCGGCGGCGGACGAGGCCGCTTCCGGCGAGGAGGCCGAGGAGGCCGGGGAAGCGAGGGCGGACGACGACGGGCGCTGTGACGCCCGCCGGGCGGCTTCCGCGCGGCGGGCCAGGGAGCGGGGGCGTACGCCGTTGTTCGACCAGTACGAGGACGGCGAGCGGCCGCGGGCCGCCAACGAGTAGCGCCCCCACCCGCCCCACCTGTGGCGCAGCCGTCCGCCCCACCTGTGGTGCTGCCGCCCGGCGGCCCCGGAACGGATTTCCAAGCACGCGGATCGGGGTGCTAGAGTTTCACTCGTTGCAAGGGCCTGTGGCGCAGTCCGGTAGCGCACCTCGTTCGCATCGAGGGGGCCAGGGGTTCAAATCCCCTCAGGTCCACGCAGCATGGAGCCCCTGTCGGTGATGGCCGACAGGGGCTCTTGCACGTCCCGCGGCCACAGACCCCGGACAACCCGCGGAACCCGCACAGCAGTTGGGCTGGACCAACCTTCCGCCCAGCCCCCTCTGCCCGGCCCGCTCGGCTCAGCCCCCGCTGCCCAGCCGCCCTGCCTCGCTACAGCGCCTTCGCGAAGCAGCGGCTCGCCTCGTAGTGCCGGTAGTAGCCGAACTTCCCGCACGGCTCGTAACCGCTGGAGGTGTACAGGGCGATGGCCTCCGGCTGCTTGGTGCCGGTCTCCAGGACCATCCGGGCCCGCCCCGCCGCCCGGGCGTCCTCCTCCAGGGCGGCCAGGATGCGCCGGGCGACGCCCCGGCCCCGCATCGACTCCACCACGAACATGCGCTTGAGCTCGGCGTCCCCGTCGAGGTTGCCCTCGCCGTTGGAGTCCTGGGTGCGCCAGCCGCCGGTGGCCACCGGGGTGCCGTCCACGTCGTAGGCGATCAGGTAGACGCCGTTCGGCGGCTCGAAGTCGGCCGGGTCGAGGAAGGTGGCGTCGCCGCCGTCGCCGTAGCGGGCGTGGTATTCGGCCTGGACCTCGTCGTTGAGCTTGACGGCGTCGGGGTGGTCGAAGGAGACCCGGCGTATGTTCATGCTGTGGACCGTACACCTATGCGAAGTAGGGAGATGGACGTCGTCCAGTGTGCCGGTATCGTTCCCGCGTGCCCACTGTGACCTCGGACAACATGTCCAGCCGCCGAGGTCGGCCATGAGGTCGAGGAGAGTGTTGTGACGACGGTGACCTCCGTCAACGTCAATGGACTGCGTGCCGCCGCGAAGAAGGGCTTCGTGGAGTGGCTCGCGGGGACCGGCGCCGACGTGCTCTGTCTGCAGGAGGTGCGGGCCGAGCCGCAGCAGCTGCCGGAGCAGGTCCGTACCCCGGACGGTTGGTACGTGGTGCACGCGCCCGCCGCCGCCAAGGGCCGGGCCGGCGTCTCCCTCTACACCCGACGTGAGCCCGACCGCGTCCAAGTCGGCTTCGGCTCTGCCGAGTTCGACGGCAGCGGGCGCTACGTCGAGGCCGACCTGCCGGGCATCACCGTCGCCTCCCTCTACCTCCCCTCCGGCGAGGTCGGCACCGAGCGCCAGGACGAGAAGGTCCGCTTCATGGACGAGTTCCTCGCCTATCTGAAGGGGCTGCGCGAGCGGGCCGCCGCCGACGGCCGGGAGGTCGTCGTCTGCGGTGACTGGAACATCGCCCACCGGCCGGCCGACCTGAAGAACTGGCGCGCCAACCAGAAGAACTCCGGGTTCCTGCCCGAGGAGCGCGAGTGGCTCTCCCGGGTCCTCGATCCCGCGGACGGCGGATACGTCGACGTCGTACGGGCGCTGCATCCGGAGGCGGAAGGGCCGTACTCGTGGTGGTCCTACCGGGGGCGGGCCTTCGACAACGACAGCGGCTGGCGCATCGACTACCACCTCGCCACGCCCGGGCTCGCGGCCAGGGCCGTCAAGGGGTACGTGGAGCGGGCCGCCACGCATGCCGAGCGGTGGTCGGACCACGCGCCGGTGACCGTCGTGTACGAGTGAGGTCCGGTCCCGGCGTCGTACGCGACGAACGTCACAGCGCCGGAAGATCAGCGCGGGAGATCAGCGCTTGAAAGTCAGCGCTGCGAGATCAGCCGCGGCGTCCCGCACGGACGGCCACCGCTGCGACGCTCTACCGTTCGGATTTCCGTTTGGTCGTCGACTGTCCGAGGCGTCGGTCCAGTGCCAGTGACAGTTCCGCCTCCACCACGCTCCGCGCCAGCGGGCGCAGGCGGTGCAGGTCCTCCTCGGGGCCGTGGCGCAGGACCAGTTCGGCGAACATCTCGGCCAGGGCGTCGGCGTGCTCGCGGACACGGGCGCCGGCCTCCAGGACCTCGGCGAGGGGGATGCCCTCGCGCACCAGGGCGGAGGAGACGTCGAGGAGGCGCCGGCTGATGTGGACGATCTCGCCGCCGTCGGTGCCGAGGTAGCCGAGGTCGAGGGCGGCGGCGAGGTTCTCCGTGGTGACCTGGCCCTCGAAGCGGGCGGCGAGCTCCTCGGGGGTGAGGCGGACCGGCTCCTCCTCCGTCGGCTCGACGCCCAGCAGGTCGGCGACGTCACGGCCGTGGTCGAGGGCCTCCGCCAGTTCCGCGATGCCGGTGAGGGTGTGGCCGCGCTCCAGCAGCGCCGCGATCGTGCGCAGACGGGCCAGGTGGTCGTCGTCGTACCAGGCGATGCGGCCCTCGCGACGGGGTGGCGGGATCAGCTTGCGTTCGCGGTAGAAGCGCAGGGTGCGCACCGTGATGCCGGCCAGGCGGGCCAGTTCCTCCATGCGGTACTCACGCTTGTCAGCCACGCCCGAACCCTACGTTGTACCCGCGGTAACTTTCCTGGCCCCGCCCCCTACCCATCGGTACGGAGCTGTTCTAACCTCCCATTGCGCCAGTATTCACTGGCATGGTCGCGTGAGGGAAGGGCGTCGGCATGGCTGAGCGGGAGCATGTGCGGGTGGCGGTGATCGGGTCCGGGTTCGGCGGGCTCGGGGCCGCCGTACGGCTGCGGCGCGAGGGCGTCACGGACTTCGTGGTGCTGGAGCGGGCGAGCAGCGTCGGTGGCACCTGGCGCGACAACAGTTACCCCGGGTGCGCCTGCGACGTGCCGTCGCACCTGTACTCGTTCTCCTTCGCCCCCAACCCGGACTGGCCGCGCACCTTCTCCGGGCAGGAGCACATCCGCGCCTACCTCGAGCACGTCACGGACCTCTTCGGGCTGCGCCCGCACATCCGCTTCGACTCCGAGGTGAAGCGGATGACCTGGAACGGCGAGAAGCTGCGCTGGGACATCGAGACGGCCGGCGGAAGCCTCTCGGCCGACTTCGTCGTCTCCGCCACCGGGCCGCTGTCCGACCCCAAGATCCCCGAGATCCCCGGGCTGGACTCCTTCCCCGGCAAGGTCTTCCACTCCGCCCGCTGGGACCACGACTACGACCTGCGCGGCAAGCGCGTGGCGATGGTGGGGACGGGCGCGTCCGCCATCCAGATCGTGCCGAGCATCCAGCCCGAGGTCTCCCGGCTCACCCTCTTCCAGCGCACCCCGCCGTGGGTCATGCCCCGCGTCGACCGGGCCATCAGCGGCGCCGAGCGGGCCCTGCACCGGGCGCTGCCCTTCACGGCGCAGGCCCGCCGCGGCCTGCTGTGGGGCATCAGGGAGTTGCAGGTCCAGGCGTTCACCAAGCACCCCAACGAGCTCGGATTCGTCGAGCAGTTGGCGAAGCGGAACATGGCCCGGGCCATCAAGGACCCGGCCCTGCGCGCCAAGCTGACCCCCGACTACCGCATCGGCTGCAAGCGGATCCTGCTGAGCAGCACGTACTACCCGGCGCTCGCCGAGCCGAATGTGGACGTCGTCGCCGGCGGGCTCAGCGAGGTCCGCGGCTCCACCCTCGTGGCCGCCGACGGCACCGAGGCCGAGGTCGACGCGATCATCTTCGGCACCGGGTTCCACGTCACCGACATGCCCATCGCGGAGCGGGTCGTGGGCGCGGACGGCCGGACGCTCGCCGAGACCTGGAAGGGCGGCATGGAGGCCCTGCGCGGCGCCTCCGTGCCGGGCTTCCCCAACTGGATGACCGTCATCGGCCCCAACACCGGGCTCGGCAACTCGTCGATGATCCTCATGATCGAGTCGCAGCTCAACTACATGGTCGACTTCCTGCGGCAGCTGGACGTCCTGGGCGGTCGCGCGGTCCTCGACGCCCGGCCCGGCGCCGTCTCCGCCTGGACCCTGCGGGTGCAGGAACGCATGAAGCGCACGGTCTGGGACACCGGCGGTTGCACCAGCTGGTACATGGACGCCAACGGCCGCAACACCACCATCTGGCCCGGTACGACCACCGAGTTCCGGCGGGCGACGCGGCGGGTGGACCTAGCGGAGTACGAACTCGTGCGCCAACCGGCGGCCGAGGAGACGGCCGAGAAGACGGAGGTGTCCGCGTGAGCCGCCTCATGCACGTCTCCTCCGGGCCGTACGCCCCTCCCGTCCCCGTCCGCGTGCTCACCGCCACCTCCGCCGACGGCGCCGGCCTCCACGTCGAGGTGCACGGACCCGAGGGCGCCCCCGCCGTCGTCCTCGCCCACGGCTGGACCTGCTCCACCGCCTTCTGGGCCGCGCAGATCCGGGACCTCGCCGCCGATCACCGCGTCATCGCCTACGACCAGCGCGGCCACGGACGCAGCCCGGCGAGCCCCGCCTGCACCACCGACGGCCTCGCCGACGACCTCGAAGCCGTGCTGAAGGCCACCCTCGCGCCCGGCGAGAAGGCCGTGATCGCCGGTCACTCCATGGGCGGCATGACGGTCATGGCGGCCGCGACCCGGCCCGTCTTCCGCGAGCACGCGGCGGCCGTCCTGCTGTGCAGCACCGGTTCCTCGCGGCTGGTCGCCGAGTCGACCGTCGTACCCATGCGGCCCGGACGGCTGCGGACCTGGCTGACCCGGAACATCCTCGGGGCGCGGGCCCCGCTCGGGCCGGTGACGCCTCTCGCGCGGCGGATCCTCAAGTACGGGACGATGGGGCCCGGTTCGGCACCTCACATGGTGGAGGCGTGCGCCCGCATCGTGCACGCGTGTCCGCGCAAGGTGCGCCACGCCTGGTCGAACGTCCTCGACCTGCTCGATCTCGACCACGGCGTACGGGAGTTGAGGGTGCCGACCGCCGTCGTCGTCGGGACCGCCGACCGGCTCACCCCGCCCGTGCACGCGCGGGCACTGGTGGCCGCGCTGCCGAACTGCGTGGACTCGACCGAGCTGCCGGGGCTCGGCCACATGACGCCGATCGAGGCGCCGGAGCTGGTCAGCGAACGGATCCGGGACCTCGTGACGACGTACGCAACGATCAAGGAGGGTGCATGAGCAAGGTCAGCCTCGAAGGACAGGTCGCCGTCGTCACGGGCGCCGCGCGCGGTGTGGGCGAGCTGCTCGCCCGCAAGCTGTCGGCGCGCGGCGCCAAGGTGGCGCTGGTGGGTCTGGAGCCGGACGCCCTCAAGCAGGTCTCCGAACGGCTGCACAGCGAGAGCGACCACTGGTACGCCGACGTCACCGACCACGAGGCGATGGCCCGCGTCGCGCGGGAGGTCAAGGAGCGGTTCGGGAAGGTCGACATCGTGGTCGCCAACGCGGGAGTGGCGACCGGCGGGCCCTTCGTGGACTCCGACCCGGAGGCGTGGCGGCGGGTCATCGAGGTGAACCTCATCGGGTCGGCCGTGACCGCCCGCGCGTTCCTGCCCGTTCTGATGGAGAGCCGCGGCTATCTGCTGCAGATCGCCTCCCTCGCCGCGATCACCCCGGCGCCGATGATGACCGCGTACTGCGCCTCCAAGTCCGGTGTGGAGGCGTACGCGCACAGCCTGCGGGCCGAGGTCGGCTACAAGGGCGTGCGGGTCGGCGTCGGCTATCTGTCGTGGACCGACACCGACATGGTGCGCGGCGCCGACCAGGACGAGGTCATGCGGGAGTTGCGGCAGCGGCTGCCGTGGCCCTCCAACAAGACCTATCCGCTGGGCCCGGCCGTGGACCGCCTCGTGGCCGGCATCGAGCGGCGCTCCAGCCATGTCTACGGGCAGTGGTGGCTGCGCGGGATGCAGGGCGTGCGCGGATACCTTCCGGGCATCATCGGGTCGGTCGGACAGCGGGAGATGAAGCGGTTCGCGCCCCGGTTGGCGGGAATGCGGCAGGGGCTCGTCGGCGCAGGTGGGGCGGCAGACGAGGAGGCCCGCGCTACGCACCGTAACTGATCGAAATGCGCGCTGTGTCCGCCCGTGTGAATCTGATGAAGGCCCCGCTCAGGGGCTCTTCCCCCCACTCGATACGGGAGTGAACCCACATGGGTATGAAGGACAAGTTCCAGGACCAGTCGGAGCAGTGGAAGCAGCAGGCCAAGCAGAAGGCCCAGGAGGCCAGGGAGCAGGGCCAGCAGCGTGGCCGGCAGGACCGGGACCGCATGCGTGACGAGCAGCCCGAGCGGATGCGCGAGGAGCAGGACCGGCTCGAAGAGGACTTCGACGCCTAGTCGCTGCGCCGGCGTTCGCCGGTGAGGTCGGAGTGGGGTGCCCTGCGTTTGCGGGGTGCCCCACTCTGCCGTTCTGTGCGCGGTTCCCCGCGCCCCTTCGATGCTAGGGAGTTGTGCGGGGAGGGAGCTTGGGGCGGGATCTGTCCGGGACGTTCGAGTAGTCCGGGGGAGTTGCCGGGGGGTTGGATTCCAGGAGTTGCAGGGCCAGTTGGACCGCGTCGTCCAGTTGGGCGTGGCGGCCCTCCGCCCAGTCGAGGGGGGTGCGGAGGATCTCCACGTCCGGGGTCACGCCCCGGTTCTCCACGCCCCAGCCGTACGCGTCGAACCACGCCGCGTTCATCGGGACCGTGATCACCGTGCCGTCGCCCAGTTCGTGGCGGCCGGTCATGCCGACCACTCCGCCCCAGGTGCGCTGGCCGATGACGGGGCCGAGCTTCAGGAGTTTGAAGGCCGCCGTGATCATGTCGCCGTCGGAGGAGGTCGCCTCGTCGGCGAGGGCGACCACCGGGCCGCGCGGGGCGTTGGAGGCGTACGACACCGGCTGGGCGTTGCGCGTCAGGTCCCAGCCGATGATCGTGCGGGTCAGCTTCTCCACCACCAGTTCGCTGATGTGCCCGCCCGCGTTGCCGCGCACGTCGACGATGAGGGCGGGGCGGGACACCTCCATCCGCAGGTCCCGGTTGAACTGGGCCCAGCCCGAGCCGCCCATGTCCGGGATGTGCAGGTAGCCGCAGCGGCCGCCGCTCAACTCCCGTACCACCGCCCGGCGTTTGGCCACCCAGTCCTGGTAGCGCAGGGGGCGTTCGTCGACCAGGGGGACCACGGCGACCCGGCGCGAGCGGCCCGCCTCGCCCTCGGCGGGTGTGAAGGTGAGCTCGACGGTCGTCCCGCCCGCGCCCGCCAGCAACGGATACGGCCCGGTCAGCGGGTCCACCGGCCGGCCGTCGACATGGGTGAGGACGGCGCCCTCCCGGATTCCCGTGCCCGCCAGCGGGGAGCGTGCCTTGGAGTCCGAGGGGTCGCCGGGCAGGATCCGCCTGACCACCCAACCCGCATCCCTGCGCACGAAGTTGGCGCCGAGCAGGCCCTGCCGGCGCTGGTAGTGGGGCGGCCCCTCGTTGCGGCGGGCGGCGGTGACGTAGGCGTGGGAGGTGCCCAGTTCGCCCAGCACCTCGCGCAGCAGGTCGGCGAACTCGTCCGGGGACGCGACCCGTTCGACCAGCGGACGGTACCGGTCCAGCACTCCGGTCCAGTCGACCCCGCACATCCCCGGGTCCCAGAAGTAGGCCCGGATCAGCCGGCCCGCCTCCTCGTACGACTGGCGCCACTCGGCCGCCGGGTCGACCTCGTGCAGGATGCGGCGCAGGTCGATCCAGACCGTCGTGTCGCCGTCGCCCGACTCACTGGAGGGGACCGCGCGCAGATCGCCCTCGTCGACCACCACCAGGCGGGTGCCCTCGCCGCTGACCGCGAACCAGTCGAGGTGGTCGACCAGTTCGGACTTCCTGGCCTTGCTGATGTTGAAGTGCTCCAGCGTCGGCCGGCCGCTGGTGTCGTCCGGGTTGACGAAGGTCTCGCCGAGCGCGCCCGAGATCGGCCAGCGCAGCCAGACCAGCCCGCCGCCCGCCACCGGATACAGCGCCGAGTACTTCGAGGCGGCGACCGGGAAGGGCGTGACCCTGTTCTCCAGCCCCTCGACCTCCACGGTCACCGCGCCGTCGCCCTCCTCCTCGTCGACGGGGTCCAGGCCGCCGGCGGCCGGTCGGCCCTCCGGGTTCAGCGCGAAGGGGGAGGGGGTCGCGGACGACAACGGGACCAGGTAGGGACGGCAGCCGAGCGGGAAGGACAGGTCCCCGGTGTGGACGTCGTAGACCGGGTCGAAGCCGCGCCAGGAGAGGAACGCCAGATAGCGGCCGTCCCTGGTGAACACCGGGTTCTCGTCCTCGAAGCGGCCGTTGGTCACGTCCACGACCAACCGCTCCGCCCGGCCTTTGGCGGCGATGCGGGCCATCTTGATCTGCCGCAGGGTCCGGCCGATCCCCGGGTGCGACCACGTCAGCCACCCCCCGTCCGGCGAGAAGGCGAGGTCCCGCACGGGGCCGTTGACCGACCGGATCAGCTCGGTCACCTCGCCGTTGGAGCCTTCGGTTGCGTCGATCAGCAGCAGGCGCCCGTCGTGCGAGGCGATGGCGAGGCGCTCGCCCCGGGGGTCGGAGACCAGCTCCAGGACGCGGCCCAGCTCGCCGGAGGCCAGGCGGCGCGGCTCCCGGTCGCCGCTCGCGCGCGGCAGCTGGGCGATCTCGACGGCGTCGTCGCCCTCCGCGTCCGTCACGTAGGCGACCTGGCCGGTCGAGCCCAGCATCTCGGGGAGCCGGACCCGCACGCCGGGGGTGTCCGTGATGGTGCGGGCCGGTCCGTCGCGGTGGGTCAGCCAGTACAGGCTGCCGCGTACGACGACGGCGCTCGCGCGGCCGGTCTCGTCGACGGAGAGGCCGTTGACGTGCTGTCCGGCCGGCACCTGGTAGGTACGGCGTCCCGCGCGCGGCCCGCTCAGCCGCACGTCGAGTCTGCGCGGCTCGGCGGCGAGGTCGTCGACGATCCACAGGTCCCCGGCGCACTGGTAGACCACCCGGGTGCCGTCGCTGGAGGCGTGCCGGGCGTAGAAGGCGTCGTGATCGGTGTGGCGGCGCAGGTCGGAGCCGTCGTACGCGCACGAGTACAGGTTGCCGATGCCCTCGTGGTCGGAGAGGAAGGCGATCCGGCCTCCGACGAACATGGGGGAGTGCAGGTGGCCCTCCAGGCCGTCGAGCAGCCGTTCGCCGTGGAACCACAGCCGGCCCGTCGCGCCGCCCCGGTACCGCTTCCAGGCGGCCGGCTCGTGCGGCGGGGTGCCGGTGAGCAGCAGGCTCTTGCGCTCGCCGTCGATCTCTGCGACCTGGATGTCGGATACCGGGCCCCAGGGGAGCTTGCGGCCGGGGTCGCCGTCGGGGGAGACCTTGTAGGCCCAGGTGAAGTAGGAGAAGGGCTCGCCGTGGGAGGCGACGGCCAGGATGGTGCCCTGCGGGGTCCAGCCGCAGACCTGGGTGTCGGCGGAACCCCAGTGGGTGAGCTGTCTGCCGGGCCCGCCGCCGTCCACCGGCACCACGTGGATCTCCGGTACCAGGCTGCGCCAGCTCGTGTACGCGATGGTGCCGCCGTCCGGTGAGAAGCGCGGATGGCCGGTCTTCGTGCGGTCGACGGTGAGGCGCCAGGCGCGTCCGGGGCCGTCGAGGGGGGCCAGCCAGAGGTCGTCCTCGGCGACGAAGCACAACAGGTCACCGCTCAGGTGCGGCAGGCGCAGATAGCTCACCTCCTCATGTTTTTCCGGCAAATCGGGCCGGGCAACTTATGTGCCCTTCATGTTCGTGAGGCAAGACACGTACGAAACGGTTTCGTTTCGCTCGGTAGGGGGGTATCTTCATGAACGTACAAAGAAACGAACGTCCCGAGCGGGAAGGCGAGTGGCATGACCGAGGTGACAACCGCGCGTCGCAGTCGCATCACGCCCGAGCGCGAGGCCGAGTTGTACGAGGCCGTGCTCGAACTGCTCAGGGAGGTCGGCTACGACGCCCTCACCATGGACGCCGTGGCGGCCCGCACCAAGTCCAGCAAGGCGACGCTCTACCGCCAGTGGGGCGGCAAGGCCGAGCTGGTCGCGAAGGCGGTGCGGCACAACAAGCGGGGCTTCGACCTCGGTGGGATCGACACCGGGTCGCTCAGGGGCGACCTGCACGCCCTGACCATGCGTTCGGACGACTGCGAGATGGAGCAGAACTCCGCGCTGATGCGAGGTCTGGCCATGGCCATCCATGGCAATCCGGACCTGCTGAAGGCGTTCAGGGAGTATCTGATCGAGCCGGAGATGGCCGAGTTCCGCCGGGTGCTGCAACGGGCGATCGACCGGGGCGAGGTCCGTGCGGACAACCCCGCGATCGATTACGTGATGCACATGATGATCGGCGGGTTCGCCGCCCGCACGATGATCGACGAGCAGCCGCCGACGCAGGCGTTCCTTCTGTCGTACATCGACGCCGTGGTCCTTCCGGCCCTGGGCGTCTGACCCCTCCCCACACTCTCCCCACCACCTGACGTCACCGCTCAAGTCGTCGGGACGGTCGCCCATGCCTCCCCGCCGGGCGATCACCCCTGCTCCGAAACACCCCACGACCTGACCGGGAGTACGCCCACGTGGCCACGTTCCTCTACCGACTCGGCCGGTTCGCCTTCCGGCGACGGCACTTCGTCGCACTGTTCTGGGTGGCGCTGCTGACGCTCGCCGGCGTCGCCGCGGCCAACGCGCCCGCCGCCGGCTCCACCTCCTTCTCCATCCCGGGCACGGAAGCGCAGAAGGCTTTCGACCTGCTGGACCAGCGTTTCCCCGGCTCCAATTCCGACGGTGCCACCGCCCGCGTCGTCTTCAAGGCGCCCAGCGGCGAGAAGATGACCGACGCCGCCAACAAGGCGACCGTCGAGAAGACGGTGAAGGAGCTGGCCGACGGCTCCGAGGTGACCTCCGTCGCCGACCCGTACACCGCGCACGCCGTCAGCAAGGACGGCACGGTGGCGTACGCGTCCGTGCGGTACGACAAGTCCGGCATGGAACTCAAGGACGCCTCCCGCACCGCACTGGAGGACACCGCCCAGCAGGCGCGGGACGCCGGGCTGACCGTCGAGATCGGCGGTGACGCGCTGCAGGCGGGCGCCGAACCGGGCGCGGCCGGCGAGGTCGTCGGCCTCGCCATCGCCGCCGTCGTCCTCGTCATCACCCTCGGCTCACTCGTCGCGGCCGGACTGCCCCTGCTGACGGCGATCATCGGCGTCGGCATCGGTGTCTCCGGCATCACCGCCCTCGCCAAGGCGCTCGACCTCGGCGACACGACCTCCACCCTCGCCCTGATGATCGGCCTCGCGGTCGGCATCGACTACGCGCTGTTCATCGTCTCCCGCTACCGCGGCGAACTCGCCGAGGGCCGCAGCCGCGAGGAGGCGGTCGGCCGGGCGGCCGGCACGGCCGGCTCGGCGGTGGTCTTCGCCGGCCTGACGGTCGTGATCGCGCTGGCCGGCCTGTCGGTGGTCGGCGTGCCGATGCTGACCAAGATGGGCCTCGCGGCGGCCGCCACCGTCCTGGTCGCCGTCCTCATCGCGCTGACCATGATCCCGGCGCTGCTCGGCTACGCGGGCCGCAAGGTCAGGCCGGCGGGTGAGAAGCGCCGCAAGACCGACGGCGCCCGCTCCGGCGGACCCGGCCTGGGCGAGCGTTGGGCGAGCTTCGTCGTACGGCGCCCGGCCGCCGTACTGCTGCTCGGCGTCGTCGGCCTCGGCGCGGTCGCCGTCCCGGCCACCCAGCTGGAACTGGGCCTGCCCGACGACGGTTCGCAGCCGACGTCCACGACCCAGCGGCGCGCCTACGACCTGCTGTCGGAGGGCTTCGGACCCGGCTTCAACGGCCCCCTGATGATCGTCGTCGACGCCAAGGGCAGCGACGACCCCAAGGCGGCGGCGAACCGTGTCGCCGACGACATCAAGGGCCTGAAGGACGTCACCACGGTCACCCCGGCGGTGTTCAACAAGGCCGGTGACACCGCGATGATCACCGTGGTCCCCGGATCCAAGCCGTCCTCCACGCAGACCGAGGACCTGGTGCACGCGATCCGCGACAAGGGCGCGGACGTCAGGGCCGACACCGGCGCGAAGGCCCTGGTCACCGGCACCACGGCCATGAACATCGACTTCTCGCAGAAGCTCAACGACGCGCTGATCCCGTATCTGGGCCTGGTCGTCGGTCTCGCGTTCCTGCTGCTGATCGCGGTGTTCCGCTCGATCCTGGTCCCGCTGAAGGCGGCCCTCGGCTTCCTGCTCAGCGTGCTGGCCGCGCTCGGCGCCGTGGTCGCGGTCTTCCAGTGGGGCTGGCTCGGCGGCCTGCTCGGGGTGGAGCAGACCGGCCCGATCATGTCGATGATGCCGATCTTCATGGTGGGCGTGGTCTTCGGCCTGGCGATGGACTACGAGGTGTTCCTCGTGACCCGTATGCGGGAGGCGTACGTCCACGGCGAGACGCCCGGCCAGGCCGTGGTCACCGGATTCCGGCACAGCGCGCGGGTCGTGGCGGCCGCCGCGGTCATCATGATCGCCGTCTTCGGAGGCTTCATCACCTCCAGCGAGTCCATGATCAAGATGATCGGCTTCGGCCTGGCCATCGCCGTCTTCTTCGACGCGTTCATCGTCCGCATGGCCATCGTCCCGGCGGTCCTGGCGCTGCTCGGCCGCCGGGCCTGGTGGCTGCCGAAGTGGCTGGACCGGGCGCTGCCCAACGTGGACGTCGAGGGCGAGGGGCTGAAGACCCTCGACGCCGCCGGGGGCGCCGACCGGGACACCGATCCCGACGAGGACCGGGAGCTGGTGAAGGCCTGAGGGCCTCTGAAGGTGTGAGTGCCGGATGACGGGCGGCCTTCCGGACGCGGTGGTGCAGTGTGCTGCACCCCGGGCTCGGGAGGCCGCTCCCTCGTTGCGCGGGGCGTCTCCCTCGGCGCGGCGGCCGGCCCGCTCGCGGAGCGCCGCAGGCGACGGGCCGTTGTCAGTGGCGCCCCCTAACGTGGCGGCATGACCACACTCTCCGAACGACCCCACACCGCCCTGCTGGTGATCGACGTCCAGCAGGGCGTCGTCGCGTCCGCGTACGAGCGGGACGCGGTCGTCGCGAACATCGCGTCCCTCGTCGACAAGGCCCGCGCCGAGGACGTCCCGGTCGTCTGGGTCCAGCACTCCGATGAGGGCCTGGAGAAGGGCAGCGACGACTGGCGGTACGTCCCCGAGCTGCCGCGCCGCGACTCCGAGTCCCTGGTCCACAAGAACTACGGCGACTCCTTCGAGGCCACCGACCTGGAGCAGGTCCTCGCCGAGGCGGGCGTCGGCCATCTCGTCGTCACCGGCGCGGAGACGGACGCGTGCATCCGGTCCACGATCCACGGCGCGTTCGCACGGGGCTACGACGTCACGCTCGTCGCCGACGCGCACACCGCCAACGACCAGAGCGAGTGGGGCGCCCCGCCGCCGGAGCAGGTCATCGCCCACACGAACCTGTACTGGCGCTGGCAGGGGGCGCCGGGACGCAAGGCTGCGGTGACGGACACCAAGGACGTGAAGTTCGGCGGCTGAGACGCCGGTTTCCCGGTTCCCGTCACCCGGAGTGACCGTCTCCACCTACCGTGATCCATGACGGAGCGTGAGTGACCCGTGACTGTCCGGCGTTTGTCTCGGACTGTCCCGGCTGTCCGCGATGCCGTCCGGGTACGGGGCGCGTTGGAGGTGGTCATGAACGAGGGCGTGGACGAGGCCGGTTGGGACGTGGAACCGGGGGACGAGATCGAGCCGGTCGTGCAGGCCGTGGGGCACCTGCTGAAGGTGTGCCGCGAAGGCGCGGGTATGCGGCCTGCCGAGTTCGGTGAACTCATGGGGTACGGCGAGGACATGGTCCGCAAGATGGAGCGGGGCCAGCGGATTCCGCGCCCGGAGTTCCTGGACAGGGCGGACACGGTCCTCAAGGCGCAGGGTCATCTGCGGGCGTTCATGGACGACATGCGGAAGGCGCGGTATCCGAAGAAGGTGCGGGAGCTGGCCGAGATGGAGGAGCGGGCGATCGAGGTGCTCCTCTATCGCAACCACAACATCCACGGCCTCCTGCAGACGCCGGAGTACGCGAAGGCCCTGTTCGAGACACATCAGCCCGCGCTCACGGCGGACGTGGTGGAACGGGAGACGGCCGCCCGCATGTCCCGTAAGGCGATCTTCGACCGTGACCCCGCTCCGACGCTCGGATTCGTCCAGGAACAGGTGACACTGGAGCGGCCGATCGGCGGGAGGATGGTGCTGCGCCGACAGCTCGAACACCTCCTGGAGGTGGCGCAGTCGAGGAACGTCACGTTCCAGGTGATGCCGACCGAGCGTGAGGACCACGCAGGCATGCAGGGGTTGATCGACGTGATGAAGTTCGGTGACGGCACTGCCATCGGACGCTCCGACGGAGCGTTCAACGGCCGTCCCGTCTCAAGTCATCGTGATCTTCAGATCCTCGAACTGCGCTATGGGATGATCCGGGCGCAGGCTCTCACGCCGAAAGAGTCGCTGGCCTTCGTCGAGCAAGTGCTGGGGAGACTATGAGCACTACGGAACTCCGCTGGTTCAAGAGCAGCTACAGCGACAGCAGTGAACCCGGCGACTGCGTCGAAGTCGCCGTCACTCCCGTCACGATCCACATCCGCGACTCCAAGACCCCGCAGGCCGCGCGCCTCGCCGTCGCCCGTACCACCTGGACCGCCTTCCTCACCCACGTGTCGCGCTGAACTCGGTCGCATGTCCGGTACACCCACCGCTAGCGTGCCGTGCATGACGAGTGCTGATGCCACCGATGGTTCCGCAGTCCACCCACGGTTCGCCGACGCCCTGCGCGAGCTGGGCCTGGACGGCCTGCACGGCCGTGTCCGCCGGTTTCCGGACGCGACCCGCACCGCGGCCGAGGCCGCGGCGGCGATCGGGTGCGAGCTGAGCCAGATCTGCAAGTCACTGATCTTCGCGGCCGACGGCGTGCCGGTACTGGTGCTGATGGACGGGGCGTCCCGGGTGGACGTCGAGCGGGTGCGGGAGGAGCTCGGCGTCGAGAAGGTGACGCGGGCGAAGGCGGACGTCGTCAGGGAGACGACCGGGTACGCCATCGGCGGCGTACCGCCCTTCGGGCACCGTACGCGGACCCGGGTGCTGGCCGACCGGTCGCTGCTCGCGCACGAGGTGGTGTGGGCCGCCGCCGGGACGCCGTACACGGTCTTCCCCATGGAGCCCAAGGAACTGATCGCCCACGCGGGCGCGACGCTGGTGGACGTGCGCGAGCCGGCGTCGTGACCCCGCTGGTCGCCACGGCGGTCCTGTTCGCCGCGGTCACGCACGCCAGCTGGAACGCGATCGCCCACCGGATCACCGACAAACTGGTCGGGTTCACGCTGATCGCGGGCGGCGGGATGCTGATCGGGCTGGCCATGACGCCGTTCGTGCCGGTCCCGGCGGCGGCCGCGTGGCCGTACCTGATCTTCTCGGCCGTCATCCACGCCGCCTACTACGTGCTGCTGATGAAGTCCTTCCGGCTCGGTGACTTCGGGCAGGCGTACCCGATCGCGCGCGGCACCGCGCCGCTGGTGGTCACCGTTCTGGCCGCGGTCTTCGCGCACGAGGTGCCCGACGGGTGGGCGGCGGCCGGGATCGCCCTGTCCTGCGCGGGACTGACCGGGGTCGCCCTGTGGGGGCTGCGCGGGCGCCGGCCGAACTGGGCGGCGATCGGCGCGGCGCTGGCCACCGGGCTGACCATCGCCGCGTACACGGTCGTGGACGGGCTGGGCGTACGGGCCTCGGGCTCCTCCCTCGGGTACATCGCCTGGCTGATGGCCGTGGAGGGCGTGGCGATCCCGGCGTACGCGCTGACCCGCCTGCGCGGCGACTTCCTCGCCGTCCTGCGGCCGTTCGCCGCCGTGGGCCTGCTGGGCGCCGCCCTGTCCGTCCTCGCCTACGGGCTCGTCCTGTGGGCCCAGACCAAGGCGGAACTCGCCCCGATCGCAGCCCTGCGCGAGTCGTCGATCATCGTCGGCGCGGCGATCGGCGCGGTCTTCTTCAAGGAACGCTTCGGAGCCCCCCGCATCATGGCCGCCGGCCTTCTGGTGGCGGGCATCGGCCTGATGCTGCACGCGAGTTAGGCGGTGCGCGTGAGCAGCGGTGAACGGGCCTGGTCCGAGCGTGAGCTGCCGGCGTTCCTCAGGCGCTGGCGCACCGAGTGGAAGGACGAGGAGCTATCCCCGGTGCACTATCTCGACTACGAGGGCGGGCTTCGTTTCGTCCTGGCGGCGGCCTGGCTGTTCTGCCCGGAGACGGTCGAGTACCGGGGCTGCGTGTTCCTCAAGGAGCGCTTCAGCCGGGCGGCCGTCGACGATTGGTTCACGAAACCGGGCCAGGAACGGCAGCGCGTCGAGGCCGTCGTCAACCACGTCGAGTTGTGGGCCGCTTTCGGCAACACCGCCCTCACGGACGACGACCGCCTCGGGGAGGAACTGCCCCAACTCGCCCTGGCTCTCGGGGAGTGCTGGCAGGGAGTCCTGTCCGCGCGCCATCCCCACCGGGAGATCACGGTCGAGGTGAGCGACGAGGAGGACGGCTCCTACGGGCCGACGGTGACCTTCTGGACGTCCCCGATGCACGCGAGTTAGCGGCGCCGCCCGCTCGGGCCCGCCTCCGGAGGAGAACCCGGCAACGTTGTCCGGAACGTTTCGCCAAGCGTTGGCCAAGCACGCGTCTGTATCGGGTTGTCGTGCACACGATTTGTCGATGCCTTGACGATCCGTTCCACCAACGTTCAGCCGGCCGTCTGTGCCTGGGTTGTGTGCCGTCCCTAGGGTCCCGACGGATTCCGGAAGAAGGGACTCATGGACACACTCCACGCAGTCCGGGCCCGCGCGGTCACCAAGTGCTTCGGCGACGTCGTCGCGCTCGACGCCGTCGACCTGGATGTGACGCAGGGTCGGATCCACGGCCTGGTCGGTCCGAACGGTGCCGGCAAGACGACGCTGCTCGGCCTGCTGCTGGGCCTGGCCGTCGCCGACGCGGGCGGCCTCGAAATCCTCGGCGTGCCCGTCGGGCGGGCGTTCGGCGTGCCCGAGGGGGTCGCCGGGTTCGTCGACGGGCCCGGCCTCTACCCCTCGCTGACCGCCCGGCAGAACCTCGCCGCGCTGGCCCGGCTGCGCGGCGAGGACCCGCGCACGGCCCGGGTCGACGAAGCCCTCGACCAGGTCGGCCTCACCGACGTCGCCGACGACCGGGCCCGCGGCTTCTCCCTCGGAATGCGCCAGCGGCTCGGGCTCGCCGCCGCCCTGCTCGCCAGGCCCCGGCTGCTGGTCCTCGACGAGCCCGCCAACGGCCTCGACCCGGCCGGCAAGCGACATGTGCACGGCGTCCTCGCCCGGCTCGCCGCGGACGGCACCGCCGTCGTGCTCTCCAGCCACCGTATGGACGACCTGGAGGCCCTGTGCTCCGAGGTCACCATCCTCGCCACCGGGCGGGTCGTCTTCTCCGGCCCGCCGGCCAAGCTCGCCGCCGAGAACCGCGAACTCGACTACCGGCTGCGCACGTCCGACCCGCAGGCCGCGCGCCGGCTGGCCGCCGAGACGGCCGGCATCCGGATCGTCGACGACCCGGGGACGCGGCAGGGCGCCGAGACGCTCGTCCTGCGCGCGCTCGTGCCCGCACTCGACGAACTGGTGGCCGCGATCGTCCGGTCGGGCGTCGCGGTCCGCGAACTGGCCCCCGTGGTCTCGCCGTTGGAGGCCGCCTTCCTCGCCCTCACCGACCAGCGCGAGGAGGCCGGCAGATGAGTACCGCCCTCACCGACCAGCGTCAGGAGGCCGGCCGATGACCGCCACCGTCGCCCACGACAAGGTTGTCGGCACCCGGCCCGTCTCCGTCCCGCGCGGCTACCGCTTCGAACTGGTCAAACTGGTCTCGCAGTGGCGCATCCGCCTGCTGGTGCTGGCCTGCTGGATCGCGCCGGGCGTCTTCGTCGCCGGCGTGGGCGGGCAGAGCACCCTGCCCTCCGACACCCTCTTCGGCCGCTGGATGCACGCCACCGGGTGGGCCGGACCGCTGGTGATGCTCGGCTTCGCCGGCACCTGGGCGCTCCCGCTGCTGACCTCCCTGGTCGCGGGCGACGTCTTCGCCTCCGAGGACCGGCTCGGCACCTGGCGGCACCTGCTGGTGGCCGTCCGCTCACCCCGCCGGATCTTCGTGGCGAAGTCCCTGGCCAGCCTCACCGTGATCCTGCTGCTGGTGGCCGGACTGGCCGTCTCCAGCACGGCCGGCGGCCTCGCCTCGGTCGGCGACCAGCCCCTGGTCGGCCTCGACGGCCACCGGCTGGCGTCCTCCGACACCGCCGTACGCGTCCTGCTCGCCTGGGCCGCCGCCCTCGCCCCCACCCTGGCCCTCGCCGCCATCGGCCTGCTCGGCTCGGTCGCGCTGGGCCGGTCCCCGACGGGCCTGCTGCTGCCCCCGCTCGTCGCCCTCGGCATGCAGGTCGCCCAGATGCTGCCGCTGCCGGTCGCCGTA
Organism: Streptomyces sp. NPDC085900; assembly: GCF_044540925.1. Classification (NCBI taxonomy): domain Bacteria; kingdom Bacillati; phylum Actinomycetota; class Actinomycetes; order Kitasatosporales; family Streptomycetaceae; genus Streptomyces; species Streptomyces sp. NPDC085900. The sequence goes on along the minus strand of NZ_JBITSP010000007.1, from coordinate 109,099 downwards.
CGCCTCGCCCTGCCCGGCTACGCCTTCATCTCCTGGAACGGCCTGTTCACCAGCCCGGCCCAGCTCGCCCCGCTGCTGATCGGCGTCGCGGTGAGCCTGGTGTGGGCGCTGCTCGCGACCGCGCTGGCGTATCTGCTGTTCCTGCGCCGGGACTTCACCGACCTCGCCTACGACGGTGCCGGGCGCCGCGCCATCACCCTCGGGCTGCTGCCCCTGGCCGGCCTGACCGCCCTCACCGTCGCCGTGGTCGCCGTCTCGACCCCCTCCACCGGCTCCGGCATCACGCGGGACAAGGTCCAGGCCTCGGTGGCCACCGCCTTCGCGCACCTGTACCGCCTGCAGACCGAACAGCTGCGCCGCCCCGCCGTCACCGAGGCCCGGCTGCGTTCCACCGCGGCCTGCACCAAGAGCGACGGCCAGGGTGCCCAGAGCGGCGCGGGCAACGACTGGCGCTGCGTCGTCACCTGGCACCTTCCCGGCGTCCCGGTGCCGGGCCAGGCCATCTACCAGCTCGACGTCACCTCGGACGGGCGGTTCGTCGCCGACGGCGACGGGCCGAAGGAAGTCAACGGCTACTTCCTGGTGCGGACCCCGACAGGGGACGCGCCGAACCCGCTGTGGCAGTTCGACGGCAACGTCGAGCTGCTCGACACCACCTCGAAGGGATAGTTCCATGCAGGTAACACGGCAGCGCCGGGTTGACGAGAAGGAGCAGGTCAACCTCTTCGGCAGACGCGTCGGCCGCCGCGCCGTGCTGGTGACGGCAGGCATCGCCGTCGCCCTCGGCGTCACGGGCACGGCGGTCGCCTCGACGTGGCAGTTCGGCAGCCGGCAGGTCGCCGAGGACACCCCCGAGGGACAGGTCATCTCCAGCGACCAGTTCCTCAAGCCGTACGGCAGCCGCACGGTCGTCAACGACGGCAAGATCATGTCGTCGACGGTCAGCCCGGACGGCGGTCACCTCGCCGCCTCCGTCGCCGACGGCGACGCCTCCCTGGTCATCATGGACCTGAGCACCGGTCAGGTGATCCAGAAGGTCGGCACCAACAAGGCGGACGACCTGCGCATCAAGAGCGCCTCCGTCGGCCAGGAGGGCCCCACCTACTCGCCCGACGGCACCCAGCTGTGGCTCGGCCAGACCGACGGCTACACGAAGTTCACCGTCGGCTCCGACGGCACCCTCTCCAACCCCGTGGCCGTCCCGATCCCGGCGGACGGCGACAAGCACGCGCTCGTGGCCGGCGCCGTGTTCTCCGCCGACGGCTCCACCGTGTACGCGGCCGTCAACGGCCAGAACCGCGTCGTCGCCCTCGACGCGGCGACCGGAACCGTCCAGCACAGCTGGGCCGTCGGCAACGCCCCGCGCGGCCTCGCCCTGGCCGACGGCAAGCTGTACGTCAGCAACGAGGGCGGCCGCCCCGCCGAGGACGGCGACACCACCATCAACTCGTACGGCACCGACGTACCGGCGAACCCCGACACCGGCGCCACCACCACCGGCACCGTCAGCGTCATCGACACCACCGACCCGTCCGCCGCGGTCGACTCCATCGACGTCGGCCTGCACCCCACCGCGGTGTACGCCGCCAAGGGCGCGGTGTTCGTCACCAACACCGCCGACAACAACGTCTCGGTCATCGACACCCGCAAGGACAAGGTCGTCCAGACCATCGCGACCCAGCCGTGGCCCGAGGCGAAGGTCGGCTACGAGCCGGACGCGGTCACCCTCACCGACGACGGCCGTCTGCTGGTCACCCTCGGCCGCGCGAACGCGGTCGCCGTCTACCGCTACAAGTCGCCGCAGGAACCGGCCAGTTACGTCGGCCTGCTGCCCACCGACTACTTCCCCTCGGAGATCACCACCGTCGGCGACGACGTCGTCGTCTCCAACACCCGCGGCATCGACGCCCGCCGCCCCACCACCGCCGCCGGCCACGGCACCCACGACACCACGTCCAGCATCACGCGGTTCACACTGCCCGACGACCACGTCGTGCGGGCCCAGACCGCCAAGGTCTTCAAGCAGAACGGCTGGACGCCCGGCTCGGTCGTCACCTCGAGCGGCAAGAGCCACGTGCCGGCGCTCCCCGTCCCGCTGCGCCTGGGCGACCCCTCGACGATCAAGCACGTCTTCCTGCTCGTCAAGGAGAACCGCACCTACGACCAGGTCTACGGCGACCTCCCGCAGGGCGACGGCGACTCCACCCTCACCACCTTCGGCGAGAACGTCACCCCCAACCAGCACGCCCTCGCCGACCAGTTCGGGCTCTACGACAACTTCTACGACGTCGGCACCAACTCCGCCGAGGGCCACAACTGGCTGATGCAGTCGGACAACCCGGAGTACACCGAGTCCTCCGCCGGCGAGTACCAGCGCAGCTACGACACCGAGAACGACGCCCTCGGTCACCAGAAGTCCGGCTTCATCTGGAGCGGCGCGCAAGCGGCCGGCAAGTCCGTCAAGGACTTCGGCGAGTTCCAGTCGCTGGAGAGCAAGCCGGCCGACGCCACCTGGCAGAACCTGTACTGCGACAGCAAGAACATGGAAGCCACCGGCGCGCAGACCCAGTACCCCATCCAGACCGGCTCGGCGATCCCCTCCCTGAACAAGGTGTCGGTCCAGGGCTTCCCGATGTTCGACCTCAGCGTCCCGGACATCTACAAGGAACAGATCTGGAAGCAGGACTTCGAGAAGAACGGCCCGGCGAACCTCAACATGTTCTGGTTCTCCAACGACCACACCGGCGGCCCGGCCAACGCCGCCGCCGAAGTCGCCGACAACGACCTCGCCGTCGGCCGCATGGTCGACGAGATCTCCCACAGCAGGTACTGGAAGGACTCGGCGATCTTCGTCGTGGAGGACGACTCCCAGAACGGCCTCGACCACGTCGACGGCCACCGCGCCCCGGTCCAGATCATCAGCCCCTGGGCCCAGCGCGACACCGTCGACAGCCACTACTACTCGCAGATCACGATGATCCGCACCATCGAGCAGATCCTCGGGATCCACCCGATGAACCAGAAGGACAGCGCGGCCACCCCGATGTACGGCGCGTTCACGCTGAAGCCGGACAACACGCCGTTCACGGCCGTGCCCAACCGCACCTCCCTCACGCTCGGCGTCAGCCCGCAGCCGCCCTGCGGCTCGGACACCCCGGCGCCGCAGGATCCCTCGGCTGCCGCCGCCCCGACGTCCGCCGCGGTCCCCGAGGCCAAGCAGGCGCTCGCCGACGAGTGGAAGACGTGGGCCTCGCACCAGCGCCTGACCGGCCCGCACGCCGTGCCCGACTACGCCAACAACGAGCAGATGAACCGCTACACCTGGTACCAGACCCACAACTGGACCAAGCCCTACCCCGGCGACAAGAAGGTCTACGCGCCGAACGACGTTCCCGGCGCCTACCTCCCCTCCGCGGAGTCCGACGGCTGACCCGGCACCCCTCGCGCGAAGGAGCCCCCAGGAGCACTCTGGAAGCAGGTGTTCCGGAGGTGATCGACATGATGCACACCGCTGTGGGATGGCACGTGGAGATGGAGTTCAGCGAGGACGAGACGCACACACGGGCCGTCGCGATGGTTCGCTTGCCCGACGGGAGCGAGGTACGGGCCCATGGGCACGCGAGCCGCCACCACACCGACTCCAATCAGCCGAGGGTCGGCGAGGAGATCGCCGGCGCGCGGGCGCTGAACGAACTCGCCATGCAACTGCTCACCAAGGCGCACGGCGAGATCGACTCGGCCTCCGGCCGGACCTCCCACCCGATCAACGTCTGAGCGTCAGGCGGAACCGAGGGACGCGCGCAGCGCCCGTACCAGGGCCTGCGCCCTCGGGTCCGCCGTCACGCTCTTCCTGAAGCCGTTGGTCACATAGCCGAAGGCGATACCCGACTCGGGGTGGGCGAAGCCGAGAGCGCCGCCGCGGCCCGGGTGACCGAAGGAGGTGGGGGACAGCAGCGGGGAAGCCGCTCCATGCAGCATGTAGCCCAGGCCGAACCTGGTCGCCACGACCAGCACGCGGTCCGGTCCCGCGCTTCGTTCGGCGCGGGCCAGCTCGACCGTCTCCGGCGTGAACAGGCGTGCGCCGCCGTCCACTTCGCCGATCAGCGAGGCGTAGAAACGGGCCAGTCCGTCCGCCGTCGCGACGCCGTTGGAGGCGGGCAGGACGGCGGCCCGGTAGGCGGGGTCGTTCTCGTCGGGCAGCGGCGTGATCGCGGCGAAGGCACGGCGGGTGAGGGAGGCGGGGTCGGCGTAGGCCTCGGAGACCTCCCGCTTGGGGCGCGTCCTGAGACCGCGCGGGTCGGCCGGGGGATCGATCTGCGCCACCCGGCCCGCGCGCGCCCGCTCGCCGTCGGGCAGCCCGAGCCACAGGTCCGCGCCGAGCGGGCCCGCGATCTCACCGGCGATCCACTCGCCGATGTCCCGCCCGGTCACCCGCCGCACCAGCTCGCCGGTCAGCCAGCTGTACGTCTGCGCGTGGTACCCGTGGTCCGTCCCCGGCTCCCACACCGGCGCCTGCGCCGCGACCGCCTCGGCGCCTAGGTCCGGGTCGGCGGCCTGCGCGGGCGTGAGCGGCGTGTCCAGCACTGGCACGCCGGCCCGGTGCGCGAGCAGGTGCCACACCCGCGTCCGCTCCTTTCCGGCCGCCTTGAACTCCGGCCAGTACTCGCCGACCGGCGCGTCCAGATCGAGCTCTCCGCGCTGGTGCAGCAGCAGGAGTACGGCGGCGGCGACGCCCTTGGTCGCCGAGCGCACGATCTGCGCGGTGCCGTGCTGCCAGGGCTCGGTGCCGTCGACGTCCCTGGTCCCGGCCCACAGGTCGACGACCCTGTGCCCGTCCCGGTAGACCGCCACCGCCGCGCCGCGGTCCCCGAGCACGTCGAAGTTCCTCACGAACGCTTCCCTGACCGGCTCGAAGCCCTCGGCCACCGCACCGTTCACGTCCACGTCCGTGCTCCTCCTCGCGCTGTTCCGCTGTCCTACTCAACCAAGCAGAATCGTCACGTCGATGTTCCCGCGGGTCGCGTTCGAGTACGGGCACACCTCGTGCGCCGCGTCCACCAGCTTCGCCGCGACGTCCGGGTCCAGGACCGGCAGGGAGACGCTGAGGGCGACCGCCAGGCCGTAGCCGCGCGTCCTGTTGGGGCCGATGCCGACCTTGGCGGCGACGGTCGAGCCCGTCAGGTCGTAGCCCTCACGGTTGCCGACGAGGATCAGGGCGTTGTGGAAGCAGGAGCTGTAGCCGGCCGCGAAGAGCTGCTCGGGGTTGGTGCCGTCGCCGTCGCCGCCCAGCTGCGGCGGCATCGCCACCTTGAGCTGGATGTGGCCGTCCTGGCTGGTGACGTAGCCGTTCCGGCCGCCGTGCGCGGTCGCCTCGGCGACGTACATGATCTTCGTCGGACGGGTGTCGGTGCCCGTGTCCGTGCCGGTGCTGGTGCCGACGGTGAGGTCGTCGCTCATGGCGCTCATGGATGGCCCCCCAGAACGAGTGCGCGCGAGTACATCGTGCACAAGGTACTGGCCGGTAGGTCGGGATGGGGGATCGGGGGGATGCAACCGGGGGTAACGGGAGGCGGGGGGGGGGGGGGGGGGCCCCCGGGGGGGGGGGGGGGCCCCGGTAAGAGGGCGCCCCGAACCCCCACGGGGCGCGCGCCGTCAGGCGGGGCGCTCTGCCGCCTCGTGCGCCCTTTCCGCGAGCCTCCACAACTCCTCGCGCAACCGCGCGACCTCTTCGGTGCCGAGCCCCGTCGCCGTGAGCAGGGCGCCCGGCACGCACGCCGCACGCTCCCGCAGTTCCTCTCCGCGCCCCGTGCACGCGACGAGCACCGAGCGCTCGTCGTGGGCCGCGCGCTCCCGGCGCACCACCCCGGCGCTCTCCAGCCGCTTGAGCAACGGCGACACCGTGCCGTAGTCGAGCCGCAGGGCTGCGCCGAGCTCCTTCACCGTCGTCTCGCCGCGCTCCCAGAGGACGAGCATCACGAGGTACTGGGGGTAGGTGAGGCCGAGTTCCTCCAGCACCGGGCGGTAGGCGGCGGTCACCGCGCGCTGGGCCGCGTACAGCGCGAAGCACAGCTGGTCGTCGAGCAGCGGCGAGGCCGCGGCCGGCGTGTGGTCCTCGTTCGTCACGCGCCCATTGTCACGGACGGCCCGTGCCCGCCGTCACCGAACGGGGATCGAAGCCGAAGGGAAGCTCCAGGCGGTGGGCGCGCATGAGGTCGTCGTCGGAGAGGAGTTCGCCGGTCCTGCCGTCCGCGGCGATCACGCCCTCGCTGAGGATCAGGGAGCGCGGGCACAGTTCCAGGGCGTAGGGCAGGTCGTGGGTGACCATCAGGACCGTCACGTCCAGGGCGCGCAGGATGTCGGCCAGTTCGCGGCGCGACGCCGGGTCGAGGTTGGAGGAGGGCTCGTCCAGGACGAGGATCTCCGGCTCCATGGCGAGGACCGTGGCGACGGCCACGCGGCGCCGCTGTCCGAAGGAGAGGTGGTGCGGGGGACGGTCCTTGAACTCCGCCATGCCGACCAGCGCGAGCGCCCGGTCGACCCGCTCCTCCAGGTCCGCGCCGCCCCTGAGCCCGGCCGCCGCCGGCCCGAACGCCACGTCCTCGCGCACGGTCGGCATGAACAGCTGGTCGTCCGGGTCCTGGAAGACGATCCCGACCCGGCGCCGGATCTCCGCCATGTGCCGCTTGCCGACGGGCAGCCCGGCGACGGTCACCGTTCCCGCGCCGCCGGTCAGGATGCCGTTGAGGTGGAGCACGAGCGTCGTCTTGCCCGCGCCGTTCGGGCCGAGCAGCGCGACCCGTTCGCCGCGCTCGACGCGGAAGTCCACGCCGAACAGCGCCTGGTGGCCGTCGGGGTAGGCGAAGGCCAGTCCGGCCACTTCCAGAGAGGGCGTCTCGACAGTCACAGGGTCCATCCCAGCAGGCAGACGACAAGGGCGGCGAAGGGGAGGGCGAGGGCGTGCGACCACTGCGTCCGGGACGCGGTCACCTCGTCGATGACCGGCATCGAACCGGCGTATCCGCGGCTGACCATGGCCAGGTGCACGCGCTCCCCGCGCTCGTAGGAGCGGATGAACAGGGCGCCCGCGCTCTTCGCGAGCACCCCCCAGTGCCGCACGCCCCGCGCCTCGAACCCGCGCGACTCCCGCGCGATCCGCATGCGCCGCATCTCGTCGGTGATGACGTCGCCGTAGCGGATCATGAAGGAGGCGATCTGGACGAGGAGCGGCGGGAGCTTCAACCGCTGCAGGCCCAGCAGCAGTTCGCGCAGCTCGGTGGTGGAGGCCAGCAGGACCGACGTGGCCACGCCGAGCGTGCCCTTGGCGAGCACGTTCCACGCGCCCCACAGGCCGTTGACGCTCAGGGACACCCCCAGGACGTCCACCCGCTCGCCCTCCGCCACGAACGGCATCAGCACCGCGAACGCCACGAACGGCACCTCGATCAGCAGCCGCTTGAGGACGAAGCCGGCCGGCACGCGCGCGTGGTGCGCGACGGCACCCAGGAGGACGGCGTACAGGCCGAAGGCCCACATCGCCTCCCGCGGGGTCGAGACGACGACCACGACGAACGCGAAGGCGGCGGCGAGCTTGGTGTGCGGCGGCAGGGCGTGCACGGGGGAGTGCCCGTGCCGGTAGAGCCGGTGTGCGTGTCCCGCGCCCATGTCAGACGGCGCTCGTGCTCGTCGGTGAGACGTCCGGCGTACGCCGGCGGCGCACGACCCAGAACACCGCGCTCCCCGCGACCACCGTCACGCCGACGCCGATCACGCCCGCCAGCCCCCCGGACAGGCGGGCGTCCTCGACGTCCTTGACGCCGTAGTCGGCCAGCGGGGAGCCGGCCGAGGTGTGCCGCTGGGCCTTCTGGTCGATGCCCTTGTCATGCGCGACCTTCTCCAGTCCGTCGGGGCTGGAGGAGGCGTAGAAGCTGACGAAGCCCGCCAGGACGAGGGAGGTCGCGAGACCGGTGATCCACAGCGTGCGGCGGGAGGTGCGCGCCGCGACGGGCGCCGTGCGCGCCCCGTCGGGGGCCGGTACATCCACGAGCGCGCCGTTCACGCGCAGCTTCAGGCGCTGTCGCAGGCCGCGCGCGCCGTGCACGAGATCCGGGCGCACGGAGATCACCGCGCCCACCGTCAGCGCCGTGATCACCGCCTCCCCGAGCCCGATGAGCACATGCACGCCGATCATCGCGGTGGCGACCTCGCCGAGGGAGACGTCGGTCGTCCCGCCGACGGCGTAGATGAGGGTGAACGCCACCGCCGCGGCCGGCACCGACAGGAGCGCGGCGGCGAAGGAGGCGACGGTGACCGAACGCCGCCCGCGCGGCAGCACCTTCACCAGGACGCGGAAGACGGCGTACGAGACGACCGTCGTGACGATCGCCATGTCCGTGATGTTGACGCCGAGCGCGGTCAGCCCGCCGTCCGCGAAGAGGATCCCCTGCATGAGCAGGACCACGGAGACGCAGAGCACACCGGTGTAGGGGCCGACGAGGATCGCCGCCAGCGCCCCGCCCAGCAGGTGCCCGCTCGTACCGGCCGCGACGGGGAAGTTGAGCATCTGCACCGCGAAGATGAACGCCGCCACCAGACCGGCCAACGGGGCTGTTCTCTCGTCCAGTTCGCGTCGCGCGCCGCGCAGGCTCACGGCGACGGCGGCAGCGGCGACCACGCCGGTCGCGGCCGAGGTGGGCGCGTTGATGAATCCGTCAGGCACATGCACCGTTCGATGATAATGCCTTGTTGCGAACCTCTTGCAAGAGCGAGTTAGTCGTATGTCGGGTCGCTGCTCATTCGTCAAGAGGCATGAACGGGAAAATATGGGACATTGGAAGGGGGTGGACGCACATATTCCACACAGGTCACGCAGCGTGAGAGGCCCGTCACGATGTCTGTAGTCGAACAGTACGCGCGAGCCCACATCGTCTCCGACGACGCGATACCGGTCGACGAAGCGGTCCCCGTCATCCTGCGCTACGACCCGGAGGCCGACCCGCGTTCGGTGCGCTTCGCCCTCCCGGGCACCCCCGAATGGACCTGCTCCCGCTCGCTCCTCGAACAGGGCCTGCGTGCCCCGGCCGGCACCGGACAGGTCCGCGTATGGCCGTGCGGCCGCGTGCAGGCGGTCGTCGAGTTCCACTCCCCACAGGGCGTCTCGGTGGTGCAGTTCGAGACGAAGGCCCTGCTCAGGTTCCTGCGCCGCACCTACATGGCGGCGGCACCCGTCAGCCGCTGACCGGCACCGCCCGCCCGCGCAGGCGGCGCCCGGACGCCGTCGCTCAGCCCATCTTCAGCAGCGCCGCCACGATCGGACCGGCCGTGTCACCGCCGTGACCGCCCGCCTGGACCACCCCCGCCGCCGCGAGGTCGCCCCGGTAGGCGGTGAACCAGCCGTTCGGCTTCTTCTGGCCGTCCACCTCGGCCGAGCCCGTCTTCGCGCCCGCGTCACCGCTCAGGCCGGACATCGCCTTGGCCGCCGTACCGTAGCCCGCCGTGTACCGCATGACCTCCTTCAGCCAGGTCTGCGTCTGCGAGGACATCGTCCGGGACGCCTTCGCCAGAGTGCGGTGGTCGACGTCGGGGGAGACCAGGTACGGCTGGCGGAAGACGCCCGACTCCACGGTCGCCGAGACCGACGCCATGTTCAGCGGGTTCATGCGCACCCCGCCCTGGCCGATCAGCGAGGCACCCATCTGCGCACCGCTCTGCACCGGGATCGAGCCGTCGAAGGTCGGGACGCCGATGGCCCAGTTGTTCATACCGAGGCCGTAGACCTGCTGGGCCTCCGTCGTCAGGTCGCTGTCGGACAGCTTCGGCGCGAAGTTGATGAAGGCGTTGTTGCAGGAGGCGCCGAAGGCCAGCTTGAAGCTGCCCTGCTTGATCTCCGAGTTGTCGTCGTTGTGGAAGGTCCAGCCCGCGAGCTTGTACGTCTTGGGGCAGGGGTGCGACTGGTCCGGCTTGACGAGCTTCTTCTCGAACAGCATCGTCGACGTCACGATCTTCATCGTGGAGCCCGGCGCCAGGGAGCCCTGGAAAGCCGTGTTGAAGCCGGGGTTGTGGTTCGCCACGGCCAGGATCTCGCCCGTCGACGGGCGCACGACCACGACCGAGGACCGGTCCTTCGCGGCGACCTGCCGCTCGGCCGCCGCCTGGAAGGTGGGGCTCAGCGTCGTCTTCACCTTGCCCGGGGTGCCCTTGGTCAGCGTCAGCAGGCTCTTGTCGGACAGCTTGGCCTTCTGGGAGGCCTTGCCGCGCACGACGTCGAGCTCGATGCCCGCCTTTCCGCCGGCGATCTTGCCGTACTTCTCGCGCAGGCCGTCCAGGACCGGGCCCAGCGACGGGTACTCGGCGGTCGTCAGCTCGCCGCCGTCACGGTCGTAGGCCCTGACCGGAGGCGTCCCCGCCTCGCCGGTGACCAGGGTGTCGCCGTCCTTCAGGTCCGGGTGGACGACGGAGGAGTGCCAGTCGACCAGCGGCTTGCCGGTCTCCTTGTCGCGTACGACCGTCAGCGAACTGGCGTACGCCAGCGGCTTGCTGATGCCCTTGTACGCGACCGTGCCCTTGACGGAGAAGGGGACCTTGTCGCCGGTGCGGGTGCCCGGCGTGAGGGTGACGCCCGTGATGTGGGCGTCCTTGGTGTAGCCGGTGAGCAGGGCGGTGGCCGCCGTCGGGTCGTTCGTGACGGCGGCCGCCCGGTCGGCCTTGCCCGACTTCCAGGACGTCAGGAACTCCGTGGCCGCGGTCCGCACCTCGGTCGCCGACAACGGGCCGGTCTTGACGTGCTTGTGGTCGCCCGAGGACGCGGACGTCGAGGACGCCCCGTCCTCGGCCGAGGCCCCGTGGCCGTACAGCGCGTAGGCGCCGAGGCCGGCGCCGCCGACGACCACGGCGATCATCCCGCCGATGACGGCGGGCCTGGTCTTCCGTCGCTCGGCGACGCGCCTTCTGTTGCCCACAGTTCCCGTTCCTCCGCTGCTTCCCCAGGGTCCCCGTTGCCCTCATCCATCCCAACGACGCCAACAGCCTAGAGTCCCGAAGCGGAGCGGAAACTTCAGCCCGCCGTCCGTAGCACAGCTGCGACAATCGGGCCCGCCGCGGTGCCGCCGTGGCCGCCCTCCTCGGTCATGGCCGCGGCCGCCATGTCGTTGCGGAACCCGGTGAACCAGCTGTTGGACACGGTCTGCCCGTCGACCTCCGCGGAACCGGTCTTGGCGCCGATGTCACCGCGCAATCCGGCCATGGCGTTCATCGCCGTCCCCTGGGTTGCGGTGAGCCGCATCATCTGCCTCAGCTGGCCGGAGGTGCTCGCGGACAGGCCCTTCGCGGTGGCCAGTTCGCGGTCGTCCAGGTTCGGCGAGACCAGGTACGGCTGGCGGAAGCTGCCGGTGATGGCGGTCGCGGTCACCGACGCCATGTTCAGCGGGCTCATCTGCACCTGGCCCTGGCCGATGGCGTTGGCGGCGCGGTCCGGGCCGCTGACCGTGGGCACCTTGCCGTCGAAGGAGGTGATGCCGGTCTTCCAGTTGTCCCGGCCGAGTCCGAAGCGGTCCTCGGCCTCCTGCGTGAGCGAGGAGTCGGTGAGCGGCTTCTCGTCGATGAGCTTGATGAAGGCGGTGTTGCAGGAACGCAGGAAGCTGTTGGCGAGCGTGGCCTTCTCGTTGGGCTGCATGTTCTTGAGGTTGGTGAAGGTCTGGCTCTGCCAGGTGGCGCTCGGCGGACAGGGCGCCGGGCCGTTCATCGAGGTCACGCCGTTGTCGATGAGCATCGCCGCAGTGATGATCTTCATCGTGGAGCCGGGCGCGACCTCGCCCTCGAACGCCGCGTTGAACTGGTCCTTGCGGTTGTTGGCCACCGCCAGCACCTCACCGGTACTGGGCTTGACGGCCACCACCGACGACTGGTCGAACTTCTTCACCGCCGTCTCGGCCGCCGCCTGCGCACTCGCGCTGATCGTGGTCCGCAGCCTGCCCGCCCTGCCCTTGGCGAGGGTCACCAGCGTGGTGTCGGCCACCCCCTCCGCCTGGTGGTGGACGGCCAGCTCGATGCCGGGCGTGCCGCCCGCCTTGTCGCCGTAGCGCTGGCGCAGGGTGTCGATGACGGGCCCGAGCGAGGGGTACTTCTCCTTGGTCAGCACGGCCCCGTTGCGGTCCACGGCCTCGATCTCCGGGCTCGCCGACTCGCCGGTGACCAGCGTGTCGCCGGTCTTGAGCTGCGGATGGACGACCGAGGGCCGCCAGTCGACCAGCGCCCGCCCGGTGGTCCGGCCCCGCACCACCGTCAACTCGCTCTTGTACGTCAACGGCTTGGACTTGCCCTCGTACGACACCGTCGCCCTGACCGTGAAGGGCACCGTCGCCCCGCTCGCCGCGCCCGGGGTGATCTTCACGTCCTTGATGTGCGCGCTCTCGCCGTAGGCCGTCAGCAGCGGCTCGGCGCCGGCGTCGTCGTTCGTGTACGTGGCCGCCCGGGCCGCGTCCCCCTTCGACCAGGCGGCCAGGAACTTCGCCGACGTCTGCTTGATCTCGTCCTTGCTCGGCGGCCCCGTCTTCACGGACGCCGCTCCGCCGTCGCCGTCACCGTTCAGCGCCGACACGATGTTGAAGGCGCCGTACCCGGCGCCGCCCACCATCACGGCGAACACGCTGCCTATGACGGCGACCTTGACCCCCTTGGCCATCTCTCTCCCCGTTCCCCGTACATCGATCCTCCGCACTGTAGGCGGCGGGAGAGGCGGGCGTGAGGGAAGTTGCCCATGTGGGGACGAAAACCGGCTACACCCAGGTGTCCAGCCACATACGTGAACGCCAGTTGTCGATCGGGATCGCGGTGCCGGTGTACAGGGGCCAGAAGTAGATGAAGTTCCAGGCGATCAGCAGCACCAGGACGCCCGCGCCCGTCGCTCCGGCCACCCGCCGCGTGTCACTGGAGCCCGGCGGGCCGATGACCGCGCCCAGCAGCATCGCCACCGCCAGGCACAGGAACGGCACGAAGACGACGGCGTAGAAGAAGAAGATCGTCCGTTCCTGGTACATGAACCAGGGCAGATAGCCGGCCGCCACACCGCAGGCGATGGCACCGGCCCGCCAGTCGCGGCGGAACAGCCAGCGCCACAGGACGTACAGGACCGCGAAGCAGGCCACCCACCACAGCAGCGGCGTGCCGATCGCGAGGACCTCCCGGGCACACTTCTGGCCCGCGTCGGCGGCGCAGCCGTCCGCGCCGGGCGAGGGGGACTCGTAGAAGTACGACACCGGGCGGCCGTCGACGATCCAGCTCCACGGGTTGGACATGTACGTGTGCGGCGAGGACAGGCCGATGTGGAACTCGTAGACCTCGTGCTCGTAGTGCCACAGGCTGCGCAGCCAGTCCGGCAGGAAGGTCCAGCTGCCGCCCCGGCCGTCGGTCGCGGCCCAGCTGCGGAAGTAGCCGCCGGAGCCGTCCGCGGGGGAGAGGATCCAGCGGATCCAGGAGAGCAGGTAGACGGTGACGGCGATGACGGACATCACCACCCACGAGACGATCGACTCGGCCGCCCAGATCAGCGAGATCCGGTGGCGGGCGCCCGCCGTCCTGCGCGCCCCGACGTCCCACAGCGCGGCCATCAGGGCGAACGCGGCCAGGAAGTACAGGCCGTTCCACTTCGTGCCGATCGCCAGCCCCAGCAGCACGGCCGCCGCCCACCGCCAGGGGCGCAGACCCAGCCAGGTGGACTCGGCGACGTGCGCGTCGGGCCGCGCCTGACCGTCCGGGCCCACCGGGAGGGCGGCCGCGAGTCTGGCGCGCGCCCGGTCCCGGTCGAGCACCAGGCAGCCGAACGCGGCCAGCACGAAGAACATCAGCACGCCGTCGAGCAGCGCGGTGCGGCTCATCACGAAGTGCAGCCCGTCCACCGCCATCAGCGCGCCGGCCAGGCAGCCGAGGAAGGTGGAGCGGAAGATCCGGCGGCCGATACGGCACAGCATCAGCACCGACAGCGTGCCGAGCACGGCGGTCATGAAACGCCAGCCGAACGGGTTGAACCCGAACATCGTCTCGCCCAGCCCGATCACGTACTTGCCGACCGGCGGATGCACGACATAGGCCGCGTCCGTCGGGATCTTCACGTGTCCGTGGGAGGAGATGATCAGGTCGTTGGCGTTCTTGTCCCAGTTGACCTCGAAGCCGCGGTGGACGATCGCCCAGGCGTCCTTGGCGTAGTACGTCTCGTCGAATATCACCGCGTTCGGGCTGCCCAGGTGCCAGAACCGCATGACGCCCGCCAGCAGCGTCACCAGCAGCGGGCCGCCCCAGCCCGACCAGCGCGCGATGCGCCCGGCGAGCGCCGGCCGCACGCCCAGCACCTGCCACAGCCGCGGGCTCGGTTCGACGAACGGCGGCACCAGACGCTCACGGACGTCGCTTCTGTACCCGGCCGAGTATCCGAAACGGCGCAGCCGCAGCTGCCAGGCCGGCCGCTCGTCTTCGGGGGTCTGGCCTTGCCGGGTGTCCGGGGAGGACGCGGTACTGGTCACCGCGCCATCGTAGGGAACGGTTCTGTGTGAGTCCCGTGCATGGCAGGTAAGGGTTCGAATGCGTTCGCTTCCGTCGCTCCCTGGGAGGATGGGGGCGTGACCGGAATCCTCGTACTCGCAGGCACCCCCATCGGCGACATCGCGGACGCGCCCCCGCGACTGGCCCAGGAACTCGCCGGGGCCGACCTCGTCGCCGCCGAGGACACCCGGCGGCTCAGGCGGCTGACCCAGGCGCTGGGCGTCACCCCCAAGGGCCGCGTGGTGTCGTACTTCGAGGGCAACGAGTCCGCCCGCACACCGGAGCTGGTCGAGGAGCTGGTCAACGGGGCGCGCGTGCTGCTCGTCACCGACGCCGGCATGCCCTCGGTGTCCGACCCCGGCTACCGGCTGGTCGCCGCCGCCGTCGAGAAGGACATCCGGGTCACCGCTGTGCCGGGCCCGTCCGCCGTGCTCACCGCGCTCGCCCTGTCGGGGCTGCCCGTGGACCGGTTCTGCTTCGAGGGGTTCCTGCCGCGTAAGGCGGGGGAGCGGCTGACGCGGCTGAAGGAGGTCGCCGAGGAGCGGCGCACGCTCGTGTACTTCGAGGCCCCGCACCGGCTCGACGACACGCTCGCCGCGATGGCCGAGGCGTTCGGCGCCGACCGGCGGGCTGCCGTGTGCCGGGAACTGACCAAGACGTACGAGGAGGTCAGGCGCGGCCCGCTGGCGGAGCTCGCGGAGTGGGCGGCCGCGGGGGTGCGCGGTGAGATCACGGTGGTCGTGGAGGGGGCGCCCGAGCGGGGCGCGCAGGACGTGAGCGCGGAGGAGCTCGTGCGCCGTGTGCGCCTGCGCGAGGAGGCCGGGGAGCGCCGCAAGGAGGCGATCGCGGCCGTCGCGGCCCAGGCCGGGCTGCCCAAACGGGAGGTCTTCGACGCGGTTGTGGCCGCGAAGAACGCCGCTTCGGTGAGTGGTTCGTGAGGCTTTCGTGAACTGCGCCACACCCCCTCTGAGCAGGGCGCATCTCGCCTGAGCGAGCGCCCCACGGACAGGCAAAGGGCTGTCGTGAAAAGCAAAGCCCCAAGGGGCCGAGTGGGGGTGGTATGGCAAGGAAAATCCAAATCGGATCCAACACTCGACAGGCCTGCTGCGCTCACGCCGCCGGAAGCGTCCACTGGGTGAAGGGACGCACCCGTCCCTTTGTCCAGCGGACAAGAGGAGCTGGCATGAGCGAGATCGAAGGACGGACCGCCCTGCGCGGCGCGGCCACCGCGGTCGTCCACGAGTCGTACTCCTTCGCCTGCATGCGCTGCGGGCACGGCTGGGAGCAGTCGTACGAGATAGAGCACCACACGGACGCCGACGGCCACGAGTTCGTGATGTACGTGGCGAACGAAAGGATCGTCCCCTCCCCGCTGTCCAGGCCGACCTGCCAGAACTGCGACGCCCACGTCGTGCGGATCATGGGGCCCGGGCGGGTCTCCGCGGCGCACGACGCGGCGCACCGCTCCCATCGGCCCACCGCCCCGCAGGCCGGGCCCGTGGAGGCGCCGGAGACGGCCGCCGACGGCGTGGAGCCGAAGGAGCACCACCACTGGCATCTGTCCGATCTCCTGCACCCCTTTCAGCGCAAGGCGAGCTGACAGCTCCCCGGGCCGGGACGGCATGCCCCTTTCGTAGGATCGGGGCATGCCTTCCTCCAGCGCGAAGACCGGTGACAAGAGCGCACCGCCGCTCCCGGCGCCCCTCCGGGTGCCCGTCGCCGACTCCCACACCCACCTCGACATGCAGTCCGGCACGGTGGAGGAGGGGCTCGCCAAGGCCGCGTCGGTGGGCGTGACCACCGTCGTCCAGGTCGGCTGCGACGTACGCGGCTCGCGCTGGGCCGCCGAGACCGCAGCGGCCCACGACGCCGTCCACGCCGCCGTCGCCCTCCACCCGAACGAGGCGCCGCGCATCGTGCACGGCGACCCCGACGGCTGGTCCCGGCAGGGCGCGCGCGAACCGGGGGGCGCCACGGCGCTCGACGAGGCGCTCGCCGAGATCGACCGCCTGGCCGCGCTCCCCCACGTCAAGGGCGTCGGCGAGACCGGCCTCGACTACTTCCGCACCGGCCCTGAGGGCAAGGAGGCGCAGGAGCGCTCGTTCCGCGCCCACATCGAGATCGCCAAGCGGCACGGCAAGGCGCTCGTCATCCACGACCGCGACGCCCACGCGGACGTACTGCGCGTGCTGAAGGAGGAGGGCGCCCCCGAGCGCACCGTCTTCCACTGCTACTCCGGCGACGCCGAGATGGCGCAGACGTGCGCCCGCGCCGGCTACTTCATGTCCTTCGCCGGCAACGTCACCTTCAAGAACGCCCAGAACCTGCGGGACGCCGTGGCGGTGGCCCCGGCGGAGCTGCTGCTGGTGGAGACCGACGCGCCCTTCCTCACCCCGGTGCCGTACCGCGGACGGCCCAACGCCCCGTATCTCATTCCGGTCACGGTGCGCGCCATGGCCGCCGTCCGGGGCGTCGACGAGGACGTCCTGGCGACGGCACTCGCCGCGAACACCGCCCGCGCCTTCGATTACTGACCCATAACGCACGACTGTGCGTAGCCGCGTCGCTTTGGAGAGTGACGGTCGCTCCGCTAGGTTCTGTTGGCCCGATCCGGACCCCTCTGGACCCAACGGCCCCTGGAGCGTGTCGGCGTGAGCAACTCGCAGTACGAGACGTATGAGGAGTACGGCCCGGCCGCGCCGGCCGAGGCGTACCCGCCGTCGCCGGGGTACGACTGCTTCGGCGACGGCTTCGACGACCGTTTCGACGACGGCTTCGGTGACGGCGGGCTGGACGGCGGGTTCGGCGACGGCGGTTTCCGTGACCGTGGTTTCGACCTGCACAGCGCGCGGACCCTTCCGGCGGCGCACGTGGTGCCGGAGGCGCCGGTGGTGTCCGGTGCGCTCGGGGCGTACGGCGATCCGTACGCGCCTGCGTACGAGACGTACGGGGCGTACGAGGCGTACGGACAGGGTGCCGACGCGCCGCGCGAGCCCTACGAGGCGGCGCTGCCGCGCCAGACGGGGCGCGTGGTGAACGAGGGGGCGCCCGACGAGGCCGCGCGCGCCGTGGCGAGCGGGCGCGGTTCGCGCCGGCGCAAAGTGCGGTACGCCGAGCGCCCGAACGACTCCGTGCGCCGCCTGCTGCCCCAGGCGCTGGTCGTCGCCTTCCTCGCCGGCGGAACCTCCGCGTTCGTCGCCAACGACAAGGCGATCGAGCTGAGCGTCGACGGCAAACCGCGCACCCTGCACACCTTCGCGGACGACGTGACGGAACTCCTCGCGCAGGAGGGCGTCGCCGTGGGGGAGCACGACGTGGTCGCGCCCGCCCCCGGCACGGCGCTCGCCAGCGGCGACGAGGTGGCGGTGCACTACGGGCGCCCCGTGCGGCTCACGCTCGACGGACACCGGCGCGAGGTGTGGACCACGGCGAACACTGTGCAAGGGGCGCTCGACCAACTGGGCGTGCGCGCGGAGGGCGCGTACATGTCCGTCTCGCGCTCCCAGCCCATCGGACGCGCCGGCCTCGCCCTCGACGTCCGCACCGAACGCTCCGTGACGATCATGGCCGACGGCCGCGCCCGCACCGTGCGCACGAACGCGGCGACCGTGCGCGAGGCGGTCGAGGAGGCCGGTGTCACCCTGCGCGGCGAGGACACCACGTCCGTCCCGGGCGACAGCTTCCCGCGCGACGGACAGACCGTGACCGTGCTGCGCGTGACCGGCAGCGAGGAGGTCCGCGAGGAGCCGATCCCGTTCGAGACGGAACGCAGGAACGACCCCACGCTGTTCAAGGGGACGGAGGTCGTCGAGCAGACCGGGCAGCCGGGCCTGCGACGCGACACCTACGCCCTGCGGACCGTCAACGGCGTCCGGCAGAAGCCGCGCAGGACCGACTCCGACGTGGTGCGCGAGCCGCGCAGACAGATCGTGCGGGTCGGCACCAAGCCCCTGCCGACGTCCGTGCACGGCGCGGACGGCCTGAACTGGCACGGGCTGGCGGCGTGCGAGTCGGGCGGCAGGCCGGACGCGGTCGACCCTTCGGGGACGTACGGGGGCCTGTACCAGTTCGACACCCACACCTGGCACAGCCTCGGCGGCAGCGGGCGGCCGCAGGACGCGACGGCGGAGGAGCAGACGCTCCGGGCGAAGAAGCTGTACGTGCGGCGCGGGGCGAGCCCCTGGCCGCACTGCGGGACGCGCCTGCACGGGTGAGCCGCGCGGACGGGGGCGGGGCGACACCCCCGTACCCTTGTCCCCGTGAGCAGCAGCCCCGCCCCAGACGCCCTCCTCGGGCCCGCCGACGTACGCGAACTCGCGGCCGCCCTCGGTGTGCGTCCCACCAAGCAGCGCGGCCAGAACTTCGTGATCGACGCGAACACGGTCCGCCGTATCGTCCGCACCGCCGAAGTCCGCCCCGACGACGTGGTGGTGGAGGTCGGCCCCGGGCTCGGCTCGCTCACGCTCGCGCTGCTGGAGGCCGCCGAGCACGTCACCGCCGTGGAGATCGACGACGTACTGGCCGCCGCGCTGCCGGCGACCGTCGCGGCCCGCATGCCGGAGCGCGCCGGGCGTTTCGCGCTGGTCCACTCCGACGCGATGCAGGTGAGCGAGCTGCCCGGCCCGCCGCCGACCGCGCTGGTGGCGAACCTGCCGTACAACGTCGCCGTACCGGTCCTGCTGCACATGCTCGACACCTTCCCGACCATCGAACGCACCCTGGTCATGGTCCAGTCGGAGGTCGCCGACCGCCTCGCCGCCGGGCCCGGGTCGAAGGTGTACGGCGTGCCGTCCGTGAAGGCCAACTGGTACGCCGAGGTCAAGCGGGCCGGGGCGATCGGACGGAACGTCTTCTGGCCGGCGCCGAACGTCGACAGCGGTCTCGTGGCGCTCACCCGGCGCACCGAGCCGGTCGCGACCACCGCCTCCAAGGCCGAGGTGTTCGCCGTGGTCGACGCCGCCTTCGCGCAGCGCCGCAAGACGCTGCGGGCCGCGCTCGCCGGATGGGCCGGTTCGGCCCCGGCGGCGGAGGCGGCCCTGGTCGCCGCCGGGGTGTCGCCGCAGGCGCGCGGCGAGGCGCTCACCGTCGAGGAGTTCGCGCGCATCGCAGAGAACAAGCGGGCCGGCGCCACCGAGCCCGTCGAGCACGAGGAGCCCCGTTCCCAGTGAGCGTCACCGTCCGCGTCCCCGCCAAGGTCAACGTGCAGCTCGCGGTGGGCGCCGCCCGGCCCGACGGCTTCCACGACCTGGCCAACGTCTTCCTCGCGGTCGGCCTCTACGACGAGGTGACCGTGACGCCGGCCGAGGAGCTGCGCGTCACCTGCGAGGGCGCCGACGCCGACCAGGTCCCCCTGGACCGTACGAACCTCGCCGCGCGGGCCGCGCTCGCGCTCGCCGAACGGCGGGGCATCGAGCCGGCCGTGCACATCCACATCGCCAAGGACATCCCGGTCGCCGGCGGCATGGCGGGCGGCAGCGCGGACGGCGCGGGCGCGCTGCTGGCCTGCGACGCGCTGTGGAGTGCGGGCGCCTCGCGGGCCGAACTGCTCGCCATCTGCGCCGAGTTGGGCAGTGACGTGCCGTTCAGCCTGGTCGGCGGCGCGGCGCTGGGCACCGGGCGCGGCGAACAGCTGACCGCGCTGGAGGTGGGCGGCACCTTCCACTGGGTGTTCGCGATGGCCGGGCGGGGGCTGTCGACGCCGGCCGTGTTCCGGGAGTTCGACCGGCTCACGGCAGACCTCGACGTCCCCGAGCCGGTCGCCTCGCAGGAGCTGCTCGACGCCCTCGCGAAGGGCGACGCCGACGCGCTCGCCGCCGCCGTCTCCAACGACCTGCAGCCCGCCGCCCTCTCGCTCTTCCCGGAGCTCGCCGACACGCTGGCCACGGGCCGCGCCGCCGGCGCCCTCGCCGCGCTCGTCTCCGGATCGGGGCCGACGACGGCGTTCCTCGCCCGGGACGCGCGGTCGGCGGTGAAGGTGGCGGAGGCACTGGAGGCCTCGGGCACCTGCCGCACGGTGCGTACGACGACGGCTCCGGCGCCGGGCGCGACGGTGCTCGGGGGCACGCCGGCGTAACGGCACATCCGCGAGGGGATCTGACCTGCGCGGGGATCGGTCGGCCACCGGTGCGCATTACGCTGGGAGGCTGATCGATCCCCCCGGGCAGGAGAGAAATGGCCGTCAATCTGGTCAATGTCGAGAACGTCAGCAAGGTGTACGGCACTCGTGCCCTCCTCGACGGCGTCTCCCTCGGCGTCTCCGAAGGCGACCGGATCGGGGTCGTGGGACGCAACGGGGACGGCAAGACCACGCTCATCCGCATGCTGGCCAAGCTCGAGGAGGCCGACACCGGGCGCGTCACCCACTCCGGAGGGCTGCGCCTGGGGGTGCTCACCCAGCACGACTCCCTGGACCCGAACGCCACCGTGCGGCACGAGGTCATCCGGGACATGGCCGACCACGAGTGGGCGGGCAACTCCAAGATCCGGGACGTGCTCACCGGACTGTTCGGCGGGCTGGATCTGCCCGGTTTCCCCCAGGGTCTCGACACCGTCATCGCGCCCCTGTCCGGCGGTGAGCGGCGCCGTATCGCCCTCGCCAAGCTGCTCATCGAGGAACAGGACCTGATCGTCCTCGACGAGCCGACCAACCACCTCGACGTCGAGGGCATCTCGTGGCTCGCCCGCCACCTGCGCGAGCGCCGCTCCGCGCTGGTCTGCGTCACGCACGACCGCTGGTTCCTGGACCAGGTGTGCACGCGCATGTGGGACGTGCAGAAGGGCGACGTCTACGAGTACGAGGGCGGTTACTCCGACTACGTCTTCGCGCGCGCCGAGCGTGAGCGCATCGCCGCCACCGAGGAGGTCAAGCGGCAGAACCTGGTCCGCAAGGAGCTGGCCTGGCTGCGCCGCGGGGCGCCCGCGCGTACGTCCAAGCCGCGCTTCCGCGTCGAGGCCGCCAACGAGCTGATCAAGGACGTGCCGCCGCCCCGGGACAGCTCCGAGCTGATGAAGTTCGCCTCCTCGCGGCTCGGCAAGACGGTCTTCGACCTGGAGGACGTGACCGTCCAGGCCGGCCCCAAGGTGCTGCTCAAGCACGTCACCTGGCAGCTCGGCCCCGGCGACCGCGTCGGCCTGGTCGGCGTGAACGGCGCAGGCAAGACCTCCCTGCTGCGGGCGATGGCGGAGGCGGCCCGCAGCGAGGGCGAGACGCAGCCGGTCGGCGGCCGGATCGCCGTCGGGAAGACGGTCAAGCTCGCCTACCTCTCCCAGGAGGTCACCGAGCTGAACCCGAACCTGCGGGTGCTGGAGGCCGTCCAGCAGGTGCGCGAGCGCGTCGACCTCGGCAAGGGACGCGAGATGACCGCCGGGCAGCTGTGCGAGACGTTCGGCTTCAACAAGGAGAAGCAGTGGACGCCGGTCGGCGATCTCTCCGGCGGTGAGCGCCGCCGCCTCCAGCTGCTGCGCCTGCTCATGGACGAGCCCAACGTCCTCTTCCTCGACGAGCCCACCAACGACCTCGACATCGAGACCCTGACCCAGCTGGAGGACCTCCTCGACGGCTGGCCCGGCTCGATGATCGTCATCTCCCACGACCGGTTCTTCGTCGAGCGCACCACCGACCGCGTCTTCGCGCTGCTGGGCGACGCCACGCTGCGGATGCTGCCGCGCGGCATCGACGAGTACCTGGAGCGGCGCCGGCGGATGGAGGAGGCGGTCGCCGCGGCCGCCCCGGTCGCGGACAAGCCCGTCGCCGAGAGGAGCTCCGCGGACCAGCGCGTGGCGAAGAAGGAACTGCAGAAGATCGAGCGGCAGTTGGACAAGGTCTCCGAGCGGGAGGCCAAGCTGCACGCCCAGATCGCCGAGAACGCCACGGACTTCGCGAAGGTGGCCGAACTGGACGCGGAGCTGCGGGATTTGGCCGGGCAGCGGGAGGAACTGGAGCTGCGCTGGCTCGAACTCGCCGAGGACGCGTGAAGCACGTGTGAAGGCGTAACGGCGGTATCACGGGCCGGTCGTCCCTTGGGAACAGCGGACGAACCGGCCCGGTGCGTTGTCGGTGCCGAGTGATAGAAAGAGCCGTCTGAGAACTCTCTGAGTACGACTCCGGCTCATCACGCGCCTCGGGGCGTGGCTGGAAATCAGTGATCGAACGGGGGAAAGCGCTGATGACACAGCCGCCGCAGGGTGGCTTCGGACCGCCGCAGGACCCGCCGCCCCAGGGCGGATTCGGGTCCCCGCAGCCTCCGCAGAGCCCGCCGCCTCCGCAGCCCGGTTACGGCCACCCCCAGCCTCCGCAGCCCCCTCAGCCGCCCGCGCAGCCACCCCAGCAGCCGGGTCCGTACGGTCAGCCCGGTCCCTACGGTCAGCCGCAGCAGCCGGGTCCGTACGGTCAGCCCGGCCCCTACGGCCAGCCGCAGCCGCCCGGCCCGTACGGAGCGCAGCCCGGCTACGGCTACCCGCCGCAGCCCCAGTACCCGGGCGGGCCCGGCACCCCGGGCGGCCCCAAGTCCTCCAAGGGCAGGCCGGCGCTGATCGCGGTGGCGGCCGTCGCCGCCCTGGCCGTCATCGGCGGAGTCGCGTACGCGGTGACCCGCGGTGGGGACGACGGCAAGAAGCCGGTCGCCGGGCAGAGCGACGATCCCAAGCCCACCGCGTCCGGCACCTCGGGCGGCTCCGGCGGCACGAAGGGTTCCGATCCCGAGGACCTCAACTCGGGCCGCCAGGCGGGCGAGGCGAAGGTCCTCTGGTACAAGTCGCCGCCGGACACGCCCGGTTCGGGCGCCGACGCCCCCGGCATGTGGATCACCGGCAAGACGGTGGTGAAGGCGGCGTACAAGCAGGTCTTCGCCTACGGCGTGGGCGACGGCGCGACCGCCTGGGGCCCGGTGACGTTCCCGCAGAAGATCTGTTCGGTCACCCCGCAGAAGTCGTCCGACGACAAGGTCGTGGTGGCGTACGAGAGCGGCACCGGCGAGCGCGCCAAGTGCAACAAGCTCCAGCAACTCGACCTGAACACCGGCGCGAAGGGCTGGAGCGGCACGCTCGGCGACGGCGCGCTGTTCGACAACACCATCAACGTCTCGCTGTCCATCACCGGCAAGACGGTGGTGGCGGGCCGCGCCCAGTCCGGGGTGGGCTTCGACGTCGACAGCGGCAAGAAGCTGTTCGAGAAGACGAAGTACGGCAGCTCCTGCTTCCCGACCGCGTTCGCGGGCGGCGCCAGGCTGGTCTCCGTCGCGTCCTGCGACGCCTCCGAGGCGAACGAGCACGAGGAGATCCAGGAGCTCGACCCGAAGACCGGCAAGGCCAGGTGGACGCAGAAGTTCGACAAGGGCTGGACGGTCTCGCGGACCTACTCCGTCGACCCGCTCGTCGTCTACAGCACGAACGAGGACAAGAAGGCCTGGAACATCTCCTCCTTCGACTCCAAGGGGCGTTTCCGCTCCCAGGTCGGCTTCGACGAGAACTTCGCCCCGCAGTGCGGCTGGCAGATCCTCGACCGCGACCTGCAGGGCTGCGAGGGCGTGGCGGCCGACGCGAACACGCTCTACCTGCCGACCAAGGCGACCACCGGGCCGAACGAGATCGTCGCGATCGACCTCGCCGACGGCAAGGAGAAGTGGCGCGTGAAGTCCACCGCGGACGAGTCGATGCTGCCGATGAAGGTGGAGGGCGGAAAGCTCATCGCCTACGTCGAGCCGTCGTACGACGCGGGCGGCGAGGTCGTGTCGATCGCGACGAGCGGCTCGGACCACAAGCCGGCGAAGCTGCTGCGCAACCCGGCGGGCACGGCCGACCTGGAGAACGGCTTCTACTCCAAGGCCTACGACTGGGTCGACGGCCGCTTCTACCTCTCCTCGACCCGGCTGGCCGGCAATGACGACTCGAAGGGGAAGCTGATTCTCGCCTTCGGCAACTGACGCCGTCCCACGGCTCCCCACGTCCCCGTCGCCCCGCCGCCGCCCCCGAGGTACCCCGCCATGACCCAGCCCCCGCCCCCGCCGCCGAACCAGCCGCCGAACCAGCCCCCTCAGCAGCCCGGCTTCGGCCCGCCCCAGGGCCAGCAGCCGCCCCAGCCGCCGCAGACACCCCCGCAGCAGCCGGGTTTCGGCGCCCCGCAGACCCCGCCGCAGCAGCAGCCGCCCTACGGCGCCCCGCAGCCGCCCCCGCAGCCCGGCTACGGCTACCCCCAGGCCCCCCAGCCTCCGCAGCAGCCCGGCTACGGCTACCCCACGCCGCAGCCGCCGTACGGCCAGCAGCCCAACCCCTACGGCCAGCAGCCCGGTTACGGCTATCCGCAGCAGCCCGTACCGCCGCACCCCCAGGCCGGCGGACGGAAGAACAACACGCCGCTGATCGTCGTCGCGGCGGTCGCCGCGCTCGCGCTCGTCGTGGGCGGCATCTGGTACTTCGCGTCCGCCGGTGGCGACGCCAAGAAGGACCGGACCGCGAACTCCAGCGGCGGCACCGGCGGCGGCGACGGCGGTGACACCGGCAAGGGCGGCGTCGACGGCAAGGGCGAGGAGAAGGTGCCCGCCGACACCGCCTCCAAGCTGCTGTACAAGCTCCCGGCGCCCAAGGTCGACGACACCACCGTGGTGTCCGGTTCCTGGCTGACCGACAAGGTGTACGTGAAGAGCGGCGTCGCCCAGATCAGCGCCTACGACCTCGACAAGGGCACCAAGCAGTGGACGATCAGGCTGCCCGGCCCGGTCTGCACGGTCAGCCAGCACACCACCGACGACCACCGCACGGCCGTCCTCTTCCAGCCCAAGATGCCGGCGAAGAACAGGTCGGCCGGATGCAGCCAGGTCGCGGCGATCGACCTGGACGCAGGCAAGAAGCTGTGGACGAAGTCGGTCGGTGACGGCGCCGGCGGGACGATCACGTTCAGCAACGTCACCGTCAGCGCGAGCACGGTCGCCGCGGGCGGCCTGCAGGGAGGCGCCGCGTTCGACGTCTCCAGCGGCAAGCCGCTGTGGGCCCCGAAGGCCGACGACACCTGCTACGACGCCGGGTACGGCGGCGGCGAGAAGCTGGTCGCGGTGCTCAAGTGCGGTCAGTACGGCGAGCGCCTGCTGCACATCCAGACCATCGACCCGCAGACGGGGAAGGTGATCTCGGAGTACAAGATGGCCAAGGGCATCGAGTACGCCTCCGTCGTGTCGACGAACCCGCTGGTCGTGGCGGCCGACGCGGGCGACAGCGCCGGGGACGGCAGCGAGATCTCGGACTTCTACTCCATCGACAACAAGACCGGCAAGCTGATCAACCGGATCTCGGCGCCGGGCAAGCAGTACGCGGCCCGCTGCGACGGCATCACCAAGATCGAAGGCTGCACCGGTCTCGCCGTCGGCAACGACCGGCTGTACGTCCCGACCGAGGAGCACAGCGGCACCAAGGAGTACAGCCAGACCAACGAGATCGTCGCCTTCGACCTGGCCACCGGCAAGCAGACCGGCCAGCGCGCCGACGCCGGCGACGGTTACACGATCACGCCGCTGCGCATGGACAACGGCAACGTGATCGCGTACAAGCGCCCGCCGTACGACAAGGGCGGCCAGATCGTCAGCATCGACGGCGGCTCCTTCAAGGAGACGACCCTGCTGGAGAACCCGGCGACCGGTCCCGCGCGGTCGGCGGAGACCACGATGTCGCCGGACTACTCCGAGATCCTCTACTCGCAGGGCCACCTGTTCATGGCCTCGCAGTTCGCCGACAAGTCGTCGTCGGCGGGGGACAAGTACCTGGCCCTGGCGTTCGGTACGGGCAGCTGAATCACCCACGTATGAGAGAAAAACAAGATATTCCGTCGATCCGGGGCAGTTCTCACCGGTAGGGGGAGCGCAACGTCGAACAAGCGTGTAGCTTCCGGGGGCATGAAGAGCGGGGGAGCCGGGAGGGGGGCTCCTGTCCGCGCGGACCGGTGGGCACCCATGGTGGGGCATGCCTGGGGATCCACTGGGGGGAGTGGGGGGTTTGCTCGATGGGAGTGCGGCTCATGGTGGTCGACGACCACCGACTGCTCGCCGAGGCGCTGGCCTCGGCGCTGAAGCTGCGGGGGCACCGGGTGCTGGCCGCCGCGGCGCCGGCCGCGGGCGCGGCGGAGCTGGTGATCACACGCGCGCCGGAGGTGTGCCTGCTGGGTACGGCGACGCCGGCCGAGCCGGGCATGTTCGACCCGGTGGTGCGGATCAAGCGGGAGCGTCCGCAGGTGGCGGTGCTGGTGCTGGGCCCGGTGCCCAGTCCGCGCGGGATAGCCGCGGCCTTCGCCGCGGGCGCGTCCGGCTACGTACGCCACGACGAGCGCATCGAGGGCGTCGAGCGGGCGATCATGAAGGCGCGGGCGGGTGAGGCGGCGGTCGCTCCGCAGCTGTTGCAGGGGGCCTTCAGCGAGCTGCTCAACCCCGCCGCACAGCCCGACGACGAGGGCCAGCGTCTGCTGCAGATGCTCACCCCGAGGGAGGTCGAGGTGCTGGTCCGGGTCGCCGACGGGGAGGACACCCGGCTGATCGCGGCCGGCATGGGCATCGCCCCGTCGACCGCGCGCACCCACGTCCAGCGCGTCCTGATGAAACTGGGCGTCGGCTCCCGCCTGGAGGCGGCGGCCCTGGCGGCCCGCACGGGCCTGCTGGACCGGGCGGGACCGCTGTCGCACCCGGCGCCGGAGACGGGAGCGGGGCCGGAGGCGTCGTAGCCTCCGGCCCCGCGGCCGTCACTCGGCGGGCTTGTCCGGCAGGTCCTCGGGGGTGACCTCGGGGACCGTCGGCGGGGTGGGCCGCAGCTTCAGCCAGACCAGGAAGAAGATGCCCAGCAGCAGCATCCCGATCCCGGTCCACAGGTTGATGTTGATGCCCTGTGCCTTGTCGATGGCGGCCTGGTCGTCGGTGATGCCGGCGATGGTGACGATCACGCCGTAGAGGACGAACAGGCCGCCGATGATGCGGCGCAGGTCGAAGATGCGGGCCGCGGTGGCCGACTTCTTCTGCAGTTCGGAGACCTCACGCTGGACGTCCTGCTCGGAGTACGCGTGCGGCTCGGGGCGCTCGGAGGGGCTGGAAAAATCGGACATGGTCTCTCGATCCTCCCGCGATCAGAGCGAGAACGGGATGTAGCAGGCGGCAGCGATGATCACCGCGCCCCAGCCCAGCAGGGCCGGCTTGCGGTACCAGGCCTCGTCGCCGGGGGCGGGCGGCTCGGTCATGCCGGGGGAGGTGGTGCCGTAGACCAGGCCCTGGAGCTCCTCGGCGGGCTTGGGCTCGGTGAACAGGGACACGGCGAACATCACCACGGCGCCGGCGGCGAAGCCGACCATGGCCGAGACGAAGTTGGCGCCCTGGTCGGTGGGGATGTCGATGATGCCCTGCTTGTAGATGACGAAGTAGTTCACCATCGCGGCCACGGTGCCGGCGAGCAGGCCCCAGAAGCCGGACTTCACGGACGCGCGCTTCCAGAACATGCCGATGATGAAGACGACGAACATCGGCACGTTGAAGAAGGAGAACAGCGTCTGCAGGTAGCTCATGATGTTCGAGAAGGACGAGGCCAGGAAGGCCGTGCCGACCGAGGCGCAGACGCCGATGACCGTGATCAGGCGGCCGAAGCGGACGTAGTAGGCGTCCTCACGGCCCTTGACGACGTACCGGCCCCAGATGTCGTTGGTGAACACCGTGTTGAAGGACGACACGTTGGCGGCCATGCCGGCCATGAAGGCGGCGAGCAGACCGGTGATCGCGATGCCGAGGACGCCGTTGGGCAGCAGCCCGTGCATCAGGTACAGGATGGCGTCGTTGTACTGGTAGCCCGACTTGGGGGTGCCGAAGCCGGGGACCAGGGCCGCCGCGACCAGCCCCGGGATCATCACCAGGAAGACGATGAAGATCTTCGGGTACGCGGCGATCAGCGGGGTGCGCTGGGCGGCGGAGAGGTTCTTCGCGGACAGGGCGCGCTGCACCTCGGCGAAGTTCGTCGTCCAGTAGCCGAAGGAGAGCACGAAGCCGAGGCCCAGGACGATCGTCAGCCAGTTGGCGCCCAGCGGGTTGGTGCTGCCGATGCCGGTGCCGCCCCACGCGGTGGTGAAGTTCGAGCCGTGCGTCGCGGTGAGCTTGTCGGTCAGGCCGCCCCAGCCGCCGACCTTCTTCAGGCCCAGGACGACGATCGGGATGAGGGCCGCGAGGATCACGAAGAACTGCAGTACCTCGTTGTAGATCGCGGACGACAGACCGCCGAGGGTGATGTACGCGAGCACGAAGGCGCCGGCGACCACGATCGCCACCCACTGCGGCCAGCCCAGCAGTGCCTCGACGACGAGCGCGAGGGCGTAGAGGTTCACACCGGCGATCAGAATGGCGGCAAAGGCGAACAGCAGCGAACTGAGAAGATGTGCCCATTTGTCGAAGCGCAGCAGCAGCATCTCGGGAACCGAGCGGACCTTGCTGCCGTAGTAGAAGGGCATCATCACCAGGCCGAGGAAGACCATGGCGGGGATGGCGCCGATCCAGTACCAGTGCACGGTGTACGCGCCGTACTGCGCGCTGTTGGCGGCCATGCCGAGGATCTCGGTGGCGGCCAGGTTGGCGGAGATGAAGGCGAGGCCGGTGATCCAGGCGGGCAGGGAGCGTCCGGAGAGGAAGAAGTCGAGGCTGGTCTTCACCGATCTACGAGCGGCGAAGCCGATGCCCAGGACGACGACGAAGTAGATACCGAGGATCGTGTAATCGAGCCAACTCGTGGGGAGTCGTAGCTCGGCGGCGAGGGGGACAGCCAAGTTCGTGGGGGTTTGCATAAGAACTCGCTTCGTTGCGTGAACTGATCCAGAGCGGAACCTACGCCTCCGTGTTCAGTTATTGAACACTTCGGTTGATGCTCTTTGTTGGATTGTGATGTTGACGACTCTGGGTGATCGTGTTCCAATGTGTTTGGTTATGTTTGATGGCTGTGCAGCTGAGTGAGTGGCTCGGATAGGGA
Source organism: Streptomyces sp. NPDC085900 (assembly GCF_044540925.1). Classification (NCBI taxonomy): domain Bacteria; kingdom Bacillati; phylum Actinomycetota; class Actinomycetes; order Kitasatosporales; family Streptomycetaceae; genus Streptomyces; species Streptomyces sp. NPDC085900. Next base: position 79,603 of record NZ_JBITSP010000007.1, on the reverse strand, counting down.
GTCCGCAGTGAAGAAGACGTCGACCCGACTGGCCGACGGTCGCGAGCTGATCTACTACGACCTGCGCGACGACGTCGTGCGCGACGCGGTGGACAAGCGACCCCTGGAGCGGACCCACACCACCTCCGAGATCCGCCGCGACCCCCTGCTCGGCGACAGCGTTGCCATCGCCTCGCACCGGCAGGGCCGCACCTACCACCCGCCGGCCGACGAGTGCCCGCTGTGCCCCTCCCAGGACGGGCGGCTGAGCGAGATCCCGGACTCGTCGTACGACGTCGTCGTCTTCGAGAACCGTTTCCCCTCCCTCGCCGGCGACTCGGGCCGCTGCGAGGTCGTCTGCTTCACCTCCGACCACAACGCGTCCTTCGCCGACCTCACCGAGGAGCAGGCCGCCCTGGTGCTGGACGCGTGGACGGACCGCACGTCGGAGCTGTCGCATCTGGCCTCCGTGGAGCAGGTGTTCTGCTTCGAGAACCGCGGCGCCGAGATCGGCGTGACTCTGGGTCACCCGCACGGCCAGATCTACGCCTACCCCTTCACCACCCCTCGCACCGCACTGATGCTCCGGCAACTCGCCCAGCACAAGGAGGCGACCGGCGGGGAGAACCTCTTCGATCACGTTCTCGAGCGTGAACTCGCCGACGAGCGGGTCGTCCTCGAGGGTGAACACTGGGTGGCGTTCGTGCCGTACGCGGCCCACTGGCCGTACGAGGTCCACCTGTACCCCAAGCACCGCGTGCCGGACCTGCTCGCCCTGGGCGAGGAGGCGCGCACAGAGTTCCCCAAGGTCTATCTGGAACTGTTGAGGCGCTTCGACCGGATCTTCGGTGAGAACGAGCCGCCGACGCCGTACATCTCGGCCTGGCACCAGGCCCCGTTCGGCGCGCTGGAGGAGTTCGAGGGCGTCAACCGCGACGACTTCGGGCTCCACCTAGAGCTTTTCACCATTCGCCGTACGTCCGGCAAGCTGAAGTTCCTCGCGGGTTCCGAGTCCGGCATGAACGTGTTCATCAACGACGTGCCGCCGGAGCGCGCGGCCGAGCGACTGCGAGAGGTAGCGAGTTGATGAGCGGCAAGTATCTGGTCACCGGTGGCGCGGGCTATGTCGGCAGCGTGGTCGCCCAGCATCTGCTGGAGGCGGGCCACGAGGTCACCGTCCTCGACAACCTGACCACCGGGTTCCGCGAGGGGGTCCCGGCGGGCGCCACCTTCGTCGAGGGTGACATCCGCGACGCCGCCAAGTGGCTGGACTCCTCCTACGAGGCCGTCCTGCACTTCGCCGCGTTCTCGCAGGTCGGCGAGTCGGTCGTGAAGCCCGAGAAGTACTGGGACAACAACGTCGGCGGCACCATGGCGCTGCTCGGCGCGATGCGCGAGGCGGGCGTGCGCAAGCTCGTCTTCTCCTCCACGGCGGCGACCTACGGCGAGCCGGAGCAGGTCCCGATCGTCGAGACCGCCCCGACGAAGCCCACCAACCCCTACGGCGCCACCAAGCTCGCCGTCGACCACATGATCACCGGCGAGGCGGCCGCCCACGGCCTGGGCGCGGTCTCCCTGCGGTACTTCAACGTGGCGGGCGCCTACGGCGCGTGCGGCGAGCGCCACGACCCCGAGTCGCACCTGATCCCCCTCGTCCTCCAGGTCGCCCAGGGCAGGCGCGAGGCGATCTCGGTGTACGGCGACGACTACCCGACGCCCGACGGCACCTGCGTGCGCGACTACATCCACGTCGCGGACCTGGCCGAGGCCCACCTGCTCGCGCTGAAGGCCGCCACCTCCGGCGAGCACCTGATCTGCAACCTCGGCAACGGCGAGGGCTTCTCGGTCCGCCAGGTCATCGAGACCGTCCGTCAGGTGACCGGCCATCCGATCCCCGAGGTCGTGGCCCCGCGCCGCGGCGGCGACCCGGCGGTCCTGGTGGCCTCGGCGCACAGCGCCCGCGAGAAGCTGGGCTGGAACCCGTCCCGCGCGGATCTCGCGGGAATCGTCGCGGATGCGTGGGAGTTCGCGCAGAACATCTCCAGGGAGCAGTAGTGGGTGCACAGCAGGTCCGGGAAGGCTTCGCCGCGCTGTACGGGGCCGAGCCGGAGGGCGTCTGGTCGGCGCCGGGCCGCGTCAACCTCATCGGTGAGCACACCGACTACAACGACGGCTTCGTGATGCCCTTCGCGCTGCCGCACACCGCGGTCGCGGCCGTCTCGCGCCGCGACGACGGCGTGCTGCGCCTGCACTCGGCGGACGTCGAGGGCGGCGTGGTGGAGCTGCGCCTGGACGACCTGGCACCGGAGTCCGACCGGAACTGGACGGCGTACCCGGCGGGTGTCGTCTGGGCGCTGCGCGAGGCCGGTCACGCGGTGACCGGCGCCGATGTGCACCTGGCGTCGACGGTCCCCTCCGGCGCGGGCCTGTCCTCCTCGGCCGCGCTGGAGGTGGTGATCGCCCTGGCGCTCAACGACCTGTTCGAACTGGGTCTGCAGCGCTGGCAGTTGGCCCGCCTGTGCCAGCGCGCCGAGAACGTCTACGTCGGCGCGCCCACCGGCATCATGGACCAGACGGCCTCGGCCTGCTGCGAGGACGGCCACGCCCTGTTCCTCGACACCCGGGACCTCTCCCAGAAGCAGATCCCCTTCGACCTCGCGGCCGAGGGCATGCGCCTGCTGGTGGTGGACACCCAGGTCAAGCACGCCCACAGCGAGGGCGAGTACGGCAAGCGCCGGGCGGGCTGCGAGCGGGGTGCGGCGCTGCTCGGCGTCGACGCCCTGCGGGACGTCCCGTACGCCGAACTCGACGACGCGCTCGCGCGGTTGGGCGACGACGAGGAGGCGGTCCGGCTGGTGCGGCACGTCGTCACCGAGGACGAGCGGGTGGAGAAGGTCGTCTCCCTGCTGAAGGCGGGCGACACGCGCGCCATCGGCCCGGTGCTGGTGGCCGGCCACGCGTCCCTGCGCGACGACTTCCGCATCTCCTGCCCGGAGCTGGACCTGGCGGTCGACACGGCCCTGGCGGCCGGCGCCCTGGGCGCGCGGATGACGGGCGGCGGCTTCGGCGGCTCGGCGATCGTCCTGGCGGAGGCCGCCGACGTCGAGACCATCACGAAGGCGGTCGAGGGGGCCTTCGCGACGGCGGAGTTCACCGCCCCGCGGATCTTCGAGGCGGTCCCGGCGGCCGGGGCCCGCAGGCTCAGCTGAGCCGCTTGGTCAGGGTGTACTCGGTGATCCCCGGCGGATAGTCGGGGATCACGCACACCACGTCGTACCCCTGCTTCTGGTAGAAGTCCGGCGCCTGGAAGTCCCAGGTCTCCAGGCGCACGGAAGCGCAGCCCCGCTCCCGCTTCGCGATGCGCTCCGCCGTCGCGAGCAGTTGCGAACCAAGACCCGCTCCCCGGTGGCGCGCGTCCACCCACAGATAGGTCACGTGCAGCCAGGTCGTCCAGGTGTGGCCGACCAGTCCGCCCGCGAGGGCGTCGGTGTCGTCCAACGCCCATACGTGGAGCGGAAGTTCCCGTTCACCTGGGGTTCCCCGCAGAGCGCGCAGCACGGGGGAGGCCGCCGTGTTGGTCTCGCGCAGCCGGGTTCGGAGAAGATCGCGCCGGGCCCTGTCGACTTCTGTCTCAAGACGAAACATGCGGCTCACGATAAACGCGTCGGACCGCCAGTTCTGCAAATAACCTTCCCCTCCCGGCCCCCAGCCGTACCCTGATGAGCAGCACCGGTGGGGGCCGGTGCCGATCAGGGGGCGAGACAGTCGGGTACGACACCCGAAGTGGGGGTAGCAGTTTCCGCACGGCGGCGGCCGTGCCGGGCCATCGCGCCGGGCGTCGTGCCCGCGCCCGTACCGTCTCCCGAACAAAGGGGTCCCCTGCTCTTCAGGAGCCTGGGGAAGGGGGTTTCGTGGTTCGCATCCGAGTCCTGGTCGTCGACGACCACCGCATCTTCGCCGAGTCGCTCGCCGCAGCCCTTGCGGCCGAGCCCGACGTCGACGTCTCCGCAGCGGGCAGCGGTCCCGCCGCGCTGCGCAGCCTGGAGCGGGCGGCGGCCGAGGGGCGCCGCTTCGACGTGCTGCTCGTCGACGCCGACCTGGGCGGCAACCTGCCCGGTGTGCGGCCCGCCGTGCCCGTCCAGGAGGTCGGCGAGGACGGTCTCGTCGACGGGATCTCGCTGGTCGCCGGGGTGCGCACCGCGCAGCCGGGGGTACGGATCGTCGTCCTCGCCGAGAAGGACGATCCGCGGCGCGCCGCGCTCGCCCTGCAGGCCGGGGCGTCCGGCTGGGTCGCCAAGGACTGCTCGCTGTCGAGACTCCTGAACGTCATCCGGGGCGTCCTGCGCGACGAGACCCATCTGCCGCCCGCCCTGCTCACGGGCGTCCTCAGGGAGCTGACGGCCGCGCGCAAGCACCGCACCGAGAGCGAACGGCTGGTGGAGTCCCTCACGCCGAGGGAGCGGGAGGTGCTGCGCTGCATGGTGGCGGGGCTCGGCCGGAAGGCGGTCGCCGAGCGGCTGTTCCTCTCCCCGCACACGGTGCGCACCCATATGCAGAACGTCCTCGGCAAGCTGGGCGTGCACAGCACGCTGGCCGCCGTCGCCCTCGCCCGCCGGGCCGGGGTCGGGCCGGTGGACCTAGCCGGGGATGTTGTCGAACGGGGCGGTCAGCTGGCGTAGCAGCCCGGCGAGTTCACCGCGCTGGGCGCGCGAGAGCTCGGCGAGGATCGCCCGCTCCTGGTCGAGGAGGCCGGCCAGGGCCTGGTCCGCGCGGTCCTGGCCCTCGGTCGTCAGACGCACCAGCACACCCCGCCGGTCGCTCGGGTCGGGCAGCCGCTCCACCAGGCCCTTCTTGGTGAGCCGGTCGATGCGGTTGGTCATCGTGCCGGAGGTGACCAGCGTCTGCGTCAGCAGCTGTCCCGGTGAGAGCTGGTACGGCGTCCCCGCGCGCCTGAGCGCGGTCAGCACGTCGAACTCCCAGGGCTCCAGGCTGTGCTCGGCGAACGCCAGCCTGCGCGCCCGGTCCAGATGCCGGGCCAGTCTGCTCACCCGGCTGAGCACCTCGAGCGGTTCCACGTCGAGGTCCGGGCGCTCCCGGCGCCACGCAGCGACCAGCCGATCGACCTCGTCCTCCATGGCGATCAGTGTAGTGGTTGTGTCGATGTGAAGTCTCTTGATGTCGAGTCTCTTGACATCGAGAGAATTCGGCGGGGAAGGTAGCAGTCATGACCAGCCCTGCCTGGGACCCCGCCCAGTACCTCCGCCATGCCGGCCACCGCGCCCGGCCCTTCGCCGACCTCCTCGCGCGCGTCCCCGACCTGCCCTCCGCCGAGCCGGCCGTCGCCGACCTCGGCTGCGGCCCCGGCAACGTCACCGTCCTGCTCGCCGAACGCTGGCCCGGCGCGCACATCACCGGCTACGACAACTCGCCCGAGATGCTCGACCGGGCCTTCACCGAACACGCGGGACCCACACCCGGCGGCGGGCACCTGGACTTCGCCCACGCCGACGTCCGCACCTGGGCGCCCGCACGGCCGTACGACCTGATCGTCAGCAACGCCACCCTCCAGTGGGTGCCCGGGCACGCGGAGCGGTTCGGCGAGTGGATCGCGGGGCTCCGGCCGGGCGGCACCTTCGCCTTCCAGGTGCCCGGCAACTTCTCCGCCCCCAGCCACCGGCTGATGCGCGAGATCGCCCGCTCCCCCCGCTTCGCGGACCACCTCGGCGACCTCCTCCGCCACGACGACGCCGTCCTCGCGCCGGAGGCCTACCTGGAGCGGCTGACCTCCCTCGGCTGCGAGGCCGACGTGTGGGAGACGACGTACCTGCACCTGCTGACCGGCGAGGATCCGGTGCTGGACTGGGTGAAGGGGACGGGACTGCGGCCCGTCCTGACCGCCCTCGCCGACGATCCCAAGGCCCGGGAGGAGTTCCTCGCCGAGTACCGCTCGGCCCTGCGCGAGGCCTATCCGGCCACCGCGCACGGCACACCGTTCCCGTTCCGCCGCATCTTCGCCGTCGCCCGCAAGGAGGCCTGATGCTCACCGCCGTCGACCACGTCCAGCTCGCCGCCCCCGCCGGCTGCGAGGACCTGCTGCGCGCCTACTACGGGGACGTCCTCGGCATGACCGAGATCCCCAAGCCGCCCGTGCTCGCCGCGCGCGGAGGCTGCTGGTTCCAGGCGGGCGCCGTACAGCTGCACCTGGGGGTGGAGGACGACTTCCGGCCCGCGAGGAAGGCGCACCCCGGGCTGCGGGTCACCGGCATCGAGGCGTACGCCGCCCGGCTGCGGGCGAAGGGGGCGCGGGTCGTCTGGGACGGCGACCTGCCCGGACACCGGCGCTTCTACTCCGAGGACCCCGTGGGCAACCGGCTGGAGTTCCTGGAGCCGGTGGACGGAGTTTGCCCGGCGCCCTGAGGGCTACCCGTACGGCGACAGTGAAGTCCCGCTTACTGAAGGTGAACTCTGATGGCAGGCGAACAGAAGGCCAAGGGCAAGAAGGAACAGGCCAAGGGCAAGGTCAAGGAGACCGTGGGCCGCGCTGTCGGCAACGAGAGCATGGAGGCCGAGGGCCGTCTGGAGCAGTCCAAGGGCGACGCCCGGCAGGCCAAGGAGAAGGCCAAGGACGTCTTCAAGCGCTGACAGCACACGACGGGAGCGTTCAGCTCTTGCGGTGCCCAATGAGCCGCGGCTTCTGCTCCAGCCCGTCCAACCCGTGCCACGCCAGGTTCACCAGGTGGGCCGCGACCTCCGCCTTCTTCGGACGGCGCACGTCCAGCCACCACTGACCGGTCAGCGCGACCATGCCGACCAGAGCCTGCGCGTACAGGGGGGCGAGCTTGGGGTCGAAGCCGCGGCTCTTGAACTCCCGGCCCAGGATGTCCTCCACCTGGGTGGCGATGTCCGAGATCAGCGAGGCGAAGGTACCCGTCGACTGCGGGATGGGGGAGTCCCGCACCAGGATGCGGAAGCCGTCGGTGTACTCCTCGATGTAGTCCAGGAGCGCGAACGCGGCCTGCTCGCACAGCTCACGCGGGTGGCCGGCGGTCAGGGAGCTGGTCACCATGTCCAGCAGCCGCCGCATCTCGCGGTCCACGACCACCGCGTACAGGCCCTCCTTGCCGCCGAAGTGCTCGTACACCACCGGCTTGGACACCCCGGCCTTCGCCGCGATCTCCTCCACCGACGTGCCCTCGAAGCCCTTCGCGGCGAAGAGGGTGCGGCCGATCTCCAGCAGCTGCTGGCGTCGCTCGGCGCCCGTCATGCGGGTCCGCCGCGCGCGCCGCGGTTTGTCGGTGCTCTCGGTGCTGCTGGAGTCGGTCGCCACGGCGTCAATCATGCCGCCTCGGCGGTCTCCTTCCGGTGCCGAGTGCCGTCTTCCCCGGTGATACGGCGCGAATCGATACGCGAGCGTGACGGCCAGCGCACGTCGTACGCCCAGCCGAACGCCTCGAACCAGCGGATCAGACGGGCACTGGAGTCGAGCTGCCAGCGCTCCACGCCGTGCCGCGCCGAGGTCGGGTCGGCATGGTGCAGGTTGTGCCAGGACTCGCCGCACGACAGCACGGCCAGCCACCACACGTTGCCCGAGCGGTCCCGCGACTTGAACGGCCGCTTGCCGACCGCGTGACAGATCGAGTTGATCGACCAGGTCACGTGGTGCAGCAGAGCCACCCGAACGAGTGAGCCCCAGAAGAACGCGGTGAACGCGCCCCACCAGGACCAGGTGACCAGACCGCCGATCAGCGGCGGCAGCCCCAGGGACAGCACCGTCCAGAACACGAACTGGCGGGAGATCGCACGGATGGCCGGGTCCTTGATCAGATCCGGCGCGTACTTGTCCTGCGGGGTCTGCTCCTCGTCGAACATCCAGGCGATGTGCGCCCACCACAGGCCCTTGATCAGCGCCGGGACCGTCTCCCCGAAACGCCACGGGGAGTGCGGGTCGCCCTCCGCGTCGGAGAACCTGTGGTGCTTGCGGTGGTCCGCCACCCAACGGACCAGCGGACCCTCGACCGCCATCGACCCCATGATCGCCAGGGCGATCCGCAGGGGCCGCTTGGCCTTGAAGGAACCGTGCGTGAAATAGCGGTGAAAACCGATGGTGATGCCGTGGCAGCCCAGGTAGTAGAAGAAGACCAGCAGACCGAGATCCAGCCAGCTCACCCCCCAGCCCCACGCCAGCGGAACCGCGGCAAGCAGCGCGAGGAACGGAACGGTGATGAACAGCAGCAGCGTGATCTGCTCGATCGACCGCTTCTGCTCACCGCCCAACGTGGCCGAGGGAGTCGGGGTGTCGGTCGCCTTCGGGGCGTCTCCGATCACATCGGAGCTCGTGGTCATGGGCGTCCCCTGTGGGATCGAGGGTTGAGACAGATGCCGGGTCGAAACCATGCACGCCTTCCTACGGTTCCGTAACCTACGGCGTCGTAAGTATGGCAGTGGCTTGCCCGGCGGCAAGAGCCCGAGAGTCTGCGCGTCCGCATGGACACCTATCCTTGGAGTCGGTCGGACAGCGCGGTCCGCTCTGATTCCTTCCCGGATGTCAGGGCCGTATGCGGCGCCCGCCGCGCGGTCCCGCCCGCCGGGTTCCCTCCCAGACGAGCTTCAACACTGCAAGGAGCCGCACCTGTGAGCAGTGCCGACGACCAGACCACGACGACCAGCAGTGAGCTGCGCGCCGACATCCGCCGGCTGGGTGACCTTCTGGGCGAGACCCTCGTCCGCCAGGAGGGCCCCGAGCTTCTGGAACTCGTCGAAAAGGTCCGCCGCCTCACGCGCGAGGACGGAGAGGCCGCCGCTGAACTGCTGCGCGGCACCGAACTGGAGACCGCGGCCAAGCTGGTCCGCGCCTTCTCCACCTACTTCCACCTGGCCAACGTCACCGAACAGGTGCACCGCGGCCGCGAACTGCGCGCCCGGCGCGCCGCCGAGGGCGGCCTGCTGGCCCGCACCGCCGACCGCCTCAAGGACGCCGACCCCGAGCACCTGCGCCAGACGGTCGCCCACCTCAACGTCCGCCCGGTGTTCACGGCCCACCCCACCGAGGCCGCCCGCCGCTCGGTCCTCAACAAGCTCCGGCGCATCGCAGCCCTCCTGGAGACCCCGGTCATCGCCTCCGACCGGCGCCGCCTCGACACCCGCCTGGCCGAGAACATCGACCTGGTGTGGCAGACCGACGAACTGCGCGTCGTACGGCCCGAACCCGCCGACGAGGCCCGCAACGCCATCTACTACCTCGACGAACTCCACGCCGGCGCCGTCGGCGACGTCCTGGAGGACCTGACGGCCGAGCTGGAACGGGTGGGCGTGAAGCTCCCGGACGCCACCCGGCCGCTGACCTTCGGCACCTGGATCGGCGGCGACCGCGACGGCAACCCGAACGTCACCCCCCAGGTCACCTGGGACGTCCTCATCCTCCAGCACGAGCACGGCATCAACGACGCCCTGGAGATGATCGACGAGCTGCGCGGCTTCCTGTCCAACTCCATCCGCTACACCGGCGCCACCGAGGAGCTCCTGGAGTCCCTCCAGGCCGACCTCGACCGCCTCCCCGAGATCAGCCCCCGCTACAAGCGCCTCAACGCCGAGGAGCCCTACCGCCTCAAGGCCACCTGCATCCGGCAGAAGCTGGAGAACACCAAGCAGCGCCTCGCCAAGGGCACCCCGCACGAGCCGGGCCGCGACTACCTCGGCACGGGCCAGCTGCTCGCCGACCTCACCCTCATCCAGAACTCCCTGCGCGCACACCGCGGCGCCCTCTTCGCCGACGGCCGCATGGACCGCACCATCCGCACGCTGGCCGCCTTCGGCCTCCAGCTCGCCACCATGGACGTACGCGAACACGCGGACGCCCACCACCACGCCCTCGGCCAGCTCTTCGACCGCCTCGGCGAGGAGTCCTGGCGGTACGTCGACATGCCCCGCGAGTACCGGGCCCGGCTGCTCGCCAAGGAACTGCGCTCCAGAAGGCCGCTCGCCCCCACCCCGGCACCCGTCGACGCCGCCGGCGCCAAGACCCTCGGCGTGTTCGAGACCGTCAAGCGGGCCCTCGCCGTCTTCGGACCCGAGGTCATCGAGTCGTACATCATCTCCATGTGCCAGGGCGCCGACGACGTCTTCGCCGCCGCCGTCCTCGCCCGCGAGGCCGGCCTGATCGACCTCCACGCCGGCTGGGCGAAGATCGGCATCGTGCCGCTGCTGGAGACCACCGACGAGCTCAAGGCCGCCGACACGATCCTCGAGGACATGCTCTCCGACCCGTCCTACCGGCGCCTGGTGGCGCTGCGCGGCGACGTCCAGGAGGTCATGCTCGGCTACTCCGACTCCTCCAAGTTCGGCGGCATCACCACCAGCCAGTGGGAGATCCACCGCGCCCAGCGCCGGCTGCGCGACGTCGCCCACCGCTACGGCGTACGGCTGCGCCTCTTCCACGGCCGCGGCGGCACCGTCGGCCGCGGCGGCGGCCCCTCCCACGACGCGATCCTCGCCCAGCCATGGGGCACCCTGGAAGGCGAGATCAAGGTCACCGAACAGGGCGAGGTCATCTCCGACAAGTACCTCATCCCCTCCCTGGCCAGAGAGAACCTGGAACTGACGGTCGCCGCCACCCTGCAGGCCTCCGCCCTGCACACCGCGCCCCGCCAGTCCGACGAGGCCCTCGCCCGCTGGGACGCGGCCATGGACGTCATCTCCGACGCCGCCCACGCCGCCTACCGCGCCCTCGTCGAGGACCCGGACCTGCCGACGTACTTCCTCGCGTCGACGCCGGTGGACCAGCTCGCCGACCTGCACCTGGGCTCCCGGCCCTCCCGCCGCCCCGGCTCCGGCGTCTCGCTCGACGGCCTGCGCGCCATCCCGTGGGTCTTCGGCTGGACCCAGTCCCGCCAGATCGTCCCCGGCTGGTTCGGCGTCGGCTCCGGCCTGAAGGCCCTGCGCGAGACCGGCCTGGACACGGTGCTCGACGAGATGCACGAACAGTGGCACTTCTTCCGCAACTTCATCTCCAACGTCGAGATGACGCTCGCCAAGACCGACCTGCGGATCGCCGCCCACTACGTCGACACCCTCGTCCCCGACGAGCTCAAGCACGTCTTCGACACCATCCGTGCCGAACACGAGCTGACCGTCCGCGAGGTCCTGCGGGTGACCGGCGAGAGCGAACTCCTCGCCGCCACCCCGGTCCTGAAGCAGACCTTCGCCATCCGCGACGCCTACCTGGACCCGATCTCCTACCTCCAGGTGACCCTCCTCAAGCGGCAGCGTGACGCCGCGGCCGCCGGCGAGGAACCCGACCCGCTGCTCTCCCGCGCCCTGCTCCTCACCGTCAACGGCGTGGCGGCGGGCCTGCGCAACACCGGCTGACCCCGCGAAACGGCGGTGCCCCCGAGTGTCGTACTCGGGGGCACCGCCGTTTCACACCTACGTCAGGCCCGGCGCCGCCGGACCACCAGGTAACCGCCGGCCGCCACCAGCGCCGCCGCCAGGCCCGACAGCAGCCCGACCGGCGCGCCGTTGCCCGTCTCGGCGAGGTCGCCCGAGTCGCTGCCACCCTGCGCGGACGGCGACGAGGACGCGGAGACGCCCCCGGACGACGACGAGCTCGGGGACGCGGAGGACCCGGCCGAGGGCGACGAGGACGCGGACGCCGACGCGGAGGCCGAGGCCGACGGGGACGCCGACGAGGACGGGGTGGAACCGCCACCGCCCTCGTCCTTGCAGTCCGTCCAGAACACCTTCTGCTTCGCGGCACCCTTCTCACCGTCGAAGTTCCAGAACAGCTTGTAGTGCCCGTCGGGCAGCGACAGGTCCTCGGTGCGGCCGTGACCCTTGGCGTCGAGCGTGATCGCGCCGGACTTCACCGTCTCGCCCTTGCTGCCGGCGGTCGGTGCCCAGGCCTCGATGTGCCAGTCGACCTCCTGCACGGCGTCGAAACCGAACGCGTCCAGGTAGAACGTGCAGACGTGCGGCTCGTTGCGCTTGAGCTCCTCGCCGGTCTTGGCATCGTGGATCTTCACGGTCCCGTTGTCCCCGGGAGCGGTGGCATGGGCTGCGACGGGCGCGGAGAACAGCGCGGCCGCGGCGACGGCGGACAGAGCGCCGGCGCGAGAGAGGGTACGCATGGGGCTGATCCATCTTCGAGTTGTGGACGGGAAGATGTGGAGGGGGCGGCTCAGCATCCAGCCACGGCTGACCCAAGGTCAATCACGAACGGACAACACTTGGGTGCTCCACGGAAATGGAGAACGCGAAAACCCCTCACATGGTCACGAAAGCCGCGGTGAGCAACGCGACCCCCGACCCCGCCATCACCCACGCGAGCCGCGTCCGCCGCAGCCCCCCGGCCACCACCACCGACGCCAGCAACAACGCCCCGCCCAGCGGAACCCACGCGTACAGCACCCCGGCCGGCCCCGACCGCACCACCTCGTCGCCCCCCGGCATCACCACCACCGAGTACGACCGCCCCTTGCGCACGGCGGCCGTCTTCTCGATGGCCATCCGCGCATGGCCCGGCGATCCGGAGGAGAGCGGCGTGAACGGCCCCGTACAGGTCCGCCCTTCGCACCGCGTCACCTCGATCGTGCCGCGCTCCCGCCCCTTGGTGAGCATCACGTACGGAGCGGTCCGCCACGACCCCCACACCCCGGCGACCAGAATCAGCACCGCCACCGCACCCATCACCACGAGCCGCCCGAACCGCAACGCGGTACCGGAGACCTGGGCCTGACGGGAGGATGTGGCGGCAGAGGCAGGCATGGCCGGGATCATTGGCCATGCCTCAGCGCCCGGTCAACTCGGCCGGGGGACAAGTCAGGAGTTGTACGTGCTTTGCGCCCGCTCCAGCCCCTCGATGACAAGGCACTCCACCGCGTCCGCGGCCCGGTCCACGAAGTAGTCCAGCTCCTTGCGCTCCGCGGAGGAGAAGTCCTTCAGCACGAAGTCCGCGACCTGCATACGACCCGGCGGCCGCCCGATCCCGAACCGCACCCGGTGATAGTCGGCCCCGAACGCCTTCGTCATCGACTTCAGCCCGTTGTGCCCGTTGTCCCCACCGCCGAGCTTCAGCCGCAACGTGCCGTAGTCGATGTCCAGCTCGTCATGGACGGCCACCACGTTCGCCACCGGCACCTTGTAGAAGTCCCGCAACGCGTTGACCGGACCACCCGACAGATTCATGTACGACATCGGCTTGACCAGGATCACCCGGCGGTTGGCCGGCCCCGGAGGACCGATCCGCCCCTCCACGACCTGGGCCTGCGCCTTGCCCGCCCGCTTGAACCTCCCTCCGATCCGCTCGGCCAGCAGATCGGCCACCATGAAACCCACGTTGTGCCGGTTACGGGCGTACTCCGGCCCGGGATTGCCGAGTCCGACGACCAGCCAGGGGGCGCTGGAGGGGGTGGTCACGTCCATCTCTCCTCGATACGCGCCAGCCGCTGCCCCGTACGGGAACAGCGGCTGACGAAACGACGATCCGTGCGGATCAGGCCTCGGCGACGGCCTCGTCGGCGGCCTCGGACTCCTCGCCCTCGGTCTCCTCCGCCTGCGCGGCCAGGACCTGCAGGACGACAGCGTCCTCCTCGACGGCCAGCGTGGTGCCGTTCGGCAGCGTGATGTCCTTGGCGAGGACGGAGGCGCCGGCCTCCAGGCCCTCGACGGAGACCGTCACGGACTCGGGGATGTGCGTGGCCTCGGCCTCGACCGGCAGCGCGTTCAGGACGTGCTCCAGCAGGTTGCCACCCGGGGCCAGCTCGCCCTCGGTGTGGACCGGGATCTCGACCGTGACCTTCTCGCCACGCTTGACCAGCAGCAGGTCGACGTGCTCAAGGAAGCCCTTGATCGCGTCACGCTGAACGGCCTTCGGAATCGCCAGCTCGCTGCTCTTGCCGTCGATGTCCAGGGAGATCAGGACGTTCGGCGTACGCAGCGCCAGCAACAGGTCGTGGCCCGGAAGGGTCAGGTGCAGCGGGTCGGAGCCGTGGCCGTACAGCACACCGGGAACCTTGTTGTCACGGCGGATACGGCGGGCGGCACCCTTGCCGAACTCGGTGCGCGTCTCGGCGCTGAGCTTCACCTCGGACATGTGGATCACTCCTCGTACAGGTAGATGCGGACGTGGTCACCCGGCCACGAACGGCCTGCTACGAAGAGCGCGTCGATAACGGACCGCCGAACCCCTGGAAACGGGACCGGCCTCCCTCGCCGAGCAACTGCAGCAGTCTACTCAGCGAGGGAGGCCAGAGAAAAATCGATCATCAGCGCCGGCCGGGCGCGATCATCAGCGCGCGCCGGGCGCGAGCGATCATGCAGAACCGTTTTTACGGCTCACTGCTCGTCGAACAGGCTCGTCACCGAACCGTCCTCGAACACCTCACGCACCGCACTCGCGATCGTCGGCGCGATCGACAGCACCGTGATCTTGTCCAGCTCCCGGTTCAACTCACCCGGCGTCGGCAGCGTGTTCGTGAACACGAACTCACTCACCCGCGAGTTCTTCAACCGGTCCGCCGCCGGCCCCGACAGCACACCGTGCGTCGCCGTCACGATGACGTCCTCCGCGCCATGCGCGAACAACGCGTCCGCGGCCGCACAGATCGTGCCACCCGTGTCGATCATGTCGTCGACCAGCACGCACACCCGGCCCTTGACCTCACCCACGACCTCATGGACGGTCACCTGGTTCGCCACGTCCTTGTCACGCCGCTTGTGCACGATCGCCAGCGGCGCGCCCAGCCGGTCGCACCAGCGGTCCGCCACCCGCACCCGACCCGCGTCCGGCGAGACGACCGTCAGCTTGTCCTTGTCGACCTTCCGGCCCACGTAGTCCGCCAGCAGCGGAAGCGCGAACAGATGATCCACCGGACCGTCGAAGAAGCCCTGGATCTGGTCCGTGTGCAGATCCACGGTCAGAATCCGGTCCGCACCCGCCGTCTTCATCAGATCGGCGATCAGCCGCGCCGAGATCGGCTCACGACCACGGTGCTTCTTGTCCTGGCGCGCATAGCCGTAGAACGGCACGATCACCGTGATCGACCGCGCCGAAGCCCGCTTCAGCGCGTCGATCATGATCAACTGCTCCATGATCCACTTGTTGATCGGAGCGGTGTGGCTCTGGATCAGAAAGCAGTCGGCACCACGAGCCGACTCCTGGTACCGCACATAGATCTCGCCGTTGGCGAAGTCGAAGGCCTTCGTCGGGACGACCCCGACACCCAGCTGCTGGGCGACCTCCTCGGCAAGCTCGGGGTGGGCGCGGCCGGAGAAGAACATCATCTTCTTCTCGCCGGTCGTCTTGATCCCGGTCACAGCTGTCTCCTCAGAGGTGTCTCAACTGGGTGTGCACTTATCACCGTACGCCGTGTCGAAGGCGTCCGTTTCCGGTCAGTCTTCGCTCTCGACCTGCCGAGACGCCGCCTCGGCCGCCTTCGCCGCCGCGCTCCCAGGACGCTTACGAGCCACCCAACCCTCGATATTCCGCTGCTGACCACGGGCCACAGCCAGCGAACCGGGCGGCACATCCTTCGTGATCACGGACCCGGCGGCGGTGTACGCACCGTCCCCGACCGTGACAGGAGCCACAAACATATTGTCCGAGCCGGTACGACAATGCGACCCGACGGTGGTGTGGTGCTTCTCCTGACCGTCGTAGTTCACGAACACACTGGCAGCACCGATGTTCGTGTACTCACCGATCGTCGCGTCACCGACATACGACAGATGCGGCACCTTCGTGCCCTCACCGATCGACGCGTTCTTCGTCTCCACGTACGTACCGATCTTGCCCTTCGCACCCAACCGGGTACCCGGCCGCAGATAGGCGAACGGCCCCACGTTCGCGTCCGGCCCCACCTCCGCACCGTCCGCCACCGTGTTGTCCACCCGCGCCCCCGCCCCGACACGCGTGTCCGTCAGCCGGCTGTTCGGCCCCACCTCGGCACCCTCACCCAGATGCGTGGAACCGTGCAGCTGAGTCCCCGGATGCACCACGGCGTCCTGCTCGAACGTCACGGCGACATCAACCCACGTGGTCGCCGGATCGACCACCGTCACACCGGCCAACATGGCCCGCGTCAGCAGCCGCTCGTTCAGAATCCGCCGCGCCTCACTCAACTGCACACGGTTGTTGATACCGGCGATCTCCCGATGATCGGCCGCCACACAGGCCCCCACCCGGTGACCCGCCTCACGCAGAATGCCGAGGACATCCGTCAGGTACTCCTCACCCTGACTGTTGTCCGTACGAACCTTCTTCAACGCGTCGAAGAGCAACTGACCGTCGAACGCGAACACACCCGAGTTGATCTCACGGATCGCCCGCTGCGCCTCGGACGCGTCCTTGTGCTCGACGATCCCCGTCACCGCACCGGTGGCCTCGTCCCGCACGATCCGCCCGTAACCGGTCGCGTCCGGCACCTCCGCGGTGAGCACCGTGACGGCGTTGGCGTCGCCCGAGTGCGTCGCGGCCAGCCGCGACAACGTCTCACCGCTCAGCAGCGGGGTGTCCCCGCACACGACCACCACCGTGCCGTCGACACTGCCACCGAGCGACTCCAGCGCGATACGCACGGCGTGACCGGTGCCGTTCTGCTCCGCCTGCACCGCGGTGCGCACCCCGGGGTCGATCTCGCCGAGATGTGCGGCCACCTTCTCCCTTGCGTGGCCGACGACGACCACCAGGTTCTCGGGGTCCAACTCACGGGCGGCGGCGAGCACATGGCCGACGAGACTGCGGCCGCAGATCTCGTGCAGGACCTTCGGTGTGGCCGACTTCATACGGGTGCCCTCACCCGCTGCGAGAACGACGACGGCTGCCGGGCGAATGGCGCTCACGGGGTGGCCCTTCGGCTGTGGAGGAGGTGGGGACATCCGAAGGATACCGGGGCGTTTCCTGGGGGACATGAGAGTGGGCCCTGACGGTGCTGTCACCGGTCAGGACCCGAACTGAGTATTGCTCCCGGGGGAGGACTCGAACCCCCATGATCAGAACCAAAATCTGACGTCTTGCCCTTAGACGACCCGGGATGGCCGCTATGTCCGATTCTGTAGATCGGCAGCGGTCGCAGCCCCTACTATGCCGTACCACCAGCCTTCGACGCGACGATACAGATCGGCTCCGCCGCGCACATCGATGCGCAGGCAGCCGTAGTAGTTCTCCCCGGTGTTCTTCCGGTTGGTACGCGGGTTGTGTTTCTTGAGTCTCGTCCTCAGCAGTGCGGACCTCTCGATGCCTACATGGGCCGCCCAGAATTTCTCGGCGAGTGGGACGTCCGCGGACTCGTGGATGTGGACGGCGAACCTGAGCAACGAGGGGTCGACTTGGAGCAGTCTCAGCCAGGTCAGGAAGACCGTGATCATGTCGGGGTCGCTGTTGACGAAGGTGATGCGTTCTCGCCGGCTGTAGGGCTTGCTCTTGGCTCCCTCGGCCCAGTACAGCCCGACGCCGACCAGGAATAGTTCGCGGTCGGTCAGTCGGCCCACTTCGACCGCCGCCAGCTGCTTCGTGCGCTGTCGTTCCTCCTCGTGCAGTCGCAGCTTTGCCTCCCAGCCGCGTCTGGCGATGGCTGAGGCCTCCTCGCGGGTGCGTGTCCGACGCTCCGGCTTCGGCAGGTCCCGTACCCACAGGGAGATCGAGCTCTTGGAGCAGCCGAGCTCCACCTGGATCCGGTCGTACGTCCAGCCCTGGAGGCGGAGTTCGCGGGCTCTGGTCCTCAGGTCGTCCTTCGCGTTCGGGCGCTTGGTCCATTCGGGAGGGGGTTCGCCCTCCAGGAGGCGGTTGAGGATGTCGTTGTTGTGGACGCGGAGCCGGTCGCGGATCTGGCGTCGGCTGAGGCCCTCGCGTCGCAGTGCGACCGCCTGCTCCCGGAGGCCCTCGAAATCGGCGTACTTGCCGCAGGAATGTGCCATACGCATACCGTCCGGGCGGAATGATTGCTTCCGATGTCGAACGGTGAGCGATTCAGCAGTTCGAGGGAAAGGGGGTCGTTTCGTGCTCGTCCCATCACGGAATGTGGTGTAGGCCAGTCGCGGAAACTCGCCGGAAAACCGGCCGGGAACGCCCGTAGGCTGGAGGCATGACCACGACGGGGGAAGACCACACCGCGGCCCGGGGAGGGCCGTGGTGGTGGGCGAGGTGGCGCAGCGCGGCGTTGGATGTGGGGCTGGCGCTGGCGTCGGCGTTGGAGTGTGCGTTCGAAGGTGTGCGGTTCGCGCGGGACGCGGGGATTCCTGTGGCCGCGGGGGTGGTGTTCGGGGTGCTGGCCGGTTCGGCGCTGTTGGTGCGCCGGCAGTGGCCGATCGCAGTGGTGTTGGTGTCGATCGCGATCACGCCCGCCCAGATGGGTTATCTGATGGGCATCGTCGGCCTGTACACGCTCGCCGCGTCGGAGTTGCCGCGCCGCATCATCGGTTCTCTGGCCGGTATGTCCCTGGTGGGCATGTTGATCGTGATGTTCGTGCGGGTGCGGCAGGACATGGCGCAGGGGACGTGGGATCTGGGTGACTGGTTCGTGCCGTTCGCGGCGATCACGACCGCGATCGGGATGACCGCGCCGCCGTTGCTGCTGGGTCTGTACGTGGGGGCGCGGCGTCGGCTGATGGAGAGTCTGCGGGAGCGTGCGGACAGCCTGGAGCGGGAGTTGCAGTTGCTCGCGGAGCGTGCGGAGGAGCGCGCGGAGTGGGCGCGGAACGAGGAGCGGACGCGGATCGCCCGGGAGATGCACGACGTCGTCGCGCATCGGGTGAGTCTGATGGTGGTGCATGCCGCCGCGCTGCAGGCGGTCGCTCGGAAGGATCCCGAGAAGGCGGTGAAGAACGCCGTGCTGGTGGGGGACATGGGGCGGCAGGCGTTGACGGAGCTGCGGGAGATGCTCGGGGTGCTGCGCAGTGGGGACGGTGCCGGGGCGCGGCGGGGTGAGCATGCGGTGCCGCTGGCGGCGGTGGGGGTGGCGGCCGCGGTGGCTGCCTCTCGGGTGGTGGAGGAGGGGGAGGGGCCCTGCCTCTCCGAGCTGGAGGAGTTGATCGGGCAGTCTGCGGCCGCCGGGATGGTCGTGGATCTGTCGGTGGAGGGGGATGCGCGGTCGTACACCGCGGAGATCGAGCAGACGGCGTACCGCGTGGTGCAGGAGGCGTTGACGAACGTCCACAAGCATGCGGCGGGGGCGAAGACGCATGTGCGGCTGGCGCATCGGGTGTCGGAGATCGCGATGCAGGTGGAGAACGAGCCGCCGCCGGAGGTGGGGTCGGCGTCGGCACGGTTGCCGTCCGGGGGGAACGGGCTGGTGGGGATGAAGGAGCGGGTGGCCGCGCTGGGCGGGGTGTTCGTGTCGGGGCCGACGGATGCGGGTGGTTTTCGGGTGTCGGCGGTGATTCCGGCGGTGGCCGCGGCGGTGTGAGGTTCTTCTTTGTCGTGGCGGTGGCGTGGCGCTGGCGCGGCGGTGTGGGGCCGTTGTCGGCCGGGTGGGTCAGCCCGCGGTGAGGCGGACGGGTTCGATGCCGGAGACGAGGCCGGCGAGGGCCTGGTCGATGTCGGGGCCGAGGTACCAGTCGCCGGTGTGGTCGAGGGCGTAGACGCGGCCTCCGGCGTCGATGGCGAGGAGGGCGTCGGTGTCGGTCTCGGTGCCGAGGGGGCTGACCTCGGTGTCGAGGGCGCGGCCGAGGTCGCCGAGGGTGCGGGCCATGTGGAGGCCGTGCAGGGGGTCCAGGTGGAGCGCGGTGGGGGCGATCTGGCGGCCGGGTCCGGTGGGGGTGAGGTGGAGGCCGCCGAATTCGGCCCAGGCTTCCACGGCGGCGGGGAAGACGGCGTGCCGGTGGCCTGCGGGTGACTGGTGGTCGCGCAGTGCGTCGGCCCAGATCTCGGCCTGCTTTATGTCCCAGCGTCCGGGTTGCCAGCCGGCGGCGCGCAGGGCGGCGTCGACGGGTACGGGGAAGCGCGTGGTGGAGGTGCGGTCGGGGTGCATCTGCCCTTCGATCGTCGAGGTCATGGACCGGCCGTGGGGCCGTCTTGCGGGTGTGGGGTGGGGGGTGGGGAGTGGCCGTCTGCCGCCGTGGTGCGGCGGGTCAGTCGTCTGTCGCCGTGGGGTCGACGATGCGTACGCCGAAGTGGGCGCTGAGGGCGGTGCAGGCGCGGCAGGGTGTGGCGAAGCTGCCGTGGAGGGGGTCGCCGTCCTCGCGGATGCGGCGGGCGGTGAGTTTGGCCTGCTTGAGGGCTTTGCGTGCCTCGCCGTTGGTCATGGGTTTGCGGGCGGCGCGTTTGCTGCGCGCGGCGTCGGCGGTGGCTATGTGGCGGGAGATGAGGATCGTCTCGGCGCAGCGGCCGGTGAAGCGGTCGCGTTGGTCGCTGGTGAGGGTGTCGAGGAAGTCCTGGACGAGGGGGTGCAGGGCGGGGGGTTCCTCGCCGCGGGCGGCGGTGCCGGTGAGGGTGGCGCCGCGGACGGAGAGGGCGGCGGCGACGGTGGGGAGTATGCCGTCGCGGCGGTGGTGGAGGGCGGGCGCGGGTGTGGTGTCGGTGGCGCTCCAGCCGATGCGGGGGTCGCCGGACCGCCCTGTGTGCGGTGCCGTGTGCGGTGCCGTTTGCGGTCCCGTCTGCGTCGTGTTCATGATCGTCATCCCCTCCCGAGCGTCCCCTCGGAGGAGACAGAGTGCCAAACTCCGTTGCTGGTGCGGTAGCTGGGGCGGTGCGACACGCCCGGGTTTGGGCGGTGTGTAAGGGCGGGGTGACGGCTGGTCACGGAAGCGGAGTGCGGCTGACCGGTGCCCGGTGACCGGTGTCGTCGTACCGCATAGGCTGTCGCCACCGCGATCCATGCGGCTGCCGCGTGCCGTGCGGTTGACGCGTGGAGACAGTCAGACATACGGGGTGCGGTGGCCGGAGGTGGTCACCGGGGTCCGTACAGAACGCCGCAGGGGGCAACCGCCATGACGACAGGTCGGCTCGGGCTGGGGGCACCGCCCAGCCGCCAGGCCGGGGGACAAGCCGTGCCGCCGAACGCGGCCTATGCCGGGCAGGTCGTGCATTTCCCGGATCCGGTTCGGGCGGCGCGTCACCCGAGAGGGGTACGTGTCGATGAGCACGGCTACCCCGATTTCTCGCCCTACGCGCGTGCCGCCGCGGAGATCGCGGAGCCGCCGGAGGGTTTCGGGGTCGACGAGCTCAGACTGACGGACTACGTCTCGGCGAACGCGGTGCAGGCGGCTTCCGGGCACGACCTGTGGGACACGGTGGCGTCGGTGGCGACGCCGCACGGCTGGACGTGGCATCACGTGGTGGGGTCGCGGCGGCTGGAGTTGGTGCCGGTCGAGGTGAAGGCGTTGCTGCGGCATCACGGCGGGATCGCCACGGCGGCGGTGGACCAGGGCAAGCGGGGCACGCGGCCGTTGCAGGAGACGCGGCCGGCGCATTTCGGGTTGCCGAAGTCGGGTGTGGCGGTGACGGAGGCGCAGGTGCAGGGGGTCGAGGAGGACCTCGGGTACCGGCTGCCGGGTGCGTACCGTTCGTTCTTGAAGGCGGCGGGCGGGTGCGCGCCGGTGGGGACCGCGTTGGACGCGGAGTTGGGCCTGCTGATCGACCAGCCGTTCTTCACGGTGCGGGACGAGGCGGCGGTCAACGATCTGGTTTACGTCAACAAGTGTCTTCGTGACCACCTGACGAAGGATTACCTGGGGGTCGCGTTCGTGCAGGGCGGGTTGCTCGCGGTGAAGGTGAAGGGCGAGCGGATCGGTTCGGTGTGGTTCTGCGCGTACGACGACGCGCGGGACGTGGATCCTTCGTGGGCGCCGGCGGACCGGGTGGAGCGGCTGTTGGTGCCGTGCGGTGAGGACTTCGATGTCTTCCTGTCCCGACTGGCCGGTTCTCCGCCGGAGTTGGAGACCGTGGCGAACCTGATGGTGGACGGCGGGTTCGCGCGTGCGGTGCCTGTGTCCTCGTCTTCTTCGGCGTCTTCGGCGTCTTCGGCGTCTTCTGCGGCTGTGGGGGAGTGAGCTTCGCGATGGTGACGTTCGCGCAGGCGCAGGAGCGCGCGGAAGAGTGGATCAACGGTGACGTGCCGTCGTACCAGCATCGCGAGGTGCGGGTACGGGAGTTCGAGCTGGGCTTCGTGGTGTGGGCGGAGGACCGTGCGGACGGTCCGCGCTCGGACGGTGGCGCGCAGCGGCTTGTGATCGCCCGGGACAGCGGTGAGGCGACGTTGTGGCCGTCGCTGCCGGTGGGCGAGGTGATTCGCCGGTACGAGGAGGAGTACGGCCGTCCGCAGGCCGACCCGGAACCGGCGCCGGCGTCGGCCGCTTCGGCGCGGGTGGATCTCAACCAGACGTCGTTCCTGCTGAGTCCGCCGGAGTGGTTGCAGGAGGCGGCGGACAAGCTGGGGATCGCGGATCGGCGGGGTGGGGCCGGGGCGGGTGTTGGTGCCGGTTCGGGTGCTGGTGCTGGTGCTGGTGCCAGGGATGGGAACTTGGCCGAGACGCAGCCCGGGCCGGGTGCGGCTGCCGTGCCCGCGGGGGCGACTCCTTGGGCCGGGACCGACACCAACGCCGATGCCGAAGAGGACCGTTCGGTGCCGCTGCCGGCGACCGTCTTCGCACCTCCGCTGAACGAGGCGGGCGACGATACGCCGCCGGACGCGGTCACGGAGCTGATGTCGGCGGGCAGTGCGCTTCCGCCGACGGTGCAGGGGTCGGCGGTGGACGCGGCGGGCGTGCGGGGTGCGCCGGAAGCGCCTTCGTACGGCTACCCGCAGGGCACGGGCGGCGCTGCCGCGCCGGGTACGCCCCCGCCGGGCGCGCCTGCGCCGGGTGCGGTGCCTCCGCCTCCGCCGGGTGCTCCCTCTTACGGTTATCCGCAGGCTCCCGGCGCCGCGCCGGGGTTGCCCCAGCCGCCCGGTGCTCCGGGTGCCCCGGGGGTTCCGGGTGCTCCGGGACGGGCGCTCGCGCCGAACGCCGGCGACATCGCCGACGCCGCGACCAGCAAGGCGGGGCCTCCGCCGCGCCGGAGCACGACGCCGCCTCCGCCGCCACCGCCGGGTGTCCCGGGGGCTCCGGGCGCGCGGGAGGGAAGCGCGCCGCCGCCTCCGCCCGGGCCGGGAGCGGGCGGGTACGTCCCCACTCAGCTCGTGTCGGCGCTCGGTCCCGGCGGACCGGAGGATGCCGTCGGACCGCAGGCCCCGGGTGCGCCGCAGCCGCCCGGCGCGCCGCATCCGCCGGGCGCCCCCAAGCCGCCCGGTGCGCCGAACATGCCCGGCGGCATGCCTCCGGGCGGCGTTCACCATGCGGCCACGATGTTCGCCGACCCCAGTGCGATGGGGCCGGGCGGGGGCGCGCCGCAGCCTCCGGGCGCCCCTGGTATTCCGGGTGCGCCCGGCGCGCAGCCGGCTCCTGGCGCCCCGGGTGCACCGAACGCGCCTGGCGCACCAGGAGTGCCAAGCGCCCCGGGTATGCCGGGAGCGCCGGGCGCATCCCAGCTTCCGAGCGCCCCGGGCATGCCGGGTGCCCCCGGCGCGCCCCAGCCCCCGAGCGCCCCGGGCATGCCCGGCGCGCCCAGCGCCCCGCAGCCCCCAGGCGCTCTCGGCACCCCCGGCGCGCAAGGCCCGTCTGGGGGCGCGCGAGGCGCCGTTCACCACGCGGAGACCGTCCTGGCCGCGCCGCCGGTGGGCGGCCCGGGCGCGCCCCCGATGGGCCCGCCCGGCGCGCCCCCGCCGCCGCAAGCCCCCGGCATGGCGTCCGCTCCGGGCGCGCCCGCCGCGCCGGGCGCCCCCGGCATGGCGTCCGGCACCCCCGGCACGACACCGACCGCTCCCCAGCCGCCGATGCCACCGGCCGCCCCCGGCACGATGCCCCCGCCACCGGGCCAGCCCCTGCCCGGCCAGCAGCCCCAGGCCACCGGCCAGCCCGTGCCCGGCCAACCCATGCCCGGCCAGCAACCCCCGCCCCCCGGCCAGCCCATCCCCGGCCAGCAGCCGCCGGCATACGGCTACCCGCAGCCTCAGCCGCAGGGGCAGCCGACGGTCGGTCCCGGCTATCAGGCCGTGTTGCGCTACCGGGCGCAGGACGGTTCGGAGCAGCAGCTGATCCGGCGTTCGGCGCCGGGTATGCCGCATCCGGAGTGGCAGATCTTCCACGAGCTGCGCGGTATGAACGTGCCGCCGGACCAGGTGCTGGAGCTGCACACCGAGTTGGAGTCGTGTGAGCTGCCGGGTGCGTACTGTGCGCGGATGATCCGGGAGCAGTGGCCGCAGGCGCGGATCACGAGCATCGCGCCGTACGGCACGGATCATGCGAGCCGGCAGCAGGGCATGCAGCAACTGCTGGCGCATCAGGGCGAGTTGCACCAGGTGGCGGACGGGCCCGCGCGGCCGGCGCCGGTGCGGGCGCCGTTGCCGCCGGTGCAGGCGGCACCGCCGGTGCCGCCGGAGGCGGTCGCGCAGGAGTTGGGTGCGGCGTTCGGGCCGGGGATCTTCCGGTTCGAGCAGCAGGCCGTGTCCCGGCAGGGTGTGCCGCCGATCGTGGCCCAGTCGCTGGTGATGGCGGGCCTGCCGATGGACATGGGCCCGTTCTTCTGGGCGCAGGCCCAGCCGGGGCGGCCGGTGCCGACGCTCGCCGAGCTGGCGCAGGAGCGCGGGGTGCAGCCGGCCTCGGACGCGGGGTCGTACCTCGTGATGGGCAGTGACTTCGGCAAGGCGATCTGTGTGCAGTACGGGTCGGCGAACATCGTGGCCGTGCCGGTGGAGGCGGGGCCCGGTGGGGCGCCGGTGCCGCCGCAGTTCGTGAACACCGGGCTGCCCGAGTTCCAGCGCTGTCTGGCGTTGCTCGGGCGGATGTGGCGGCTGAGGTTCGGGCTGAACCAGGAGCAGGCGGGGCGTTGGACCGTCGACTTCCAGGCCCAGCTGGCCTCGCTGGACCCGGCGGCGCTGGGGTCGCCGGAGAGCTGGTGGTCGGTGCTGCTGGAGGAGATGTGGGACGGCCTCCTGTGACGTCGTGTTGACGCTCGCGTGAGGGGTTCCTCGGGCCGGGCCCGGTCGCTGTGACCGGGCCCGGCCCTTTTGCGTGCGCGCGCTCCGCGTGCCGGTGCGGGCGCCCCGACCGTGACCTGTGCGCGGAGTGTCGCGTTATGAACACTTACGTCCGATACCTCAAGATGTGCGCGCAATCATCTTTTCGTGTCCATTCGGCGCAGAGGGGTTCCAGGATGAGCAGCGCATCGGTCTCGCCCCACGGCTTCGGGGCCGTACGGGGGCGCGGTTACCGCCCCGATCAGGTCGACGCCTACGCCGCCGCCCTCTCCCGCGACCGGGACGCCGCCTGGGAACGGGCGGCCCGTCTCACCGTGCTCGCGCGGGAGATGGAGGAGGAGGCGGCGCGGCTGCGGGAGGCGGTGGCGCGGCTCGCGCCGCAGGCCTACGAGACGCTCGGGGAGGGCGCGCGGCGCCTGTTCCAGCTCGCCCAGGAGGAGGCGGCCGCCGTGCGGGAGGGCGCGCGGCAGGAGGCGCAGCGCCTTGCGGAAGAGGCGCAGGAGCGCGCGGACGGCGTGCGGGACGCCGCACAGGCGCACGCCGACGGCATGCGCGCCGACGCCGACGAACGCGCCCGTCAGTGCCTCCTCGCCGCGCGCGCCGAGGCCGACGAGATCCGTGTCTCCGCCCGGCGTGAAGTGAAGGAGAGGCGTGGTGAGGCGCTGGGCGCGCTCCGGGAAGTGCGCCGCCGCACCTCCGCGATGCTCGCCGAGCAGGCCGACGAGCTCGCCGAGCGCTGGGAGGAGGCGGAGCGGGCGGAGACCGAGCGCCTGGACGCGGCGGCGGCGCGGGAGGCCGAACGGGTGGCGCTCGCGGAGGAGACGCTGTCGGAGGCGAAGCGGGCGTTCGGGGAGGCGGAGGAGTCGGGGCGTCGTTGTCAGGAGGAGGCACGCGCGCGTGCCGCCGAGATTCTGGCGGAGGCGAGGCTGCAGGAGGAGCGGATCGCCCGGGAGACGGAGCGGGTGCTGCGCGAGCACGGGGAGCGGTGGGACGACGTGCAGGCGCAGATGGATTTCGTACGGAGCAGTCTCACGGCGTTGACGGGGTCGACGCAGGGGGACTGAAAGCGGAGCGGGGGGCGGCCACCGTAGTGGCCGCCCCCGGGCGTGAGCGCGTGGGTCGGTGTCGTTCACCCACCCCGGCGCACGGCCCCCGCAGTCTCGTTCACCCGCCCCTGCGCACGGCCCCCGCCAGGATCCAGCCCTCGACGGCCTCGTACTCGTGCCGCTGTTCCTCCGACGCGCGCCGGCCGGACAGGACCGTGCCGAGCCAGCCGAAGGCGAAGCCGAGGGGGATGGTGAGCAGGCCCGTCGTCGTGAAGTGGAACCAGTTGAAGTCGGCCTCGGGGAAGGCGGAGACGGGGGAGCCGGAGACGAGGTTCGTGCCCGGCATCACGACGAGCACGGCGAGTGTGCCGCCGATCAGGGTGCTGAGCAGGCCCGTGCGGGTGAAGCGGCGCCAGAAGAGGCTGTAGAGCAGGGCCGGGGCGATGGCCGAGGCGCCCAGGCAGAAGGACAGCGTCACCAGGGGCTGCAGGCTGCGGTGCTGGACCAGGGTGGCCAGCAGGATCGCCGGGGCGCCCACCGCGAGCGCCGAGGCCCGGGCCAGCGCCATCTCGCGGCGGGCCGACAGGTTCCGCATGTGCGTGGCGAAGACGTCGTGGGCGAGGGAGTTGGCGCAGGCGAGGATCATGCCGGCGACGGAGGCGAGCAGCGTCAGGAAGATCGCCGTGGTGACGGTGGTGAACAGGAACGTCTCCGCCGTGGAGACGTCGGGGCCGAACGCGGCCCGGGAACCCAGCAGGTACGCGGTGTTGCCCTGCGGGTCGGCCTGTGCGATGACCGCGCGTCCGATCAGCGCCGTGGCGCCGAATCCGACGACCGTCATGATGAGCACGAACACGACGACGGACGACACCGCCCAGGACATCGAACGGCGCACCTGGCGGGCGCTGTTGGCGGTGTACATGCGCATCGTGACGTGCGGGAGGCAGGCCCCGCCGATGACGACCGTCAGTTGTGAAGTGATCATGTCGAGGCGGGGGTTGGAGCTGCCCGCGAACTCCACGCCCGAGTGCAGGAACCGGGAGCCCACCCCGCTCTGCGCGGCGGCGGCTTGGAAGAGGGCGCCGGGGTCCCAGTCGAAGCGGTGCAGCACCAGCAGGGCGACCACGGCTCCCGAGCCGAGCAGCATGACCATCTTCATGATCTGGATGAGGGCGGTGCCCTTCATGCCGCCGATCGCCGCGTAACTGATCATCAGGGCGCCCAGTCCGATGATGCAGCCCGTCTTCAGTGCGTCGCCGGAGAATCCGAGGATGAACGCCAGCAACTGCCCGGTGCCGGCGAGTTGGACCAGCATCAGCGGCAGCAGCGCGGCGATGGTCACCGCGCACGCCGTGATGCGCACCGCGCGGCCGGGCATCCGCCGGGTCAGCGCGTCGCCCATGGTGAACCGGCCCGCGTTGCGCAGGGGTTCGGCCAGCACGAACATCAGCAGCATCAGGGACAGGGCCGTGCTGAGCGCCAGCACGATGCCGTCGTAGCCGCACAGGGCGATCACTCCGCCGGTGCCCAGGACGCTCGCCGCGGAGATGTAGTCGCCTCCGATGGCCAGGCCGTTGCGCATGGGGGAGAGGGAGCCGTAGCCGGTGTAGAACTCGTCGAGGTCGTCCCGGTCGGGGCCGGTCATCACGCACAGCAGCAGCGTGATGGTGGCGATGGCGGAGAACGCGACGAGGGACATCGCCTGCGCGTTGCCGCTGAAGCCGTTGGTCATCGCCGGGCCTCCCGCTTGGCGTCCAGTTCGGACTGCTTGCGGATGCGGTCCGCGATCGGGTCGACGCGACGGCGGGCCGTGCGCTCGTACAGTGCGATCGCCAGCCAGGTGACGGGGATCTGCAGGAGGGCGAGCAGCAGTCCGGCGGGCAGTCCGTCCGCGACGCCGGTCGTCATCACCGACGGGGCGAAGGCGGACAGCGCCAGGAAGAGGACGAAGTAGCCGAGTGCGGTGAGTGCGGCGGTACGGCGCTGCCAGCGGTAGGCGCTGCGCAGCACGCGCAGGTCGCTGTGGTGGCCGAGGGGCGGGTGCGGCGGACGGGGCGGTGCGACGCGCTGCGGCGGGGCGGTGTGCGGCTGCCACGGGTATGTGGCGTCGTAAGCGGGGGATGGGCCGTAGGGCTCATGGGACATCCCGGTGCTCCTTGCGTGGCTCGGGTCCGGTGCTGGACCGCAGGGAGGTGGGGGGCGGGCAGAGCCCCGCACGTTACTCGCCGGTTGCGGTGTGCGCGAGGTTTTCCACAAACTGGCTGGTCGGTATGCGCTTACTACGCTGAGCTGCGGTGTTACCCGCGTTAACCCATCGATCGCGTGGATCCCGGGGCCCGGATCGTGGCCCGCCGTCAGTCCTTGAGCACCGGGAAACGCCGTGGCGCCACAAGCAGCAGGACCACGAAGGCGAGCGCCGCCGCGCACCCGGCGCCGACATACACCGCGTGCACCGCGTCCGCGATCGCGCGCCGGGTCGCCTCCGGGACGCCGTCGCCGTCCAGCCCCCGCGTCACCGAGTCCAGGTCGCCCGCACCGCCCAGGCGGGAGGCCAGCACCCCGTTGGCCACCGCACCGAACACCGACGCGCCGATCGTCTGACCGGTCTGGCGGCAGAAGAGCACCGACGCCGTGGTCGTCCCGCGCTCCGCCCAGCCCACCGTCGACTGCACCCCGACGATCAGCGGGAGCTGGAACAGCCCCAGCGCCGCCCCCAGCAGCAGCATCAGCAGCGCGGGCTGCCAGGCGGAGCCCGGATAGGGCAGGAACGGGAACGCGAACAGGATCAGCGTCGCCGTCCCGATGCCCAGCAGCGCCGTGTCGCGGAAGCCGATCCTGCCGTACACGTGCTGGCTCAGCGCCGCCGACACCGGCCAGCTCAACGTCCACACGGACAGCACGAATCCGGCGGCCACGGGCGCCAGCCCCAGCACCGACTGCGCGTACGTCGGCAGGAACACGCTCGGCGCCACCATCAGCAGCCCCAGCGCGCCCAGCGCCAGGTTGACCGCCGCGATCGTCCGGCGCCGCCACACCCACCCGGGGATGATCGGCTCGGCCGCACGGCGTTCGACCACGACCACGACACCGGCCAGCGCGAGTCCCGTACCGAACAGGGCTGCGGACGGCGCCGACAGCCACGGCCACGCCACCCCGCCCTGCACCAGGGCGGTCAGCAGCACACCGCCGCAGGCGAACACCGCGACCGCGCCCGCCCAGTCGATGCGCGGGCGGCCGGCCGACTCCCGTTCCGGCTCGTGGAGATGGCGGACGATCAGCCACAACGCCACCGCGCCGATGGGCAGGTTGACGAGGAAGATCCAGCGCCAGTCGGCGTACGCCGCCAGCACCCCGCCCACGCCCGGGCCGGCCACCGCCGAAACCGCCCACACCGTCGACAGCTTGGCCTGGATCTTCGGGCGCTCCTTGAGGGGATACAGGTCGGCCGCGAGCGTCTGGACCGTGCCCTGAAGGGCCCCGCCGCCCAGGCCCTGGACGATGCGGAAGGCGATCAGCGCCCCCATGTTCCAGGCCCCGGCGCACAGCAGCGAGCCGAGCAGGAACACCGCCGCGCCCGCCACCAGCACCGGTTTGCGACCGAAGGTGTCGGAGAGCTTGCCGTACACCGGGAGCGTGACGGTGACGGCGAGCAGATAGCCGGAGAACAGCCAGGAGAAGTACGAGAAGCCGCCGAGGTCGCCGACGATCTGCGGGACGGCCGTGGAGACGATGGTGGAGTCGAGGGCGGCCAGGGCCATCGCGAGCATGAGCGCGGCGACCACGGCGCCTCTGCGGCCGGTGGACGCGGGTGACCGCTCCTCCGTCACCGCGGCCTGTATTCCGGTGTCCCCCTCGTCCACGAGATTCCTTCCCCTTGCATCCATCCGCCGCGGGACAGCTTCCCATTTGACCCTCACGTAGCGGCAGGGTGCAGGCTCGGTGGGCCGGTGGGTGGAGAGAACCCCGAGACCCTCTCCACCCGTCGGTGGACTGCCCCTAAGGGTTCCTCCGTACTACGGCTCGGGGAGGGTTCGTCCCACTGGAGGACGAGAGGGCCCGGGGTCCGTCCTTAACCTGGCTTTACGCCGCTGGGGGGCGGTTGACCGAACCGGCGGGGGTGGGGTTTTCCCCCGTAGAAGAGGGTGCCGGGCACCAGCGCGCCGGACCCCTCCGCGGGACCAGACTCGTCGTCGAAGCAGTTCGGGACGCACACCGGCTCGCACAGCACCGGGACCGCGCGACCCATCCAATGACCGACATAGGAGATATGCCATGACATCGGCCGTGACCATTCCCAGGCACGGGGGCACTGGAGGGCGTACGGCCGTTGCCGCGCGAGCGCGGCAGGTCGTCAAGGCGTACGGGGCCGGGGAGACCCGTGTCGTCGCCCTCGACCACGTGGACGTGGACATCGCCCGCGGGCAGTTCACCGCGATCATGGGGCCCTCGGGCTCCGGCAAGTCCACGCTGATGCACTGCCTCGCCGGACTCGACACCGTGACGTCCGGGCAGATCTATCTCGACGAGACCGAGATCACCGGCCTGAAGGACAAGAAGCTCACCCGGCTGCGGCGCGACCGGATCGGCTTCATCTTCCAGGCCTTCAACCTGCTGCCCACGCTGAACGCGATCGAGAACATCACGCTGCCCATGGACATCGCCGGCCGCAAGCCGGACCAGCAGTGGCTGTCACGCGTGGTGGACACCGTCGGCCTCTCCGACCGGCTCAAGCACCGGCCCACCCAGCTCTCCGGCGGCCAGCAGCAGCGCGTCGCCGTGGCCCGGGCACTGGCCGCCCGCCCCGAGATCATCTTCGGTGACGAGCCGACCGGAAACCTCGACTCACGCGCGGGTGCCGAGGTCCTGGGCTTCCTGCGCAGGTCCGTCGACGAGCTCGGGCAGACCATCGTGATGGTCACGCACGACCCCGTCGCGGCCTCGTACGCGGACCGGGTGCTGTACCTCGCCGACGGCCGGATCGTCGACGAGATGCACCGGCCGACCGCCGAGGCCGTCCTGGACCGCATGAAGGACTTCGACGCCCGGGGGCGTACGTCATGACCGTCCTGAAGACCTCCCTGCGCAACTTCTTCGCGCACAAGGGGCGCATGGCCCTGTCGGCCATAGCCGTCCTGCTGTCCGTCGCCTTCGTCTGCGGGACGCTGGTGTTCACGGACACCATGAACACCACCTTCGACAAGCTGTTCCAGGCCACCTCCTCCGACGTCACCGTCAGCGCCAAGGGCGCCTCGGACAGCGGTGAGACGACCTCCGACAACGGCAGGCCGCCCGTCATGCCGGCCTCCGTGCTCACCAAGGTGCGCGCGGCCCAGGGCGTGAAGTCGGCCGAGGGGACCGTCTTCTCGACCTCCGTGACCGTCGTCGACGGCAAGAAGGACAGCCTCTCGCCCTCCAGCGGCGCCCCCACCATCGTGGGCAGCTGGAACGGCAACGACGCCCGCACCATGAAGATCACCTCCGGTACGGCGCCCAAGGGCCCCGACCAGGTGATGGTGGACCGCGACACCGTCGACAAGCACCACCTGAAGCTGGGCGACGAACTCGCCGTGATCAGCGCGGTCGGCACCCACAGCGCGAAGATCTCCGGCATCGCCGACTTCCAGGTCACCAACCCCGGCGCGGCGATCTTCTACCTGGACACGAAGACGGCCCAGCGGACGCTCGTCGGCAGGACCGGTGTCTTCACCAACGTCAACGTCACGGCCGCCTCCGGAGTGACCGACCCGCAGCTGAAGAAGAACGTCGTCACCGAACTCGGCGCCGGCTACAAGGTGCAGACCGCCAAGGAGACCGCCGACGCCAACCAGAAGGACGTCGAAGGCTTCATGAACGTCATGAAGTACGCGATGCTCGGCTTCGCCGGGATCGCCTTCCTGGTCGGCATCTTCCTGATCATCAACACCTTCTCGATGCTGGTCGCCCAGCGGACGCGGGAGATCGGCCTGATGCGGGCCATCGGCTCGAGCCGCAAGCAGGTCAACCGGTCGGTGCTGGCCGAGGCGCTGCTGCTGGGCCTGTTCGGTTCCGTCCTCGGGGTCGGCGCGGGGGTCGGCCTCGCGGTCGGACTGATGAAACTCATGGGCTCCATGGGCATGCACCTGTCGACCAGCGATCTGACGGTCGCCTGGACCACCCCCGTGGTCGGCCTGCTGCTCGGTGTCGTCGTCACCGTCCTCGCCGCCTACCTGCCCGCCCGCCGGGCCGGAAAGGTCTCCCCGATGGCCGCCCTGCGCGACGCCGGCGCCCCCGCCGACGCCAAGGCCGGCCGCGTACGGGCCCTGGTGGGCGTGCTCCTCACCGGCGCCGGCGGCTACTGCCTCTACCTGGCCGCGGGCGTCAGCAAGGCCGCCGACGGCTCGCTGTGGCTGGGCCTGGGCATCGTGCTCTCGCTCATCGGGTTCGTCGTCATCGGCCCGCTCCTCGCGGGCGGTGTGGTGCGCGTCCTGGGCGCCGTACTGCTGCGGATGTTCGGTCCGGTCGGCCGCATGGCCGAGCGCAACGCGCTGCGCAACCCGCGCCGCACCGGAGCCACGGGCGCCGCCCTGATGATCGGGCTCGCGCTGGTCGCCTGCCTGTCGGTCGTCGGCTCCTCCATGGTCGCCTCCGCGACCGACCAGCTCGACAAGACCGTCGGCACGGACTTCATCATCCAGTCCGACAGCGGGCAGCTGGTGACCCCGCAGGCGGTCAAGGCGGTCAAGGACACGCCGGGACTGGCGCGGGTCACCGAGTACCGGTCGATGCAGGCCGACTACACCACGCCCGACGGCAAGCTCCTCAAGGACACCGACATCACCGCGGCCGACCCGACGTACGCGACGGACCTGCGCACCAAGACGGTCGCCGGCAACCTCAAGGACGCCTACCGGCCCGACTCCATGTCGGTGCACGAGAAGTTCGCCAAGGCGCACGACATCCACCTCGGCTCGAAGATCAAGGTCGCCTTCAAGGGCGGCCGCACCGCGAACCTGACCGTCCGGGCGATCACCAGCAGTGACGTCGTGATCGACCAGGGCGCCAAGTACATGTCGATCGCGACGCTCGCCAAGTACGTCCCGGCCGACAAGATGCCCCTCGACCAGCTGGTCTTCGCCACCGCCCGGCACGGGCAGCAGGACGCCGCGTACAAGTCGCTGAAGTCCGCGCTGCACGACTACCCGCAGTACAAGGTGCGCGACCAGACCGACTACAAGCAGGCGCTGAAGGACCAGATCGGCCAGCTGCTGAACATGATCTACGGCCTGCTCGCCCTGGCGATCATCGTCGCGATCCTGGGTGTGGTGAACACCCTGGCCCTGTCGGTGGTGGAGCGGACCCGGGAGATCGGCCTGATGCGGGCCATCGGTCTCTCCCGCCGCCAGCTGCGCCGCATGATCCGCTTGGAGTCGGTCGTCATCGCCCTCTTCGGCGCCCTGCTGGGCCTGGGGCTGGGCATGGGCTGGGGCGCGACGGCCCAGAAGCTGCTCGCCCTGGAGGGCCTGAAGGTCCTCGACATCCCGTGGCCGACGATCATCGCGGTGTTCCTCGGATCGGCCTTCGTGGGCCTGTTCGCGGCACTGATCCCGGCGTTCCGGGCGGGCCGGATGAACGTCCTGAACGCCATCGCCACCGAATAGCCACCGCATACGGGGGTTGCGGGGGAGCGGCCCGGTGCCGGGGAGTCTTGGGGGACTCACCGGCACCGGGCCCGTTCGCGCGCATTCGGCCCGACGGCCGACTCCGGCACACCGGAAACCGACGTTGTCCACAGCCCCGGCGCCCCCGCGAGGCGCGACGTACGCTGGAGGTACCCCCGGCCCGCAGCGCGCGTCGGGCGATTCGCGTTGCCCACCCCCGGACGAAAGCCGCCCAGAATGAGCCTGCACGGTCTGCTCGACGCCGTCGTCAAGGACCCCGCCCTCGCGGAAGCGATCAAGGCGGGCGCCGACGGCAACCGCATGCACGTCGACCTGGTCGGCCCCCCTGCGGCCCGCCCCTTCGCGGTCGCCGCGCTGGCCCGCGAGACCGGCCGCCCGGTGCTGGCGGTGACGGCGACCGGCCGGGAGGCGGAGGACCTCGCCGCCGCCCTGAGATCGCTGCTGCCGCCGGACGAAGTCGTGGAGTACCCCTCCTGGGAGACCCTCCCGCACGAGCGGCTGAGCCCCCGCAGCGACACCGTCGGCCGCCGCCTGGCCGTCCTGCGTCGGCTCGCCCACCCCAGCACCGACGACCCCGAGACCGGCCCGGTCTCCGTGGTCGTCGCGCCCGTACGCTCCGTGCTGCAGCCGCAGGTCAAGGGGCTCGGCGACCTGGAGCCGGTCGCGCTCAGGACCGGGCGTACGGCCGACCTGAACGAGGTCGTCGAGGCCCTCGCCGCCGCCGCGTACGCGCGCGTGGAGCTCGTCGAGAAGCGCGGCGAGTTCGCCGTACGCGGCGGGATCCTGGACGTCTTCCCGCCCACCGAGGAACACCCCCTGCGCGTCGAGTTCTGGGGCGACGACATCGAGGAGATCCGCTACTTCAAGGTCGCCGACCAGCGCTCCCTCGAAGTCGCCGAGCACGGGCTGTGGGCGCCCCCCTGCCGTGAACTTCTGTTGACGGACGACGTCCGTACGCGTGCGCGTGCCCTCGCCGAGCAGCACCCCGAGCTCGGCGAGCTGCTCGGCAAGATCGCCGAGGGGATCGCCGTGGAGGGCATGGAGTCACTGGCTCCCGTCCTCGTCGACGACATGGAGCTGCTGCTCGACGTCCTGCCCAAGGGCGCCATGGCCCTCGTGTGCGATCCGGAGCGGGTCCGCACGCGTGCCGCCGACCTGGTCGCCACCAGCCAGGAGTTCCTGCAGGCCTCCTGGGCCGCCACCGCGGGCGGCGGCGAGGCCCCCATCGACGTCGACGCGGCCTCCCTGTGGTCCATCGCGGACGTCCGGGACCGGGCGCGCGAACTGGACATGATGTGGTGGTCGGTGTCGCCGTTCGCCGCCGACGAGGAGCTCGACGCCGACACCCTCAAGCTCGGCATGCACGCCCCCGAGACCTACCGCGGCGACACCGCCAAGGCCCTCGCCGACACCAAGGGCTGGCTCGCCGACGGCTGGCGCACGGTCTTCGTCACCGAGGGCCACGGCCCCGCGGCCCGCACGGTCGAGGTGCTGGGCGGCGAGGGCATCGCGGCCCGCCTGGAGACCGAACTGGGCACGATCGCCCCGTCCGTCGTGCACGTGGCGTGCGGCTCGATCGACTACGGCTTCGTCGACCCGGCCCTCAAGCTCGCGGTCCTGACCGAGACCGACCTCTCCGGCCAGAAGGCGGCCGGCAAGGACGGCGCCCGGATGCCGGCCCGCCGCCGCAAGACCATCGACCCGCTCACCCTGGAGACGGGCGACTACATCGTCCACGAGCAGCACGGCGTGGGCCGCTACATCGAGATGGTGCAGCGCACCGTCCAGGGCGCCACCCGCGAGTACCTGGTCGTCGAGTACGCCCCCGCCAAGCGCGGCCAGCCGGGCGACCGCCTCTACATCCCCACCGACCAGCTGGAACAGATCACCAAGTACGTCGGCGGCGAGGCCCCCACCCTGCACCGGCTGGGGGGCGCCGACTGGACCAAGACCAAGGCGCGCGCCAAGAAGGCCGTCAAGGAGATCGCGGCGGACCTCATCAAGCTCTACAGCGCGCGGATGGCGGCGCCCGGCCACGCCTTCGGATCCGACACCCCCTGGCAGCGCGAGCTGGAGGACGCCTTCCCCTACGCGGAGACCCCCGACCAGCTCACCACCATCGCCGAGGTCAAGGAGGACATGGAGAAGACGGTCCCCATGGACCGCCTGATCTGCGGCGACGTCGGCTACGGCAAGACCGAGATCGCCGTGCGCGCCGCCTTCAAGGCCGTCCAGGACGGCAAGCAGGTCGCGGTCCTGGTGCCGACCACGCTGCTGGTGCAGCAGCACTTCGGGACGTTCTCCGAGCGCTACTCCCAGTTCCCGGTCAACGTGAGGGCGTTGAGCCGCTTCCAGACCGACACCGAGGCCAAGGCGGTGCTGGAGGGACTGCGCGACGGCTCGGTGGACGTCGTCATCGGCACCCATCGCCTGTTCTCCTCCGAGACGAAGTTCAAGGACCTGGGCCTGGTCATCGTCGACGAGGAGCAGCGCTTCGGCGTCGAGCACAAGGAGCAGTTGAAGAAGCTGCGCGCCAACGTCGACGTGCTGACGATGTCCGCGACCCCGATCCCGCGCACCCTGGAGATGGCCGTCACCGGCATCCGCGAGATGTCGACCATCACCACCCCGCCGGAGGAACGCCACCCGGTGCTGACCTTCGTCGGCCCGTACGAGGAGAAGCAGATCGGCGCGGCCATCCGCCGTGAACTGCTGCGCGAGGGCCAGGTCTTCTACATCCACAACCGGGTCGAGTCCATCGACCGGGCCGCGTCCCGCCTGCGCGAGATCGTCCCCGAGGCGCGTATCGCCACCGCCCACGGCCAGATGTCGGAGACGACGCTGGAACAGGTCGTCGTCGACTTCTGGGAGAAGAAGTACGACGTCCTGGTCTCCACGACGATCGTCGAGTCCGGCATCGACATCTCCAACGCCAACACCCTGATCGTCGAGCGCGGCGACAACTTCGGCCTCTCGCAGCTGCACCAGCTGCGCGGCCGGGTCGGCCGCGGCCGCGAGCGCGGCTACGCCTACTTCCTCTACCCGCCGGAGAAGCCGCTGACGGAGACGGCCCACGAGCGTCTCGCCACGATCGCCCAGCACACCGAGATGGGCGCGGGCATGTACGTGGCGATGAAGGACCTGGAGATCCGCGGCGCCGGAAACCTCCTCGGCGGCGAACAGTCCGGCCACATCGCGGGCGTCGGCTTCGACCTGTACGTGCGCATGGTCGGCGAGGCCGTCGCGGACTACCGGGCCTCCCTGGAGGGCGGCGTGGAGGAGGAGCCGCCGCTCGAGGTCAAGATCGAGCTGCCGGTCGACGCCCACGTGCCGCACGACTACGCCCCCGGCGAGCGGCTGCGCCTGCAGGCCTACCGTGCCATCGCCTCCGCCAACACGGAGGAGGACATCAAGTCCGTCCGCGAGGAACTCGTCGACCGCTACGGCAAGTTGCCCGAGCCGGTCGAGAACCTGCTGCTCGTGGCGGGCCTGCGCATGCTCGCCCGCGCGTGCGGCGTCGGCGAGGTCGTCCTGCAGGGCAACAACATCCGCTTCGCACCGGTGGAGTTGAGGGAGTCCCAGGAACTGCGCGTCAAGCGCCTGTACCCCGGGACGGTCATCAAGCCGGCGGCGCACCAGGTGCTGGTGCCACGGCCGAAGACGGCGAAGGTCGGCGGGAAGCCGCTGGTCGGACGGGAGTTGCTGGGCTGGGTCGGGGAGTTCCTGACGTCGATCCTGGGGTCCTGACCCTCCCTCACCCGTCCTGAACAGGCATCAGGCCACCGGCCCCGTGGGGGGCCGGTGGCCTGAACGTGAGTGCGTGGCGAGCCGTTCGCGTGGGGCCGTGCGGGACCGGTCTACGGCTGGTCGGGGCGGTCGCGGTCGCGATCCATGCCGAGCTGGTCCTCGAGCCTCTGCTGGCCCTGGTCGACCTGGCTCTCGTACTTGTTGCCCGTCCTCTCGTTGACCTTCTTCTCCGCGGCGTCGGACATGTCCCTGGCCTTGTCCTGCGCCATGCGGTTGCTCTTGAACCTGTCGAAGATGCCCATCCAGAGCTCCTTCCATAGGTGACTCAGAATCGACGATACGACCGGTATGGGGCAAATGCCCACTCGTGGGATGCCTGGCCGAAACCCTGCGCGGCCCTCGTGCGTGCCCCCGTGCGCCCTGTCGCTACGGTGTGCGCGGAGTCGTACAGGGAAAACGCCCCGTGCGGGGCCCACCGGGGTGACAAAGGGGAGGGACGCAACGTGAGGCGTCTGAGGGGCGGGGCCGCGGCTGCCGTCGTGTTGGTGTTCGCCGTGGCCGGGTGCAAGGCGGAGACGACCACCGGGTCCGGCGGTCCACAGGAGGCCGGGGGCGGCGGGGCCGCGCTCACCGCGGCCGAGTCGCTGACCGTCAAGGGCCGGGCGCCGAAGACGGGCTACTCGCGGGAACGGTTCGGCACCGCCTGGGCCGACACCGACTCCAACTCCTGCGACACCCGCGACGACATCCTCAAACGGGACCTGGACGAGGTGAAGTTCAGCCGTGGCCAGTGCAAGGTGTCGTACGGCGTACTGGAGTCGGACCCCTACTCCGGCAAGAAGGTCACCTACCGGCGCGGCCGCAGCCTCGTCGACATCGACCATGTCGTCCCCCTCTCCGACGCCTGGCAGAAGGGCGCCAAGTACTGGGACGCGGGCAAGCGCATAGCCCTCGCGAACGACCCGCTCAACCTCATAGCGGTCGACGCCAGCACCAACCGTTCGAAGGGCGACGGCGACACGGCGACCTGGCTGCCCCCGAACAAGGCGTACCGGTGCACCTACGTCGCCGCCCAGGTCGCCGTGAAGAAGAAGTACCAACTGTGGGTGACCGCCGCCGAGAAGGCCGCGATGGAGAAGGTGCTCCGGACGTGCCCCGGGCAGAAGCTCCCTGCCGGGGGCAACCCGACTGAGGCTCCGGCGCGGTTCCACGCGAACTGACCGCGGTCGGTCCACACGGAATCCGTGTGGACCGACCGCGGCCTCCGCATGCGCGGGGAACAGGCAGGATCAGGCGGTCTTCAGGTCCTTCAGGGACGTGAGGAGCCGGCTCGTCAGCTTCTTCGCCGTCGTGGCGCCGTTGTCGCTGCCCGCCGTGGACAGCACGGTGACCACGGCGTTGCCCGAACGGGCCGCGACGAGCGTGGTCCCGTTCTGCCAGGCGCCGCTCGTCAGCGTCATCGTGTAGGCCTCGTCACCGAGTCCAGTCGTCGCGGCACCGGCGACCTTCACCTTGGCGTGGGCGTCCGTGTCCGTGAACGTGGCGCACTCCGCCGCGACGGACTGCAGCTGCTTCATCACGGCGCTGGCCGTGGAACCCTGGAACTCGTCGATCTCCTGGGCCATTTCCTCGGTCTTGTCCTTGTTCACGTAGTCGTCCTGGGCGAACGACACGCCTCCCTCGTAGCCGGTCACCTGCATCCAGGACGTGGCCTCCAGCTTCGTGCAGTCCGGCTTGGCGGTCTTGCGGGCGGACGGGGCAAGGAACTGGCCGCCGCTGTCCGACGCGCCGTCGGCCTCGAGGGTGAACCCGGCCGGGAAGGCCGACGCGGGCGCCAGCGCCTTCTTCAGCTCCGTACCCGTGGCCAGACCGGCGTTGAGGTCCTTGGCCTTGGCCGGCTTGGCGTTCGCGCCCGAGGGCGAGTCGGAGGACGAGCCGGAGGAACAGGCGGTGAGGGCCAGGGGAAGCGCCGCGACGGCGAACAGCGTGGCGACACGGGGCGAGAGACGCATGACAGTCCTTCAAGGGGAGTGGTGAGTGGGGAGAGGGTGCGGGGGGCGGGGACCAGGACGGGGGCGGTGGCGGGGCCGCGCACAGGGGGCGGCCGGGTGGGTCAGGCCTT
Source organism: Streptomyces sp. NPDC085900 (assembly GCF_044540925.1). Lineage (NCBI taxonomy): Bacteria > Bacillati > Actinomycetota > Actinomycetes > Kitasatosporales > Streptomycetaceae > Streptomyces > Streptomyces sp. NPDC085900. Next base: position 40,050 of record NZ_JBITSP010000007.1, on the reverse strand, counting down.
CTTCCAGTCCTTGCAGCCGGTCGTCTTGAAGTAGCCGTCCGAGGCGCTGATGGTGACGACGGCCGTGCCGCTGACGTTGTTGTTGGCGATGATGGAGTTCATGTCGCCCTTGGCGTCCTTGGCGCGCTCCCAGTAGCAGGAGTCGTCGGTGTTGCCGGTGGAACGGTAGGTGCCGGGCGCGATGTCGGCGCCGACTCTGAACATGCCGCCGTCGCCGGCCATACGGGAGGCGGGCGTGCCCTTGGCCTTCGCCTTGAGGTCGACGGCCTCCCAGTCCTTGCAGCCGTTGGACTTGAAGATCTTGTCGGTGGCCTTGACGGTCACGTAACTGGCGCCGGTGACGTTGTCGTTGGAGAGGATCGAGTCCATCTCGCCCTTGGCGTCCTTCGCGCGCTCCCAGTAGCACATGCCGTCGCTGTTGCCGGTGGTGCGGTAGGTGCCGGGCTTGACGTCCTTGCCGACCCGGAACTCGCCGTCCCCGGCGAAGGCGACCTTCTTCTCGCCGGCCTTCGTGCCGCTGTCCTTGCCCTTGGCGGTCTTCTTGCCGTCGGAGTCGTGGCCGGCGGAGGCCGAGGAGCCCTTGTCGTTGCCGCCGTTGTCCTTGCCGTTGTCGCCGGCGTTCGCCGACACGGCACCGATGACGACGATCCCGACGACGGCCCCCAGTGCGACCTTGCCCTTCATGCCCATGGCTGTGTCCCCCCTCGGACGGTGCGGCCGCCTCCTCGTCGGTGGCCGCTGTTCGATGGGTCAATAAGAGCAGAGCTTGTGAACCGAGTCAACACGGTTCACGAGACTAGATGTGTACACGGTCGTGAAGGGGTGGCTCTTGCCTGCGTCGGTATGCTCGGCTCACACGCAGAGGTCGGGACACGGGGACGACGAGGGGAGCCGACGGGTGCAGGACAACGCGACAGAGGTGACCGCCGCCGGGATCGCCCGGCTGGCCGGAGTCGGCCGCGCCGCCGTCAGCAACTGGCGCCGCCGCCACGCCGACTTCCCCAAGCCTGTCGGCGGCACCGAGACCAGCCCCTCCTTCGCGCTGGCCGAGGTCGAGGCCTGGCTGCGCAAGCAGGGGAAACTCGCCGAGGTCCCGCTGCGCGAACGCGTCTGGCAGCAGCTCGCGGGGCACCCCGAGGGGCCGGTCGCCGCGCTGACGCACGCCGGATGCGTACTGCTGCTCATTCACGAGCGGCCGACGGTGTGGCTCGAGGTCAGCTCGGGGTCGGATGAACGGCTGGCCGCGATGCTGCCGGGGGCGCTGGAGCAGGTGCTGGTGCCGCGGTTCGGCGCGGGGGCCGTGAACGCATCGGCCGCTGTGAACGCTGCGGTCGCTGTGAACCCGTCGTCGCCCGTCAACCCGCCGCCCCGAGCGGGCACCCCTGATGCTGTGAACACGCCGCCGCCGATTCACGGCGTGAACTCCCCCTCAGCCATTCACGCTGTGAACACCTCGCCGGCAGTTCACACCCCCACCGGCCCCCAACTCCTCCCCTCCGCCCCCCTCCTGCGTGGCGCCGCCGAACTCGCCGCCGACCTGGGCGCCCGGCAGGCCTTCGAGTTCCTGCTCGGCCGGCATCTCGACGCCAACCCGCGCCAGTACACGCTCACCCCCACCGAACTCGCGGGCCTCATGGCCGACCTGGCCGGTCCGGCCCGCACCCTCCTCGACCCGGCCGGCGGCACCGGCGCCCTCCTGCGCGCCGTCTCCTCCCGCCCCGACCAGGAGCTCTACGTCCAGGACAGCGCCCCCGACCTCGCCGCGCTCACCGCGCTCCGCCTCGCCCTGCACACCCGGGCCACCGTCCGCGCCGCCGCGGGCGACACCCTGCGCGCCGACGCCTTCCCGGACCTGCGCGCCGACGCCGTCCTGTGCCACCCGCCGTTCAACGAGCGCAACTGGGGGCACGACGAACTCGCCTACGACCCCCGCTGGGAGTACGGCTTCCCCGCCCGCAACGAGTCCGAGCTCGCCTGGGTCCAGCACGCCCTCGCCCGCCTGCGCGACGGAGGCACCGCCGTACTGCTCATGCCGCCCGCCGCCGCCTCCCGCCGCTCCGGCCGCCGTATCCGCGCCGACCTGCTGCGCCGCGGCGCGCTGCGCGCCGTCGTCGCGCTGCCGATCGGTGCGGCACCGCCGTACAACATCCCCCTCCACCTGTGGGTTCTGCACCGGCCCGACAAGGCGCCCGCGCAGCCCGAGGTGCTGCTCGTCGACACCGGGCAGTACGCGACCGAGGGGCGCGGCGGCCCCGACTGGCGGGCGGTGCGCGAGGCCGTGCTGGAGGCCTGGGGCGCCTTCGACCGCGCGGGCAGCACCCTCCAGGAACGTCCGGGGCTGGCCCGCTCCCTTCCCGTCATCGACCTCCTCGACGACGACGTCGACCTCGCGCCGGCCCGCCATCTGCCGCCGCCGGCCGCGGCCGACGGCACCGACGCGCTCACCGCCGTACGCGAACGCCTCGGCGACACCCTGCGCCTGACGGTCGAACTCACCCCACCGCCCGCCGACCCCGCGCAGCCGGCGCCCCGCTGGCCGTTCACGACCGTCGGTGAACTCGCGCGCGGGGGTGCCCTGGTGATGCGTACGGGCGGAAACGGCGGCCACGCGCGCGTGCCCGTTCTCACCGACCACGACGTGCTCGCCGGTACGGCGCCCTCCGGCACGCTTCCCGAGAGCGACGAGGAGGCCGTGCTGACCGAGCCGGGCGACGTCGTCGTGCCGGTGCTCGGCGGTGGCGCGGTGGCGCGCGTGATCGACGACGCGACGGGGGGCGCCGCCGTGGGGCGCAACCTCGTGCTTCTGCGCCCCGATCCCACGGCGCTCGACCCCTGGTTCCTCGCCGGCTTCCTTCGCGGCACCGCCAACAACCGTCAGGCCAGCAGCTACGCGTCCACGGCCACGCGCCTGGATGTGCGCCGGCTCCAGTTGCCCCGGCTCGCGCTCGACGAACAACGGCGCTACGGCGCGCGTTTCCGCGCACTCGACGAGTTCGAGCGGGCGCTCAGGCGCGCGAACCGGCTCGGGGACCAGCTCGTGCGCGGGATGTACGACGGGCTGACGGACGGGACGGTGGCGCCCGGCTGAGACGGCTGGGGGGACGCCCCCTGAATCACGCGCCGTCGTACGGAGTGGATCAGCACGACAACGGTTCGGTACAAGCCGGACCGGTTGTCCTTGTCGGCCTATACGCTCGGACACGGCACACACACGTCCGCCCCCACCAGGCCTCCAGGAGCAGCCATGCACGGCCCCGGCTACGCGCCGCCTCCGCCGAAACGACCCTCGACGGGCGTGCTGGTCGTGCTGCGCGTGATCTTCGTGGCCGTGCCGATCCTGAGCATCGGGTTCCTGGCGTGGGTGGCGACGCTCCGCGCGGCCATCGTGACGCGCCGGGCCGTCGACTGGTGGGTCTTCGCGGCCTCGGTGGTGGTCCTCGGCACCAGCTTCGCGTTCCTCAGCACCGACCACACCGACGACTTCAGCACCCCGAACGGCAACATCGGCATGAGCATCCTGCTGCTGAACGCCGTGGCCTGTGCCGGGTACTTCCTCTACGCGGACATACGTCACTTCAGCCGGCTCGGCCGGCCCTACGCCGGACAGCCGCCGATGACGCCGGGCTACGGATACCCGCAGGCCTCCTCGCCGTTCACCGCGGCGACCGTGCCGAGCACCCCGCGGCCGCCGTACACCCCGCCGCCGATGCCCCACACGCCCGCGCCCCCCGCACCCGCCTCCCACACGCCCGTGCCCCAGCCGCCCGCGCCCGCCCCCGCGCCGCCGCAGCGGCCCGCCCCCGCCCGCATCGACCAGGTGCGCGCCGAACTCGACGAGCTCAGCGACTACTTGCGCAAGCACCCCGGCGGGAGCGACGGCAACCACGAGGGCGGAAGGTGACCGTGACGGCAGGACGCGTCGTCGCCGGCCGGTACGAACTGTCCACGCTCATCGGACAGGGCGGCATGGGACAGGTCTGGACGGCCTACGACCAACGGCTCGACCGGCGCGTGGCGGTGAAGCTGCTGCGCCCCGACAAGGTGGCCGGGCAGGAGGCCGACGAACTGCGCCGGCGGTTCGTGCGCGAGTGCCGGGTGACCGCGCAGGTCGACCACCCCGGGCTCGTCACCGTGCACGACGCGGGCAGCGAGGGCGAGGAGCTGTTCCTCGTCATGCAGTACGTCGACGGCGCGGACCTCTCCGACCACCTCGCCGAGCACGACCCGTACCCGTGGCAGTGGGCCGTCGCGGTGGCCGCGCAACTCTGCGCCGTGCTGAGCGCCGTGCACGCCGTGCCGATCGTCCACCGCGACCTCAAGCCGCGCAACGTGATGGTCAAGCAGGACGGCACCGTCACCGTCCTCGACCTGGGCGTGGCCTCCGTCATGGACGCCGACACCACCCGCCTCACCCACACCGGCACGCCCATCGGCTCGCCCGCCTACATGGCGCCCGAGCAGGCCATGGGCGGCGCGGTCGGCCCGTACACCGACCTGTACGCGCTCGGCGTGCTCCTGCACGAACTGCTCAGCGGTGACGTCCCGTTCGCCGGCTCCACGGCGCTCGGCGTGCTGCACCGGCACCTCTACGAGCCCCCGGTGCCCGTGCGCCGTATCCGCCCCGAGGTACCGGAGCCGCTCGAAGCGCTCGTCCTGCGCCTGCTCGCGAAGGACCCGCAGCACCGTCCGGCGTCCGCGCAGGAGGTGTACGAGCACCTGGCGCTGCTCCTGCCCGCGCGCGGGACGCCCACGGGGGCGCCCCTCGACCCCACGCGCCCCTTCCTGCGCCCGCACGCCCCCTGGCCGGACCGCGCGCGCACGCCCGCGCCCCAGCCCGCCCCCGTCACGCCCATGCCCGAGAGCGCCGAGAAACCGGACGTCGCGCGCGCCGTCGACGAGGTCAAGCGCCTCCTCGGCGAGGGCCGCATCACCCAGGCCGTGGACATCCTCGGCGCGATCCTGCCCGCCGCGGCGGAACAGCACGGCGAGCACTCCCCGGTCGTACGCACCCTGCGCAAGCAGTACGCGGCCACGCTCATGGACGACGGCCAGTACCGGCGCGCGCTGCCCGAACTGCGCCGTCTCGCCGACGAACGCGCCGCCGAGGCCGGTCAGGCCGACCCCCAGTCGCTCCGGTTCCGCTACGAGGCCGCCCAGTGCCTGGAGGCGCTCGGCGATCCGGCGGGGGCGCTCGCGGAGTACCGCGCGCTGCTGCCGTACTACGAGAACCAGTACGTGTCGGCGGGCGACCCCGAGCTCTCGCACGAGGTCCGCCGGCGCATCGGCCACCTGCTCCTCGCCCTCGGCGACCGCCCCGCCGCGCACGACGTGCTCGCGCGCCTGCTGATGGACGTGGAGCGCCTGCGCGGCCCCGCCCACCCGCTCGCGGCCGAGATCCGCCGCACGCTGCAGTGGCTCGGGCAGGTGCGCGGCTAGCGGAAGGCGCACGATTTTGCCGTGCCATGAGGGAATCTTGTGAACCAGCGGGGCTTGTGTTTCCCGAACGCATGAACGCCGCCGGATAGGTTGCGGTTCGTTTTAGCCAGGCATCGCCTCGAACGCACGGGCAGTCGAACGCACCGGCAATCGCCTCGACGCACAACCAAGGGTGGGGAATCCATGGCCGGCCACCGGCAGTCCAAGAAGCGCAGATACATCACGTGGGCCGTCGCCGGCGCCGCCGTCGTCGCCGGGGCGGGGATCGCCGCGCAGACCTCCATGGCCGCCACCGCCTGGCCCGCGCAGAAGACGTACACCGGGCGCGCCTTCGACACCTGCGCCGCACCCTCCCTGTCCGCGATGAAGGCCTGGCACACCGGCTTCTACGGCGCCGCCGCCGTCTACGTCGGCGGCCGGAACCGAGGCTGCTCCCAGCCCAACCTCACCGCCTCCTGGGTCAAATCCGTCAGCACCCTCGGCTGGAAGCTCATCCCGCTCTACGTCGGCGCCCAGCCGCCCTGCCAGTCCGGCTCCAACCCCGAGAAGCTCACCGCCACGACCGCCGCCTCCCTCGGCAAGACCGACGCGGACGACGCCGTCGCCAAGTCCTCCGCGCTCGGCATGAAGGCCGGCAGCCCGATCTACCTGGACATGGAGTCGTACGACATCACGAACACGTCGTGCAACAACGCCGTGCTCACCTATGTCCGCGCCTTCGACAAGGAACTGCGCGCCAAGACCTACCGCGCCGGCTACTACGGATTCACCAGCTCCAGCGCCAAGGCCATCGCGAACGCCACGGACAAGACGGACCTGCCGGGCAACCTCTGGTACGCCCTGTGGGACAAGCAGAACACCACGACGGCGGACTGGCCCTTCGGCTCGACCCAGTACACCGGTCACAGCCGCGGCCACCAGTACCTGGTCAACAGCAAGGAGACGCGCAACGGCTACACGATCACCGTGGACCGCGACGCGTGGGACGCCCCGGTGGCCATCACCGGCTGAGCCCCCTCGGACCTCCCGGGGCGCGGCGGTGCCCGAAGCGGCGGTGAATCGTTGGTCGAATGGGTCGGTCGAATGGGTTGGCCACAGCCGTCCCACTGCCTAACATCGATCACCGCAAGACTTTGTGCACCGTCGCACAATCTCCTCGGGAGGCTTCCTTGCACCGCCGTCGTCGCACCGCGCTCCTGCTCACCGCCGCGATCGCCGCTGCGGCCCCCCTCCTCACCGCCTGCGGAAGCGACTCGCATCCCGGCGCCGCGGCCGTCGTCGGCGGCCAGCGGATCACCGTGGCGCAGCTGGAGAACCGGGTCAACGAGGTACGCACGGCCCAGCGCACGGCCGTGGCGAACGACGCGCAGTACAAGCAGGCCGTCGCCCAGACCGGCAGCCTCACCCGCGACACCCTGCACAACATGGTGCTCGACCGGGTACTGCACCGGGCCGCCCAGGACAACGGCGTGACCGTCACCACCAAGGAGATCCAGCAGATGCGCAGCGGCCTGGAACAGCAGGTCGGCGGCTCCAAGGCGCTCGAGACGGCATGGCTGCAGCAGTACGGCGTGGCGCCCAAGCGCCTCGACGACAACCTCCGCCTCCAGCTGGAGGCGCAGAAGCTCGCCCAGACCCTCGACACCGACACCAGCAAGCCTGCCTTCTGGAACGCCCTGTCCAAGGCGTCCAAGGAACTCCACGTCGACCTCAACCCGCGCTACGGCTCCTGGGACGTCCAGAAGAGCAGCCGCGTCGACGCGAAGACGCCGTGGGTACGAGAGGTCACGACGGCGGCCTCGCAGGGCACCGCGTAACCGGAGGAACGGTCCGGCAGCGAGGGCGGGCGCCCTGTGGACGCCCTGCCCCCGTGGATGCCCCGCCCCTGTGGACGCCCGCCCCCGTCTGTGGATTTCCGCCCCTGTGGATCCCCGCCTGTGGACAACTCACGGGGCTGTCGGTGACGTGCGTTAGCTTCGAATCGTGAACGCAACCAGCTTCGACCCCGCCCCCGACCAGGACCCCGACGAGGCCGTCGCCCCCGGCCGCATCGTCCTGCTCACCACCAGCCACCGCGTCGCGCCCGGTCTCCTCTCCTGGCCCGCCTGGCAGGTCCTGCACGCCGCCGACCGCGTGCTGTGCGCGGACGGCGCTCACCCGCAGCTGCCCTATCTGCGGGAGGCGGGCATACGGGTCGACGAGGCGTCCCCGACGGCGGAGGAACTGTTGGCCGCCTGCGCCGGCGGCCGCACGGTGGTCGTCGTCGCCACGGGTGAGGGCGAGCCCGCGCTCACGGACGGCCTGGCACGCCTCGCCGGCTCGGGCCGGGTGAGCATGCCCGAGCTGGAACTCCTCCCCGCCTCCTACGACCTCCCCGGCGCCCGTCTCCTGGACCTCGTCCAGGTCATGGACCGGATCCGCGCCGAGTGCCCCTGGTCCTCGCAGCAGACCCACAAGGGCCTGGCGAAGTACGGCATCGAGGAGGCCTACGAACTCGTCGAGGCGATCGAGGACGGAGACCGCGACGAGCTGCGCGAGGAACTGGGGGACGTCCTGCTCCAGGTCGTCTTCCACTCCCGCATCGCCGAGGAGGACCCGGACGCCCCCTTCTCGATCGACGACGTGGCCGGCGGCATCGTCGCGAAGCTCGTCCACCGCCACCCGCACGTCTTCGGCGACGAGACCGCCTCGACCCCGGAGGAGGTCAAGGAGCACTGGCTGCGCACGAAGGCGATCGAGAAGCAGCGGGAGTCGGTGACCGACGGCATACCCCTCGGGCAGCCCGGCCTGGCCCTCGCCTCGAAGCTGGCGTCGAGGGTGCGCACGGCGGCCCTGGAGGTGCCGCTTCCCGCCGGCGAGGGCATCGGGTACGAGCTGCTGGCGCTGGCGGCGCGGGCGGAGGCGGAGGGAGTGGATCCCGAGGCGGCTCTGCGGGTGGCGGCGCGCACCTATCGCGACGCGGTGCGCAGGGCCGAGGGGCTGCCGGGTTAGTCCCGTCGCCTCGAGGGCGGGGCAAGGCAAGGGGGCCTGACGGAAGCCGAGTTGGCGGCACCGGCGGCTGCGGGGAGCTCGACGGTCGTGCAGGCGACAGGGCGGCGCGCGCGGGCCACCCTGAGGGCCGGCTGGACCTCGCGGCCCTGCACCTCGTCCGTGCCGAACACTGCCCGGCCGAGGGCGCCGAAGACGGCGCCCCGCACGCCGCCGCCACCCTCGCCACCCTCGCCGCCCTCCGTAGGGCACTCCCCTCGAACCCGGATACCGTCAAGGAGTGACCGACCAGCCCACCCCCGACCAGCCCACCCCCGCGTCCGCGTCCGCGCCCGCCGCCCCCGCACCCCCCACTCCCGAGCCCGACACCCCCGCGTCCGCGACACCCGCGCCCCCGGAGCCCACCACCCCCACCCCCTCACCCCCCGCCCTCTTCACCTGGGAATTCGCCACCAACCCCTACCCCGCCTACGCCTGGCTCCGCGAGCACGCCCCCGTGCACCGCACCACCCTCCCCAGCGGAGTCGAAGCCTGGCTGGTCACGCGTTACGCCGACGCCAAGCAGACCCTCGCCGACAACCGGCTGTCGAAGAACCCGGCCCATCACGACGAGCCCGCGCACGCCAAGGGCAAGACGGGCATTCCGGGTGAGCGCAAGGCCGAGTTGATGACGCATCTGCTCAACATCGACCCGCCCGACCACACCCGGCTGCGCCGCCTCGTCTCCAAGGCGTTCACGCCTCGCAGGGTGGCCGAATTCGCTCCGCGCGTGCAGCAGTTGACCGATCAGTTCATCGACCGGTTCGCGGAGAAGGGCTCCGCCGACCTCATCCACGAGTTCGCCTTCCCGCTGCCCATCCACGCGATCTGCGACCTGCTCGGCGTGCCCCGCGAGGACCAGGACGACTTCCGGGACTGGGCGGGGATGATGATCCGGCATCAGGGCGGGCCCAGGGGCGGGGTGGCGCGGTCGGTGAAGAAGATGCGCGGGTATCTCGCCGACCTCATCCACCGCAAGCGCGCCGCCCTCCCGGACACCCCCGCCCCCGGCGAGGACCTCATCTCCGGCCTGATCCGCGCCTCCGACCACGGCGAGCACCTCACCGAGAACGAGGCCGCGGCGATGGCCTTCATCCTGCTCTTCGCGGGGTTCGAGACCACCGTCAACCTCATCGGCAACGGCACCTTCGCCCTTCTCACCCACCCCGAGCAGCGGGCCCGCCTGCAGAGCTCCCTCGCCGCGGGCGAACGCGGCCTGCTGGAGACCGGTGTGGAGGAACTCCTGCGCTACGACGGGCCGGTGGAGCTCGCCACCTGGCGGTTCGCCACCGAGCCGCTGACCATCGGCGGACAGGACATCGCGGCCGGCGACCCCGTGCTCGTCGTACTCGCCGCGGCGGACCGCGACCCCGCCCGGTTCACCGAACCCGACACCCTCGACCTGTCCCGACGCGACAACCAGCACCTGGGATACGGCCACGGCATCCATTACTGCCTGGGCGCCCCGCTGGCCCGGCTGGAGGGCCAGACCGCCCTCGCGACGCTCCTCACCCGGCTGCCGGATCTCCGACTGGCCGAGGAACCGGGGGAGTTGAGGTGGCGGGGCGGGCTCATCATGCGTGGACTCCGCACGCTCCCGGTCGAGTTCACCCCGGTCGACGCATCGCGTCCGGCCGCGCAAACGTGACACGCGCTCAAGTCTGTGATCTTCACGTGATCTACGCGGCATTAACTTGTGACAAGTGATCGGTAGCCGCTACGTTCACGGATCAACAGCGGCGCGAAGGTTTGGCCCAAGCTTCACGCGCCGCGGTCATTGCTGTCTCGCGAAAGGCCCTCCGCATGCTCTCCGGGAACGGTCGTCACCGTCGCCCCCGCCAGGCTCCGGCTCTCCTCGTCGCGGCCGGAGTGACCGGCTCCGCCATCGCGATCCCGCTGTTCGCCGCGGGTGGCGCCAGCGCCGCCGACGGGACCACCTGGGACAAGGTGGCGCAGTGCGAGACAGGTGGCTCCTGGAGCGAGAACAGCGGCAGCGGCTTCTACGGCGGCCTGAAGCTGTCCCAGGCGGACTGGGAGAAGTACGGCGGCCTCGACTACGCCCCCCGGGCCGACCTGGCCAGCCGCAACCAGCAGATAGCCGTCGCCGAGAAGCTCCTGGACGCCGAAGGCGTCGGCGCCTTCCATACCTGCGGACTGACGTCGGGGCTGAGCAAGGACTCCGGTTCGGCAGACGTGGACACCGGCATCGGGGGCGGCTCGTCCGACTCATCCGATTCGTCCGACGGTTCGGACTCAACTGGTTTGTCCAATTCGTCGGGTAACGCGTCGAGCGACCCGTCCGGTGACTCCGCCTCCTCGGACGCGTCCGGTTCGCCCTCGGTCTCTCCGGGCTCTTCCTCGCATTCCAGTGGCAAGTCCAGCAAATCGGACAGCTCCGCCTCGCCCTCCATCTCGACTCCGAGCGCGTCCCAGGGGGCCGGCGGCTCGTCCGCGGGTCGGGCGAAGGGTGACGAGTCGGACAATTCTCAGCAGGCGCTGGGTTCTTGGAGCCTCGTCGACACCGGGGCCGTCGACTCCGCGACGACCGGCACCGGCACCGGCAAGCACCGCGGCGCCAGCGCCGACGAGAGTGTCGACGGCGGCGCCACGAAGGCCGCCGCGCACGACTCGTACACGGTCCGCACCGGCGACACTCTCGCCTCCATCGCCGACTCCCTTGACGTGGACGGCGGATGGCGCGCCATCTACGACGCGAACAAGCAGGCCATCGGTACCGACCCGAACCACATCTTCACCGGTCAGACCCTGGATCTCCCTGCCGAATAGGGCGAAATGCGGCGGGAGTTCACGTCACGCTTCGCGCTGAATGTCCGGTTTGGTGAAAGTGTGGGATGAGTCTCAGAAGCCCTGATCGTCTTTGAAATTCGGCGGATTCCGTGTCTACGGTCGTGACCGCTCGGCAACCCGAGCCCCGTCTGTCGCAACGCCGAATCCTGCCAGCGGCCGTACGGGAACAGTCGTCGCTTAACAGCGCCGTAGGCAGGAGCGGGGGACCCAAGGTAAGTGCCCCACCGGGTGGTTGACGGTGGTGGCTTGGGGTGTAGCCGCGGCTCGCGAGAGCGAGGCCGCGGCCGGGCAACTCAACCGGCCCGAACCCGACAGCTCACCTCGCAGGCGTCGGTGAGGGGATCCACCATGCTGTTTTCCGCCAAGGGCAAGCACCGTCGTCCGTCCAAGGCCACCCGCGCCGCCGCGCTCGCCGGTGTCACCGGTGTCGCCATCGCCGCCCCGCTGATGGCGGCCGGCAACGCCTCCGCCGCCACGGCCTCCGAGTGGGACGCGGTCGCCCAGTGCGAGTCGGGCGGCAACTGGTCCATCAACACCGGCAACGGCTACTACGGCGGTCTGCAGTTCTCCGCCTCCACCTGGGCCGCGTACGGCGGCACCGCCTACGCCCCGCAGGCCAACCAGGCCTCCAAGTCCCAGCAGATAGCCGTCGCCGAGAAGGTTCTCGCCTCCCAGGGCAAGGGTGCCTGGCCGGTCTGCGGCACGGGCCTGTCCAGCGCCGCCTACAACGGCTCCAGCGCCTCCACCGGCTCGTCCGGCACCACCACCCGCTCCACCACCGAGCAGCAGGCCTCCCGCTCCTCCGAGCGTCCGGCCCCCAAGAAGTCGACCAAGACCGTCACCACCCCGACCGGCAAGAAGGTCAAGAAGGGTGACGGCGAGTACAAGGTCGTCAAGGGCGACACCCTCAGCTCCATCGCCGCCGACCACAAGGTCAAGGGCGGCTGGAAGAAGCTGTTCGACCTGAACAAGGACATCGTCACGGACGCCGACCTGATCTACCCCGGTCAGCAGCTGCACCTGAAGTAGGACACAGTCGAACCACAGGCCCCGCACATCCGTGTCCCCCACAGTGGAGGCACGTGAGGGCCACCCCCGTCCCCACGGGCTCCCCGCTCCGGTGCGTCTTCCCCCGTACGCACCGGAGCGGGGTTTTTCTTTGCCCGCCGTCGCCCGCGATACATGCTGTGTTCACCCTCCTTTGTTCCGGGCGTGAACAATAGGTACCGTCTGTCCTTGTCCACGGGACGGTCGGTCGGCTGGCCGATGGCCCCGGGGCGGTTAGGCTCTAGTCGCAAGGCTGAGGTAGGGCCCAGAAGGGCCCACGTGCCCCGCACAACCAGCGTCACATCCAAGAAGGAGATGCTCGTGCCGTCCATCGACGTCGTCGTAGCCCGGGAAATCCTGGACTCCCGAGGCAACCCCACGGTCGAGGTCGAGGTCGGCCTCGACGACGGCAGCACGGGTCGTGCCGCCGTCCCCTCCGGCGCCTCCACGGGCGCCTTCGAGGCCATCGAGCTCCGCGACGGTGACCCCAACCGCTACAAGGGCAAGGGTGTCGAGAAGGCCGTCCTCGCCGTCATCGAGCAGATCGGCCCGGAGCTGGTCGGCTACGACGCCACCGAGCAGCGCCTGATCGACCAGGCCATGTTCGACCTGGACGCCACCGACAACAAGGGCTCGCTGGGCGCCAACGCCATCCTCGGCGTCTCCCTCGCCGTCGCCCACGCCGCCTCCGAGGCCAGCGACCTCCCCCTCTTCCGCTACCTGGGCGGCCCGAACGCGCACCTGCTGCCGGTGCCGATGATGAACATCCTGAACGGCGGCTCGCACGCCGACTCCAACGTGGACATCCAGGAGTTCATGATCGCCCCGATCGGCGCGGAGACCTTCTCCGAGGCCCTGCGCTGGGGCGCCGAGGTCTACCACACCCTCAAGTCCGTGCTGAAGTCCAAGGGCCTGGCCACCGGCCTCGGCGACGAGGGCGGCTTCGCCCCGAACCTGGGCTCCAACCGTGACGCCCTCGACCTGATCCTCGAGGCCATCAAGCAGGCCGGGTACGTCCCCGGCGAGCAGATCGCCCTCGCGCTCGACGTCGCCGCCTCCGAGTTCTACAAGGACGGCAAGTACCAGTTCGAGGGCAAGGACCGCTCGGCCGCCGAGATGACGGAGTACTACGAGGAGCTCGTGGCGGCCTACCCGCTCGTCTCCATCGAGGACCCGCTGTTCGAGGACGACTGGGCCGGCTGGAAGGTCCTCACGGACAAGCTCGGCGACAAGGTGCAGATCGTCGGCGACGACCTGTTCGTCACCAACCCCGAGCGCCTGGCCCGCGGCATCGAGGAGGGCACCGCCAACGCCCTGCTGGTCAAGGTCAACCAGATCGGCTCGCTGACCGAGACCCTGGACGCCGTCGAGCTGGCCCAGCGCAACGGCTTCAAGTGCATGATGTCCCACCGCTCCGGCGAGACCGAGGACGTCACCATCGCCGACCTCGCCGTCGCCACCAACTGCGGCCAGATCAAGACCGGCGCCCCGGCCCGCTCCGAGCGCGTCGCCAAGTACAACCAGCTGCTGCGCATCGAGGAGATCCTCGACGACGCCGCGGTGTACGCCGGCCGCAGCGCCTTCCCCCGCTTCAAGGGCTGAGCCGCAAAGGGTCAATCCTGAGCCAGTCGTACGTACGTCCCCGTACCGGTCCCGTACCGTGTGCGGGGACGTACGCACGTGTGAACGGCGATGAACGGGAGGCGGGGACATGGCCGTGAAGGACCGGGACCGGTTCTCCACCGCGACCAGGCTCAGGCTGCTCGGCGAGCAGACGGCGGCCCGGGTCTACCGCTCCCAGACCAAACGGCAGGCCCGCCGCTCCCGGCTGACGGGCCGGGCCGCGCTGCTCGCCCTGGTGCTGTGCACCCTCGTCGTGGCCCTCGCCTACCCGATAAGGCAGTACGTCTCCCAGCGCGCCGAGATCTCCGATCTGCAGCGCCAGAAGCAGCAGGCCGAGGAGCGGGTCGAGCAGCTGCGCGACCTCAAGGCGCGCTGGCAGGACGACTCCTACGCCGAGCAGCAGATCCGGCAGCGGCTGCACTACGTGATGCCGGGCGAGACGGGATACGTCGTCATCGACCCGCACGGCGCCAAGCAGTCGCGCGCCGAACTGGGCGGCGCAGACCGCCCGTGGTACGCGAACGTCTGGGACGGGGTCGACAAGTCCGACGCCTCCGACCAGTGACCTGACCAGAAAGACAGTTCTCAGTGGAAACGCCTCCGCCGCCCACCCCGCGCACCGAGCCCACCGACGCCGACGTCGAGGCCTTCAAGCAGCAGCTCGGGCGGCCGCCGCGCGGGCTGCGCGCGATCGCCCACCGCTGCCCGTGCGGACAGCCGGACGTCGTGGAGACGGCGCCCCGGCTGCCGGACGGCACGCCCTTCCCGACGACGTACTACCTGACGTGTCCGCGCGCCGCCTCGGCGATCGGCACGCTGGAGGCGAACGGCGTCATGAAGGAGATGACGGAGCGGCTGCAGACCGACCCGGAGCTGGCCGCCGCCTACCGTGCCGCGCACGAGGACTACATCCGGCGGCGGGACGAGATCGAGGTGCTGGAGGGCTTCCCGAGCGCGGGCGGCATGCCGGACCGGGTGAAGTGCCTGCACGTGCTGGTGGGTCACTCCCTGGCCGCGGGCCCGGGCGTGAACCCCCTGGGCGACGAGGCCATCGCGATGCTGCCGGAGTGGTGGCGCAAGGGGCCGTGCGTGCAGCCGCTGGCGGCTCCGGACCCGGCGGACGAGTTCCCCGGCGAGGAGGCCGAGGAGGACCCGACCGTCATCCGCAGCGGCTTCTTCTCGGCCCGGCCGATGACGCCCAGGGGTTTCAGCCGGGTCGCCGCGGTCGACTGCGGCACCAACTCCATCCGGCTGCTGGTCGCCGACGTCAACCCCGGCACCGGCGAACTGCTGGAGCTGGACCGGCGCATGACGATCGTGCGGCTCGGCCAGGACGTGGACCGCACCGGCCGGCTGGCTCCGGAGGCGCTGGAGCGGACCTTCGCGGCCTGCCGGGAGTACGCGGAGGTGATCCGTGACCTGGGCGCCGACAAGGTCCGTTTCGTGGCCACCTCGGCCTCCCGGGACGCCTCCAACCGGGACGACTTCGTACGGGGCGTCGTCGACATCCTCGGCGTCGAGCCCGAGGTGATCTCCGGCGAGCAGGAGGCGGAGTTCTCCTTCACGGGGGCCACCAAGGAACTCAAGGGCCGCGACGACCTCGCCCGCCCCTACCTGGTCGTGGACATCGGCGGAGGGTCGACCGAGTTCGTCGTGGGGGACGACCACGTGCGGGCGGCCCGCTCGGTGGACGTCGGCTGCGTGCGGATGACCGAGCGGCACCTCGTGGTCGACGGCGCCGTCACCGACCCGCCCTCCGAGGAGCAGATCGCGGCCATGCGGGCCGACATCGAGCGGGCCCTGGATCTCGCCGAGGAGACGGTGCCGCTCGGCGAGGCGCGGACGCTGGTCGGGCTCGCCGGTTCGGTGACCACGGTGTCCGCCATCGCCCAGGAGCTGCCCGAGTACGACTCCGCGCGCATCCACCACTCCCGCGTCTCGCGCGAGCGCGTCCGCGAGATCACCGACCGGCTGCTGCACTCCACCCACGCCGAGCGGGCGGCCGTGCCCGCCATGCACCCGGGGCGCGTGGACGTCATCGCCGCCGGCGCCCTCGTCCTGCTGTCGATCATGGAGCGGACGGGTGCCGAGGAGGTCGTCGTCAGCGAGCACGACATCCTCGACGGCATCGCGTGGTCGGTGGCGTAGGTCTCGATTGTTACCGATGGGTAGCTCTCTGACGAGCAGGTCGGATAGCGTATGAGCGCACCGGAGGGGCCTTCGCGGGCCCCTCCGTGACGTGTCGTCGGGAAAGTTCGTGAAGTTCTTCACAAGGAATTCCGTCCCCGAGATCCATGAAACGGTCCCGGTTGGGCCTTCCGAGGGTCCAACAGCCCCTTGAACATGTTCAGAATCGTGGTATGGAGGGGGTCCCGGAGGTTCTCGCGGAGGGGTGTTTCGGAGGACTCACTGCACCTCCGAAGGCCCAGAGAGGCAGCTCACGCGGCATTGACAACGGGTCGTAACGGACCCGGCCCGAGGGCCCGCGCCATGACCTTGGTCACGTGGGTCGCGGAGGATAACACACACCCTGTCGGAGCTTGTGAAGGGGCGCACGAGCTACCCCCCTGAGGCGGGTGGATACTCGATGCCATGAGCACCACGGAGCGTCCCAGGATCCTCGTAGTAGGCGGTGGGTACGTAGGCCTGTACGCAGCTCGGCGCATCCTCAAGAAGATGCGCTACGGCGAGGCGACCGTCACGGTCGTCGACCCCCGGTCGTACATGACCTACCAGCCCTTCCTCCCCGAAACCGCAGCCGGCAACATCTCCCCGCGCCACGTCGTCGTCCCGTTGCGACGCGTGCTGCCGAAGGCGGAGGTCCTCACCGGCCGCGTCACCACCATCGACCAGGACCGCAAGGTGGCCACGATCTCCCCGCTGGTCGGTGAGGCGTACGAGCTGCCCTTCGACTACCTGGTGATCGCGCTCGGCGCGGTCTCCCGCACCTTCCCGATCCCCGGCCTCGCCGAACAGGGCATCGGTATGAAGGGCATCGAGGAGGCCATCGGCCTGCGCAACCACGTGCTGGAGCAGCTCGACAAGGCCGACTCCACCACGGACGAGGAGATCCGCCGCAAGGCCCTCACCTTCGTCTTCATCGGCGGCGGCTTCGCCGGTGCGGAGACCATCGGTGAGGTCGAGGACATGGCCCGCGACGCGGCCAAGTACTACAAGAACGTGTCCCGCGAGGACATGCGCTTCATCCTCGTCGACGCCGCCGACAAGATCCTTCCCGAGGTCGGCCCCAAGCTGGGCGCCTACGGCAAGGAGCACCTGGAGAGCCGCGGCGTGGAGATCTACCTCTCCACCTCGATGGACTCCTGCGTCGACGGCCACGTGGTGCTGAAGAACGGCCTCGAGGTCGACTCCAACACCATCGTGTGGACCGCCGGTGTGAAGCCCAACCCGGCGCTGGCCCGCTACGGCCTGCCCCTCGGCCCCCGCGGCCACGTGGACTGCGAGCCGACCCTCCAGGTCAAGGGCACCGACTACATCTGGGCCGCCGGCGACAACGCCCAGGTTCCGGACCTCGCCGGCCGCAAGGCGGGCAACGAGAACGCCTGGTGCCCGCCGAACGCCCAGCACGCCCTGCGTCAGGCCAAGGTCCTCGGCGACAACGTGATCTCCGGTATGCGGGGCTTCCCGCAGAAGGACTACAGCCACGCCAACAAGGGTGCGGTGGCCGGTCTCGGCCTCCACAAGGGCGTCGCGATGATCGTCATGGGCAAGATGAAGATCAAGCTCAAGGGCCGTCTCGCCTGGTACATGCACCGTGGCTACCACGGCATGGCGATGCCGACCTTCAACCGCAAGATCCGCGTCTTCGCCGACTGGACCCTCGGCATGTTCCTCAAGCGCGAGGTCGTCTCCCTGGGCGCCATGGAGAACCCGCGCGAGGAGTTCTACGAGGCCGCCAAGCCCGTGCCCGCGGCGGCGAAGCAGGAGAAGACCGAGGCCAAGGCCTCCTGACCGGACCCCGGTCGCCGAACGAACCGAAGGACCTCCCGCCATCCGTGGTGCGGGAGGTCCTTCGGCGTTCCGACTCCGAATGGGCGACCCAGGTAGATGGTCCCTGCACCTTTTTGCATATTCGTGACGCCCGCGGGGGACTGCACACTCGCCCGGGTTTTGTTTACGTGGTGCTGGGCATTCCGGGATCGCCTGTCACGGAGGTGTGCGCCATGGCCGACGCCGCGTCGCGGCTGAAGAGCCTCGTCGAACAGTTGCTGGGAGCGCCGTTGCCGGTGCGCATCCGCGCCTGGGACGGTTCGCAGGCGGGGCCGCCGGACGCGCCCGCCCTGGTCGTGCGCAACCGCCGCGCCGTGCGCCGCCTGCTGTGGAAGCCCGGGGAACTGGGGCTCGCGCGGGCCTGGGTCGCCGGGGACCTCGACATCGAGGGGGACCTGTACGCCGCCCTCGACCTCATGGCGGAGCTGGTGTGGGAGCGCGGGGAGGACGCCCGGAGCCTGCTGCAGATGCTGCGGGATCCCGAGGTCCGGGCCGCCGCACGCGGCCTCGTGAAGGTCGCCGGCCTGCCGCTGCCGCCCGCGCCGCCCCGCGAGGAGGTCCGCAGGGTCCGCCACCTGCACACCAAGCGCACCGACAAGCGCGCCATCAGCCACCACTACGACGTCGGCAACGACTTCTACGAGATCGTCCTCGGCCCGTCGATGGTCTACTCGTGCGCCTACTGGCCCTCCCCGGACGCCACCCTGGAACAGGCCCAGCACGACAAGCTCGAACTCGTCTGCCGCAAGCTCGGTCTGACGGAGGGGCAGCGGCTCCTCGACGTCGGCTGCGGCTGGGGCTCCATGGCCATCCACGCGGCGCGCGAGCACGGCGTGAGCGTCGTCGGCATCACCCTCTCCCACGAACAGGCGGCCTACGCCCGCAAGCGCGTCGCCGGCGAGGGGCTGACCGACCGGGTGGAGATCCGGGTGCAGGACTACCGGGACGTCGCCGACGGGCCGTACGACGTCATCTCCTCGATCGGGATGGCCGAACACGTGGGCGCGGACCGGTACCTGGAGTACGCCGAGAACCTGCACCGGCTGCTGCGGCCGGGGGGACGGCTGCTCAACCACCAGATCGCCCGCCGGCCGCAGCGCGACGAGTCGGCGTACGACGTCGACGAGTTCATCGACGCGTACGTCTTCCCCGACGGCGAACTCGCGCCCCTCGGCACGACCGTCACCCAGCTCGAACGGGCCGGGTTCGAGGTGCGCGACGTCGAGTCCCTGCGCGAGCACTACGGGCTCACCCTGCGCCGGTGGGTGGCCAACCTGGAGGCCCAGTGGCCGCGCGCGATGCGGCTGGCCGGGCCGGGCCGGGCCAGAGTGTGGCGGCTGTACATGGCCGCCTGCGCCCTCGCCTTCGAGCACAACCGCATCGGCGTCAACCAGGTCCTGGCCGTACGGACGCCGGAGGACGGCGCGTCGGGGATGCCGCTGCGGGCCCGGACCTGGGGCGCGGAACCCTCGTAGAAGCGCCCTGGCAGTACGTACGAGGGGCCCCGTCCGAACACCCGGACGGGGCCCCTCGTGTCGTACCGCTACTCCGACTTGATCGCCGTCAGCATGTTCAGGCGGGCCGCGCGCCGGGCCGGCCACAGGGCCGCCAGGATGCCGACCGTCGCCGCGAGCAGGAGGAAGACAGCCATCCTCGCCCAGGGCAGGACCAGTTCGTACGTCGCCATCTTCGTGCCGAGCAACTGGCCGGCCGCCCAGCCGAAGAAGACGCCCAGGCCGATGCCGAGCACGCCGCCGAACAGGGAGATGACCAGGGACTCCAGGCGCACCATGCGCTTGATGCCCTTGCGGTCGAGGCCGATCGCGCGGAGCATGCCGATCTCCTGCGAGCGTTCGAAGACCGACATGGCCAGGGTGTTGATGACGCCGAGGACGGCCACGATCACCGCCATGGCCAGCAGGCCGTAGAGCATGTTCAGCATCAGCGTGAACATCTGCGCGATGTCGTTCGACAGGTCCTGCTTGCTCTGGACCTTGATGGCCGGGTTGGTGCCGAGCGCCTTCTCCAGCTTGTCCTTCGTGGCGCTCGACGCCCCGTCGGCCGTCCGGACCAGGACCTGCATGTCGCCCGGGTCGGTCATGTGCGGGGTGACGACGGCCTTGTCGAGCAGGATGCCCCTGATCAGCTCGTTGCCCTCGTAGACCCCGGAGACGGTCAGGCGGGAGGACCTGCCGTCCTCGTAGTGCGCGGTGAAGGCCGAACCCGCCTTCCAGCCGTGCGACTCGGCGGTGTCCTTGTCGACGACGACCCGCGTGCCGCCCACCTTGAAGGTGCCCTGGTCGACCTTGAGGTCGGTCAGCTCGCCGATCGCGGCGCCGTTCACCCCGGTCAGGGACTCACCCGTGCCGTCGATGCGGGAGTAGACGTTGCGCAGCGGGCTGGTGGCGGTGACCCCGTCGGTCGTGTTCAGTTTCCGGTCGACGTCGGGCGAGAGGTAGTTGCCGTTGGCCATGGAGACCACGTAGTCGGCCCTGATCGCGGAGGACGCCATCTTGTCGATCGACTTCTGCAGACTGCCCGCCATCACCGTCATGCCGGTGATCAGGGTGAGCCCGATCATCAGCGCGGAGGCGGTGGCCGCGGTGCGGCGCGGGTTGCGCACCGAGTTCTGGCGGGCCAGCTTGCCCGCGACGCCGAAGATCCGCAGGACCGGCGAGGCGGCCGCGATCAGCGGGCGCGACAGCAGCGGCGTGAGGATGAAGACGCCGATGATCAGCAGGACCGCGCCGAGGCCCATCGGGGCCTGACCGTCCGAGCCGTCCATCGTCGTGGCGGCCAGGACCACCGCGACGCCCGCGGCGCTGAACAGCGCTCCCAGCGTGTTGCGCAGCACCAGCGACTTGGTCGTCGCCTGGGCGTGGATGCTGCTCATCGCGGCGACCGGCGGGATCTTCGCGGCCCGGCGGCCGGGCAGCCAGGCCGCCAGCATGGTGATGACGATGCCGACCGCGAGGGCGCTCGCGACCGTGCCCGGCGTGATGATCAGCGGCCCGTCCGGGACGGTGGCGCCGAGGGTGCCCATGAGCGAGCGCAGGCCGGCGCCGATGCCGATGCCGGCGACCAGGCCCGTGACGCCCGCGACCGTGCCGACCACGAACGCCTCGATCAGCACCGACCGGGTGACCTGGCGGCGCGAGGCGCCGACCGCGCGCATCAGCGCGAGTTCCCGGGTGCGCTGGGCGACCAGCATGGTGAAGGTGTTGGCGATGATGAACGTGCCGACGAAGAGCGCGATGCCCGCGAAGACCAGCAGGCCCTGCTTCAGCCCGCTCATCGAGGAGGAGATCTGCTCGGCCTGGTCGTCGGCGAGCTTCTGGCCGGTGGTGGTCTCCACCCGCTCGGTGCCCAGCGCCTTGTCCAGGCCGGCCTTCAGCGCGGTCTGGGAGGTGCCGGCGGCGGCCTGCACGTCGATCTCGTCGTACGTGCCCGGCTTGCCGAACAGCTTCTGGGCGGTGGCCGTGTCGAACAGGGCGAGGCTGCCGCCGGCGGCGACGTTGCCGTCGTCGGTGGTGAAGACGCCGCTGATCGTCGGGGTGAGGACCGGGCCGTCGACGGAGAGGCGGACCGTGTCGCCGACCTTGTACCCGGCGCGTTCGGCCGTCTTGGCGTCGATGGCGACCTGGTTCGCGCCGTGCGGCGCGCTGCCGGACTTCAGCGGGTACCGGGCGTCCTTGTCGCCCCAGTAGTTCCCGCCCTGCGACTGGAAGCCGCGGCCGATGAGCTTGCCGTGCTTGTCGGCGATGGCGGTGAAGCCGTTCACGACGCCGACCGCGGAGGCCGCGCCCGGCACCTTCGCGCTCCGGTCGAGCATGGCCTGGGTCAGCTCGGGCGTCTTGCTGATCGTGTTGCCCGTGTCCGCCTGGGACTTGGCGGACACGGCGACGTCGACCCGGTCGAAGCCCTTGGCCGAACTGTTCTGGTAGGCGTCGGAGATGGTGTTGGTGAAGACCAGGGTCCCGGAGACGAACGCGACGCCGAGCATCACGGCGAGCACGGTCATCAGCAGCCTGGCCTTGTGCGCAAGCACGTTGCGCAGGGCGGTGCGGAACATCAGCTGGTACGGCCCTTCGCGTCGAACTGCTTCATGAAGTCCAGGACGGACTCCGCGGTGGGGTCGTACATGTGGTCGACGATCCGTCCGTCCGCGAGGAAGACCACCCGGTCCGCGTACGCGGCCGCCACCGGGTCGTGGGTCACCATCACGACCGTCTGCCCCAGTTCCCGAACGGAGTTGCGCAGGAAGCCCAGGACCTCGGCGCCGGAGCGGGAGTCGAGGTTTCCGGTCGGCTCGTCGCCGAAGATGATGTCCGGCTTGGAGGCGAGGGCGCGGGCGACGGCGACGCGCTGCTGCTGGCCGCCGGAGAGCTGGGAGGGGCGGTGGCCCAGCCGGTCGCGCAGGCCCACCATCTGAATGACCGTCTCCAGCCACTGCTTGTCCGGCTTGCGGCCCGCGATGTCCATCGGAAGGGTGATGTTCTCCAGGGCCGTGAGCGTCGGCAGCAGGTTGAACGCCTGGAAGATGAAGCCGATCTTGTCCCGGCGCAACTTGGTGAGCTGCTTGTCCTTGAGCGAGCCCAGCTCGGTCTCGCCGATGCGCACGGACCCCGAGGAGAAGGTGTCGAGGCCGGCCACGCAGTGCATCAGCGTGGACTTGCCCGACCCGGAGGGGCCCATGATCGCGGTGAACTCGGCCTGCCGGAAGTCCACGGAGACGCGGTCCAGGGCGACCACCTGGGTCTCGCCCTGTCCGTAGATCTTCGAAAGATCCGTGGCGCGTGCGGCCACGGTCGCGGTGGACCGGTCGGCGACGGGTGTGGTGGTCACGGGAAGGGACTCCTCGCGGGACGACGTCTGGAAGGGACGTGTTCCATCGTGGTCGCCGTACGGGCCCGTGTAGTCAGTCGCAGTCCCGGTTCCTGGGGGCGACTCGGGTCTGACCCGGTGCCGCGGTGTCATACCTGGGGATGACGGGAATCCCTGATGGCCGGGTCGGGGCAAGCGCTTCCTCGGGCCGACGTCGAGAACCGGTGGAGCACCCTCGTTCGGGCGGTGAAATTCCGTCATTCCGCATGCGCGGGCGAGCGTCGCACGCAAGGCTATTGGCAAGTGCGGATGGCGTGTACCAGGTGCTGATGCACCCTCAGACGTCAATAAAATAAGACAACATCGGTCCGCGGTTCGGCTGTTCGGGGGAGGCATCCCGATAGGCTCGGAACCTCGACGCGGAGCCCATGGCCTGCCCGGATGGTGGAATGCAGACACGGCGAGCTTAAACCTCGCTGCCCCTTCGCGGGCGTGCCGGTTCAAGTCCGGCTCCGGGCACTACCGCGCCCACGGGACGAAGCGTTCCGTGGCCGGCCGTCACCCTTCGTGCACGGCACGGCCTTCGCGCACGGCTCGTCGTTCGTACAAGGCTCAACCTTCGTACGGGACTCAACCGTCGTACGCGGCTCAGCCTTCGTACACGGTGAGGACGGCGCCGTCGACCTCTATCCGGCGGCCGGGGCGCAGCCCGCCGCGCAGTTTCTCCAGACAGCTGTGGAACAGTTCCAGTTCCTCGGCGTCCAGGATCGCGGCGGCCAGGTCGACGAGTTCGGCCACCGCTCCTTCCGTGAGTACCTCGGGCAGTTCGCCCGAGAGCAGGACGACCGATTGGCCGGCGGGTCCGCGGACCACGGCCGTGGCCGGTCCGCCATGCACGAACAACACACTTCCCCCCAGGGGCCCGGCGTGGTCGTGGGGCGGCTCACGCTTCTCGGGCAGGACGAGAGACTAGCGGGGGATCTCTGTGCTTTCGGGCGAGTTGAATTCTTTTTCCGAGTTGACGGAAGTCGGTGCGTACGGGGGCCGTACGGTGCCGGTCCGTGCTCGCCGGATGGTGCAAGTCGGCTCGGGCGGCCGTCACTTCTCCGGTGCGCGGGGGGCCGAGCGGTCCAGCAGTGACTCCACGAGGGCGGTCACGTGCCGGCGGTCGTCGGCCGACAGCTTCTGGACGCTGGCGATGAGCAGGTCGACCTCGGGGTCGGTGGCGGCGGTCTCCGGGTCGCCGTCGCCCGGGCTGCCGTAGACGTGGATGCCGCAGGCCTCGGCGGCGGCGCGGCGCACGGTGTCCAACGGAAGTTCCAGCCCCTTGGACAGCCCCTCCAGGGTGGCCGACTGGGGCATGCGGACGACGCGGTCGGCGGTGGCGAGGTGGTGGACGGTGGAGCGCGGGATGCCGCCGCGGCGTGCGACATCGCCGTAGGACCAGCCCTTGCGGTCGAGGCGGTCACGGATCAACTGCTGCAGTGCGTTGGCCACGGGTGGGTCACTTCCTGCTGGCTGTGTCGGCTGGACCGTCCATGTCGGGGCCGATTCTACGGTCGTCTCCCGGGGTCGCCGAAAGGGTGATTCCCCGAACGGGTTGCGCAACGGCCCCGCGAGGCCCTAGTGTCCAATCTCGTTGGACAGCCCGTCCGACCAGATTGGACAGAGTCCGGGGGGAACCTGACGCTGTCTGATCGGAAGTGCCCATCCCTGAGGGGGAATTGATCATGATGGACGCCCACGAGCTTGAGGCCGAGTCCGCGGAGCTGCTGCCGGGTCGCGAGGCCCTGGGTCGGCTGAAGTTCAGCTTCGGCAAGACGGTCAACGTCACCAAGCACGTCGCCCACATCTCGGCGCACAACGAGTCCGCGGCCCTGAACGACCACTCCTCGTGGTCCGTGGCCGACTCCGGTGCCGCCCAGAACATCATCGTCCAGCAGTAACGCTCGCGCTCCACCTCACAACCAACCCGAGAACACCGAAAGGACAACCATCATGAGCATGGACATGCGCGAGCTGGACACCGAGAGCGCGGAGCTGCTGCCGGGCCGTGAGGCCCTGGGTCGGCTGAAGTTCAGCTTCGGCAAGACGGTCAACGTCACCAAGCACGTCGCCCACATCTCGGCGCACAACGAGTCCGCGGCCCTGAACGACCACTCCTCGTGGTCGGACGCCGAGTCGCAGGCCACGCAGAACATCACCGTCCAGCAGTAGCGGCACCCGCTACCGAGGCGGCCAGGGGGCGGACCGTGAGCACCTGACGGCCCGGTCCGCCCCCACGGCGCGTTCCGGGGGGAGCCCGCCGCGCTTCCGGGGGGAAGCGGCGGGTCCGGGGGAGGCGCCGAGGACTCTGGGGGGAGACCACACATGACAGTGCTCGGCAATGGTCCGACGGCGCTGTACGACACCGGGCCGGTGCCCGGACCCGGCGGCTGGCCGGTGACCTACGAACAGGTCGCGACGGGCAAGCTGCCCGTCGTCGAACAGCCGCCGGAACCGGCCCCGCGCCTGAGCGCGGGGCTGCAACTGCACGGTGAGTACCAGGGATCGGGCTTCACCGACCCCAAGTACATCGCCCGTCGGGGGGACGGGCAGGTCGTGCAGCTGTCCCGGCTGCTGTACCTGGTGGCGTCGAGCATCGACGGCGTCCGCGACGCCGAGACGATCGCCCACCGGGTCAGCGCGCGGTTCGGCCGCGAGGTCAGCGGCGACAACGTCCGCTACCTGGTGGAGAACAAGCTCCAGCCGCTCGGCGTGACGGTGCCGGCCGGCCAGGAGGACGACGAGGTCGACGCCCCGCGCTCCGACCTGCTGCTCGCCCTCAAGGGCCACCGGGTCATCTTCGACGAGAAGCGATCGGCGCGGATCGCCGCGGCCTTCGCCTGGCTGCACCGGCCGGCCGTCGTCGTGGCCGTCCTGCTGTCGGCGGTGGCCATGGACGTGTGGCTGTTCGGCTTCTTCGGGGCGATCGAGCCGGTCCTGCAGGTCCTCGACCAGCCGGTACTGATCCTCCTCGTCTTCGTGCTGACCGTGGCCTCGCTCGTCTTCCACGAGTTCGGCCATGCCTCCGCCTGCAAGTACGGCGGTGCCCGGCCCGGCTGCATCGGCTGCGGGCTGTTCCTCATCTGGCCGTCGATGTACACCGACGTGACGGACGTCTACCGGATCGGGCGGGGCGGGCGCATCCGCACCGACCTGGGCGGGGTGTACTTCAACGTCGTCTTCATGCTCGCCATGGCCGCGGCGTACTTCGCGACCGGGATGCAGTTCTTCCTGGCCGCGGTGTACCTCGGGCACTTCGAGATCCTCGAGCAGCTGATGCCGGCCGTCCGGCTGGACGGCTACTACATCCTGGGCGACCTCGCCGGGGTGCCGGACCTCTACGGCAAGATCAAACCGATCCTGCTGAGCCTGCTGCCGGGCGCGAAGGGGAGGGCGGCCCGCGAGGAGGTCGCGGGGCTGAAGAAGTCGGCCCGGCGCATCGTCGCCACGTGGGTGCTGACGATGGTGCCGCTGATCGTCGGCGAGCTGGGGTACGCGCTGTGGAACCTGCCGCGCATCCTGGCCACGATGACGCGGTCGCTGACCGAGCAGATCATCGGTACGGGGGCCGCGTTCGGGGACGGGCGGATCGCCGAGGGGTTCGTCGGGGTGATCGGCTGCGTCATGCTGCTGTGCCCCATGGCGGGTGTCGTCTATCTGTCCGTGAAGCTGAGCGGCCGGCTCTTCCGCGCCGCGAAGCGCTCCACGGCCGGCCGGCCCCGCCTGCGGATCGTGGTCTGCGCGCTCGCGCTGGCCGGGCTCACCGGGCTCAGCTACGCGTGGGTGTCCGGGATGACCCCGAAGCCGCTGCCCAAGCAGCCGCCGATCGCGCCCATCCTGCAGCCGGGCGTGTCCACGGAGCCTCCGGGCCCCCAGGACGCCTCGACGCCGGGCGAGAGCGGAACGCGCGGCTCCTCCGGCACCGGCGCCTCACTGTCGCCGTCGGCGTCGCCCGGCGCGTCCGGACTGCACGGCAGTCCTTCGCCGGGAGCGTCGGGGAGCGCGTCCGCCGCGGCCTCGGCCTCGCCGTCGGCCTCGAAGTCGGCCCGGCCGGGCGGGAGCTCGTCGTCGTCCAGGACGGACGGCCCGGTGACCGGGCCGACCCCGACGTCCTCCGTTCCGGGCGGCGGCCCGTCCGGTCCGCAGCCGTCGCCGACCCCCTCGGAGAGCGTGCCTCCCTCACCCACCGAGGCCCCCTCTACGCCACCGGCCAGCGCGTCACCGGCGGCGACCTGAGGTTCGCCTCCGTGGCCAAGGCGGGGTGGACGTCCCCGCCCGGCCACGGCGGCGAAACCACCGGCACGACCGTTCCGGGCGGGGGCACGCGCGGCCCGGGACCAGGTGTCGTCAGGCGGTTCCGGGCGGGGGGCGCGCGGTGCGTCGGGTGGTCGGGCCGGGGGGCCCGTACGGCGGTTCGGTGCGGTGGCCAGGGGACGGGCCGCCGCACCGGCCTCCACGGCGTGGCCCGGTATTCCTCCCGTCGCAAGCCTTCCTCGGCACCGCTTCCGTCTCACACAGTCCGTACCCGATCCATCCAGCGAGGAGATCAGTTCCTTGAGCAGTCATCGAAAAGCACGACCAGTCAGCAACCCGTTGACCCGCCGGGCCCTCGGCATAGGCCTGTTCGCCGCCGGCGTCGCCGGTGCCGCGACGGCCGTGCCGGCGCAGGCCGCGAGCGGGGTGACGCATGCCGCCGTCGTCTCGGACCACGTCTTCAGCCACGTCGACCGGGCGCACCACACGCAGGCCCGCGACTCCTTCACCATCCGTCAGTTCGGCACGGTGAACGCCGCCAGCGCGCGCAACCAGGCCAACGCCGTCTCGGCCGGCTGCTCGGCCGACGACGCCTGCCGTTCGGTGGCGCTGTCCTTCCAGATCGTCACCGTCGCGGGAGAGCACGCGCACCTGCGGGCCGTGAACATCAGTGACGCCGCCAACAAGGAGTGCACCGGCTGCCAGACGCTGGCCGGCGCCTACCAGTTCGTCGTCTCCACGCCCCGGCCCCTCAGCCTGGACGCCGCGGCCCAGGGCAAGCTGGCCGACATCCACCGCCGACTGGACGCGCTGACCAGGTCCTCCGTCTCCGCGGCCGACCTGAAGAAGCAGGCCGACGGTCTGGCCGCGGAGGTCAACGCGGTCCTGAAGGACGCCGTGGCCAGTGCCCCGAAGGGCGACGTGCAGCCCGACGTCACCCTCCACCGGCACCTGGACGGCTGGCCGCCGGCCGCCTGATCCGTCGGACTCCGACCGCCGTGCCGACCCCCAGAGGTGCGGCGGTCGGCCATTGACATCGAGTGTCCGCGGGCGCAGACTCACGTCCAGAATTCGGGTGAACAAAATTTCACTGGACGAACTCAACCCTCTTCAGACGAACCCGCGGCTACTCGAAGGGAACGCCCGATGCGTACCACCGTCGGCATCATCGGAGCCGGCCCCGCCGGCCTCCTCCTCGCCCGGCTGCTCCACAACGCCGGCATCGACTCGGTCGTCCTGGAGAGCCACGACCGCGCCTACGTCGAGCAGCGCCAGCGCGCCGGAATCCTGGAGCAGGGCACGGTGGACGTGCTGCGGGCGGCCGGCGCCGGGGAGCGGATGGACCGGGAAGGGCTCCGGCACGACGGCATCGAGCTGCGGTACGACAGCAAGCGCCACCGCGTCGACTTCCCCGCCCTCACCGGCGGCCGGTCGGTGATGGTCTACGCCCAGACCGAGGTGTGCAAGGACCTCATCGCCCTCCAGCTCAAGGAGGGCGGCCCGCTGCTGTTCGAGGCGGAGGCGCTGGCCGTCGAGGGCGCGGACACCGACAGCCCGTGCGTCCGCTTCCGGCACGAGGAACGGGAGGAGGTGCTGGAGTGCGAGTACGTCGTCGGCTGCGACGGATTCTGGGGGGTGGCCAGGAAGGCGATCCCCGCCGAGCTGGTCCGGGTGTTCGAGCGCACGTACCCCTTCGGCTGGCTCGGTGTCCTCGCCGACGTGCCGCCCTCCCACGACGAGCTCGTCTACGCCCGCCACGACCGCGGCTTCGCCCTGCTGTCCATGCGCTCCCCGTCCGTGTCCCGGCTCTACCTCCAGGTCCCCGAGGGCACGGACGCCGGGGACTGGACCGACGAGGAGATCTGGGACGAGCTGGAGCGGCGCTTCCAGACCGAGGACGGGTGGCGCCTGGAGCGCGGGCCGATCACCCAGAAGTCGGTGACGCCGATGCGGTCCTACGTCCACGAGCCCATGCGCCACGGCCGCCTCTTCCTGGCCGGCGACGCCGCCCACATCGTCCCGCCGACCGGCGCCAAGGGGCTCAACCTGGCCGTCGGCGACGTCGTGACCTTCGCGCGGGCGCTGTCGTACCGGACGGAGACCGGATCGGACGCGCTGCTCGAGGCCTACTCCGAGACCTGCCTGCGCCGCGTCTGGCAGGCCGAGCGGTTCTCGTACGACATGACGACGATGCTCCACCCGGCCCCCGATGCCGCGCCCTTCGACGACCGCCTCCAGCTCGCCCGTCTGGACCGGATCGCGACCTCCCGGGCCGCCGAGACCGACCTGGCCGAGGGGTAC
Organism: Streptomyces sp. NPDC085900; assembly: GCF_044540925.1. Taxonomy (NCBI): domain Bacteria; kingdom Bacillati; phylum Actinomycetota; class Actinomycetes; order Kitasatosporales; family Streptomycetaceae; genus Streptomyces; species Streptomyces sp. NPDC085900. The sequence goes on along the minus strand of NZ_JBITSP010000007.1, from coordinate 10,674 downwards.
ACCGGCTTTCCTCTGGACGACGGCCGTGTGAGCCCCTCCGGTGAGGGGAATCACGGACCCGCGTAGCGTGTTGCGCAGCATGGCGGGGGAAAGATCCTCCCCAAGCACTAGAGGCATTTCTTTGCCTACCTATTACTCTTGAGCCAAGGCCGCGACGCGTGGCCATGGAGGAGTGAAATGAGGAGCAGAAACCCGGTCTTCTCGCGACGGGGGTTCAGCCGCGACAACGGCTACGCGGGCTTCAACACCGCGCCGCAGGCCGGGGGACCCGCTGTCGGCACGCAGGCCGACCCGTACGGACAGCAGTACGGCAACCCCTATGCGCAGAACCCCTACGCCCAGCAGGACCTGCAGCAGGGCGCCCCGCCCCAGGCCCCGGCCACCACCGGCCGGATGACCATGGACGACGTCGTCCTGCGCACCGCGTCCACCCTCGGCACCCTGATCGTCACGGCCGCGCTGGCCTGGGCGCTGCTGCCGGTCGACGACGCCCACATCAACCGCTCGTACGGTGTCGCCTTCGTCGCGATGATCGTCGGCATGGTGCTGGCGTTCGTGCAGTCCTTCAAGCGCACGGCCTCGCCGGCGCTGATCCTGTCCTACGCCGCGTTCGAGGGTGTCTTCCTCGGCGTGCTGTCGAGCGTCGTGGACAACCGCATCGCGAGCGGCGCGGCCATGCAGGCCGTGATCGGCACGATGGCGGTGTTCGCCGGTGTGCTGGTGGCGTACAAGGCGGGCTGGATCCGCGTCAACCGCCGCTTCTACGGCTTCGTGATGGCGGCCGCGCTCGGCTTCGTGCTGCTGATGATGGTGAACCTGCTGTTCGCGGTCTTCGGCGGCGGTGACGGACTCGGCTTCCGCAGCGGCCCGCTCGGCATCTTCTTCGGCATCGTCGGCATCATCCTCGGCGCGTGCTTCCTCGCCCTGGACTTCAAGCAGGTCGAGGACGGCATCGCCTACGGCGCGCCGAAGAACGAGGCGTGGCTGGCTGCCTTCGGGCTCACGCTGACGCTGGTGTGGATCTACATGGAGTTCCTGCGGATCATCGCGATCCTCAACAGCAACGACTAGCCTGCGACGGTCGTACGGCAAAGGGCCCCGGGTCGCCTGACCGGGGCCCTTCGTCATGTCGTGGTGCGCGCCTAGAGCAGTTTGCGCGCTGCCCTCCTCAGGTCGTATTCGTGGACGATCGCCTTCGCGTGGCCGTACGCGAGGTTGTGCTCGTGGCGGAGCCAGCTGACCTTTTCCTCGAAGCGGAAGAGGGCGGGGCCTTCTTCGACGGTGCGCAGCCAGTCGGATACTTCACGACCGGTGCAGTGGGGGATACGGGCGAGCATGTTGCGGTGGGTCTCCTCGGAGAGGACGTGGGACATCGGCGCCTCCGGACGCAAAGGGGATGTAAGCCGGTCCTTCAGGTCACGGTGCCTGAGCGTTCGCCTGTTGGCAACAGTCCGGAGGTCCCGCGTACGCTCCTTCTGTGGTTGATACGACGCCCTTGACACGTGCCGTGGATCATTTCGCCGACCGGTTGAGGGCCGCGCCGCAGAGCCGGCTCCAGCGCGGGGCCGCCGCCGAGGCGCTGGAACTGGCCAGGGAGTTGGCCCGTCGGACGCAGGCCGTGGAGGAGCCGGGCACCCCGCTGAGGGAGATGCCGGACGCGGGGATGTTCGCGGCCGCGGACCAAATCACCGTCGCCGCACACGACTTGGCCCTCGTCCTTCAGGACGAGGGCCAGGTGGAAGAGGCCGTGGAGCTCGTGGCGCACGCCCAGCAGCGGGCCGGCGTCTGATCGCTACAGGGACGCTATGACCCGGTCCGCGAGGATGTAGACGTTCTCCTCGCCGCACGCGAACGTCAGCGTGTACGCGCCCGAGATGCCCGAGCCGCCCAGCAGGACCGGGGTCTCGCCGGCGCGCAGGGCCGCCGCCAGGCGTTCGGCCGTCTCGCGGTGGCCCGGGGTCATGCACAGCGTGGTGCCGTCGGCGAAGACGTAGACGTCGAGGGTGCCGAGGGGGCCGGGGCGGACGTCGGCCAGTTCGACGCGGGACGCGGCGAGTTCCTCCAGGGTGGCCACCGTGCGCTCATGGTCGTTCACCACGGGCGACTGGACCGGGACGAAGTCCGGGTGGGAGGGGTGGCGGCGCCGGGCCGCGGCCAGTTCGGGGGAGTCGGCGGCGAACTCGTCGCCGTCCGTGGACGGCTCGGTCACCGACTCCAGCGGCTCCAGGCCCACGAAGTCGCTCTGCCGGGGCAGGAACAGCTCGCTGTCCGGCAGGCCCAGCAGAGAGGGGGCGTCGGAGACGTCACGGGCCTCCTGGGCGGCCCAGAAGGCGCGGGCCTCGGCCAGTTCGCGCTCCCGCTCCTCGGCGAGCGCCTCGGCGACGGCGGCGCGTATCTCGTCGGCCTCGGTGGAGAGGCGGGCCGCCGGCACGAGACCGTGCGGGACGCGCTGTTCGGCGAGCTGGGTGTGCAGGGCGGCGACCTCACGGCGCAGCACCATGAGGGTGCGCAGGACGGCGACGCCCACGGCGCCCGTGGCGGCCGTGATGAGCAGCAAGGCGATCGGCATGGCGCTCACTGACGTACTCCCGGTTCAAAGTCGACCCCCGACTTCCTACATCAGCTTGAAGGGCGGACTAACCAGCTGTCAGTGCGTAACGTCACGAATCGGACAGGACTTTGGGCCCGTGGTCCCCACCGTGACGGCGCTGACCTGCGTGGATCTCTCCGGTTAGGGAGATAGGTCACATCCTGGGGGAGATTGGATCACAAAACGGCCCGAAGTCCAGGGGTGTCCCGGACTCCGGGCCAGAGGCTCACGAGGTGTGCCCCGGTGGTTACGGAGGGCTCAGCTCAGGCGCTCGATGACCATCGCCATGCCCTGGCCGCCGCCGACGCACATGGTCTCCAGGCCGAACTGCTTGTCGTGGAACTGGAGGGAGTTGATCAGCGTGCCGGTGATGCGGGCGCCGGTCATGCCGAAGGGGTGTCCGACGGCGATGGCGCCGCCGTTGACGTTCAGCTTCTCCAGCGGGATGCCGAGTTCGCGGTAGGAGGGGATCACCTGGGCGGCGAACGCCTCGTTGATCTCGACCAGGTCGATGTCGCCGATGGTCAGGCCGGCGCGGCTCAGGGCCTGCTTGCTCGCCTCGACCGGGCCGAGGCCCATGATCTCGGGGGAGAGGCCGGAGACGCCGGTCGACACGATGCGGGCGAGCGGGGTGAGGCCGAGCTCGCGGGCCTTGGTGTCGCTCATGATGACGACCGCGGCGGCGCCGTCGTTCAGCGGGCAGCAGTTGCCGGCGGTGACCAGGCCGTCGGGGCGGAAGACGGGCTTGAGGCCGGCGACGCCCTCCAGGGTGACGCCGGCCCGCGGGCCGTCGTCCTTGGAGACGACCGTGCCGTCGGGGAGGGTCACCGGGGTGATCTCGCGCTCCCAGAAGCCGTTCTTGATGGCTTCCTCGGCGAGGTTCTGCGAGCGGACGCCGAACTCGTCCATGTCCTGGCGGGTGACGCCCTTGAGGCGGGCCAGGTTCTCGGCGGTCTGCCCCATCGCGATGTAGGGGTCGGGGACCAGGCCGTCCTCGCGCGGGTCGTGCCAGGTGGTGTTCTCCTGCGCGGCGACCTCGGCGGTGCGGGCCTCGGCCTCGGCGAAGAGCGGGTTGTGCGTGTCGGGGAGGCTGTCGGAGTTCCCCTTCACGTACCGGGAGACCATCTCGACGCCGGCAGAGATGAAGACGTCGCCCTCACCGGCCTTGATGGCGTGCAGGGCCATGCGGGAGGTCTGCAGGGAGGAGGAGCAGTACCGGGTGATGGTGCAGCCCGGCAGGTGGTCCATGCCCATCTGCACGGCGACGATACGGCCGAGGTTGTTGCCCTGCTCGCCGCCGGGCAGACCGCAGCCGAGCATCAGGTCCTCGATGTCCTTCGGGTCCAGCTCCGGGACCTTGGCGAGGGCGGCCTGGATGATCGTGGCGGCGAGGTCGTCGGGGCGCAGGTCTTTCAGGGAGCCCTTGAAGGCGCGGCCGATGGGGGAGCGGGCGGTCGAGACGATCACGGCTTCGGGCATCACGGCTCCAGATGGAAAGGGGTGGCGCGTAGCGCCTCGTTGAGGGGCGGTGGTCGGGTGACGGGCGGGCGTACGTACGTGCGTGGGCAGGGCTGGTTGGGAAGTTACCCGTACGTATGGGCGGGGTCACGCGTGCGACGGTGTGACCCTGACCGCAATTTTCTAAGCGCTTGCTTGGGCCTCCGGCGGTGGGGCGGGTATCGGTGCGGGTGGGTGGGGGTGCGCGCCCCTGGGGGCTGCGCCCCCAGACCCCCCGTCGGCCCTCCGGGCCTCGTCCTCAAACGCCGGACGGGCTGGATGTGCGGGGCTCGGCCTCCAAGCCGGACGGGCTGGGGTGCAGGCCCCGCGTCCACGGCCCCCCGTCGGCCCTGCGGGCCTTGTCCTCAAACGCCGGACGGGCTGGATGTGCGGGGTTCGGCCCGAGACGCCGAGCGGGATGGGGGTGCGTGGCTCGGCCCGAGACGCCGAGCGGGCTGGGGGTGCGGGCCTCGGCCCCCGACCCCGAGCCTGCTGGGGTGCGGGGCTCGGCCTCCAACGCCGAACGGGCAGCTGGGGGTGCGGGGCTCGGCCTCCAACGCCGGACGGACAGGCTGGGGGCGCGAGCCCCGGCCTCCAACGCCGGACGGGCCGCTGGAGGCGCGGGCCCCGGCCTCAGACCCCGAGCGCTTCAGACTCCGGAAGGGCTGGACGGGGTCGGTGTGGGTTCTGACGGGGTTGGTTCTGGGACCCGGCGCCTGCGCCTGCGTTTCAGGAGGGCCCAGGGGCCGCGGGGGCCCGTCGGCATTGCTGCCGTGACCTCCGTGCCGGCCTCGGACGCCGCCTCGGCTGCCGCCCGTGCCACCGGCAGGAAGCCCTCGCGTCGTGCCGCGTCCGGGCGGTCCTCGTCCGCCGGCCACAGGGCCAGGGCGGCGCAGACCGTCGGGAGGACGGCCATGGCCGCCGTCGCGTAGCCCTCCGCCGAGGGGTGGTAGTTGTCGGGGCCGAACAGCTCGCGCGGGTTGGCCTCGAACTCCGGGCCCAGCAGGTCGCCCAGGGAGACCGTGCGGCCGCCCTGCTCGACCACGCCGATCGTCTGGGCCGCCGCCAGCTGACGGGAGGCCCGGCGGGCCAGCCAGCGCAGCGGCTGCTGGACCGGCTCGATCGTGCCGAGGTCGGGGCAGGTGCCGACCACCACCTCCGCGCCCGCCGTGCGCAGCCGGCGGACCGCCGCCGCCAGATGGCGGACGGAGCGGGTCGGCGGCATCCGGTGCGTGACGTCGTTCGCCCCGATCATGATCACGCAGACGTCCGGCATCCGGGCGGGGTTCGCCAGCACCAGGGCCACCTGGCGGTCCAGGTCGTCGGACGTGGCCCCCGGCAGGGCCACGTTGTGCAGCTCCACCGGCCGCTCCGCCACCGCCGACAGACCGGAGGCCAGCAGCGCGCCCGGTGTCTGGCCCGCCCGGTGCACGCCCTGGCCCGCGGCCGTGGAGTCACCGAGCATCGTCAGGCGCAGGGGAGGTTCGTCGGGAACGGTGTACGCCGTGCCGTACAGGCCGTCCGCCACCGGCACCCGGCCGCTGCCGCCATTGCCCACATGGCGCTTCGCCAGCTGCACCTCCGCCAGCAGCAGCCCGACGGTGGCCGCGCCGGCCAGCCCGATCCCGCCGCCGCCGTACGCGGCGCCGGCCGCGATCCGCCGGGCCACCCGTGCCCTCGACATGCTCGTCATGCGTCGCCGCCACCTCCTCTTAGCCGTACAAACACTCCTTGCCCCGTACAGACGGTGCGCCAATCTCAACGGGGAGTGAACGACCGTCGTGGACGGTCCACAGGTCATAGGCTGGCCGCACCACCAGGACCACTTCTTTTGCAAGCGACCGGAGACAACGGTGCGATTCCACGACTCGATGATCAGCCTCGTCGGCAACACCCCGCTGCTGAGGCTCAACAGCGTTACCAAGGGCATCAGGGCTACCGTTCTGGCCAAGGTCGAGTACTTCAACCCCGGCGGCTCGGTCAAGGACCGCATCGCCCTGCGCATGATCGAGGCGGCCGAGCAGAGCGGGGAGCTGAAGCCGGGCGGCACGATCGTGGAGCCCACCAGCGGCAACACCGGGGTGGGACTGGCCATCGTGGCCCAGCAGAAGGGCTACAAGTGCATCTTCGTCTGCCCCGACAAGGTGAGCACTGACAAGATCAACGTGCTGCGCGCGTACGGCGCCGAGGTCGTCGTCTGCCCGACCGCCGTGGACCCCGAGCACCCGGACTCCTACTACAACGTCTCCGACCGCCTGGTGCGCGAGACGCCCGGCGCGTGGAAGCCGGACCAGTACTCCAACCCCAACAACCCCCTCTCGCACTACCACTCCACCGGCCCCGAGCTGTGGGAGCAGACGGAGGGGAAGATCACCCATTTCGTCGCGGGCGTGGGGACCGGCGGCACCATCTCCGGGACCGGCCGGTACCTGAAGGACGTCAGCGACGGCAGGGTCCAGGTGATCGGCGCCGACCCCGAGGGGTCCGTGTACTCCGGCGGGTCCGGGCGGCCGTACCTGGTGGAGGGCGTGGGCGAGGACTTCTGGCCCACCGCCTATGACCGGACCGTCGCCGACGAGATCGTCGCCGTGTCGGACAAGGACTCCTTCCAGATGACCCGGCGGCTGGCCAAGGAGGAGGGGCTGCTGGTCGGCGGCTCCTGCGGCATGGCGGTCGTGGCCGCGCTGCGGGTCGCCGAGCGGCTCACCGAGGACGACGTCGTGGTCGTCCTGCTGCCGGACAGCGGCCGCGGCTACCTCAGCAAGATCTTCAACGACGAGTGGATGGCCGACTACGGCTTCCTGGAGGACGAGGGCCCCAGCGCCCGCGTCGGCGACGTCCTCAACGACAAGGAGCACGGCGCCATCCCGTCCCTCGTCCACATGCACCCCGACGAGACCGTCGGCCAGGCCATCGAGGTGCTGCGCGAGTACGGCGTCTCGCAGATGCCGATCGTGAAGCCGGGCGCCGGCCACCCGGACGTGATGGCCGCCGAGGTCGTCGGCTCGGTCGTCGAGCGGGAGCTGCTGGACGCCCTGTTCACCCAGCGGGCCTCGCTGGAGGACCCGCTGGAGAAGCACATGTCCGCCCCGCTGCCTCAGGTCGGCTCCGGCGAGCCGGTCGCCGACCTGATGTCCGTGCTCGGCGCCGCCGATGCCGCCATCGTCCTCGTCGAGGGCAAGCCGACCGGCGTGGTCAGCCGGCAGGACCTGCTGGCCTTCCTCGCCAAGGGCGGGAAGTGACGGCGAACGTCCGGTGAACGGCCGGTGCCGGCGCGGGTCTTGCGGTGATCGTCCGAGATCGCGGACTTCGCGGAAGTGGTACGAGCGTGTCACGTCCACGCAGCACACGCTTAACACGCGTCCGGCACATTGGTGGATGTCGGCAGGGCGGGAGCGGCTCCCCGCCCAGGCCGGCACCGAACGTCCAAGGACCTCCGGAGCGGCTCCCGGACCTCCATGGACGCCGGACGCGAGGCCCGGCCTGACCCGGTCAGCGTCCTTCGCGGGGACCGCCGTCGTCCCGCCCCCCGGCAACGGGGGTGCGGCGGTCCCCGCGCATCATCTTTCTACGCGCGTGCGCTCGCCCAACTGCCCAGCAGCGCCAGCCTCTCCGCCGTCTCCGAGCCCGGCTCGGGCGTGTAGACGACGAGCGTCTGGTCCGGGTCCGTGGGGATCGTCAGCGTCTCGTACGGCAGGGTCAGCAGGCCCGCGACCGGGTGCCGTATCCGCTTCACGCCGTACGCGCACTCCTTGACCTGGTGGTCGGCCCACAGGCGGCGGAAGTCCTCGCTCTTGACGGAGAGTTCTCCGACCAGCGCGCACAGCCCGGGGTCGTCGGCGTACCGGCCCGCGCAGATCCGCAGGTTGGCGACGGTCTGGGCGGCCACCGCGGACCACTCCGGGTACAGCTCGCGGCTCACCGGGTCCAGGAACACCTGCCGGGGCATGCTGCGCCCGGCCGCCGTCATACGGCTGAAGCCGCTCAGCGCGTCGGCGAGCGCGTTCCAGGCCAGTACGTCCATGGCGGGCCCGAGGACGAACGCCGGGGCGTGCGCCATGCCGTCGAGCAGCGCCCGGATGCCGGGGCGGACCCGGGACGCGGCCCGCCGCTCGCGCTTCTTGTGCGGCCGGGCCACCTCGTACAGATAGGCGTGCTCCTCCTCGTCCAGCCGCAGCACCCGCGAGACGGCGTCCAGCACCGCGTCCGACACGCTCGGCCCGCGCCCCTGCTCCAGCCGGATGTAGTAGTCCACGCTCACTCCGGCGAGCTGCGCCACCTCCTCGCGGCGCAGGCCCGGCACGCGGCGCCGGCCGTAGGAGGCCAACCCCACCTCCTCGGGCTGTATGCGGGCACGGCGCGAGCGCAGGAAGTCTCCGAGGTCCCCGTTCATGGGTTCGATCGTAGGGGAGGGGCGGGATTCCAGCCTGGTTCTGGCAGACCCAGGAAAAGCGCATCCCTGGGTAGGACCGGCCCGGCGGCGCACGGTGGTTGTCGCCGCCGGGCACGCCGGCGGCCCGATCGCACAGGGAGTGCACCATGTCGTACGAGAACCTGGCCGGCCGTACCGCCGTCGTCACCGGGGCCGCGAGCGGGATCGGCGAGGCCGTCGCCGTGCTGCTGGCCGCGCAGGGCGCCAGGGTCGCGCTGCTGGCCCGGCGCCGGGAGCGGCTGGACGCCGTCGTGGAGAAGATCCGGGCGGACGGCGGGAAGGCCCTCGCCGTCGCCGCCGACGTGACCGACGACGGCTCGGTGGACGCGGCCGTGGAGCGGATCCACGCGGAGTACGGAGCCGTCGACCTGGTCGTGAACGCGGCGGGCGTGATGCTGCCCAACCCCGTGGACGACGGACGCATCGACGAGTGGCAGCGGATGATCGACACGAACGTCACCGGGGTGCTGCGGATGATCCGCGCCTTCACCGGGGACCTGCTCGCCGCCGCCGCGGCGGGGCGCGCCGCGGACCTGGTGAACATCTCGTCGGTCGGCGCGCACCTCACCTTCCCCACCTACGCCGTGTACGGGGCGACCAAGGCCGCGCTGACGCACCTCTCGCAGACCCTGCGCACCGAGTTCGGGCCGCGCGACGTCCGGGTCACCAACATCGAGCCGGGACTGACGCGGACCGAGCTCGCCTCGCACATCGAGAAGGACACGCTGCGGGAGTTCGTGGAAGGGATGGCGGACACGATGGGCAGCCTGTCCTCGGAGGAGGTCGCCGACGTCGTGGCGTACGTCAGCAGCCGTCCCCGGCACGTCAACCTGCGGCAGATCATGGTGCTGCCGACCCGGCAGGCGTGAGGTTCAGTCCTCCCAGTGGTCGCCGTCCTTGTCCCGCCGGCGCCGCCCGCCGAACAGGCTCGGGTTGGCGCGCGCCGCCTGGAAGGCGTTGACGCCGACGATGCCGGCCCAGGTGACGAACAGCCCGGGCAGGTGGGCGATGCCGCCGCCGATCGCGGACAGCGGGATCGCCAGGACCATCGAGACCATGCCGAAGCCGAAGCGCTCGCCCCAGGAGTCGGTCGGCTTCGGCCCGCGGGTGCCGCGGGCCACCACCATCTGCTGCTCGGCCATCTGCCGGCGCACCCGCCGCTCGACCGCCCCGTCGATGCGCTGGTCGACCTTCTCCAGGAACGAGTCGACCAGTGCGGACTCGTACTCCTCGCCCAGCTCCCTGCGCGCCTGCAGCGTGGCGTTGAGTTCCTTCTTGAGCTCCGCGTCCCGCGCGTCCATCGCCGTCTCCGTCCCCATGCCTGTCATGGAAACCCACGGTAGGCAGCCGCGGCGCCCCCCGCACTGGGGATAGCCCCCCTGTCCGGACCGGGGTTCGCCGGGCGGGACGGCCCCACCGATCTTGCGAGGGGACGCCTGATCGGGAACGCTGTGCCTGCATAGGGCCATGCAGCATTCCTAGAATCTGAATATGGCGTGTCCGGGTGAGGGGAGTGGGGCGTGACGCACACCGGCCTGGTCGTCCTCGACGGCATCGGACTCGGCGTCGAGGATGTGGTCCGCCTCGCCGACGGCTCCGCGCGTCCGGTGCCCGGGACCGACGCCATGAAGCGGGTCACCGAGTCCTGGGACGCGGCCCGCCGGATCGCCGCGACGGGACGCGTCTACGGCCGCTCCACCGGCGTCGGCGCCAACCGCAACGAGCCCGTGCCGACCGAGGCGGCCGCCGGGCACGGGCTGCGGCTGCTGCGCAGCCACGCGGGCGCCATCGGGGACGAGCTCCCGGCCCGGCAGGTCCGGGCCATGCTCGCCGTACGCGCCAACCAGCTGCTGGCGGGCGGAGCCGGACTGCGGCCCACGGTGGTGACGGCCCTCTGCGAGGCGCTGGCGAACGGGGCGCATCCGGTCGTCAACGAGTTCGGGTCGGTCGGTACGGGGGACATCGCCGCCCTGGCCCAGGTGGGGCTGGCGCTGGCGGGGGAGCATCCCTGGCGGCCGGCCGGGGACGGCTCCGGCGCCCCCGCGGCCCAGCCCCTCGACAACAACGATGCGTTGGCCTTCATCAGCAGCAACGCCCTCACCCTCGGCCAGTCCGCGCTGGCCCTGCACGAACTGCGCGCCCTGGTGGAGGCCAC
>NZ_JBITSP010000006.1:247365-532156 GCF_044540925.1 Streptomyces sp. NPDC085900 | reverse complement strand
CGCCCGGTTACATTTCGAACCCGGAAGCTAAGCCTTACAGCGCCGATGGTACTGCAGGGGGGACCCTGTGGGAGAGTAGGACGCCGCCGAACAATCTTTGGAGGACCCCTGGTCCCAGCGTTCAGCTGGGACCAGGGGTCCTTTTGTTTTTACAATGCTTGCGGTACCGAAGACAGGAGTCACCCATGTCCACCAACTCTCCCGACGACCGACCGGAGCGCGACCAGCGGCGACGGGACAGTGGCGACCGGGGCGGCCGTGGTGGTTACCGCGGCGGCTCCGACCGCGGTGACCGTGGTGACCGTGGCGGCTTCCGTCGTGACGACAACCGTGGTGGCGGCTACGGCCGGCGTGACGACCGACGCGGCGATGACCGTGGCGAGCGTCGTGACAGTGACCGTGGCGGCTTCCGCCGCGATGACAACCGCGGTGGCGGCTACGGCCGGCGCGACGACCGGGACCGTGGTTCCCGTCCCCCGTTCCAGCGTGACGACCGGGATCGTGGTTCACGTCCTGCGTTCCAGCGTGACGACCGCGACCGTGGGCCGCGCCGGGACGACCGGGGCGACCGTCCGGCCTTCCGCCGTGATGACCGGCGGGACGACCGTCGTGATGACCGCCGCGACGATCGCGGTGGCTTCCGTCGTGACGACAACCGCGGTGGCGGCTACGGCCGACGCGACGACCGGCGCGATGACCGACGCGGCGATGACCGGGGCGACCGCGGAGGGTTCCGCCGCGACGACCGTCGTGATGACCGCCGCGACGACCGTGGTGGCTTCCGTCGTGACGACAACCGTGGTGGCGGCTACGGCCGACGCGACGACCGGCGCGACGACCGGGATCGTGGTTCCCGTCCCGCGTTCCAGCGTGACGACCGGGATCGTGGTTCACGTCCTGCGTTCCAGCGTGACGACCGCGACCGTGGGCCCCGTCGTGACGACCGGGGCGACCGTCCGGCCTTCCGCCGTGACGACCGCGGTGACCGTGGTGACCGTCCGGCCTTCCGCCGTGACGACCGCCGGGACGATCGCCGTGATGACCGTGGCGAGCGTAGGGACGGCGGCGACCGCGGCGGTTACGGTCGGCGCGACGACAACCGCGGTGACCGCGGTGGGTTCCGTGGCCGGGACGACCGTGGCGGACGCCCCGGTGGCTTCCGCGGGCGTGACGACCGCAGGGACGACCGCGGTGGACGTCCCGGCGGCTTCCGTGGCCGTGACGACCGCCGTGACGACCGTGGTGGCTTCCGTCGTGACGACAACCGTGGCGGCGGACGTTTCCGGGACGATCGGGATCGGGACCGTGGGGACAGGGAGCCCATCAAGCGGCTGCCGATCCCTGAGGACGTCACCGGCGAGGAGATCGACAAGGACGTACGCCAGGAGCTGCAGAGCCTGCCGAAGACGCTCGCCGAGGACGTCGCCAAGAACCTGGTGATGGTCGCCAGGCTCATCGACGAGGACCCCGAGGGCGCGTACGGCTACTCCAAGGTGGCCCTGCGGCTGGCGTCGCGCGTGGCCGCCGTACGAGAGGCGGCCGGGTTCGCGGCGTACGCGAACCAGAAGTACTCCGAGGCGCTCGCCGAGTTCCGGGCCTCTCGGCGCATGACCGGCAGTGCGGAGCTGTGGCCCGTCATGGCCGACTGCGAGCGTGGGCTCGGGCGGCCCGAGAAGGCGCTGGACATGGCCGGGGCACCCGAGGTGCACAAGCTCGACAAGGCGGGGCAGGTCGAGATGCGGCTCGTCGCGGCCGGCGCCCGGCGTGACATGGGTCAGCTCGACGCGGCCATCGTGACGCTGCAGAGCCCCGAGCTCGCCTCCAACTCCGTCCAGCCGTGGACCGCGAGGCTCAGGTACGCCTACGCCGACGCGCTGCTCGCCGCCGGTCGTGAGGGCGAGGCCCGCGAGTGGTTCGCGAAGGCCGTCGAGGCCGACCGGGACGGCAGCACGGACGCCTCGGACCGGCTCGCGGAGCTGGACGGCGTCGAGTTCGTCGATGCCTTCGACGACAGCGATGAAAGCGACGAAAGCGACGACCACCGCGACCTGGACGAGAGCGATGCGGAGCGCGTCGAGATCGTCGAGGACGACAAGGGCGACAAGGGCGACGAGGACTGACCTGTGTGAAGGGGCGGGACCATTACGGTCCCGCCCCTTCGTCGTATCAGGGCTCCAGCGCGCGCAGCACCAGGCCCGAAGCCGGTTTCGGGCCGAACGACGTCGACTTGCGGGGCATCGTCACGCCCTGGCGGGCCAGGTCGCGGACGACCTCCTCGCGGACGGGGTGCATCAGTACCGCCGTACCGCCGTCGCGTTCCGCCTTGTCGACCGTCGCCGCGGTGTCGTGGATGTAGGCGATGTGGGCCGGCGAGTCCTCCGGGATGCGCCACACATGGTCGAGGAGCGTGGCGTGCAGGACCGTGGCGTCCAGCGTGCGCCAGGCCGCTGGGCGGTCGGCGGGGATCGTGCGGGCCAGGAGGTCCGGGTCCGGGCGGTCCAGCAGGTGGAAGGCGCCGTCGCCGGCCAGGAGGAAGGCGTTGCTCGCGCAGGCGGCGTCGGCGAGGACCTCCAGCGCCCCGGCCAGCGGTATGTCGAGCCGTCGTACCCGGAACAGGCCCTCCACGGCGGTCAGCGCGTCCGCGACCGGGAGGGCGTGCAGGAGGCGGTGGATGGCGCGGACGCGCAGCGGGTAGCGGGCCGTGTCGACCAGGAGTACCAGGCCGTAGTCCCAGGGGCTGGGGGAGGGGTGCTCCGCGCGTAGACGGCGGTAGGTCGCCCAGCGGTGGTGGCCGTCGGCGATCAGGGCCTGGTGCCGGGCCAGTTCGGACTGGATGCGGGTCACGTCGGACGGGTCGGTGACCGACCACAGGCGGTGGTTGTAGCCGTCCTCGGTGGTGGTGGAGAGCAGCGGGGGCTTGTCGGCGAGACGTTCCACCACCTCGGCCGTGGTGGCCGTCGAGCCGTTGCCGCGGTAGGTCAGGAGCAGGGGTTCCAGGTTCGCGGAGGTGGCGCGCATCAGGGCCGCGCGGTCGGCGACCACGTGCGGCATGACGTCCTCGTGCGGCAGGACCACGCCCTCCGCGGGATCCGAGACGCGCAGGGCGCCGATGATGCCGCGCTGCAGCATGCCGTCGGCGTGCCGCTGCTCGTAGACGTACAGGCCCGGTTCGGGGTCGGTGGTCAGGACGCCCTCGGCCTGCCAGCGGCGCAGGGTGTCCGACGCCTGCTCGTTGCGGTCGGTGGGGGTGGGGGCCTGCGGGAGGATCAGGCGGACGATGTTGTACGGGTCGGAGTCCTGGAGGTGGTGCAGGCCGTCGGGTCGTACGACGACGTCGTACGGCGGGGACGTCACCGCGGAGAGGCTGCCGACCCGGTCGGGGTCGTAGCGAAGGCCTCGGAACGGGGTGAGTTCCAGGCCTCGGCGCGCCGTTGCTTCCGAGTGACCTGCTGTGTTCATCCCGGCATCGTACGTGTGTCGGTGGCATGAGGGATGATCGGGGGAAAGCCGTCGAACGAGGAGCGATGCGGAATGAGCCAGAGCGTCAGGACGAGTCCCGCGGGCAGTGAGCGGGCCCTGAGCGAGGCGTACGACACGGCGCTGCTCGACCTGGACGGTGTGGTGTACGCGGGTGGCAACGCCATCGCGCACGCGGTCGAGTCGCTGGCGACCGCTCGCGAGGGCGGGATGCATCTCGCCTACGTCACCAACAACGCACTGCGGACCCCGGACTCGGTGGCCGCCCACCTGACCGAGCTGGGGATACCGACGGGCGCCGACGACGTCATCACCTCCGCGCAGGCGGTGGCGCGGCTGATCAGCGAGCAGATGCCCGCGGGCGCGCGGGTGCTGGTGATCGGCGGCGAGGGCCTGCGGGTCGCGTTGCGGGAGCGCGGGCTGGAGCCGGTCGAGTCGGCGGACGACGATCCGGCGGCGGTCGTGCAGGGGTACGGCGGCCCCGAGATGCCGTGGGCGCGGTTCGCCGAGGCGGCCTACGCCGTCGCGCGCGGAGTGCCCTGGTACGCCTCCAACACCGATCTGACGATTCCGAGCGCCCGTGGGATCGCGCCGGGCAACGGCGCGGCGGTGGAGGTCGTGCGCATCGCGACCGGCGCCGAACCGCAGGTGGCCGGCAAGCCGTTGCCCCCCATGCACCGGGAGACCATCCTGCGGACCGGTGCCGAGCGGCCGCTGGTGGTGGGGGACCGGCTGGACACGGACATCGAGGGGGCGTTCAACGGCGAGGTCGACTCGCTGCTCGTCCTGACCGGCGTCACCGACGGCGCCCAGCTGCTGGCCGCGCCGCCGCAGCACCGGCCGACGTTCGTCGACGCCGATCTGCGCGGGCTGCTGACGGGCCAGCCGGAGGTCAAGGAGGCGGACGGCGGCTTCCGGTGCGGGGGTTGGACGGCCGTCGCCGGTGCGGAGCGGCTCGAACTGGACGGAGAGGGCGAGGCGCTGGACGGACTGCGGGCGCTGTGCGCGGCGGCCTGGACGGCGGCCGGGGACGGTGTGTGCGAACTGGACTCGGGGAAGGCGCTGGCCCGGCTGGGGTTCTGAGCACCGGGAATCGATCGACGATGCGAGGGTAGGCTAACCTAACCTCGTGTTGGTCGACAGTCCTCCCGAACAGCGCGCGGAGACCGCCCCCGCGCCCCCAACCCGCCGGGCGATACGTGCCTTTGGGCTCCTGGTCGCCGTCCTGGTCCTGGTGCTCGTCGCCTTGGCGAGCATCGCGATCGGGGCGAAAGGGCTGTCCGCGGGGCAGGTCTGGCACGGCCTGTTCCAGGACACGGGGACCTACGGGGACGTGGTCGTCGACGAGCGGCTCTCGCGCACCGTCCTCGGACTGCTCGCCGGTGCCGCGCTCGGCCTGTCCGGGGCCGTGCTGCAGGCGCTCACCCGCAATCCGCTGGCCGACCCCGGGCTGCTCGGCATCAACGCCGGCGCGTCGGCCGCGGTCGTCACGGCGATCACCTACCTCGGTGTCACCAGCCTCAGCGGCTATGTGTGGTTCGCGTTCCTCGGGGCCGCCGCGGTCGGGGCCCTCGTGTGGTTCCTGGGCGGCAGCCGGGGCGCCACACCGGTGCGGCTCGCGCTCGCCGGCACCGCGATCAGCGCCGCGCTCTACGGCTATTTGCAGGCCGTGATGATCACGGACCAGGCGGCGCTGAGCAAGATGCGTTTCTGGACGGTCGGTTCGCTGTCCTCGGCGACCGACTCGACGATCACGCAGGTGCTGCCGTTCTTCGTGGCCGGCACGCTGCTCGCCCTTGGCCTCGCCCGGCCGCTGAACGCCGTGGCCATGGGCGACGACACCGCCAGGGCCCTCGGCGCCGACCTCAACCGCACGCGGGCGCTGTCCATGCTGGCGGCGACCGTGCTGTGCGGGGCGGCGACGGCCGCGTGCGGGCCGATCGCGTTCGTCGGGCTGATGGTCCCGCACGCCGTACGGTCCTTCACCGGCCCCGACCTGCGCTGGATCCTGCCGTACGCGACGGTCCTGTCGCCCGTGCTGCTGCTCGGCGCCGATGTCGTCGGCCGGGTCGTCGCCCGCCCCGCGGAGCTTCAGGTCGGCATCATCACCGCGCTCGTCGGCGGGCCGGTCTTCATCTTTCTGGTACGACGGCGGAGGACGGCCCAGCTGTGAAGACCCACCGTGTGCTCCGGGCCCCGGGTGGGCTCTCCCTGCGCCTGGACGTCCGCGCCGCCACCGTCGTCGTCCTGCTGCTGCTCGCCGCGCTCGCCGCGAGCGTCGTACTGATCGGCACCGGCGACTTCCCGATCCCGGCCGGCGACGTGGTGCGGACGCTGCTCGGCGACGGCAACGCGGGCCAGGAGTTCATCGTCAACGAGCTGCGGCTGCCCCGGGTCCTGGTCGGACTGCTGGTCGGCGCCTCGCTCGGGCTCGGCGGGGCGCTGTTCCAGGCCGTCACCCGCAATCCGCTGGGCAGTCCGGACGTGCTCGGCCTCGGACAGGGCGCGACCGCCGGGGCGCTGGTGATGATCGTGCTGTTCTCCGGCAGCGCGGCCCAGGTCACCCTCGGCGCGCTCGTGGGCGGACTGGCGACCGGCCTCGCCATCTACCTGCTGGCCTGGAAGCGGGGAGTGCACGGCTACCGACTGGTCCTGGTCGGAATCGGCGTCTCCGCGATCGTCACCGCGGTCAACGGCTATCTGCTCACCGTCTCCGACATCGTCGACGCGGCCCGCGCGCTCGTCTGGATGACCGGATCCCTCAACGGCCGTGACTGGGACCAGGTCTGGCCCCTGCTCGCGCTGTGCGCCGTGCTCGTGCCGCTCGTCCTCGCCAACGGACGCGGCCTGCGGATGCTGGAGATGGGCGACGACGTCTCCAACGCCCTCGGGGTGCGCGTGGAGCGCGTGCGGGCGCTGCTGCTGGTGGCCGCCGTCCTGCTCGTCGCCACGGCGACGGCGGCGGCCGGACCGGTCGGCTTCGTCTCGCTCACCGCCCCGCAGCTCGCCCGCCGCCTGACCCGCTCGCCCGGCCCGAACCTGCTGCCGTCCCTGTGCATGGGCGCCGCCCTGCTGGTCACCGCCGACTGGGCCTCCCAGCGGGCCTTCGGCGCCGACCAGCTGCCCGTCGGCGTGGTCACCGGTGTCCTCGGCGGCGTCTACCTGCTGTGGCTGCTGGTCGCGGAGCGCAGGGCGGGCCGGATATGAGCGGCCCGCAGAACACGTACACCCCAAGGAGCACAGTGAACCGCCTGTCCGCCGAGGACGTCACCCTCGCCTACGACCAGCGGGTCATCGCCGAGCAGCTCTCGGTGGAGATCCCCGACAACTCCTTCACCGTGATCGTCGGACCGAACGCGTGCGGCAAGTCCACCCTGCTGCGGGCCCTGTCGCGGATGCTGAGGCCGAGCCGGGGCCGGGTGCTGCTCGACGGCCACGTCATCCAGTCGATGCCCGCCAAGAAGGTCGCGCGGACCCTGGGCCTGCTGCCGCAGTCGTCGGTCGCGCCCGACGGGATCACCGTCGGCGACCTCGTCGGCCGCGGCCGGTACCCGCACCAGGGCCTGCTGCGCCAGTGGTCGGCCGAGGACGAGCGGGTCGTACGGGAGTCCATGGCGCGCACGGGCGTCGCCGAACTCGCCGACCGGTTCGTGGACGAGCTGTCCGGCGGTCAGCGGCAGCGCGTGTGGATCGCCATGGCGCTCGCCCAGCAGACACCGCTGCTGCTGCTCGACGAGCCCACCACCTACCTCGACATCCAGCACCAGATCGACGTCCTCGACCTGTGCGCCGAACTGCACGAGGAACACGGGCGGACGCTGGTCGCCGTGCTCCACGACCTCAACCACGCCGCCCGCTACGCCACCCATCTGATCGCGCTCAACAGCGGCCGGGTCGTCGCCGAGGGCGCGCCGAACGACATCGTCACGGCCGAGCTGGTCGAGGAGGTCTTCGGGCTGCGCTGCCAGGTCATCGACGACCCGGAGACCGGGACCCCGCTGGTCGTGCCGGCGGCGCGGAAGGCACGCGCGGCGGTGGCTACAGAAGCTTCCTGAGACGGAACAGGTCGACCAGGCTCGCCTCCAGCTTCACCCGGCCCGAGCCCCAGGCGCGCGCGAAGTTCAGCTCGCCGTCCACCAGGGCCACCAGGTCGTCGCCGGCCATCGAGAGCCTGATCTGGGCCTTCTCCCGCGGCGGCCCCTGCAGCACCTCGTCGACGCGGATGCGGCCCTCCGTCATCCGGCCGACGAAGGTCACGTCCAGGTCGGTGATCCGGCAGCTCACCGAGCGGTCCAGGGCGGCGGCCGCGCGGACGTCGCCCTCGGCGCCCCGCATGTTGTCCGAGAGCTTCTCGAGTGCGGTACGGCACTCCTCGATCGTTGCCATCGCGATCGACGGTACCCCAGCGCTTCGATGTAGCGTCTGGGCATGAGCGACTCTGTGCCCGAGGCCGTACCGGAGCAGGAGCGGCCCGAGGCCGAACCGGAGTACGACCCCGCCGCCCCCGCCCCGCTGGCCGTGCCCCGCACCCCCACCGGCAACGCCGAGGTCGACGCCCAGCTGGAGCGGCTCGGCGACGCCGACCACCTCGCCACCGACGGGCACGTCGAGGTGTACGAGGATGTACACCGGGGGCTGCGCGACACGCTCACCGCGCTCGACGCGCGCCCGGGACCCCCGGCGCCCTCGCCGTCGTACGACACGAGGGCGCCTTCACCCTCGTATGGCAACAGGAGCTGAACCGAACGTGGCAGGAGTCGCACGTCGCCGTCTGGACGCGGAGCTGGTCCGCCGTAAGCTCGCGCGCTCGCGTGAGCACGCGAGTCAGCTGATCGCGGCCGGGCGGGTCACCGTCGGCAAGACCGTCGCGACCAAGCCGGCCACGCAGGTGGAGACCGCGGCGGCGATCGTCGTCTCGGACGACGACGGCGATCCCGACTACGTCTCCCGGGGCGGGCACAAGCTTGCGGGTGCCCTGCAGGCGTTCGTACCGCAGGGGCTCGTGGTGAAGGGGCGGCGCGCGCTGGACGCCGGCGCCTCCACCGGCGGGTTCACGGACGTGCTGCTGCGCTCGGGCGCCGCGCACGTCGTCGCCGTGGACGTCGGTTACGGCCAACTCGCGTGGACTCTGCAGAGCGATGAACGCGTCACCGTCAAGGACCGTACGAACGTACGCGAGTTGACGCTTGAAGCGATCGATGGGGAACCTGTGGATCTTGTCGTGGGCGATCTGTCCTTCATCCCGCTGGGGCTGGTGCTGCCGGCCCTCGTGCGGTGTGTGAAGCCGGACGCCGACCTGGTGATGATGGTCAAGCCGCAGTTCGAGGTGGGCAAGGAACGGCTGGGCAGCGGGGGAGTCGTGCGGAGTCCGCAACTGCGGGCGGAGGCCGTGCGGGGCGTGGCCCACAAGGCGTGGGAACTCGGGCTCGGGGTGCGGGGTGTCACCGCCAGTCCGCTGCCCGGACCGTCCGGGAATGTCGAGTACTTTCTGTGGCTGCGGGCCGGAGCAGCCGAACTGGACCCGGCCGATGTCGACCGAGCAGTGGCGGAGGGGCCGCGTTGAGTCAGAACCGAGCTCGTACTGTTTTCCTCCTCGCCCATACGGGCCGGCCGGCGGCCATCCGCAGTGCCGAGCTGGTGGTGAAGGGCCTGCTGCGCGAGGGCATCGGCGTGCGGGTGCTGGAGTACGAGGCCGCCGACCTGCCGCTGCCGGACGAGGTGCAGCTGGTCAAGGAGGCGACTCCGCAGTGCCTCGACGGGTGCGAGTTGCTGATCGTGCTCGGCGGAGACGGCACGCTGCTGCGCGGCGCCGAGTTCGCCCGCGCGTCCGGCGTGCCGATGCTCGGCGTCAACCTCGGGCGGGTCGGCTTCCTCGCCGAGGCCGAGCGTGACGACCTCGACAAGGTCGTCGACCGGGTCGTGACCAAGGCCTACGAGGTCGAGGAGCGGATGACCGTCGACGTCGTCGTTCACCAGAACGGGGACATCGTGCACACCGACTGGGCGCTGAACGAGGCGGCCGTGCAGAAGGCCGGCGCCGAGAAGCTCCTGGAAGTCGTGCTGGAGATCGACGGGCGGCCCGTCACCGGGTTCGGGTGCGACGGGATCGTGCTGTCCACCCCGACCGGCTCGACCGCCTACGCCTTCTCCGCGGGCGGGCCCGTGGTGTGGCCCGAGGTGGAGGCGCTGCTCATGGTGCCGATCAGCGCGCACGCCCTGTTCGCCAAGCCCCTGGTGACCTCGCCGGACTCGGTGCTGGCGGTGGAGGTGCTGCCGCACATCCCGCCGGGGGTGCTGTGGTGCGACGGGCGACGGACGGTGGAGTTGCCACCCGGAGCGAGGGTGGAGGTGCGGCGGGGGGCCGTGCCGGTGCGGCTGGCCCGGTTGCACCACGCGTCGTTCACGGACCGGCTCGTGGCGAAGTTCGCGCTGCCGGTCTCGGGGTGGCGGGGGGCTCCGCACTAGAACCCGGGCGGTGACCGATCGTCGGCGGGTGCGGGTGGTTTGTGCTTGCTCGCGCAGTTCCCCGCGCCCCTCGGGGCGTGACACTCCCCCGGGTGACAAGGGCACCTCGCACTCGCCCGCCCCGACCTCGTAAGGTCTTCATCGTGCTGGAAGAGATGCGGATACGGTCGCTCGGCGTCATTGATGACGCGGTCGTCGAGCTGTCGCCCGGCTTCACCGCTGTCACCGGTGAGACGGGTGCGGGCAAGACCATGGTCGTCACCAGCCTCGGGCTTCTCCTGGGCGGGCGTGCCGACGCGGCGCTCGTGCGGATCGGGGCCGACAAGGCCGTGGTCGAGGGGCGGATCTCGGTGGCCGCGGGTGCCGCGGCCGTCGTGCGGGCCGAGGAGGCCGGGGCCGAGCTGGACGACGGGGCGCTGCTGATCAGCCGCACCGTCTCGGCCGAGGGGCGGTCGCGGGCCCATGTGGGCGGGCGGAGCGTGCCGGTCGGGTTGCTCGCCGACCTCGCCGACGACCTCGTGGCCGTGCACGGGCAGACCGATCAGCAGGGGCTGCTGAAGCTGTCCCGGCAGCGGCAGGCGCTGGACCGGTACGCGGGCGACGCGGTCGCCGGGCCGCTCGCCAAGTACGGCGAGGCCTACCGGCGGCTGCGGGCCGTGTCGGTCGAGCTGGAGGAGATCGTCACACGCGCGCGTGAGCGGGCCCAGGAGGCCGACATGCTGCGCTACGGGCTCGACGAGATCGCCGGGGTCGAGCCGCGGGCCGGGGAGGACGTCGAGCTGTCCGAGGAGGCGGAGCGGCTCGGGCACGCCGAGGCGCTGTCGTCGGCCGCCACGGCCGCTCATGCCGCCCTCGCCGGGAATCCGGAGGACCCCGAGGGCATCGACGCCGCGACCCTCGTCGCGGGCGCCCAGCGGGCGCTGGACGCCGTCCGGTCGCACGACCCCGCGCTGTCCGCGCTCGCCGACCGGATCGGGGAGATCGGCATCCTGCTGGGCGACGTGGCGGGCGAACTGGCGGGGTACGCCGACGACCTGGACGCCGATCCGCTGCGGCTGGCGGCCGTCGAGGAACGGCGGGCCGCGCTCACCGCGCTGACCCGGAAGTACGGCGAGGACGTCAACTCCGTTCTGGCGTGGGCCGAGCGCAGCGCCGCGCGGCTGACCGAGCTGGACGGCGACGACGAGCGGATCGGCGAACTGACCGCCGAGCGGGACGCGCTGCGGGCCGAACTGGGCGGGCTCGCCCAGGCGTTGACCGACGCGCGGGCGGAGGCCGCCGAACGGTTCGCGGCCGCCGTGACGGCCGAGCTGGCCTCGCTCGCGATGCCGCACGCGCGCGTGTCCTTCGAACTGCGGCAGACCGAGGACCCGGAGGGCGTGGAGGTCGGCGGGCGCACCGTCGCCTACGGGCCGTCCGGCGTCGACGAGGTCGAGCTGCTGCTCGCCCCGCACCCGGGGGCGCCGCCGCGGCCCATCGCCAAGGGCGCCTCCGGCGGTGAGCTCTCGCGCGTGATGCTCGCCGTCGAGGTCGTGTTCGCGGGGACCGATCCCGTGCCGACGTACCTCTTCGACGAGGTCGACGCCGGTGTCGGCGGCAAGGCGGCCGTCGAGATCGGGCGGCGCCTGGCCCGGCTGGCGAAGAGCGCGCAGGTCGTGGTCGTGACCCACCTGCCGCAGGTCGCCGCCTTCGCCGACCGGCAGTTGCTGGTGGAGAAGACGAACGACGGTTCCGTGACGCGGTCCGGCGTGAAGGTCCTCGAAGGGGAGGACCGCGTACGGGAGTTGTCCCGGATGCTGGCCGGTCAGGAGGACTCGGAGACGGCCCGGGCGCACGCCGAGGAGCTGCTGGCCACGGCCCGCGCCGACGTCTAGCGGACGACGCGGAGGTGACGGGACGGCCCGTCACCTCCGCGGTTCCCTCACCGGCCCACCCGGAATCACCCCGTCCTCACTCGTGTGGGTGACCCCGTCCCGGTTTCCGCCCGTTGTCAGGCATTTTCGCGTTGCCGGAACACCCGTACGTGCTGGCATCCTTGGCGTAGAGCGTGGAGGAAACCGCGCGGTCCACCCCCTCCGCCCGGTCCTTCTGTACCTTCTTCGTGACCGCCCGACGCCGAACCAGGAGCCCCGGCCGCGTGAGCCCCGTCAGCACCCATCCGCCGCACGGCCAGTCGTCGCTGCGCACCGTGCAGGTGCTGGGCGGCGGCAACGCCGGCAGCAGCGCGCATGTGCGTTCGCTGGCCTCCGGGCTCGTCGCCAGGGGCGTACGGGTGACGGTGTGCGCCCCCGCCGAGGCCGACCGCCTCTACGACTTCACCGGCGCGGGCGCCGAGCACGTGCACGTGCCGCGCAGCAGCGATCCGGCGTCCGTGGCCGCGCTGCGGGAGGCCTGCCGCGACGCCGACCTGGTGCACGCGCACGGGCTGCACGCCTCCTTCCGCGCGGTGCTCGCGCTCGGCGGCCGGCGTACCCCGCTCGTCGTCACGTGGCACAACCGGGCGCACGCCGAAGGCGCCCGGGCCCATCTGCTGCGCCTGCTGGAGCGGCGCGTCGTGAAGGCCGCCACGGTGGTTCTGGGAACCACCTCCGACCTCGTCGACCGGGCCCGCGGCTCCGGTGCCCGGGACGCGCGTCTGGCCGCCGTCGCCCTGCCGCCGCCGCCCCGGCCGGCGGAGCAGGACGACCCCGAGCGGGCCGGCTCCAAGCTCCGGGCCGAACTCGGCGCGACCGGACGGCCGTTGCTGATGGCCGTCGGCTCGCTGGAGCGGCACCGCGGCTACCGCACCCTCCTGGACGCCGTGCACGCGTGGCGGCGGCTGGACCCCGTCCCGCTCGTCGTGATCGCCGGAGAGGGCCCGCTGCGCGGCGTCCTGCAGCGCCGCATCGAGGACGAGGAGCTGCCCGTGCGGCTCATCGGGCGCCGCGACGACGTGGGCGACCTCCTCGCCGCGGCCGACCTCGCGCTGCTGCCCAGCAGCTGGGAGTCGCGGTCCGTGTTCGCCCAGGCGGCCCTGCACGCGCGCGTGCCGCTCGTCGCGACCCGCGTGGGCGGCATCCCCGAACTCGTCGGCGAAGCGGCCGAACTCGTCCCGTACGGCGACGCGAAGGCCCTCGCCGACGCCGTGACCGCCCTCCTCGCCGACCCCGAGCGGTGCGAGCTGCTCAAGGACAACGGCACCCGGCAGGCGGCCACCTGGCCGACCGAGGACGAGACGGTCGCCCAAGTGCTCAGCGTCTACGACGAGTTGACCCAGCCCCGGCCGCTTCTCTAGGCGCCTGTTCGGGGGCCGTCCTCAGGACACGTGCCGTCGGGCCCGCAGGGCCAGGCTCAATGCCAGTACCGTCTGCGGGTCGTCGAGATCGGTGCCGAGCAACTCGCCGATCCTGGCGAGGCGGTTGTAGAGGGTCTGGCGGTTGAGGTGGAGTTCACGGGCCGTCTCCGCCTTGCGGCCGGCGTGCGCCAGGTACGTCTGCAGGGTGGGCAGCAGGGGCGGCTTGGAACGGTTGTCGTGGTCGCGCAGCGGGCCGATGGCACGGTCCACGAACGCCGCCAGGTCGGGATGGTCGCGCAGCCGCCACAGCAGCAGGTCGATGTCGAGGCGGCGGGCGTCGTACCAGGGCCGGTCCGTCAGCCCCTGCGCCGCCGTGGCCGTCTCCGCCGCGTGCCGCAGCCCCGCCGAGGCCGCCGCCCAGCCGCCCGCGACGCCGACGACCACCACCGGCGGCTGCGCCCCCGGCCGCCGCATGCCCGCGCGCTCCACGCCCGCCCGCAGCGCCGCGGCCACCCGGTCCGCCACCGCCGACCGCTCCGACTCCGACCGCAGGCCCAGCAGCACCAGGACACGGCCCTCGACGGGCCGTACGCCCAGCAGCACCGGCACCCCGACCGAGGCCAGCTCCTCGGACACCGCGCGCGCCAGCACCGCCCAGCCCCCGCCCGGCGACAGCGCGTCGCCCAGCCGCATCACGACCGGCAGCAGCGGAGTGTTGCCCGGCTTGAATCCCAGCACGCGCGCCTGCGCGGGCGCGTCCTCGGCGGTGATACGGCCCTCGGCGAGGTCGGTCAGGAAGTCGCCGCGGCCGCGCGCCGCGAGCTCCTCCTCCTGGCGTGCCTGCATCAGCACGACCGCCAGGATGCCCGCCGCCCGCTCCGCCGCCATCCTGTGCACCGCCGCCAGCGGCGCCCGCACCGGAAGCAGCACCAGCCGGGCCCGTACCGAACCCGTCCCCGGGCCGCCCCCGGGCACGTCCACGAGCACCGAGCCCGACGGCGGCGGGGCGTCCTTGTGCTGGCCGCGCAGCCCCTCCCAGACCTGCAGCGGGTCCGCGCCCTCGGGGCCCTCCCCGGCGGCGTACAGCAGCTGGCCGTCCGGCGTCTCCAGGAAGACCGGGTTGCCGCCGAAGTCGGCCAGGATGCCCAGCACCTGGGGCACCCCTCCGCCGCCCAGGAGCGCCTCGGTGCAGCGGCGGTGCACTTCCTCGGCCCGCTGCAGCAGCGCGTAGTGGCCGTTGACGATCTCGGTGTGGATCTCCTCCGTCACCGCGACGAAGGGCACCTCACGGTGCAGCTGCACCAGCGGCAGCCCCATCGCGCGTGCCGTGTCGACGAGCGTGGCGGGCAGCCTGGTGAACCGGGGGCCGAGTTCCACCACGAGGGCCGCGATGCCCCGCTCGGCCAGGGTGCGCACGAACGCCCGCTGGTCGGCCGGGCGGGTGCCGAGCCCGTAGCCCGTGGTCAGCAGCAGCTCGCCGCCCTTCAGCAGCGAGGCGATGTTGGGGACCTCGCCGGCGTGCACCCAGCGCACGGTCCGCCTTAGCCGGTCGGCGCCCGCCAGGACCTCGGGCAGACCGCTGCGCAGTCCGGGCAGCTCCAGCGCCCGCTGCACGGTGATCCCGCCGCCCTGGGTGTCGAATCCGCTGTCCATGCCGCTGTCCATGGACCGGACGCTACCTGCGCGGACGCCCCGGGGACACTTCCGGCCGGTGCTGGCGGCGCGGCCCTGGACGAGCCCCGCCGCCGTACCTCCGCGCGCGGTCAGCCGCCGTAGGCTCCCGAGGCCGTCAGGCGCAGTGCCGTGTCGATGAGCGGGACGTGGCTGAAGGCCTGCGGGAAGTTGCCGACCTGGCGCTTGAGACGCGGGTCCCACTCCTCGGCGAGCAGGCCGAGGTCGTTGCGCAGCGACAGGAGCTTCTCGAAGAGCTTGCGCGCCTCGTCCACCCGGCCGATCATCGCGAGGTCGTCCGCCATCCAGAACGAGCAGGCCAGGAAGGCGCCCTCGTCGCCGGGCAGGCCGTCGACGCCCTCGCTGTCGCCCTCGGTGGGGTAGCGCAGGATGAAGCCGTCCGGGGTGGACAGCTCGCGCTGGATCGCCTCGATCGTGCCGATCACCCGCTTGTCGTCGGGCGGCAGGAAGCCCATCTGCGGGATGAGCAGCAGCGACGCGTCCAGCTCCTTCGAGCCGTACGACTGCGTGAAGGTGTTGCGCTCCTTGTCGTAACCCTTCTCGCACACGTCCCGGTGGATCTCGTCGCGCAGTTCCTTCCACCGCTCCAGCGGGCCGTCGGCGTCGCCGGACTCGATGAGCTTGATGGTGCGGTCGACGGCGACCCACGCCATGACCTTGGAGTGCACGAAGTGGCGGCGCGGGCCGCGCACCTCCCAGATGCCCTCGTCCGGCTCGTCCCAGTGCTGCTCCAGGTAGCGGATCAGCTTCAGCTGGAGCAGGGAGGCGTAGTCGCTGCGGGCCAGGCCCGTCATGTGGCCCAGGTGCAGGGCCTCGGTGACCTCGCCGTAGACGTCGAGCTGGAGCTGGTGGGCGGCGCCGTTGCCGACGCGCACCGGCGCCGAGTTCTCGTAGCCGGGCAGCCAGTCCAGCTCCGCCTCGCCGAGCTCGCGCTCGCCCGCGATGCCGTACATGATCTGCAGGTTCTCCGGGTCGCCGGCGACCGCGCGCAGCAGCCACTCGCGCCAGGCGCGGGCCTCCTCGCGGTAGCCGGTGCGCAGCAGCGAGGACAGGGTGATGGCCGCGTCGCGCAGCCAGGTGTAGCGGTAGTCCCAGTTGCGGACGCCGCCGATGTCCTCCGGGAGGGAGGTCGTCGGCGCGGCGACGATGCCGCCCGTCGGCGCGTACGTAAGAGCCTTCAGCGTGATGAGGGAGCGGACGACCGCCTCGCGGTACGGGCCGTGGTACGTGCAGTGCTCGACCCACTCCCGCCAGAAGTCCTCCGTCGCCTCCAGCGAGGTCTCCGGCTCCGGCAGCGGCGGGGGCTCCTTGTGCGAGGGCTGCCAGGAGATCGTGAAGGCGATGCGGTCACCGGGGGCGACGGTGAAGTCCGAGTACGTGGTCAGCGACTTGCCGTAGGTCTCGCACTCGGTGTCGTACCAGACCGAGTCCGGGCCGGCCACGGCGACCGTGCGGCCGTCGTGCTTGTGCACCCACGGCACGACCCGGCCGTAGGAGAAGCGCATGCGCAGGGCCGAGCGCATGGGCACGCGGCCCGAGACGCCCTCGACGATGCGGATCAGCTGGGGGGCGCCGTCACGGGGCGGCATGAAATCCGTCACTCGGACCGTGCCGCGCGGGGTGTCCCACTCGGATTCCAGGATCAGCGAGTCGCCGCGGTAGCTTCGCCGGGCCGCCGTGGGGGGCTCGGCGTCGGAGGCGTGGGCGGGGCCCAGACGCCAGAATCCGTGTTCCTCGGTGCCCAGCAGGCCGGCGAAGATGGCATGCGAGTCGAAGCGGGGCAGGCACAGCCAGTCCACCGTGCCGTCCCGGCAGACCAAGGCGGCGGTCTGCATGTCTCCGATGAGTGCGTAGTCTTCGATGCGCCCGGCCACGTGCAACTCCAGTCGAACGGCCACGTCACCCCCAGCAGGGGGCTGTCGCTATTGCGGTCAAGGGGTCGTTGTAATGCGTCGTTGAGCGGTGAAGCAAAGCAGTCGTGCCTGCCGTGTGGCAAAACGACAATTGATGCTCAACGATCTGACGAGCTCTCGTTGTTCCGGTGATTACAGGCGGGGGTGGTGCCGTGTACCCGGCCGGGCTCGGCAGCGAGTGTCCGAGCAGGATACGACGCACGTAGATGATCTGTGTGCCGCTCCGGGCAACCCACGTCGGCCGAACGGGTGAGCAACGAGGGGGAAACAGTTGAAAGCGTGTGCGTCCGTGGCGACCCGTGTGCGGAGCGTGCCCGGAAGCCATCGGCTGCCTTCGCTGATACCCTGGTAGCCCGTGGACCGGTGGGCGAGAGAACCCCGGAACCGCACCCCAAACCGCGACCACGGGAGCCCCCTCTTGGCCATGCCGCCCAAATCTTCGACGACCAAGCACATCTTCGTCACCGGGGGTGTCGCCTCCTCGCTCGGCAAGGGCCTCACCGCCTCCAGCCTGGGCATGCTGCTCAAGGCCCGGGGCCTGCGCGTGGTCATGCAGAAGCTCGACCCGTACCTGAACGTGGACCCCGGCACGATGAACCCCTTCCAGCACGGTGAGGTTTTCGTCACCAACGACGGCGCCGAGACCGACCTGGACATCGGCCACTACGAGCGCTTCCTCGACCGCGACCTGGACGGCTCGGCCAACGTCACCACCGGCCAGGTGTACTCGACGGTGATCGCCAAGGAGCGGCGCGGCGAGTACCTGGGCGACACCGTGCAGGTCATCCCGCACATCACCAACGAGATCAAGCACCGCATCCGCCGCATGGCGACGGACGAGGTCGACGTCGTGATCACCGAGGTCGGCGGCACGGTCGGCGACATCGAGTCGCTGCCGTTCCTGGAGACCGTCCGTCAGGTGCGCCACGAGGTCGGCCGTGACAACGTCTTCGTCGTCCACATCTCCCTCCTGCCCTACATCGGCCCGTCGGGAGAGCTGAAGACGAAGCCGACCCAGCACTCGGTTGCGGCCCTTCGCAACATCGGTATCCAGCCGGACGCGATCGTGCTGCGCTGCGACCGCGAGGTGCCCACCGCGATCAAGCGCAAGATCTCGCTGATGTGCGACGTCGACGAGGCAGCGGTGGTCGCCTGCCCCGACGCGCGTTCCATCTACGACATCCCGAAGACCGTGCACGGCGAGGGCCTGGACGCCTATGTCGTCCGCAAGCTGGACCTGCCGTTCCGCGACGTGGACTGGACGACCTGGGACGACCTGCTCGACCGCGTCCACAACCCCGACCACGAGATCACCCTGGCCCTGGTCGGCAAGTACATCGACCTGCCCGACGCCTACCTCTCGGTGACCGAGGCGCTGCGCGCCGGCGGCTTCGCCAACCGGGCCCGCGTCAAGATCAAGTGGGTCACCTCGGACGACTGCAAGACCCCGGCCGGTGCCAAGGCGCAGCTGGAGGACGTGGACGGCATCTGCATCCCCGGCGGCTTCGGCGACCGCGGTGTGCTCGGCAAGGTCGGCGCGATCAAGTACGCCCGCGAGAACCGGATCCCGCTGCTCGGGCTCTGCCTGGGCCTGCAGTGCATCGTGATCGAGGCCGCCCGCCACCTGGCCGACATCCCGGACGCCAACTCCACCGAGTTCGACTCGGCCACCGCCCACCCGGTCATCTCCACCATGGCCGAGCAGCTGGACATCGTGGCCGGCGAGGGCGACATGGGCGGAACGATGCGCCTGGGCATGTACCCGGCCAAGCTGGCCGAGGGCTCCATCGTGCGCGAGGTGTACGACGGCAAGGAGTACGTCGAGGAGCGGCACCGCCACCGCTACGAGGTCAACAACGCCTACCGCGCGGAGCTGGAGAAGAAGGCGGGCATCCTGTTCTCCGGCACCTCGCCGGACGGCAAGCTCGTGGAGTACGTGGAGTACCCCCGCGAGGTGCACCCCTACCTGGTCGCCACCCAGGCGCACCCCGAGCTCCGCTCGCGTCCGACCCGCCCGCACCCGCTCTTCGCGGGCCTGGTGAAGGCGGCCGTCGAGCGCCAGCGGGCCGAGGGCGCGCAGGAGAATTCGGACTGACACAAGAGTTGTACGGTGGCCGGGGCGCCCGCATTCAAAAGGTGGGCGTCCCGGCCGCTTCTTTTTGCACATGGGGAAGGACAGGGCATGACCATCAAGGACACCCCCGAGGAGTGGGAGATCCGGGCGACGGAGACCCCGTTCACGGGCAACAAGACCTCCGTCCGCACGGACGAGGTCGTCATGCCCGACGGCTCGGTCGTCCGCCGCGACTACCAGGTCCACCCCGGCTCGGTCGCCGTCCTCGCCCTCGACGACACCGGGCGCGTCCTGGTCATCCGCCAGTACCGTCACCCCGTCCGGCAGAAGCTGTGGGAGATCCCGGCCGGTCTGCTCGACGTCCCCGGTGAGAATCCGCTGCACGCCGCCCAGCGCGAGCTGTACGAGGAGGCCCACGTCAAGGCCGAGGACTGGCGGGTGCTGACCGACGTCTACACCACGCCCGGCGGCTGCGACGAGGCCGTGCGCATCTTCCTGGCCCGCGATCTGTCCGAGGCGGACGGCGAACGCTTCGAGGTCGAGCACGAGGAGATCGACCTGGAGTACGAGCGCGTGCCGGTCGACGAGCTCGTGCGCGGCGTCCTCGCGGGCGAACTGCACAACAACTGCCTCGTGGTGGGCGTCCTTTCGCTCGTCGCCGCGCAGAACGGGGAGGGGCTGGACGCGCTGCGCCCGGCGGAGGCGCCGTGGCCCGCGCGTCCGTTCGAGGCCTGAAGCCGGCAGGGCCATCAG
This sequence comes from Streptomyces sp. NPDC085900, assembly GCF_044540925.1. Taxonomy (NCBI): domain Bacteria; kingdom Bacillati; phylum Actinomycetota; class Actinomycetes; order Kitasatosporales; family Streptomycetaceae; genus Streptomyces; species Streptomyces sp. NPDC085900. The sequence continues at coordinate 512,508 of NZ_JBITSP010000006.1, read as the reverse complement.
GACCACTTCCGGTGTGACCATCTGCTGATCCGATCGGGGGACCTGCCCGCCGCGCTCCACCTGGACCGTTGCAGAGCGTGAACTAGGCTCTGTTACCGCCCGGACCGGAGTCCCGGCGGGCTTTTGCGTGTGGTGGGACGGGAGTGTGCCCGTGACGGATCAGGCGGTGGACCCAGGCGGCGTACGGCTGTCGGAGCGCGGTGCTGCGGAGCGTCAGTTCCTCGGCCGCACAAGGGAGTTGAAGGAACTGCGCGCCGACATCGAGCGCGCGGGCCTGGACACCCTGTCCGGAAAGAAACCTCCACGCGCGCGTGTGCTGCTCATCGCGGGCCGGCCCGGCTCCGGACGCACGGCCCTCGCCGAGGAACTCGTCCGGCAGGTCGCGGACCGTTACGACGACGGGGTGCTGCGGGCGCGGCTCAGCGAGCCCGACGGCACCCCCGTCCCCACCGAGCGCACCGCTCGCGAACTGCTGGCCGCGCTGGACCGGCCGACCCCGGCCGGAGCCGCCGCGGACGAGCTGTCGGAGGCGCTGCGCACGGCCCTCGCCGACCGCCGGACGCTGATCCTGCTCGACGACGCGGCCGACCCCGAGCAGGTCGACGCCCTGCTGCCGGACAGCCCGGACTGCCTGGTCGTCGCCGTCTCCGACGGCCCCCTCACCGGCATCTCCGACGTCCGCCCCTGCACCCTCGGCGGCCTCGACACCAAGTCCGCCATCGAGCTGCTGACCGCGTACACCGGCTCCGTCCGCATCACCGTCGACCCGCGGGCCGCCGAGGGCCTGGTCGAGGAGTGCCAGGGCCAGCCGGCCGCGCTGGAGCTGGCCGGCGGCTGGCTCGCCGCGCGCCCCAAGGCCGCCGTCGCCGACCTCGCCAAGCAGCTGCGGGCCGACGGCCAGGAGGGCACCCCGCTCGGCCGCGTCTTCCGGCTCTCCTACGCCTCGCTGCCCTCCACGGCCGCCCGGATACTGCGACTGCTCTCCCTCGCCCCGGGCGGCCTCGTCGACCCGCACACCGCGTCCGCGCTGGCCGGCTGCTCGGTGGGCGGCGCCCGCACCACGCTGGACGACTTCGTCGCCCTCGGCCTGCTGCGCTCCGTGGACTCACCGCTGCCGGAGTACGAGGTCCCGGGCTGTCTGCACCCCCTGCTCAAGACCCTCGCCGAGACCCAGGAGCGCCCCGCCGAGCTGCAGCTGGCCCGCGCCCGGATGCTGGAGCGGACGGTGCGGCTGCTGCAGTCGTGCCGGGCGATCACCGAGACCGACAGCGCCGAGGCCCGCGAGAAGCTCCAGGGCATGCCCCGCTCCCTGCGCTTCCCCCACCCGCGGGCCGCCGAGGACTGGCTGAGCCAGCGCCGGCCGGCCCTGCTGGCCGCCGCCCGGGCCGCGGTGGCCGACGGGGAGCTGGACACGCTGGCCCGCCGCCTGATGTCCCAGCTGGTCCGGACGATGGTCGCGCACTTCGGCATGCAGGCCGCCGCGCCGGACCTGTACGGCATCCACGGGCTGGTGCTGGACGTCGCCGAGCGCCGGAAGCTGCCCCGGGAGGCGGCGGCGGCCCTGCTGAACCTGGGGGACCTGGACGCGCAGACGGGGCGTACGGCGGACGCCCTGGTGCGCTATCGGGCCGCGCTGGACGCCGGACGCGAGGCGAACGACCCGTATGCGACCGGCCGCGCGATGGAATCCGTAGGCGGCGCGCATCTGGAGCTCGGGGACTACGACCGGGCCGCCGACTGGTTCGGCCGGGCCCTCGCCCAGCGCCTGGCCCGCGACGAGCGCGCCGAGGCCGCCCGGATGTACGGCCGTATCGCCGCCGCGCACACCTACGCGGGCCGCTACGGCGAGGCGCTGCGCAACTGGCGCTCGGCGGCCGCCGGACACCGCAAGAACGGCGATGTGGCCGCTCAGGCGCGGGCGTTGAGCGAGACGGCGCGGGTCCAGGAGTACGCAGGACGCCCGGAGGAGTCGCTGCGCACCTGCCACGAGGCGCTGGACCTCGCGCGCCGCGCCGACGACGTACGGCTCCAGGCGGCGCTGCAGCTGCGGCTCGCCGACACGATGGACCGCCTCGGCGATCCCGCCGCCGCGCGGCTGCACCGGGGCGCCGCCGAACGGCTGCTGGGCGAGGAGCCGGACCTGCCGGAAGAGATCGATGAAACGAAACAAGGCGCTGACGCCTGCGAAATCCGTAGTACACCCGCTGAAGATTGATGCAATGAAAGGCTAGACAGCGGGAACGCCTTCATTAGACTGGCTCTGCCGCACCTTCTCCTGCGGTGTCTCCCGGTGTGCTCATGCATGCCTGGGTATGTGTTGTATTGCCCCACATCCACTGAGCCAAGGACCGTGATCGACGTGAAGGTCGGCATCCCCCGCGAGGTCAAGAACAACGAGTTCCGGGTGGCCATCACCCCGTCCGGCGTGCACGAGCTGGTGCGCAACGGCCACCAGGTCGTCATCGAGCAGGGCGCCGGTGCCGGCTCGTCGATCCCGGACGAGGAGTACGTCGCCGCGGGCGCGCAGATCCTCGGCACCGCCGACGAGGTGTGGGCCGCCGCGGACCTGCTGCTGAAGGTCAAGGAGCCCATCGCGGAGGAGTACCACCGCCTCCGCAAGGACCAGACGCTCTTCACCTACCTGCACCTGGCCGCCTCCAAGGAGTGCACCGACGCGCTCATCGAGTCCGGCACGACCGCGATCGCCTACGAGACCGTCGAGCTGCCCTCCCGCGCGCTCCCGCTGCTCGCCCCGATGTCCGAGGTCGCGGGCCGGCTCGCCCCGCAGGTCGGCGCCTACCACCTGATGCGCTCGGTCGGCGGCCGCGGTGTGCTGCCCGGCGGCGTCCCCGGCACCCAGCCCGCGCGGGCCGTCGTCATCGGCGGCGGTGTCTCCGGCTGGAACGCCACGCAGATCGCCGTCGGCATGGGCTTCCACGTCACCCTGCTCGACCGCGACATCAACAAGCTCCGCGAGGCCGACAAGGTCTTCGGCACCAAGGTCCGCGCGATCATGTCCAACTCCCTCGAGCTGGAGAAGGCCGTCCTGGACGCCGACCTCGTCATCGGCGCGGTCCTCATCCCGGGCGCCAAGGCCCCGAAGCTGGTCACCAACGAGCTCGTGGCGCGGATGAAGCCCGGAAGTGTCCTTGTCGACATCGCGATCGACCAGGGCGGCTGCTTCGAGGACTCCCACCCGACCACGCACGCCGAGCCGACCTTCCAGGTGCACGACTCGGTCTTCTACTGCGTCGCCAACATGCCCGGCGCGGTGCCCAACACCTCCACCTACGCGCTCACCAACGCCACGCTGCCGTACATCGTCGAGCTGGCGAACCGCGGCTGGGTCGAGGCGCTGCGCCGTGACCCCGCGCTCGCCAAGGGCCTCAACACCCATGACGGCAAGGTCGTTTACCGCGAGGTCGCGGAGGCGCACGGCCTGGAGCACGTGGAGCTCGAGTCGCTCCTCGGCTGAGTCCCCCCGCGGGCCGTTCGGTCACCGGAGAACTAAGTCACCTTTTCGTAAAGGCGATACGTCAACAAGACGCGTCAACCCTGCGCACGCGGCCGGACCTTGCCCCACAAGGTCCGGCCGGATGTGTGTATGGTCACTTTGCGACTCTCGGTCAACTCGCCTCGAACGTAACTCTTCGGTCGATTCGCACACCGGTGAAACCTGCCGTGCGACGGCCGTACGCCCTTGACAGTGGGATGTTTCATTGTCGACACATCGAGCCGGGTCCGGCGGATTGTGTTGCTGCGAACACCCGACACGCCATAGAGTCGCCAACCGTCGGCATGGTGCCACGCTGACCTGTCTAGAAGTTTCCTGGTCACCAAGGAGGTAAGACGACTTGTGAATGAGTCGACATTTTCTCCCGGGGGTGGTCAACCAGGAACGCCTGTACGGGGCCAGGGCCCCGCGGGGTTCGAGGCTGTCGGCTCCGTTGCTGTGCGCACCTTCGCAGCCCACCAGAGCCCCGGTCCGCAATTCGCCGGGACAGCACACCAGAGCATGGATGGCCATCACGTGAACGCCATGGCCGGCGACGGAAGTGGCGCGCCCCACAACCACTTCGCCGACTACGACGAACTGCCCGACGGGCACTTCTACGACCCGGACGCCGAGTACGAGCCCGATCCCGAGTACGCGGCCACGCTCGCGCCCGACGCTGCCCGGCAGCGCCGTGAGCGCGTCGGCCCGACCGGGCGCCCGCTGCCGTACTTCCCGATCCCGGGGCCGCTGACCGACCACGGCCCCGCGAAGATCATCGCGATGTGCAACCAGAAGGGCGGCGTCGGCAAGACCACGTCGACCATCAACCTGGGTGCCGCGCTCGCGGAGTACGGACGGCGCGTGCTGCTCGTGGACTTCGACCCGCAGGGCGCGCTGTCGGTGGGTCTCGGCGTCAACCCGATGGAGCTCGACCTCACCGTCTACAACCTGCTCATGGAGCGGGGCATGGCGGCCGACGAGGTGCTCCTGAAGACCGCGGTCCCGAACATGGACCTGCTCCCGAGCAACATCGACCTGTCGGCGGCCGAGGTCCAGCTGGTCTCCGAGGTCGCGCGCGAGTCGACGCTGCAGCGTGCGCTGAAGCCGCTCATGGCCGACTACGACTACATCGTGATCGACTGTCAGCCCTCGCTGGGTCTGCTGACGGTGAACGCGCTGACGGCCGCGCACAAGGTGATAGTGCCTCTGGAGTGCGAGTTCTTCGCCCTGCGTGGTGTCGCGCTGCTGACGGAGACGATCGAGAAGGTCCAGGAGCGGCTCAACCCCGAGCTGGAGCTCGACGGGATCCTCGCCACGATGTACGACTCGCGCACCGTGCACAGCCGTGAGGTGCTCGCGCGTGTCGTCGAGGCGTTCGACGACCACGTCTACCACACGGTCATCGGGCGCACGGTCCGCTTCCCGGAGACCACGGTCGCCGGTGAGCCGATCACCACGTACGCCTCCAACTCCGTCGGCGCCGCCGCCTACCGCCAGCTCGCCAGGGAGGTGCTCGCCCGGTGTCACGCCGAGTGAGTCTGCCGGGGGCCGACGAACTCTTCCGTACGACAGGGGGAATGGCGCTCCAGCCGTCCACGCCGCGGCGTGGGGCCAACGGTGAGGCCCGGGTGCCCGCGCCCGCCGGCGAGAGCGACCCGGCCGTGGTGCCGTCCGAGGACGCGCCGCAGTCGGTGCCCGCGCAGGGCGGTGACGGCGAGGGCGCCGAGCACGTGGCGACGGAGCCGGAGCAGTCGATCGACGCGGGCGAGTCCCGCAGCCGTCCCGCGCGGCGTCAGACGGCGCAGGAAGGTTCTGCCGGGCCGGCGGCCGCCGCACAGTCCCGCAAGCGCGGACGGGCGGCCAACCGGCGCCCCAGCGGGCGGGAGCGGCACGACGAGAAGATCACGGTGTACGTCTCCGCCGAGGAGCTGATGGACCTGGAGCACGCCCGTCTCGTCCTGCGCGGCGAGCACGGGCTGGCGGTCGACCGCGGACGGATCGTCCGCGAGGCGGTCGCCGTGGTGCTGGCCGATCTGGAGTCCCGCGGGGACGCGAGCATTCTGGTACGTCGGCTGCGCGGGCGGTAGGCGGTAGCCTGCGGGGGCCATGACCTCGAACGACGTTCCCAGCCCCGGCGCCGGCGCCGGCCGTCGGCGTGCGCTGGGGCGGGGACCGGGGGCCGCACCCGCGGAGCCACCGGCGGTCGTGGAGCCGGCGGTCGTGGAGCCGCCGAGCGAGGCACCGGCCGGCATGGAATCGGCTGTCGAGGAGCCGCTGAGCGAGGCACCGGCTGTCGAGGAGCCGCCCGTCGTCGAGCTGGCGGTGGCGGAGCCGGAAGCGGAGCCGGAGGCGCACTCCGAGCCCGCCGAACCCCAGGAACCCGGCGACGGTGTCTTCAAGGTGCGGCTCGCCAACTTCGAGGGGCCCTTCGACCTGCTGCTCCAGCTGATCTCCAAGCACAAGCTGGATGTCACCGAGGTCGCGCTGTCCAAGGTCACCGACGAGTTCATGGCGCACATCCGGGCCATGGGGCCGGACTGGAGCCTGGACGAGACGACCGAGTTCCTGGTCGTCGCCGCGACCCTGCTCGACCTCAAGGCCGCCCGGCTGCTGCCGTCCGCAGAGGTGGAGGACGAGGCCGACCTGGCGCTGCTGGAGGCGCGGGACCTGCTGTTCGCGCGGCTGCTGCAGTACCGGGCGTACAAGCAGATCGCCGACATCTTCAGCGCCCGGCTGGACGACGAGGCCCGGCGCTACCCCCGTACCGTCGGCCTCGAACCGCAGCACGCCGAGCTGCTGCCCGAGGTCGTCATCAGCATCGGCCCGGAGGGCTTCGCCAGACTCGCGGTCAAGGCGATGCAGCCCAGGCCCAAGCCGCAGGTGTACGTCGACCACATCCACGCGCCGCTGGTCAGCGTGCAGGAGCAGGCCGGGATCGTGGTGGCGCGGCTGCGGGAACTCGGCGAGGCCAGCTTCCGGGCCCTGGTCGAGGACACCGACGACACGCTCACCGTCGTGGCGAGGTTCCTGGCGCTGCTGGAGCTGTACCGGGAGAAGGCCGTGGCCCTGGAGCAGGAGACGGCCCTCGGGGAGCTGCTCGTGCGGTGGACCGGCGGCGAGGGGGAGACCCAGCCGATGGTGACCGACGAGTTCGACCGACCGCCCGAGCCGCCCAAGGAGGACAAGACGTGAGCGAGGACACCACCGGACTCCCGGCCGGGCTGCGTTCCGTCGCCGACCTCGACCTCAAGCCCGCCCTGGAGGCCGTTCTGATGGTCGTGGACGAGCCCGCGACCGAGGAGCACCTGGCGAAGATCCTGGAGCGGCCCAGGCGGCAGATCGCGAGCGCCCTGCGGGAGCTGGCCGACGACTACACCGTGCAGGGCCGCGGCTTCGAGCTGCGGTTCGTCGCCGGCGGCTGGCGCTTCTACACCCGCCCCGAGTACGCGGCGGCCGTCGAGCGCCTCGTCCTGGACGGCCAGACGGCACGCCTGACCCAGGCGGCCCTCGAGACCCTCGCCGTCGTCGCCTACCGCCAGCCGGTGAGCCGCAGCCGCGTCTCGGCCGTGCGCGGGGTCAACTGCGACGGGGTCATGCGCACGCTGCTGCAGCGGGGTCTGGTCGAGGAGGCGGGCACGGAACCCGAAACAGGTGCGATCCTGTACAGGACGACGAACTACTTCCTGGAGCGGATGGGCCTGCGCGGTCTGGACGAGCTCCCGGAACTCGCGCCCTTCCTCCCGGAGGCGGAGGCGATCGAGGCCGAGACGCTGGAAGGGGTCCCGTCGTTCGATCCGGACGCTCCGGATTCCGAGGACGCAGACGACAAGACGGAACTTTGATGCGAAGCAGCAGCGGCAGGAACAGCAGCGGAAACAACGGCGGGAGCCGTGGTGGCAACAGCGGCGGCCGCGGCGGGAGCAGCGGTGGCCGCGGTAACTACCGCGGCGCCGGCAACTCCCGTGACGACAAGCAGGGGGCCGGCCGGCCGAAGAAGCCGCGCCCGGAGGAGCGGCGCTACGACGTGGGCCCCGGCGCCACCCAGGACGGCCCGAAGTCGGGTCGCGGCGGTTCGGCCCGCGGCGGCGCCAAGGGCGGCCCCAGGCAGTCCCAGCAGGGCGGGCGCGGCCGTACGGCCCCGGGCAGCTCCCGCGAGTACGAGGCGCGCGCCGAGGAGCGCAACCGGGAGCGGTACGCCGGCAAGAAGGACGTGAAGCTGCCCAAGACCTTCCCGGGCGCCGAGCAGGAGGGCGAGCGGCTGCAGAAGGTCCTCGCGCGCGCGGGCTACGGTTCCCGGCGTGCCTGTGAGGAGCTGATCGAGCAGGCGCGCGTCGAGGTCAACGGCGAGATCGTCCTGGAGCAGGGCAAGCGGGTCGACCCCGAGAAGGACGAGGTCAAGGTCGACGGCCTGACGGTCGCGACGCAGTCGTACCAGTTCTTCTCGCTGAACAAGCCCGCCGGCGTCGTCTCCACGATGGAGGACCCGGAGGGCCGCCAGTGCCTCGGGGACTACGTCACCAACCGGGAGACCCGGCTGTTCCACGTGGGGCGGCTCGACACCGAGACCGAGGGCGTCATCCTGCTCACCAACCACGGCGAGCTGGCGCACCGGCTGACCCACCCCAAGTACGGCGTGAAGAAGACCTATCTCGCCGCCATCGTGGGCCCGATCCCGCGTGACCTGGGCAAGAAGCTCAAGGACGGCATCCAGCTGGAGGACGGCTACGCGCGCGCGGACCACTTCCGGGTCGTCGAGCAGACCGGCAAGAACTACCTGGTCGAGGTGACCCTGCACGAGGGCCGCAAGCACATCGTGCGCCGCATGCTCGCCGAGGCCGGCTTCCCGGTCGAGAAGCTGGTGCGCACCTCCTTCGGTCCGATCACCCTGGGCGACCAGAAGTCGGGCTGGCTGCGCCGGCTGTCCAACACCGAGGTCGGCATGCTGATGAAGGAAGTCGATCTCTGATCCCGCCCCGCGGGTCTCGGCCGGTTCCGGATTCGTCCGGGCCGGCCGATTCGTTTTGGCGCCCCCGCCGGTCTGTAGGGAGACGGAGGGAGCGCCATGACCATGACGACGGACTGCGGTGCACTGCTGGAGCGTTCGCTCGCCTACGCGCTGGGGAGCGTCGCCGCGGTGCCGCCCGGGAGCCTGGAGCGGGCCACGCCGTGCGCCGAGTGGGCACTCGGGGAGCTGCTCGGGCATCTCGACGACTCACTGGACGCGCTGTACGAAGGGCTGACGGGCGGCCGGATCGGGCTGTCGCCCGCGGCGCCGGCGGCCGGTGATCTCGCGTGCGCGTTCCGCACGCGCGCGTGTGCCGTGCTGGGCGCCTGGGCGGCCGGGCCGGGGGAGCGGGTGCTGGTGGGCGAAGTGCCGCTGGACGTGCGGGTGATGGCCGCGGTGGGCGCCGTCGAGATCACCGTGCACGGGTGGGACGTGGCGCGGTCCTGCGGGCTGCCCCGGCCCGTGCCGGGTGCGCTGGCGGCCGAACTGCTGCCCCTGGCGCGGTGCGTGGTCGCGGCCGAGGACCGCGGTGTCCGGTTCGCCGCGCCGGTCGCCGTGCCCCCGCACGCGGAGCCCGGCGACCGGCTGCTGGCCTTTCTGGGGCGCGGCCGCTGATCAGCCGCCGCTGTCCGATCCCGCCCGGTCCGCGCCGTCGAGCAGGCGCCGCATCAGCTCGGCGGCCCGGACGGACGCGGTGCCGCAGCAGTTGTTGAACAGGACGTGGAGCCGGTCGACGCGGGCGGCGAGGTCGCGTAACCGCGGGAGCCACTCGGTGAGTTCGTCCTCGTCGTAGTCGTGCCGGAAGCGGTCCTCCTTGCTGCCCGAACCCCACGCGGGACTGCGCCCGTGGAACCGGACGACGGACAGCCGCGGCGAGGTCACCGGGGTGACCGGCGGAACGGACGACGGCAGCGTCCGGTTCATGTCGACGGCCACCGCCGTCATGCCGTAGCGGGCGAGCAGGGCGCAGGTCGCCTCCGCCCACTCCTCGCGCCACCATCCGGGGTGCCGGAACTCCACGGCGAGCGGCCACCCGGCGGTCCGCTCGGCGCACTCCTCCAGGAACTGCCCCGCCCGCCGGCCGGGCCGGAACCACGGCGGCAGCTGGAACAGCACGCTGCCCAGCCGCCCGGCCTCCCGCAGCGGCTCGATCCCCTCGGTGAAGCGTGCCCACACCTCGTCGAGCACCTTCGCGTCGTGCGGTCTCGCGGGAATCCCGTCCGGCATGGCCGATTCACGGGCCGGGTGCCCGGTGAGCAGTGAGAAGGCCTTCACGTCGAAGACGAAGCCGTCCGGGGTCCGTTCGGCCCACAGCCGGCTGTTGCGGGCGCTCGGCAGTCCGTAGTACGTCGAGTCGACCTCGACGACCGGGAACCGCTCGGCGTAGTACCGCAGCCGCCCCTCCGGGTCCCTGCGCCCCGTCGGATACCAGCCGCTGCCCACCAGCGCGCGGTCCGTCCACGAACAAGTGCCCACCAGGATCTCGCCCATGACGTGCCGGTTACCCCGGGAGGGCTTGTGAAAGCCCCGCCCCCGTGTTTATAGTCGAAGTGACTATTAAGGGGGTGGGGGCATGGAGTACGACAAGTACGCCTACGAACCCTTCGCCGTCACCGTCGACCTCGCCGTTCTGACCATCCGCGACGGCGCCCTGCACGTCCTGCTCGTCGAGCGCGGACAGGACCCGTTCGCCGGCCACTGGGCGCTGCCCGGAGGCTTCGTCGAGCCGGACGAGTCCGCCGAGACGGCCGCCGGGCGCGAACTCGCCGAGGAGACCGGCCTGCAGGACGTCACCGGACTGCACCTGGAGCAGCTGCGGACCTACAGCGAGCCCGACCGCGATCCCCGTATGCGGGTCGTGTCCGTCGCCTTCACGGCGCTGCTGCCGAACGCGCCGGAGCCGCACGGGGGCAGCGACGCGGCGGACGCGCGGTGGGTGGAATGTGACATGGCACTGCCGCTCGCCTTCGACCACGACCGCATCCTCGCCGACGCCCGCGACCGCGTCGGCGCCAAACTCGAGTACACCTGCCTCGCCACCGCCTTCTGCCCGCCCGAGTTCACCCTGGGCGAGCTGCGGCAGGTCTACGAGACGGTCTGGGGCACCGAACTCGACCGGGCCAACTTCCGCCGCAAGGTGCTCGCCACACCGGGCTTCGTCGAGCCCGTCCCGGGCGCCGCGCGCCTGACCGGAGGGCGCGGCAAACCCGCCGCCCTCTACCGCGGGGGACCGGCCACCAGCCTCTCTCCGCCCCTCCTCCGACCGTCCCGGGAAGGACGCCCCGCATGACCGCAACCATCGTCGACAAGCGCGCCGCCACCGGGGCGTTGACCGGGCTCGCCCTCGGCGACGCGCTCGGCTTTCCCACCGAGTTCAACGACGTCCCGGCGATCCTCGCCAAGTGCGGGCCGTGGCGGTCGATGCCGCTGCCGACGCCCGCGATCGTCACCGACGACACGCAGATGACGCTGGCGCTCGGGCGGGCCCTGCGGACGGCCATGGACCGCGGAGTGCTCGCGCCGAAGCTGCTGGAGCGGCCGCTGCGCGAGGAGTTCGTTAACTGGTACCAGTCGCCGGAGAACAACCGGGCACCCGGCAACACCTGTCTGCGGGCCTGCAACCTGCTCAAGGACGAGAACCGCGCCTGGCAGGACGCCAGCCAGATCGGCTCCAAGGGCTGCGGCGCCAACATGCGGGTCGCGCCGATCGGACTGGTGCCCAACCTGAGCGACGAACAGCGCGCGGGCGCGGCTCAGTTGCAGTCCGCGCTCACCCACGGGCATCCGACGGCGCTCGCCGCCTCCGACCTCACCGCCCGTGCCGTACGCCTGCTCGCCCAGGGCGCCGAGCCCACCGGACTCGTCGGACTGCTGCGGTCGTACGCGCTGGAGAACCGCGGCCGCTACCACCAGCGCTGGCTCGGCGACCTGTGGCGGCGCGGGCAGGACGCGAGCCCCGAGGAGTTCATCGCCCGCGGCTGGGACGAGTGCCTGGAAGCCCTCGGCCGCCTCCAGGACGCCGTGCGCACCGTCTCGCCGGAGACCGACCCGTGCCTGGCCACCGGCGCCGGCTGGATCGCCGAAGAGGCCCTCGCCACCGGCCTGTTGTGCTTCCTGCTGTTCGTCGACGAGCCGGTGACGGCGATACGGCGGGCCGCCTGCACCTCCGGCGACTCGGACTCCATCGCCTGCCTCACGGGCGCCTTCGCCGGCGCGTACCTGGGCGCCGGCGCCTGGCCGACGGAGTGGGCGGACCGCATCGAGTACCGGGGCGACCTGATGACCCTCGGCGCCCTCTGGGACGCTTGAGCGGTGATCGACACCCTGGACATCGACCTGACGCCGGTGGTGGCCGAGCAGCCCGACCCCGTGCTGTTCGCCACCGTCTCCGGCGCGCACCTGTACGGCTTCCCCTCCCGTGACTCGGACGTGGACCTGCGCGGTGTGCACCTGCTGCCCACGGCGGCGCTGGTGGGGCTGCGGGAGCCGGCGGAGACCCGGTCCAGGATGTGGGACCGGGACGGTGTCGAGATGGACCTCGTCACCCACGACCTGCGCAAGTTCGTCCGGCTGATGCTCCGGCGCAACGGCTATGTGCTGGAGCAGCTGCTGTCGCCGCTGGTCGTCCACACCGGCGACGCGCACCGGGAGCTGGCCGCGCTCGCGCCGGGCGTGCTCACCGGCCATCACGCCCACCACTACCGGGGATTCGCCACCACGCAGTGGCGGCTGTTCGAGAAGACCGGCGAACTCAAGCCGCTGCTCTACACGTTCCGGGTGCTGCTGACCGGCGTGCACCTGATGCGCAGCGGCGAGGTGCAGGCCCATCTGCCCACCCTGCTCGGCGAGGTGGACGCCCCCGCCTACCTGCCGGAGCTGATCGAGGCGAAGGCGCAGCGGGAGCACGGGGACGCCGACGTCGACCACGCGCGCGTACGGGCCGATGTGGAGCGGCTGCACGCCGTGCTGGACGAGGCGCAGCGGGCCACGTCGCTACCCGACGCCCCGACCGCGTACGACGCCCTGCACGACTTCGTCGTACGGATCCGGCTGGAGGGCTGAGGCACGGCGGACGCGGACGAGGAAGTCCTCCACCCGCCGCCGGTCCGGCTCCTCCGGCAGCGGGCTGCGCAGGGCCGCCGCGTCCGCCTCGTCCGCCAGGCGGCCCATCCAGGACTCCACCTCGGCCCAGGGGACCTCGCCGCGCTTGACGGCCAGCAGGGGCTCACGCAGGTCGCCGACGTCGATGGTCAGGGTGCCCGTGCGCAGCAGGTCGCGGGAGCTCGTCAGCAGGCGCAGCAGGTGCATGGCGTGCTTCCAGCGCGGGGCGCCGTGGGCGCGGACGTCCGCCTCCAGCTTCTTGCGCTGGCCCAGCGCGTAGCGGGCGAACGTCTCGTGGGTGCGGCGGGAGAGGAACGCCCCGCGCAGGGCGAGGAGTTCGCGGCCGGTGTCGTCGGCGTACTCGACGAGCGGGGAGTGCAGGCACTCCAGGATGTTCGGGTTGGCGCGCAGGGCGAGTTCGCAGAAGCGCTCCAGTTCCCAGCTGAACTGCTCCTCCGCGGGCCCCTCGACGTGCGTCGGCGGTTTCTCGAAGCGCCAGAACAGGGGAGTGGGGGCGAGGAACACGCCCCGGCGGTCGGTGTCGCTTCCGTCCGTCGCCAGACCGAAGGCGCGCGAACCCATCACGCAGGCGTAGATCGTGTGGTCGCGTACCAGGGTCTCGGGGTGCATGGACGGGAGCGTACGCGGCACCTCACGCCAGCCGGATCGAATTTCCCTTCACCTCGATCTGCTCGGCGGGCAGCGGCTTTGGCGCGGGACCGCCGGCCACCGAGCCGTCGGCGATGCGGTACTTGCTGCCGTGGCAGGGGCAGTTGATCGTGCCGTCCGCCACCGCGCTGACCGTGCAGCCGAGATGGGTGCAGATCGCCGAGAAGGCCTTGAACTCGTCCTTCTTCGGCTGGGTGACCACGACCTTCTGCTGGTCGAAGATCTTCCCGCCGCCGACCGGGATGTCGGAGGTCTTCGCCAGCTCCTGGCCGGCGGAGGCCTTCGCCGACGACGACCCGGAGCCGCTGCCGTCGCCGTACTTGCTGCAGCCCGCGGCGAGCGCCGCCGCGCCCGTCGCGAGGATCACCGTGCGCCGAGTCGAGCGGTGGGTCATGTCGTCACTCCGAACGTGCGGAAGAACCAGAAGGCGGACGTCAGCCAGATGAGGGTGAGGGCGGTGAAGACCAGGCCGCCGACGAGCGGCAGGAGCGGGGCGGGCAGCCGCTCCGAGCGGAGCAGCAGCATCTTGGCACTGAAGGCACCGAAGAAGAAGCAACCCAGGAGGGAGTGCCACATCACGCGTGTCGAGTACGTCTGGTAGCCCAGCGCGTAGAGGCAGTGCACGGCGACCGGGACGGCCACCAGGAACGCGATCCGCCCCGACCAGCGGTGCAGCGTCGCCGACCAGCGCGGTCCGGGCAGCTTCCCGTACACCATGAAGGCGCTGACCAGCTGGACGAGCGCGAAGAAGAACGCCGTCGAGGCCAGCCAGGACTTCACCGCGCCCGTGCTGCTGAACCCGGCCAGGTTGAAGGCGATGCCGCTCGGGTCGTGGGTCCTGCCGTACACCCCGAGGGCGACCGCCACCGCGGCCGCGACCAGGGCCGGGACGAGGTAGCGGGCCGGGCCCGGGGCGCGGCGGGCCGGCTCCGGCGGCGGGAAGCTCTGGGTGGCGGCGTTCGGGTCGACGGTCATGTCGGCTCCCATGGCAGGAGAGGCGGGCGGAGGATCAGGGCGTTACGGGACGGGCCGTGAGCTGCTGTCCGTCGACCGTCACCGCACCGGTGAGCGGATCGATGGCGGGGGCGGCCGAGGGCTTTCCGTCGCGGGTGACCAGACCGACCTGCCGGCCGCTCGGCAGGACGATCCAGCCGCCGACGATCCTGGCGCCGGCCACCTGGCTGTTCGCCCGGTAGAGCCCGGACGGCTTCTTCGCCCTGGCGAGGGTGAAGGTGTAGTGCCCGCCGCCGACGTCGGCCGTGCCGGTCAGCTTCCCGGCGCCCTTGAGGGTGCCGTTCAGCCGGGCGCCGTTCGCGCCGGTCAGCCGCATGCCGCCGGCACCTCCTACCTCGCCCTTGAGCCACGACTCGATGTTGTGGCCGTCGCAGAAGTACGCGATCGCCTTGCCGCCGCGCAGCGAGACGGCGACGGCGGAGGAGTCGTCGTCGGTACGACCGGTGTAGACGCCGGCCGGCGCGGCGGACCGCTTCGGGGACGGCGACGGCCCGGCCGTCGTGGGAGCCGCGGACGGTGACGGCTTCCGGGGCGACGACTTCTCGTACGTGGACGAGGCGCTCTTCGTGCCGGTCGTCGAGTCGAGCGTGAGGATGAAAGCGGCGAGCAGCACTCCCGCGAGCAAGGTCAGCAGTGGTCCAGGACGCTTCATGACGGGCCTCCCCCGAGGCGAGTTTCCTGTCATCAGAGCGGACCGGCGGGTGCGGCGTAAAGAGGCGCACGGGGTGTTCACGCCCGAAGTGGCAGAACAGAGACAATCGGGTGACATCGCCGTGGATCGCCGGGCCGTCTCAGCGGGCGGGCGGCGAGGGCCACCACGGCGGGGGCTGACTAGGCTGGACGGTCGTAGAGCCGATACGTGAGCAAGGAGCAGCGCCGTGGCGGTACGAGCGGTCCGGGGAGCCGTCCAACTGGAACGGGACGAGGCCGGACACATGGACGAGCAGGTCGGCGCCCTGCTCACGGCCCTCCTGGAACGGAACGGCCTGACCGCCGAGGACCTGATCAGCATCTGGTTCACGGCCACGCCCGACCTGCACAGCGACTTCCCCGCGGCCGCGGCCCGCAAGCTCGGCATCGGCCTCGGCGACGTACCGCTGCTGTGCGCCCAGGAACTCGACATCCAGGGCGCCCTGCCCCGGGTCGTCCGCATACTCGCGCACATCGAGACCGACAAGCCCCGCGCCGAGATCAACCACGTCTACCTCGGCGCCGCGGCCGCCCTGCGCAAGGACATCGCCCAGTGAGAACCGCACTCGTCATCGGCACCGGCCTCATCGGCACCTCCGCCGCGCTCGCCCTGTCCCAGCGGGGCGTCGTCGTCCACCTCGCCGACCACGACCCCGAGCAGGCCCGCACCGCCGCCGCGCTCGGCGCCGGCACCGACGAGGCGCCCGACGGGCCGGTCGACCTCGCGATCGTCGCCGCCCCTCCCGCGCACGTGGCGACGGTGCTGGCCGACGCCATGCGCCGGGGCGTGGCCCGCGGTTACATCGACGTGGCCAGCGTCAAGGGCGGCCCGCGCAGGGAGCTGGAGGCGCTGGGCCTGGACCTGGCGTCCTACATCGGCACGCACCCCATGTCCGGCCGTGAGAAGTCCGGCCCGCTCGCCGCCACCGGCGACCTCTTCGAGGGCCGCCCCTGGGTGCTCACGCCCACCCGGGACACCGACACCGAGGTGCTCAACCTCGCCCTGGAACTGGTCTCGCACTGCCGCGCCGTGCCGGTGGTCATGGACGCCGACGCCCACGACCGTGCCGTGGCGCTCGTCTCCCACATGCCCCACCTGGTCTCCAGCATGGTCGCCGCGCGCCTGCAGAACGCCGAGGAGGCCGCCGTACGGCTGTGCGGGCAGGGAATCCGGGACGTGACCCGGATCGCCGCCTCCGAGCCCGGCATGTGGATCGACATCCTCTCCGCCAACCCCGGGCCGGTCGCCGACCTCCTCTCGGACGTCGCCGCGGACCTCGACGAGACCGTGCGGGCGCTGCGTGCCCTGCAGTCCTCCGACGAGGACAAGCGGCAGGAGGGCACGTCCGGCATCGAGGACATCCTGCGGCGCGGGAACGCCGGGCAGGTCCGGGTCCCGGGCAAGCACGGCTCGGCCCCGCGCGCGTACGAGGTCGTGGCGGTCCTCATCGACGACCAGCCGGGCCAGCTGGCCCGCATCTTCGCCGACGCCGGACGGGCCGGCGTCAACATCGAGGACGTACGCATCGAGCACGCCACCGGGCAGCAGGCCGGTCTGGTGCAGCTGATGGTCGAGCCGCAGGCGGCGCCCGTGCTGACGGCGGCGCTGCGGGAGCGGGGCTGGGCCATCCGGCAGTGATCTTCCCGATCATCCGCCTGTAAGAGGGGACCCGGGAGGCCGGTAACCTTGTGCGGGGCGCGCTCGCGCCCGAACACCACCCGCCACACGCACCAGGAAGGTGTCCCCCTGTGGAAAACGGCGCCGCCAAGCCCGTGATCGTCGCCATCGACGGTCCCTCCGGCACGGGCAAGTCGAGCACGTCGAAGGCCGTCGCCGCACAGCTCGGCCTGAGCTACCTGGACACCGGCGCCCAGTACCGGGCGATCACCTGGTGGATGGTCACCAACGGGATCGACATCGACGACCCCTCCGCGATCGCCGCCGTGGCGGGCAAGCCCGAGATCGTCTCCGGCACCGACCCGGCCCACCCCACGATCACGGTCGACGGCACCGACGTGGCCGCCCCGATCCGCACCCAGGAGATCACCTCCCAGGTCAGCGCGGTCAGCGCGGTGCCCGAGGTGCGCGCCCGGATCACCGAGCTGCAGCGCTCGGTGGCCGCCGCCGCCGAGTACGGCATCGTCGTCGAGGGCCGGGACATCGGTACGACCGTGCTGCCGGACGCCGACCTGAAGATCTTCCTCACCGCATCCCCGGAGGCCCGCGCGGCCCGCCGCAGCGGCGAGCTCAAGGGCGCCGACGTGCACGCCACCCGCGAGGCCCTGATCAAGCGGGACGCGGCCGACTCCTCCCGCAAGACCTCGCCGCTCGCCAAGGCGGACGACGCGGTCGAGGTCGACACCACCGAGCTCACCCTCCAGCAGGTCATCGAGTGCGTCGTGACCCTCGTCGAGGAGAAGCGGGCCGGAAAGTGACCGCCGTCCCCGTCGCCTCCGAGCGCGGCGCCGAGGTCGGGCGCCGGATCGGCGTCGGCCTGATGTACGGGCTGTGGAGGCCGCGCGTGCTGGGCGCCTGGAGGGTGCCCGCCAGCGGCCCGGCGATCCTCGCCGTGAACCACTCGCACAACATCGACGGCCCGATGGTCATGGGCGTGGCGCCCCGGCCGACGCACTTCCTGATCAAGAAGGAGGCGTTCATCGGGCCGCTGGACCCCTTCCTGACCGGGATCGGCCAGCTGAAGGTCGACCGCTCGGTCGCCGACCGCGGGGCGATCACGCAGGCGCTGGACGTGCTGTCGGCCGGCGGGGTCCTCGGCATCTTCCCCGAGGGCACCCGCGGCGAGGGCGACTTCGCCTCCCTGCGCGCCGGGCTCGCCTACTTCGCCGTCCGCAGCGGCGCCCCGGTGGTGCCGGTCGCGGTGCTGGGAAGTTCCGGGCGCGGCGGACGGTTGATAAAGGGGCTGCCTCCGCTGCGCAGCCGTATCGACGTCGTCTTCGGCGACCCCTTCGAGGCGGGCGACGGCTCCGGACGACGCACCCGCAAGGCGCTCGACGAGGCGACCGAACGCATCCAGAAGCAGCTCACCGCCCACCTGGAAAACGCCAGGCGCCTGACCGGGCGCTAGCGCCTGTCCGGCGGAGCAGGCCGGCCGCAAGGTACGGTGCTTCTGGGCCGAGCCGAGCGGCGTGTCAGGCCCCGCGACGCCGGCCTGATCCGCCGGGTAGGCGGTGGACGACACTTAGTAGTGGATCAAACCGGGCACAACCGGGCGGTCCACCGATCACCACGATGAACGAGGTACGGACTTCATGAACGACCACATCCACTCCGAGGGCTCTGCCGAAGAGCACGACCACGGAGAGCTTGGCGACGCCGAGTACGCGGAGTTCATGGAGCTCGCCGCGGAAGAGGGCTTCGACCTCGAGGATGTCGAGGGGGCCATCGAGGCGGCCGGTCACGGCCCGCTGCCGGTGCTCGCCGTCGTCGGCCGACCGAACGTCGGCAAGTCGACTCTGGTCAACCGCATCATCGGCCGCCGCGAGGCCGTCGTCGAGGACAAGCCGGGCGTCACCCGCGACCGCGTCACCTACGAGGCCGAGTGGGCGGGCCGCCGCTTCAAGGTCGTCGACACCGGCGGCTGGGAACAGGACGTCCTCGGCATCGACGCCTCCGTGGCCGCCCAGGCCGAGTACGCCATCGAGGCGGCGGACGCCGTCGTCTTCGTCGTCGACGCCAAGGTCGGCGCCACCGACACCGACGAGGCGGTCGTACGGCTGCTGCGCAAGGCCGGCAAGCCCGTGGTGCTGTGCGCCAACAAGGTGGACGGGCCCAGCGGCGAGGCGGACGCCGCGTACCTGTGGTCCCTCGGCCTCGGCGAGCCGCACCCCGTCTCGGCCCTGCACGGCCGCGGCACGGGCGACATGCTGGACGCCGTCCTCGAGGCCCTGCCGGAGGCGCCCGAGCAGACCTTCGGCGGCACGGGGATCGGCGGACCGCGGCGCATCGCGCTCATCGGCCGCCCGAACGTCGGCAAGTCCTCCCTGCTGAACAAGGTGGCGGGCGAGGAGCGCGTCGTCGTCAACGAAATCGCGGGCACCACCCGCGACCCGGTCGACGAGCTCATCGAACTCGGCGGCGTCACCTGGAAGTTCGTCGACACGGCGGGCATCCGCAAGCGCGTCCACCTGCAGCAGGGCGCCGACTACTACGCCTCGCTGCGCACCGCGGCCGCCGTCGAGAAGGCCGAGGTGGCGGTCATCCTGATCGATGCCTCCGAGTCCATCTCGGTGCAGGACCAGCGGATCGTGACCATGGCCGTCGAGGCGGGCCGCGCGATGGTCATCGCCTACAACAAGTGGGACACCCTCGACGAGGAGCGCCGCTACTACCTGGAGCGGGAGATCGAGACCGAGTTCGGCCAGGTCGCATGGGCGCCGCGGGTGAACGTCTCGGCGCGCACCGGGCGGCACATGGAGAAGCTGGTCCCGGCGATCGAGACCGCCCTGGCGGGCTGGGAGACCCGGGTCCCGACGGGCCGGCTCAACGCCTTCCTCGGCGAGCTGGTCGCCGCCCACCCGCACCCGATCCGCGGCGGCAAGCAGCCCCGCATCCTCTTCGGCACCCAGGCCGGCACCAAGCCCCCGCGGTTCGTGCTCTTCGCCTCCGGCTTCATCGAGGCGGGCTACCGGCGCTTCATCGAGCGCCGGCTGCGCGAGGAGTTCGGCTTCGAGGGAACGCCGATCCATATCTCGGTGCGCGTGCGCGAGAAGCGCGGCAACAAGAAGAAATAGCGCCGACCGGCAAGCGGAAAGGGCGGCCCCGACCGGGGCCGCCCTTTCCGTGTTCCTCAGCTTCTTCTCAGCGGGCCCGGTGGCAGGGCCGCCGGCACATGGTGCATCCCCGTGCCCTGCTGGCCGATGTGCCCGACCCGCTGCCACTGCGACTGCTGCCGGGCACTGTGGGCCCCCGCGCTGTACGCGCCGTACGAGCTGCTGAACGACCCCGGGCGGTGCGCGGTGTACCCCCCGGAGCTGTGCGGGATGTTCCCGAAGGCGGTGAAGCCCAGCTCCTCCTCGCCGCTGCGGTCACCCGGCAGTGTGCGGAAGGACTTGACGTACTCCGCGTAGAGCGCGTCGTAGATCGGCGTGGCCGAGGGGCCGCCCGGGAAGTCCGGAGCCGACCACCGCGTGGGCGGGAGCGGCTGGTGGGACGAGCGGCGAGGAACGTCGTAGGTGTGCACGTATGTCCAAACGACCTCAGGCCACTTGGGATGCGGTCTCCCCGGGCGGGCGCGCTCAGGTGCCCGCGAGCGGCATGGCCGCGGCGACCAGCTTCCCGTTCGCCGCCGCCTTGTCCAGCGCGTCCCGGAGCAGGTCCTCGCGGGGCTGCCGCCCGATCGACCCCACCGGCGCGGCGAACATCAGCACCTGCTGGTGCTTGTTCGCGGCGGCCCGCCAGCTCTCCGTGACCTGCAGCGGCTGGTGCGCCTGCCACCAGGCCACCGGCTGACCGCCGTTGGCGTTCGGCTGCAGTACGGCGTGCAGCTGGCCCACGGCGAGCAGCACCGACCAGCCGTGCAGCACGGGGGGCACCTCGGTGATCTGCGTCAGCGGCATGAACCCCTGCTCGATCAGCAGCGGCAGGAAGTCGTCCCCGAGCCCGGTCGCGCCCGGACGGACGATGGGCCCCGTCGGCTCGACCACCAGCGCCGGGTGCAACTCCCCGGCGATCAGCACGAGTCCGCTGGTCACGCCGAGGACGGCCTGCTCGGGTGCGACCTTGTCGGGGTCCAGGTCGACCGTGTCGCCGGAGATGGACCTCACGGCGCCCTGGAGCTGCTCCTCGGTGACCTGGACGACCTGCGAGGGCAGGCAGGTGGCGTGGGCGAAGGCAAGGACCGCGGTCTCGTCGCCGATGAACAGGACGGTGCTGGTGCGCTCCTGTTCGGAGTCGCCCGGGGTGCGGCAGGACGTGCAGTCGTAACTGCCGGGGGCGTTCTCGCCGGCGAGCAGCCGGTCGGCCTCTTCGTCGCCGATCTCGGCGCGTACCTCGTCGCTGACATCGAGCATGCGCGGCACGGGTGGCTCCCCTCGGGAAGTTGTGAACCGGGCGGGTCCCGGGCTCATGAAGAAGACAACGGGCGATCTGTGGCGAGAGTCACGCTCCAGGGCGAAGGGAATCAATCCGTCCGACGCGCATGGTCACCACTCGTGCGGAATTGGTCACTCATGGTCAAATGCTCGGAAGTACAAGAGAGTTGGTTGCGTGAAGTGAGTCACAGATCAAAGGAGTCGCTGGTCGACAAATCCTGAAATCAGCGAATGAAGTGGGTGACCGGAATTCGCCGATACCCGCGGTAACAGTTAACTGGCCTGGAATGACGAGGAGTTGGTTGCTGACGCCTCGACAGGCTCTTTAGATTCCTCGGCCGTGTGCAACGAGCACCGCTCGGGAACGTCCGCCGATCGCACCGGCCGGCCAAGCAAGGCCGGTACGAACACGGTGGACGGGGCGGAGCGTGGCGACCGGCCCAAGTGCCGCGAGCGCGCCCCGTCCTGGGGGACCCCGGGTGTCGGGAGAGGGAATTACATGTCCGAGTGTGCCGATACCAACCGCCACAACGGTCGCAAGACGCGTACGACGGTGGCCCTCGCCGGGGCCGCCCTGCTCGCCGCCCCGCTGGGACTGCTGGCCGCGTCCGGCAACGCTGCCGCGGCCGACGGCGGAGTCTGGGACCGCATCGCCCAGTGCGAGAGCGGCGGCAACTGGCACATCAACACCGGCAACGGCTACTACGGCGGGCTCCAGTTCTCCGCCGGCACCTGGCGCGCGTACGGCGGCTCGGCCTACGCCCCGACCGCCGACAAGGCCTCCAGGGAAGCGCAGATCGCCGTGGCCACCAAGGTCCAGCACGCGCAGGGCTGGGGCGCCTGGCCGGTCTGTTCGGGACGGGCCGGCGCGTCCGGAAGCGCCCCGGCCTCCTCCGCCTCGGCGACGACGAAGTCCGCCGAGACCACCAAGTCCACCAAGGCGGCCCCGTCGAAGAAGGCGCCGACGCGTTCTTCGGGGCACACCAACCGCAGCGCCTCCCGCGGCGACTACACCGTCCGTGAGGGCGACACCCTGAGCAAGATCGCCGCCCGGCACGGGACCACCTGGCAGCGCCTGTACGCCGCCAACAAGGCCGTCATCGGCGGTGATCCCGACGTGATCCTGCCCGGGCAGCGGCTCGTCGTCTGAGACGCTCCCGGCCACGCCCTGGGGCCCCGCCCGGTCGTCCGACCGGGCGGGGCCCCGCGTCATCCGGGGAGGTCCCGCAGCCCCCGCGACGGCCCGCGCGGTGTCCGTCGCCCCAGCTCGCCGGCCTGACCGCCGAACACCACCGAACCGCGCCGCAGTTCGTAAACGAAGACGGCGTCACGACCCTCCAGCGTCGGCGGCAGCCGCTGCTCGGCGACGACCACGCACGCGTCGAGTGCGCCCAGCAGCTCGTACGTGCGGGCGGCGACCTGCGGTGACATGCCCTGCGCGGGTTCGTCGACGAGCACCACACGCGCGCGTGCCAGCAGGGCCCTGGAGAGGGCGAGCATGCGCTGCTCGCCGCCGGAGAGGGTGCCGGCGCGGCGCGGCAGCAGATTCTCCAGCGGGGGATAGGCCTCCAGGGCGAAGGCGAAGTCCCGCGCCGCCAGTTCGAGGTTCTCGCGCACGGTGAGGGAGCCGAACACCGCCTGCCGCTCGGGCACCAGGCACAGGCCGCGCCGGGCCCGTTCGTACGCCGGCATCCGGGTCACGTCGGTGCCGTCCCACACCACCGTCCCGCCGGACAGCGGCACGGCTCCGGCCAGCGCGCGCAGGGCGGTCGTACGGCCGGAACCGTTGCGGCCCAGCAGGACGGTGAGGCCGGGGCCGGGGGCGGCGAGGGTGACGCCGTGCAGGGCCTCCAAGGGGCCGTAGCGCACGCGCGCGTGGCGCAGCGAGATGCCGGCGCTCACGGTCCGACCTCGTCCAGGACGCGGTCGGGCGGGCCGGAGGCGACGATGCGGCCCGAGGTCATGACGTGCACGACGTCGGCGAGGTCGGCGACCAGGTCCAGGTCGTGCTCGACGACCAGCAGGGCGGTGCCGTCGGCGGCCAAGGCCTTCAGGACGCGGGCCATCGCGGCGACCTCGGCGCTGTCGAGACCGGCGGCGGGTTCGTCGAGGAGCAGGACGCGCGGGCTGCCGGCGAGGGCCCGCGCCAGTTCGACCCGGCGAAGGGTGCCGGTCGGCAGGCCTGCGGCGGGGAGCGTGCTGAGCGGGCCGTCGAGGTCGAACAGGCGCAGGGCGCGCTCCACGGCGCCGGGGTCGGCGACCCGTCCCTGCTCGGCGCCCACCCGGACGTTCTCGGCCACGGTCAGGGACGGGAAGACGGCCAGTTGCTGGAAGGTACGGGCGATCCCGAGGCGGGTGCGGGTGTGGGCCGGCAGACGCGTGATGTCCCGGCCCGCGAGAAGAACCTGCCCGCGCGCGGGGCGCAGGGTGCCGGCCAGACAGTCGAACAGGGTGCTCTTACCGGCGCCGTTGGGCCCGATGACGGCGGCGACCTGCCCCCGGTGAACGTCGAGCCCGACACCGTCGAGAGCGGTGAACCCCCCGTACCGGGCCTGAAGCCCACGAACCGCGAGAACAACGGGAGCCGACCGCCGAAGCACCGCGAGGCTCCCGCCCACCCCGCCTCCATCGACGGAGCCGGCGTTCGGCGGCCCCTGCGAGGACGCGGCCCGAGCGCCGTCGGGGGCCGCGCGCCGTCGGCCGGGGGCCGTGGGTTTCTCGCCGGGCGGGACGGCGGGCTTCTCCGCGGCTGGGGCTGCAAGTTGCTCGCCGGGCTGCGGTGCGAGGCCCTCCGCGCCCGGGACCACCGTAAGGTGCTCGCTGGGCGGGGTGGGAATGTGCTCGCCGGGCGGGGCTGCAGGCTTCTCTGCGGCTGGCTCCGCGCGGTGCTCGGCGTGCTGCGTTGCGAGGCTTTCCGCGGCCTGGGCCGCTGGGGGTTCGCCGGGTGGGGTGGCAGGGGGCTTGCCGGGCGGGGCTGCAGGTTTCTCTGGGGCCTGGGCCGCAAAGTCGCCTGCGGCTGGGGCCGCCAGGTGTTTGCCGGAAGGGGCGGCAAGTTCCTCGCTGGGCAGGGCCGCAGGTTTCTCTCCGGTCGGGGCCGCGAACTCATCTGCGGCTGGGGCCGCAAGTTGCTCGCTAGGTCGGGCTGCGAGGCGCTCGCCGGGCCGAGCCGCGAGGTTCTTCGCGGCTGGGGCCGCATCAGCGCCCGCGGCCGGGGCTGCATCAGCCCCTGCGACGGACGCCGCAGCATCTCCCGCGACCGGGGCCGCAGCGTCCCCTGCAACCGGTGCCGCGTCAGCCCTCGCGACCCGGGCCGCAGCATCCCCCGCAACCGCCGCCGCATCAACCCCCGCAACCGACGCCGCAGCGTCCCCCTCGGCCGGTGCCGTACGCCCGCCCGCCGTGGCCCCCTGCCCCGTGCCGGGCCCGGGTGTCGTCGGCGTCGGGCCCATCGGCATCACGCGACGGGCCGTCGGCGTCAGTGCTGGTCGTAGCCTCGTCCGTACCGCTGCCCCCGTCTGGGTCAGTTGCGTCGCGTGACGCGGACGTAGGCGCCGGGTGGCTGTTCGCCAGGCCTCGTAGGGGCCTCCGGGGAAGCGGCCGATCAGTACGGCCAGGACGCCGATCAGGGCTGCCGCGACGCCGCCCCGGGCGCCTGCGTCCAGGCCCACCAGCAGGGCTGCCGCGGCCAGGGCGCCCAGGGTGCTGTCCGCGCCGAGGACGACCACCGCGGCGAACCACAGCAGGCCGCGTACGGGGTCGTAGGCGCCGGGGTCGAACGCGCGCAGGCCCATGCCGAGCATGCCGCCGCCGAGCGCGGCCAGCGCGGCGCCCGCGACGAAGGCCTGGAGCTTCAGGGACGGGACCGGCACGCCCGCCGCCGACGCCCCGGCCTCGTGGTCGCGCATGGCGGCCAGGGCACGGCCCGTGCGGCCGCCGCGCAGCGCCCGGGTCGCCAGCAACGCGGCGAACAGCAGGACGAGTTCGAGGACGTAGTAGGCGCGGTCGCCGTCGAAGCCCGCCGGGCGGCCCAGGCCCAGGTCCGAGGTGGCGTACGGCTGGGCGAAGACGAAGCGGCTCACCCCGACGCCCACCGCGAAGGTCGCCAGCGCCAGGGCGAGCCCCCTGCGGCTGATCGCCGGCCAGCCGGTCAGCAGGCCCAGGGGAGCGACCAGGACGACCGAGACGGCGAGTGCGGCCAGTTCCGGCAGGCGGGGCAGGCCGGGGAAGCGGCCCGCCGCCAGCAGGGCGGTGAACAGGGCGCCCAGGCCCGCGTACGCCGCCTGGCCGAGGGAGATCTGGCCGCCCCGGCCGGTGACCACCACCAGGGACAGCAGGACCACGCCCAGCGCCGGCACCTGCACCGACGTGTGCAGGTCCGAGCCCGCGAAGCCCAGCGGCAGCAGGAACAGGACGACCGCCACGATCCACGCGCCCGGCGGCGTCGGCACGCGCGCGGTGGCCGTGCGCGGCAGGGCGTCGCGCGTGCCCACGCGCGGCAGCGCCAGGGCCGCGACCAGCAGCGCCACCACGAACAGGTTCGCGCCCGCGGTCTGCAGCAACGGCCCGCCCCAGCCCGCGGGATGCAGCCGCGTCAGCTGACTCTGCGCGACCCCGGCGCCCAGCGCGACCAGCACCGCGACCGGCAGACTGCGCATGCGTGCCGCGACCGCCACCGCCACGACCTCCATGACCAGCAGCGGCAGACCGTACGGGTCGAGCCGGACGTAAGGCGCGAGCAGCACGCCGGTCAGGCCCGCCGTGAAGGCCCCGAACGCCCACCCGGCCGCCGCCACCCGGTCCGCGTCGATCCCGCCCAGCACCGCCAGCCGCCGGTCGTCCACGACGGCCCGCAGCTCCCGCCCGAACCGCGTCCAGCGGATCACCGCGCCGACCCCCGCGGCCAGGACCAGCACGACCGCCAGCTGCCCCCACGGGTCGGCCGACACCAGCTCCGGGGCGTCGTCCCGCGCCCCCTGCCCCCACAGCAGCGCCGCCCCGCCGACCAGCAGCACGAACACCCCGATGGACGCGACGAGGGTCTGCGCCGGGTCGCCGCCCAGGACGGCGAGCGGACGGAAGACGAAGCGCTCCAGCGCCACACCGATCGCGGGGGCCAGGAAGACGAGTGTCAGCGCCGCCGCCGGCCACAGCGGCCAGCCCCACTCGACCACGCACTGCCGCAGCACGTAGGCGCACACCATGGCGATCGCCCCGTGCGCGAAGTTGAGCACACCGGTCGCCCGGTACGTCACGATCAGGCCGATCCCGGTGAGCGCGGCGGCGCTGCCGACCGACAGTCCGGCCAGCGTCAGGTCGTACGTGAGCGAGGACATCAGTCTGTTTCTTCGGACGGCTCACAGATGGGACACGGGCCCAGCTCGCCGCCCGCCAGGACCTTGGCGTCCACCGGGACCGCCTCCGCCTTCCCGGCGACCAGCGGGCAGTCGGCGCGGTGCCACAGCGTGCCGCCCGGCACCATCAGCAGCTCCCCGCTGACCGCGAGCGGCGCGGTGACCGCCTGCCCGGACCCGCCCTCCTCGACGGGCTCGGTGACGAGGAGGCCGTAGAGCTCCTCCACGCGCGCGGCGGCGAGGGCGCCCCGCCCGTGGGCGAGCAGCACCGCCCCGGCGACGATCAGCGCGGCGCCGGGGATCGTGCAGGAGGCCAGGTAGGGGAGTTGCCGTTCGGCGTACCGCTCGCCGGAGACGCCGTACCAGCCGATGACGCACAGCACCGCGCCCGCCGCCAGCGCGGCCCAGCCGGCCCACAGGACGGGGTGCACGGTCCGCAGTCGCGCTGTCCGCATCTTTGGCTCCTCGTCCGTTCACACACGTCGTGTGTCTGTCCATGTCAGCCAATGGCTTGCACTATGCCTTCTGGAAGCTGACCCTGAAAGCACCGGGCGCACCTTGCCCGGATGGACACCCGGTGGTGAGCCAGATGGTTCTCGGGAGCGACCTCAGGCGGGGGAACGCGGCGAGAGGGCACGGCCCACGGGCGGCGGGACGGGGTACGGCGGCGCTCGCCGCCCTCGTTCTCATCTTCGCCCCGGTCCTCGCGGCGTGCAGCGACAAGAGCGGCGGAGGCAGCTCCAGCCCGCCCCCCACGCCGTCCGTGCAGAGGACGACGAGCGCGCCGGCCACCGCGCCGGCCGACCCCGCCGCGGCCAAGCAGCGGATCAGCGCCAACTGGCAGAAGTTCTTCGACCCCAAGACCTCCCTGGCCGAGAAGCAGAAGGTCCTGGAGAACGGCACCAGGATGGCCCCGGTGCTGAAGGCCTTCAGCGGTGACAAGCGCGGTGGCCAGGTGCAGGCCAAGGTGCAGAAGATCGAGTTCACGTCGCCCAGCGGGGCGACGGTGACGTACGCGCTGACCCTGAACGGCGCCACCGCCCTGCCGAACGCCTCCGGTACGGCCGTCCTGCAGGGCGGCACCTGGAAGGTGTCCGTCAACACGCTGTGCGCGCTGGTCAAGCTGAGCGGCGATGCGTCCGGCTCGCCGGCGCCGGGCTGCTGAGCGCGCGGCCGCCGCGGCGCTCCTGCTCGTCGTCGCCACCGCCTGCGGCAGCCGGCTGCCCGAGAGCGACTTCGAACACGGTTCCCGCACCCCCGCCCCCCGCGGCGGCGCGCCGATCCCCGTCGGCATGGTCACCAGCGCCACCAGCCCCGTCGGCGGCGACACCTTCACGGGGCCGGGCCAGGGAGCCAAGGCGTATTTCGACCGCCTCAACGCGCGCGGCGGCATCGACGGCCGCCGCGTCGAGGTGCACGAGTGCGACGACGGCGGCAGCGGTGTCGGCGACAACACGTGCGTGCACAGACTGATCGACGAGGACAAGGTGGTCGCCCTCGTCGCCACCACCGCCCTGGACTACGCGGGCGCCCCCCGCGTCTCCCACGCGCGCGTGCCCGACATCGGCGGCCAGCCCATCGGCGCCGCCTACGACACCTGGCCGCACCTGTACGGCATCTACGGCAGCTCGGCGCCCCGCAACGGCACCCCCGGCTGGGACGGGAAGCTGTACGGCGGCACGGAGGTCTACCGCTACTTCGAGCGCGTCAAGGGCGCCCGTACGGCCGCGGTCGTCTCCTACAACCAGGCCGCCTCCGCCGCCTACGCACGGCTCGTGCAACGCGGCCTGCGGGCCGAGGGCTACAAGGTGGTCACCGAACAGGTCGACTTCGCGCTGCCCAACTTCCGCGCCGCCGCGGCCGATCTGAAGGAGCAGGGCGCCGACCTGGTCTTCGACGCCATCGACGGCCACGGCAACGCCCAGCTGTGCAGGGCGATGGACGAGGTCGGCGCGAAGGTCGTCGCCAAGGTGACCAACGTGCAGAACTGGACGTCCACCGTCCCCGAGGACTACAAGGACTCCCCGCGCTGCCGCAACGCCCTGTGGGCGACCGGCTCCAGCCGCGACTACGACGACACCCGCAACGCGGCGGTACGGGAGTTCCGGGACGCCACCAAAGCCCTGAAGACGCACTCCCAGTGGCAGTTGGAGGGCTGGGCGGCGGCCATGTGGTTCACCGACGCCGCCAGGTCCTGTGCCCGCTCGGGCATCACGCGTGCGTGCGTCGACGCCTTCGTGGACCGCAGCCGGGACTACACCGCCGACGGCCTCCTCCTCCCCGTCTCCTTCGAGCCCCTGCCGAAGCCGTCTAAGACGCGCAGAACCTGCCTGTCGGTGGCGCGCTGGCAGGACGGCAGGGGATGGGTGGCCCAAGGAGACATGAACAGCACGTGTTTCGAGGTGCCGCAACTGCCCTACGAACCCTGATACAGACTGTGCCCATGCTGGAGACCTCGGCTCGACTCCTGCGCCTGCTCTCGCTGCTCCAGGCGCACCGCGCATGGTCCGGCGCCGAGCTCGCCGACCGGCTCGGCGTCACTTCGCGCACCGTGCGCCGGGACGTGGACCGGCTGCGCGAGCTGGGCTACCCCGTCAACGCCAGCCCCGGGACCGGCGGCGGTTACCAGCTGGGCGCGGGCGCCGAGCTTCCGCCGCTGCTGCTGGACGACGACGAGGCGGTCGCCGTGGCCGTCGGCCTGCGCACGGCCGCCGGGCAGGGCATCGAAGGCATCGGCGAGACGTCCGTGCGGGCGCTCGCCAAGCTGGAGCAGGTGCTGCCGAGCAGGCTCCGCCGCCGGGTGGGCGCCCTGAACGCCTTCACCGTGCCGATGCTCCGGGGCCCGCAGCCGGGTGCCGTGGACCCGGCCGTCCTCACCGAACTGGCCAACCTCTGCCGAGACTCGGAGCGCCTGCGCTTCGAGTACAGCGACCGCCCCCACTCTCGAACAAGCTCGAGCGGGGGGACCCCCATCGGCTCCGCCTCCCGCCGTACCGTCGAACCCCACCGTCTGGTGTGCAGCGAGCGCCGTTGGTACCTGGTCGCCTGGGATGTGGACCGCGAGGACTGGCGTACGTTCCGCGTCGACCGCGTCACCCCGAAGCCGCCGCACGGGCCGCGCTTCGCCCCGCGCACCCCGCCGGCCGACGACCTCGCCGCGTACGTGTCGGAGGGCGTCTCCACGCGCGCGTACGCCGCGCACGCCGCCGTACGGCTGCTGGTGCCCGTCGAGGAGGCCGCCGAGCGGATCTCGCCGAGTGCCGGGCGACTGGAGGCGGACGGCCCCGACGCCTGCGTCCTGCGCACCGGGGCCGCGAGCCTCGACGTCATGGTCATCCACGTGATGATGACGGGCTTCGAGTTCGAGGTGCTGGAGCCGGCCGAGCTGACCGAGTCGATCAGGACCGCTCGGGACCGGCTGTCCCGCGCGCTTCTCCGCGGGGCCGAGAGGTCCACGACGGGTTCGTGACGCTGCGCCACGGGACCGCGCGGCCCGGGTCCGCCACGGCGTGCCCAGGGCAGGGGGTGTGCGGGGGTTCTGTGTCGGATCCATGCATTTCCCATGCGGTGTCGGCTTCCGCGGCCGGGGTCCGGAATCGGGCCGGATTCGAATGCCGGGGCGTCCGGGGACGGTTCTCCCGGCGCTTTCCGCGGGGCTATTCGACAAGGCCTCGTGACATGCGGGAATTACGGTCGAATGCCTGCGCAAGACGTGGGGAACCGCTCGTACGTGTGACGCAGCGCGGTCGAAACGCGTGTCGTGATCCTGTGACAGAAGTGTGACCGCGGGGGGATCTGTGACTCCTGGGACCGGCCCGGCCTTCCCCGGCCGGGGGGCAGCGCCTAGCGTGGCCGTATGGCACCGAATCCCGCTCCGCAGGCGGAGCCCCAGGACAGTCCGGATGCGTACGTCGGCCTCGACGCGGCGGACGCCGAGCGGCGCGCGCGCGAGCGCGGGTGGACCACGGTGCGCCCGCTGCCGCCGGGGGCGATCATCACCATGGAGTACCGGGCGGGCCGGCTGAACTTCGAGGTGCGGGACGGCCGCGTGGCACGGGCCTGGAAGGGCTGACACGGCACGAAGGCCCCGGTTCCGCGGGGAACCGGGGCCTTCGTCGTGCGGGGTCGGCTGTGCGTACCGGACCCCGATGTCCTCTGCCGGTCAGCCACCCGTCAGGGGGCGGGCCGGTGTCGGCGTGCCGCGCGGGACGCGGTCGGAGTGCGGTGGCCGGCGGCTGCCGATCGGGGTGACCGGCGTGCGCTCCGAGCGGACCGTGTGCGGGCCGGGAGCCAGGTAGGCGGGCGCCGCCCGCGGGGAACGGGCCGCGGGCTCGCGCGCCGCGGCCTCCTCCTGGGCGCTCGCGCGCGGATTGAGCAGTACCGGTGACCCGACGGGGGCGGGCGCGGGCGCGGGTGCGGGCGCCGGGACGCCGCCACGGGCGCGTCGGCGGTCGCGCAGATCGAGGATGCGGGCCTCGGCCCGGGCGATCAGCGGCTCGCACCAGGGCAGGGCCAGCAGGATCAGCAGACCTGCGGCCCAGCCGAGCAGGACGTCGCTCAGCCAGTGCGTACCGAGGTAGACGGTGGCCATGCCCACGCCCAGCGAGGTCACCGCGGACAGCGCCGACAGCCAGCGGCGGGCTCTCGGGGTGGAGGCCAGATAGGCCAGGATTCCCCAGGTCACGACGGCATTGGCGGTGTGGCCGCTGGGGAATATATCGCCGCCCAGGCCCATTTCGTTAGAGCCGATGGTGGTGGCGTAGTGCGGCCCGAGACGGCCCATGCCGTACTTGGCGGCGCCGACCGTGATGTTCAGCAGCAGCAGCGCGACGCCCAGCGTCAGCAGCGGGCGCAGCGTGTGCTGCCGCCAGGAGCGCCAGCCCAGCCAGGCGGCGACCATCACCGCGGTCGGGCCGCGCTGGCCCAGAACGACGTAGTAGTCGACGAACCAGTGGATGCCCGACCACTGCTGGTACGGGCGGAAGAACATGACCTGCCAGTCCAGCCGGACCAGCCACGAGGTGGTCACCACGGCCCACACGATCGCCAGATAGAACGCCAGGGTGCCGGTGAGCAGCGCCACCCGGTGCCGGCTCATCCTGGGCACATCGAGGTGGGCCGGTCGTTCCGGCTCCCTGTCGAGTCTGGCGAACACCCGGTCCAGACGGGTGAGCTTTCGTTCGGTACGCACCCAATCGACGTTACAGCGAGTGAGGTCGGTTCTCCCTCGATACCGCGTCTTTGTGATGACGATGTGATGTGGGATTCCTCTCAGGAGGGGCCTGAATTCCGAGGAATCCGCAATGCCGACCGGTCACCTCCTTCAATTCCATTGATCATTCTGCGAACCAGTTTTGTTGCACTTTTGAATTCGTTCACCGAATGCTGGGCCGGATTTGTCCTGGGGCTCACCGGGTCCCGCGAGTCGATCATGGCGGCCCGGTGCCGTTCAGCCAGAACGCTCCGTAAGCGGCCGACAGCACGGCGACACCGGCCACCACCAGCACCGTTCTGGACGTCCGCGAGCGGGCGAGCGCCCGGGCGAGCGGCAGCAGCAGCGGGAACGCCGGCAGCAGCAAACGCGGTTTCGAGCCGAAGTAGCTCGAGGCGCACAGGGCGAGCGCGGTGACGACACCGGCGTACACCAGGAGCGGAAGCGGCTGACGCTGTCGGACACAGACCGCGTACAGCCAGAGCACCAGCGCGACCCCGGCGATGATCGCGGCGCCCGCGAAGGCCCCCGGAACCGACTGGAACCTGTCGGCGACGAAGCGGGCGAAGGCGGCGCCGCCGTCGAAACCGTTGCGCCAGCCCGCCTGGACGTCGAGATAGCCCAGGGGGCCCTTGCCGGTGCGCCGGCCCACCCACAGGACGTAGCCGGCGGCGCCCAGCGGGGCGAGGAACATCCCCAGGGCGACCGGGAGGACCGCGGGGGCGCGGGGCGTGTCCGGTGCGCCGTCGGGTGCCCCGACGCGCTGCGCGCGGGCGTCCCGGGCCGGCGCGGGGGCGTGTTCGCCCGCACGGGCGCCGTGCGGGTCCGGCGAGCTTCGCCTGCGCACGAAAGAGATGATCCCGGCCACCCACACGGCGGCGACGACCGCGATCCCCACCGGCCGGGTCAGCCCCGCCAGCGCGGCCAGCGCCCCCGCCGCCGGCCAGCGGCCGGTCAGCACCGCGTACAGCGCCCAGGCGGCGAGCGCGGTGAACAGAGACTCGCTGTACGCCATGGACTGCACGATCCCGACGGGCAGCACGGCCCACAGCAGCACGGCGTACACCGCCGTCCCGCGGCCGTACACCCGCTCCGCGACCGCGAAGATCCCCCAGGCCGCGGCGAGCGAGGCGACGAGACTCACACCGAAGCCCGCGCCCGCGTACGACAGCGGCGTGACCGCGTGCAGCAGCCGCTCGAGCCAGGGCAGCAGCGGGAAGAACGCCAGGTTGGAGTGGACGTCGCCGTTCGGCAGCCGCACCTCGTAGCCGTATCCCAGCTCGGCCACCCTCGTGTACCACAGCGCGTCCCAGCGGGCCGTCAGCAGTGTGTACGCGCTCTTGCCGCGCGCGGCGGTCCACACCGCCAGGACCACCAGGCCCAGGGCGCGCACGGCCACGTACCCGAGCAGGGCGGGGGCCGCACGGCGCAGGGCCGGGGCACGGGGCGGCGCAACGCGCGTCACTAGGTCGGTCACGGGCTCGATTATCGACGGCCACCGCAACCGGGCGGGCGGGCGGCGCGTGATCGCCCGGGAGGGAGAGTGGCGCACGCCACACGAGTTTTCGCGCGTCTGAGATGTCCGCCACGTGACCGTGGCGCGAACTCGCGTACGCTGACGAGTCACTCGCCTTCGTTTGCGCGGGCCGGAGACAGCCGCTCCTCTCCGGCCGAGATCATGGGGAGTCCCCACCCCATGTGCCCGCCGAACGCGAGGAAGCATCTGGGAGGTACGTACATGTCCGGGACGACCACGGCCGCCCTCGCGCTGCGCCGTCGGGCGACCGGGGCCGGTGCCAACCGCTGGGTCGTCCTCTTCGTCCTCTGCATGAGCCTGCTGCTGGTCGCGCTCGACGCGACCGTGCTGCACGTGGCGGTCCCCGCCGTCACCGAGGACCTCAGGCCCGGCGCGATAGAACTGCTCTGGATCGTCGACGTCTACCCCCTCGTCTGCGCCTCGCTGCTGATCCTCTTCGGCACGCTGGGCGACCGCGTCGGCCGCAGACGGATCCTGCTCCTCGGCTACGCCCTTTTCGGCCTCGCCTCCGGCGTGGCGGCCCTCGCCCACGACCCGCAGGTCCTGATCCTCGCCCGCGCCCTGCTCGGCGTCGGCGGCGCGATGATCATGCCCGCCACGCTGTCGATCCTGCGCCAGGTCTTCCCGGACCGGCGGGAGAGGGCCCTCGCCATCGGCGTCTGGAGCGCCGTCGCCGCGGTCGGCGCCGCGGTGGGGCCCCTGCTGGGCGGCTTCCTGCTGGAGCACTTCTGGTGGGGCTCGGTCTTCCTCGTCAACATCCCGCTGATGCTGATCAGCCTGCCGGTCGGCCGGCTGCTCCTGCCCGAGTCGCGGGGCGCGGCCGACGGCCCCTGGGACGTGGTCGGCGCGCTGATGGCGGCGGCCGGGCTGTTCGGTGTGGTGCTGGGCGTCAAGCGCCTGGGCGGCGGGGAGCCGCCGCTCAGCGTCTTCACGCTGCTGCCGCTGGCGGTCGGCGCGGTGCTGATGGTCCTCTTCGTACGGCGGCAGCGGCGGCGTACGCATCCGCTGGTGGACCTCGGCATGTTCGCCCGGCCCGCGTTCAGCACCTCGGTCGGCTGCATCGTGCTGGCGATGCTCGCGCTGGTGGGCCTCGAACTGATCGCGGCCCAGTATCTGCAGCTGGTGCTGGGGCTGTCCCCGCTGGAGACGGGCCTGCGGCTGCTGCCGCTGACCTTCGCGGCGATGGCGGCGGGACTCGCGGGCGCCCGCATGCTGCGCCGCTTCGGGCCGCGCCGCATGGTGTCCTTCGGGTTCTGCCTGACGGCCGGCGCGGTGCTGCTGCTGACGCTGATGGGCGGGACGGACAACGCGGGGCTGCTGGTGTCCGGGTTCCTGCTGCTGGGCTTCGGTCTGGAGACCACGCTCTTCGGCGCCTACGAGTCGATGCTCAGCGAGGCTCCGCCGGCGCAGGCCGGCGGGGCGGCGGCCATCGGGGAGACGTCGTACCAGCTGGGCGCGGGGATCGGCATCGCGCTCCTCGGCAGCGTCATGAACGCGGCCTACGCGCCCGGGCTGTCGTCCGTCCCCGGTGTACCGGCGTCGGCGTCCGCCTCGGCGGCCCACTCGCTGGGCGAGGCGTACGACGTCGCCGGGCGGCTGGGCGGGCCCGTCGGCGTGGCCCTGCGCCGGGCGGCCATGAACTCCTTCGTGCACGGACTCCACGTGACCCTGCTGGTCAGCGCGGGCCTGCTGCTGCTGGGCGCGCTGATGGCGCTGCGGCTGCCGCGGACCATGCAGTGCGCGGAGCTCGCGGCACCGGTGGAGCTGCCCGCGCCACGGGAGGTCGCCGAGTCCCGGGTCTCGGCCTAGGGCCCGCGACGCCGAGCCGATCCAAACGACGGGCACTAGGCCCGCGACGCCGAGGCGATCCGTACGACGGGCCCCGGGTCACTGGACGTGCGGGACACTGCGTCGTAACGTCGGCCCCAGAGTCGTGACTAGCGCTGCTAGTTTTTCGTGTGCCGGAGGGTGTTCTGATGTCCGCGTCCTCGAAGTTGCCCCCGTTCGATCCCGCCGATCCCCTCGGCATCGACGACCTGCTGGAACCGGAGGACCTGGCCGTACGGGACACCGTGCGGGCCTGGGCCGCGGACCGTGTGCTGCCCCATGTCGCCGACTGGTACGAGAAGGGCGAACTGCCGGTCATCCGCGAGCTGGCCAAGGAGCTCGGGGGGATCGGAGCGCTCGGGATGTCGCTCGACGGGTACGGCTGCGCGGGCGCGAGCGCCGTGCAGTACGGGCTCGCCTGCCTGGAGCTGGAGGCCGCCGACTCCGGGATCCGGTCCCTGGTGTCCGTGCAGGGCTCCCTCGCCATGTACGCGATCCACCGGTTCGGCAGCGAGGAGCAGAAGCAGACGTGGCTTCCCCGGATGGCCGCCGGTGAGGTCATCGGATGCTTCGGCCTGACCGAGCCCGACCACGGCTCCGACCCCGCCTCCATGCGGACCTACGCCAAGCGCGACGGCTCCGACTGGGTGCTCGACGGGCGCAAGATGTGGATCACCAACGGCTCCGTCGCCGGGGTCGCCGTGGTGTGGGCGCAGACCGAGGAGGGCGTCCGGGGGTTCGTGGTGCCCACGGACACTCCCGGGTTCTCCGCCCCCGAGATCAAGCACAAGTGGTCCCTGCGGGCGAGCGTGACCAGTGAACTCGTGCTCGACGACGTACGGTTGCCCGCCGACGCCGTGCTGCCGGAGGTCGTGGGGCTCAAGGGGCCGCTGAGCTGCCTTTCCCACGCGCGCTACGGCATCGTGTGGGGGGCGATGGGAGCCGCCCGGTCCTGTTTCGAGACCGCCGTCGACTACGCGAAGGCACGCGAGCAGTTCGGCCGGCCCATCGGCGGCTTCCAGCTCACCCAGGCCAAGCTCGCCGACATGGCCGTCGAACTGCACAAGGGGATTCTGCTCGCCCACCACCTGGGGCGGCGCATGGACGCCGGCCGCCTGCGTCCCGAGCAGGTCAGCTTCGGCAAGCTCAACAACGTACGGGAGGCCATCGAGATCTGCCGGACGGCCCGGACGATCCTCGGGGCCAACGGGATCTCCCTCGAATACCCCGTCATGCGGCACGCGACCAACCTCGAGTCGGTGCTGACGTACGAGGGGACCGTCGAGATGCACCAGCTCGTGCTGGGCAAGGCGCTCACCGGGCTCGACGCCTTCCGGTGAACCCTGCGCGGGGGCAGGGCCGGTGAGCGGCCCTGCCTCAGCTCTGGTTGAAGAAACCGTCCTCGCGGCGCCCGGCCGGCTCACCGCTGACGATCTCGGTGTTGGCAGGGGTCAGCAGGAACACACGGGTCGCGACCCGCTCGATGGTGCCGCGCAGGCCGAAGGTCAGCCCGGCCGCGAAGTCCACCACGCGCTTGGCGTCGGCGGCCTCCATGGCCGTGAGGTTCACGATGACCGGCACGCCCTCACGGAACAGCTCGCCGATGGCGCGCGCGTCCCGGAAGCTGTCCGGGGTCACCGTGCCGATGCGGCGGCCCTTCTCCTCGGCGACGTCCGAGGCCACCTTGACCCGCGGGTCGGTGACCCAGGCATCCCCGGGCTGCTCGGTCCCCTCGGAGTAGTCGTCGTCGTAGTAACGCTCGTCATCGTTGTCGTCGACGAGGCCAAGCCAGGCGCTCGCCTTGCGTACCGATCCCATGGACGCCTCCTCTCACAGCGGTCTTTCTTGCTTCCGCATCCCTATCGTCATCCATGATGCGGATGCCGCGCCAAGTGGATAGACGCCGCGCGGGGGGTTTGTGACGGTACTGGTGCACAGCGAATACGTCGAGAGCCCGGGTGCCCCAAGGGTCCTGCGGTAAACGGCTGCTGACTGTGAGTGAAATATGATTCTTCGCGGCGTACGGGTGATGAGCGGTGCGTACGGGTGAACGAGCGGCCGATACGATGCGGCAGCTCACCGCATATCGGATGGCACACGCGCCACGGGGGGAACGTCGTGTTCGGAATCGTCAGGCCCTGTATCCATCGGCTCGGGGAGAGCCTCAAAACCCAGTGGACAGCGCATTTGTGCGGGCTGTGTCTCGCCCTGCGCAAGGATCACGGACAGTTCGCGCGGCTCGTGACGAACTACGACGGGCTGCTGATATCGGTTCTGACGGAAGCTCAGGCCGAGCGGATGGGCAATCGGCGGCGGACTGCGGGACCCTGTCCGTTGCGCGGAATGCGCACCGCCTCCGTCGCTCAGGGTGAGGGCGCGCGGCTCGCGGCCGCCGTCTCGCTGGTGCTCGCCTCGGCCAAGGTGCGTGACCATGTCGCCGACGGCGACGGGCTGCTGGCCCGCGGGCCGGTGGCGTTCGCCGCGCGCCGGGTGGCCGCGAACTGGGATGCCGCGGGGATCCGCAGCGGATCCGGCGTCGGCTTCGACACGACGGTGCTGACCGATGCCGTGGACCGGCAGGCGGGCATCGAGGCCCTCGCCGGGCCCGGAACGCCGGTCCTGACGGTCACCGAGCCGACCGAGACCGCGACCGCCGCCGCCTTCGCGCACACGGCGGTGCTGGCCGGGCGCCCGGTGAACGCCGTGCCGCTCGCCGAGGCCGGACGGCTCTTCGGACGGCTCGCGCATCTGCTGGACGCCGTGGAGGACCGGGAGGCCGACGCCGCGTCAGGTGCCTGGAACCCGCTCACCGCGACGGGGACCCCGCTCACCGAGGCCCGGCGGCTGGCCGACGACGCGCTGCACGGGATAAGGCTCGCCCTGCGGGAGGCGGAGTTCACCGACGGCAGGCTGGCACACCGGCTGCTCGTGCACGAACTGCGCGCCTCCGTCGACCGGGCCTTCGGGACCACCTCCTGCGCACACGGCGCGGCACCCTCGCTCGCCGGACCGTACGCGCCGCCCGGTCATCCGGGCGGGCCGCCGTCCGGGCCGCCCCGGCGTGACCGGCGCGGGCTGCTCGCCGGGTGCGCGGTGTGGGCGGGCCTGGCCTGCACGTGCCAGTTGTGCTGCGGCCAGTACGAGGACCCGTGGAGCCGCGAGCGCAAGGACGGTCTGTGCAACGGCACCGACTGCGGCGACTGTTGTGACTGCTGCGACTGCGACTGCTGCGACGGGTGCGACTGCTGCGACTGCGGCTGCGACTGCTGAGTCCTCGACGGACGAGACCGCCGAGTCCTGTACGTCCGCGGTGAACGGCGGCGCGCCTGCGGACGTACAACTCGTCGTAGGCGGGGCGACGCTGACGCTCGAACGGCGGCACATGGAGGATCAGGGATCATGTCCGGGCGCTGTGACAGGGTCGTGCCGCTTGCCGTGAAGATCGTGGTCAGCGGAGGGCTCGGGGCCGGGAAGTCCACGTTCATCGGGGCGATCTCGGAGCTTGAGACGGTGGACTCGGAGGCGGCGATCACCGAGGTCTCGGTGGGCGTCGACTCCCTCGACGGGGTCGAGTCCAAGACCACCACGACCGTCGCCCTGGACTTCGGCCGCATCACCCTCGATCCGACCATCGCGCTGTATCTGTTCGGGACGCCCGGGCAGGGCCGGTTCTCCTTCCTGTGGGACGACCTGGTGGAGGGCGCGCTCGGGACCGTCGTCCTCGCCGACCCCCGCCGGATCGAGGAGAGCTTCCCGGCGGTCGATTACTTCGAGACCCACGGCACGCCCTTCGTGCTGGCGGTGAACCGCTTCGACGGCGCCGAGCGGTTCGAACTGGAGGACGTACGGGAGGCGCTGGGCCTGCACGTCGAGGTTCCGGTCCTCGAGTGCGACGCGCGGGAACGAGCGTCGGTGCGCAATGTGCTCGGGGCGTTGATGGACGAGGTGGTCGGCGACCGGGCCGCGACTTCCGGACGGCGGACGGCCACGCGGGGCGGACCGCGTGCCGTGACGGCCGGGTGAGACGCGGCGAACCGGAAAGCGGATCCGGACGGGCGAATTCCGGACATCCTCGGGTGCCTGGACCGCCCACGGCGCCGACGTGCCGCCGACGGTGGGTCGGGCGGCCGTGCTCCGGGGGTCCGCCACTCTCCCGACTTCACCTGAACCAGGGGTAGTTGACGCTCCCTGAGCCTCCGCAGAGCCGGTCTTGTGGCCGACGGGCGCACGACGGTCGGCCGCGGTCGCAACCTGGTCCGAACCAGGGCGTGCGTGGCCAAAACCCGTGGCTCGTTCACTGTTCGACGACCGAAAGGCGCCCTTGCGGCTACCGGTCGTTCGGCCGAATACTCCCGGCAAGCGCTTGTCAGGGGCATGTGTGTCCGCAATCCGGACGCCGAGTCCCCGGCTGCGCCTCACGGGGCCCCGACCCCACGCGGGCCCCCCGACTTCCCCTTGGGAGGAACGAACGTGAGGATCAAGCGCACCACCCCTCGCAGTGGCATTTCGAGACGGAGCCGGCTGATCGCCGTCACCACCGGCCTCGTGGCCGCCGCGGCGTTCGCGGTCCCCAGCGCGAACGCGTCCGAGACCCCCACCACCTTCAGCGCCTCCGCCCTGAAGGGTGTGAGCGGCTCGGTGCTCAAGGCAGACGTCCCGGGCACCGCCTGGGCCGTCGACAGCTCGACCAACCGCGTTGTCGTCACCGTCGACAGCACGGTCTCCAAGGCCGAGATCGCCAAGATCAAGCGTGAGGCCGGCAGCAAAGCCGGGGCCCTCACCATCAAGCGCTCGGCCGGGCAGTTCAAGCCCCTGATCTCCGGCGGCGACGCCATCTACGGCGGCTCCTACCGCTGCTCGCTCGGCTTCAACGTGCACAGCGGCAGCACCTACTACTTCCTGACCGCCGGTCACTGCGGTGAGGTCGCCTCCACCTGGTACTCCAACTCAGGCCACACCACGGTGCTGGGCAGCAACGTGAGCTACAGCTTCCCGGGCAACGACTTCGCCCTGGTGCGCTACACCAACTCCTCGGTCTCGCACCCGAGCACGGTCGGCAGCCAGACCATCACCAGCGCGGCCACCCCGAGCGTCGGCACGACCGTCTACCGCCGCGGCTCCACCACCGGCACGCACAGCGGCCGGGTCACCGCGCTGAACGCCACCGTCAACTACGGCAGCGGCGACGTCGTCTCCGGTCTGATCCAGACCACGGTCTGCGCCGAGGGCGGCGACAGCGGCGGTCCGCTGTACGCGGGCACCGTGGCCTACGGTCTGACCTCCGGCGGCAGCGGCAACTGCACCTCCGGCGGCACGACCTTCTTCCAGCCGGTCACCGAGGCGCTGAGCTACTACGGCGTGAGCATCGGCTGACGTCTCCCTTCAGTGGCCCCCGCACGCGAACGGCGTGCGGGGGCTCCCTCTTGTCCCGGCCCGGGGTTACCGTCGAGTGTCGGGTAGGGCTCAGCTCAGTCCCCTGGGGGGCCGGCATGGTCGAGGAGCTGGTGGCGGCGGGAGTGACCCTCGCGTCCGCCGGAGCGGTGTACGTGATGGCGGCGGCGCGGGTCGTCAAGCAGTACGAACGGGGTGTGGTCTTCCGGCTCGGGCGGCTCAGGCCCGAGGTGCGCGGACCCGGGTTCACGATGATCGTGCCGTTCGTGGACCGGCTGCAGAAGGTCAACATGCAGGTCGTGACGATGCCGGTGCCCGCGCAGGAGGGCATCACCCGGGACAACGTGACGGTGCGGGTGGACGCCGTCGTCTACTTCAAGGTGACCGGGCCGGCCGAGGCGGTCGTCCGGGTGGAGGACTACCGGTTCGCGGTCTCGCAGATGGCGCAGACCTCGCTGCGGTCCATCATCGGCAAGAGCGAGCTGGACGATCTGCTCTCCAACCGCGAGAAGCTCAACCAGGGGCTGGAGCTGATGATCGACAGCCCGGCCGTCGAGTGGGGCGTCACCATCGACCGCGTCGAGATCAAGGACGTGTCCCTGCCGGAGACGATGAAGCGCTCCATGGCCCGGCAGGCCGAGGCCGACCGGGAGCGGCGGGCCCGGGTCATCAACGCCGACGCGGAGCTGCAGGCGTCGAAGAAGCTCGCCGAGGCGGCCAAGGAGATGTCCGAGCAGCCCGCCGCGCTGCAACTGCGGCTGCTGCAGACCGTGGTGGCGGTGGCGGCCGAGAAGAACTCCACGCTCGTCCTGCCCTTCCCGGTGGAGCTGCTGAGGTTCCTGGAGAAGGCGCAGCAGGCGGTGCCGACTGCTCCCGCACAGCCGTCGCAACCGGCACCGCAACCGGTGCAGGAGCAACTCCCGCCCGCCGGGCCCCGGATGGATCAGGAACCCGAGGGGTCGATTTCAGGACAGGACTAGACCTCACCGAGTGCGCACGGGCCACTCGCGCGTGGTGTTTGCACTGCGAAGTCCCGGGGTGACCGTGGACCGTCAAATGGGAAGGGGCGCGCGAAGTGCGTTCTACGCGCGTCCGGAACACGCCCTTGTGTGCTCCCCGTCGGCCTCGGAATAGTGAACGCCGTTCAACGCCTTCCGGCCCCCCGAGGTCCCCACAACCTCGGTCCGGGCCCATCCCCCCACAGGAGGACGTGAGTTGAAGCACCGACGCATACCCAGGCGGCGTGCGGCCCTGGCCGGGGCGGGCATTGCCGCACTGGTGGCCGCGGGAGTCACCTTCCAGACTGCGAACGCAAGTGAGCCCGCGAAGACTTCCGAGCCGCGGACGCTGTCGCTCGCCGCGGCCGGAAAGCTCGCCTCGACGCTCGGCGACGACCTCGGTACGGCGGCCGCGGGAACGTATTACGACGCGAAGGCCAAGAGTCTCGTCGTCAACGTCCTCGACCGGAGTGCCGCGAGGACGGTCGAGGCGGCCGGCGCCAGGGCCAGAGTCGTCCGGCACTCCCTCGCCCAACTCGACGCCGCCCGGACGACCCTGACGAAGGACGCCACCATTCCCGGCACGTCCTGGTCGACCGACCCGGTCGGCAACAAGGTCGTCGTGACCGCCGACAGGACTGTGTCGGGCGCCGCGTGGGCCAAGCTGTCCAAGGTCGTCGACGGGCTCGGCGCCAAGGCCGAACTCAAGCGCTCCAAGGGGGAGTTCAAGCCCTTCGTGGCCGGCGGCGACGCCATCACCGGCTCGGGCGGACGCTGCTCGCTCGGCTTCAACGTGACCAAGGGCGGCGATCCGTACTTCCTCACCGCCGGGCACTGCACGGACGCCATCTCCAGCTGGTCGGACTCCAGCGGGACGCAGATCGGCACGAACGCCGACTCGCAGTTCCCGGGCAACGACTTCGGGCTGGTCAAGTACACGGCCGCCGTGGACCACCCGAGCGCGGTCGACCTCTACAACGGCTCCACGCGGGCCATCACGCACGCCGCCGAGGCCACCGTGGGGGAGAAGGTGACGCGCAGCGGCTCCACCACCCAGGTCCACACCGGTACCGTCACCGGTCTCAACGCCACCGTGAACTACTCCGAGGGCACGGTCAGCGGACTCATCCAGACCGACGTGTGCGCCGAGCCCGGCGACAGCGGCGGCTCGCTGTTCGACGGCGACGCGGCGATCGGGCTCACGTCCGGGGGCAGCGGCGACTGCACCTCGGGCGGCGAGACGTTCTTCCAGCCGGTCACCGAGGCCCTGTCGGCCACCGGGACGCAGATCGGCTGAGCACGGCCGCCGACGAGGTCCCGCCCCGTGTGCGAGGGGCGGGACCTCGCGTGTGCTCTCCGGCGCGTCCGGGACCTTCCGCCATACCTGCAGGGACCTTCTTCCTTTCATTGGGGCCGTTCTCGTATCGATGATCGATCGCCACCGATATCGAATGGAGGTGTCGGAGAAGGCTGGGACGAAGGAGGCCTGACATGCAGGTCGTGGACCGGGTGAACGAACTGGTGGAGAGTGCCCTGGAGGCGCTGGGCCGGTTCGAGTCGTACGACCAGGAGCAGGTCGACCACATCGTCACGAAGGCGTCCCTCGCGGCGCTCGCCGCGCACGGGGAACTGGCGAGCGCGGCCGTCGAGGAGACCGGGCGCGGACTGTTCGAGGACAAGGCGGTCAAGAACATCTTCGCCTGCGAGCACGTCACCCACTCGATGCGCGGTCTGCGCACGGTGGGCGTCGTCCACCGCGACGAGCTCACCGGCGTCACCGAGATCGCGGAGCCCGTCGGTGTCGTGTGCGCGATGACGCCGGTCACCAACCCGACCTCCACCACCGTCTTCAAGGCGCTCATCGCCCTGAAGACCCGCAACCCGATCATCTTCGCCTTCCACCCCAACGCCCAGAAGTGCTCGCGCGAGGCCGCACGCATCGTGCGGGACGCGGCGATCGCCGCCG
This sequence comes from Streptomyces sp. NPDC085900, assembly GCF_044540925.1. Lineage (NCBI taxonomy): Bacteria > Bacillati > Actinomycetota > Actinomycetes > Kitasatosporales > Streptomycetaceae > Streptomyces > Streptomyces sp. NPDC085900. The sequence goes on along the minus strand of NZ_JBITSP010000006.1, from coordinate 469,200 downwards.
GTGCGCCGGAGGGCTGCGTGCAGTGGATCGAGGAGCCGTCGATGGAGGCGACGCGGCTGCTGATGAACCACGACGGCGTCTCCACCATCCTCGCCACCGGCGGCAACTCGATGGTCCGGGCCGCCTACTCGTGCGGCAAGCCCGCCCTGGGCGTCGGCGCCGGAAACGTGCCCGCCTACGTCGCCGCCGACGCCGACCTCGCCCGGGCGATCCACGACATCGTCCTGTCCAAGGCCTTCGACAACGGCATGATCTGCGCCTCCGAGCAGGCGATCGTCCTGGACGCGGAGGTGTACGAGGCGGGTGTCGCCGAGATGAAGCGGCTCGGCGCCCATGTCGTCACCGCCGCGGAGAAGGAGAAGCTGGAGGAGTTCCTCTTCGGTGTCGCGGCCCACGGCGCCAACTGCGCCACCGCCAGGCTGAATTCGACGGCGGTCGGCAAGTCCGCCTCCTGGATCGCCGAACAGGCCGGTTTCGCCGTGCCCGAGGGCACCTCGATCCTGGTCGCCGAGTGCGCGGAGGTCGGCGAGCGCGAACCGCTGACCAGGGAGAAGCTGTCCCCGGTGCTGGCCGCGCTGAGGGCCGAGGACACCGAGCACGGAATCCGGCTGGCCATGCGGATGGTCGAGTTCGACGGACTCGGGCACTCCGCCGCGATCCACACCGAGGACGAGGAACTGGCGGAGGAGTTCGGCAAGCGGGTCAAGGCGATCCGCGTCATCGTCAACGCGCCGACCAGCCTCGGCGGCATCGGCGACGTCTACAACGCCTTCCTGCCCTCGCTCACCCTCGGCTGCGGCTCGTACGGGCACAACTCGGTGTCCAACAACGTCTCCGCGGTGAACCTGCTCAACATCAAGCGGATCGGGCGGCGCAACAACAACATGCAGTGGTACAAGGTGCCGCCGAAGATCTACTTCGAGAAGGGCGCCCTGCGCTATCTGAAGGCCATGCCCGACGTGCACCGCGTCACGATCGTCACCGACCGCACCATGGAGCGGATCGGCTTCGTGCGCCGGGTCACCGAGATCCTCAACTCCCGTGAGGAGCCGGTGCTGCTGCAGTACATCGACAACGTCGAGCCCAACCCGGAGCTGGCCACCGTACGGGCGGGCGCGGCCGAGATGCGGGAGTTCCGGCCGGACACCATCATCGCGCTCGGCGGCGGCTCGCCGATGGACGCGGCGAAGGTCATGTGGCTGATGTACGAGCGGCCCGAGGTGGAGTTCGCGGACACCAAGGAGAAGTTCTTCGACATCCGCAAGCGCGCCTACCGCTTCCCCCAACTCGGCGACAAGGCCAAGCTGATCGCCATCCCCACCACGTCGGGCACCGGCTCCGAGGTCACCCCGTTCGCGGTCATCTCCGACCCCTCGGCCGCCCAGAAGTACCCCCTCGCCGACTACGCCCTCACCCCGCACGTGGCGATCGTCGACCCGGTCCTGGCGATGAACCTCCCGCCGACCGTCACCGCCGACTCCGGCTTCGACGCCCTGACCCACGCGACGGAGGCGTACGTCTCGGTCTACGCCTCGGACTTCACCGACGGCCAGTGCCTGCAGGCCATCAAGCTGATCTTCGAGAACCTGGAGGCCTGCGTGAAGGAGGGGGCCCGGGCGCCCAAGGCGCGGGAACGGATGCACAACGCGTCGACCATCGCCGGCATGGCCTTCGCCAACTCCTTCCTCGGCCTCGTCCACGCCATGGCGCACACCCTGGGCAACACCTTCCACGTCGCCCACGGCCGGACGAACGCGCTGCTGCTGCCGCACGTCATACGGCACAACGGCAAGGTGACCCACAAGGCCACCCCGTGGCCGAAGGCCGAGACCTACCGCGCCCCGGAGCGCTACCAGGACATCGCCCGCATGCTGGGCCTGCCGGCCGCGACCCCCGAGGAGGGCGTGGAGTCGTACGCCCGCGCGGTCGAGGACCTCCGCGAGCGCTGCGGCATCCCGGCCTCCTTCCAGGAGGAGGGGGTCGACGAGGAGGCCTTCCTCGCCGCCATCCCGCAGCAGGCCCTGAACGCCTACGCCGACCAGTGCGCGCCCGCCAACCCGCGGATGCCGATGATCGACGACATGCGGGAGCTGATGCGCAGGGCGTACTACGGCGTCTGAGCCGGCCGGGGCCCGCCCCGGCGCCTCGTCCGCAGCACCGCCGCCACCAGTGTGATCACGATCCCGGCCGCCGCCCATGCCGAAAGCACCAGCAGGGCGGCGGTCGTGTCGTTGCCGTCGAAGTAGGCGATGGACCGGGCCACCCAGGTGCCCGCGCCCGGCGGCAGCGCCGGACCGATCGCCTTCCAGAACGGCGGCAGCATCGGCAGCGGGAAGGCGCCGCCCGCGCTCGGGTTGCCCGCGATCACCACGAGCAGGATCGCCAGACCGATGCCGACGATGCCGAAGACCCCCTGGAGCGCGAGCGTCGCCGCCCCCACCGCGAAGGTCACCAGCGCGCCCAGCCCCCACAGGGCCGCCACACTCCCCGGCAGCGCGCCCAGGATCGGTCCCACGATCACCGCGCCCCCGAGCCCTCCGACGAGCGACACCAGCACCATCACGGCCAGCCGGATCGTCGCCCGGCTCACGTTGGCGGGCCGGGCGCCCGTGCTGATCGCCAGGATCGAGGCGCACAGATAGCCGCCCACGCACCAGCCCACCACCAGGTAGAAGGACGTGAGCCCGTCGAAGTCCTGGGGGGACGCCGGCGCCACGTCCAGCGTCCGGACCGTCCGCTGCTGGGAGGCCTCCAGGACGGTGAGGTACCTCTCCAGGGTGGTCGCGAGGACGGTGCCGCCGCCGGAGGCGACCAGGAGGGTGTCGGTCGTCCGGGCCGGGTGCACGATCAGCGCCCCGTCGATCTCGCGGTTCATGATCTTCTTCCTGGCCGTCGCCTCGTCGGCCACCGCGCGCGGGTCCAGCGGCGAGCCCGGCAGCCTCTCCAGCCGGGTCACCGCCTGCTGGGCGGCCGCCGCCGGCGCGACGACCCCGAAGGGCACGTCCCTGGGCTTCGGATCGTGCAGCGCGCCCACATAGGAGGCGATGAACAGCAGCTGAAGGGCGATCACACCGAGGACCAGCACGGTGGCCCGCGGGGTGACGGCGTCCTTCACCTCGGCGAGGAAGGAGGACGAACGGGGAGCGGGTGGAGCGCCGGCGCCGGTGGTCTGCGTCATGCCCCCAACGTCGGGGCTGCCGGACGTTTCCGCAGGTGGGACACGTCCGAACGGATGCCGTACAAGTGTTCGAGAATGGGGGTATGGTGGGAGTGTCGTCGGGAACTGATGTTCGAGAGCCGTTCGGGGCTCGCGAGTGCGGGAGGTGCGTGTGCCGGGTTTCACGCATCTGCACACCGTCTCCGGGTTCTCCCTGCGCTACGGCGCCTCCCACCCGGAGCGGCTGGCCGAGCGCGCCGCCGAGCGGGGCATGGACGCCCTCGCCCTCACCGACCGCGACACCGTCGCCGGCACCGTCCGCTTTGCCAAGGCCTGCGCGAAGGCGGGCGTCCGCCCGCTGTTCGGCGCGGAACTCGCGGTGGAGCCGCCCGCCCGGATCCGGAAGGACGATCCGGTACGACGGGACAGGCGCCGCACCCCCGTACGCGGCGGCGCCTTCGTCGACGAGTCGACACCCCGCGTCACCTTCCTGGCCCGCGACGGCGCCCGCGGCTGGGCCGACCTGTGCCGTCTGGTCACCGCCGCCCACACCGCCGAAACCCAGCCCCTGCTGTCCTGGGACGCCAACCACGCCGACGGTCTGACCGTCCTGCTCGGCCCCGCCTCCGACGTCGGCCGCGCACTGGCGGCCGGCCGCCCCGACCGCGCGGCCGGGCTCCTCGCCGCCTGGCGGGAGATCTACGGCGACGCCCTGCGCCTGGAGGCCGTCTGGCACGGCCGCACCGGCACCGGCCCCGGCTCGCTGCGCCTGGCCGCCCGTACCGTGGGCTTCGCCGCCGAGCAGGGCGTCCGGCCGGTGCTCAGCAACGCCGTCCGCTACGCCGACCCGGGCCTCGGCCCGGTCGCCGACGTCCTGGACGCGGCCCGCCGGCTCGTCCCGATCGACCCCGCGGGGGAGCTGGACTCCGGTGCGGCCTGGCTCAAGGGCGCCGACGACATGCTCCGGGTCGCCGAGCGCGTCGTCGAGGCCGCGGGCTTCCGGCGCGACACCGCCCGCAGGCTGCTGGAGCAGACGCGGGCCACGGCCGCCGAGTGCCTGGTGGACCCCGAGGACGACCTCGGCATGGGCTCCGTCCACTTCCCCGAGCCGCATCTGGTCGGCGCGGGCCGCCGCACCGCCCAGCGGGCGCTCGCCTCCCGGGCGGCGGCCGGGATGGTGCTGCGCGGCCACGCGGGAAAGCGCGAATACTGGGAGCGGATGCACCACGAGCTGGACATCATCGCCCACCACGGCTTCGCCTCCTACTTCCTGACGGTCGCTCAGGTCGTGGACGACGTACGGGACATGGGCATTCGGGTCGCCGCGCGCGGCTCCGGGGCCGGCTCCCTGGTCAACCACCTCCTCGGCATCGCGAACGCCGATCCGGTCGAGCACGGGCTGCTGATGGAGCGCTTCCTGTCCAAGGAGCGGGTCGTGCTGCCCGACATCGACATCGACGTGGAGTCCGCGCGCCGGCTGGAGGTCTACCGCGCGATCATCGGCCGGTTCGGCGAGGAACGGGTCGCCACCGTCGCGATGCCGGAGACCTACCGCGTCCGCCATGCCATCCGGGACGTGGGCGCGGCCCTGTCCATGGACCCCGCCGAGATCGACCGGGTCGCCAAGTCCTTCCCGCACATCCGGGCGCGCGACGCCCGCGCGGCGCTGGCGGAGCTGCCCGAACTGCGGCGGCTGGCGGGGGAGCAGGAGAAGTACGGACGGCTCTGGGAACTGGTCGAGGCCCTCGACGCCCTTCCGCGCGGGGTCGCCATGCACCCGTGCGGGGTGCTGCTGTCCGACGCGTCCCTGCTCGGCCGTACGCCGGTCATGCCGACCAGCGGCGAGGGACTGCCCATGTCGCAGTTCGACAAGGACGACGTGGAGGACCTCGGGCTGCTCAAGCTCGACGTCCTGGGCGTGCGGATGCAGTCGGCGATGGCGCACGCGGTCGCCGAGGTGGAGCGGGCGACGGGGGAGCGGATCGACCTGGACGCGCTGGCGCCGGGCGACCCGGAGACGTACCGGCTCATCCGGTCCACCGAGACGCTGGGCTGCTTCCAGATCGAGTCGCCGGGCCAGCGGGACCTGGTGGGGCGGCTGCAGCCGGCCACCTTCCACGACCTCGTCGTCGACATCTCCCTCTTCCGGCCCGGTCCGGTCGCCGCCGACATGGTGCGGCCGTTCATCGAGGCGCGGCACGGACGGGCGCCCGTCAGGTATCCGCACCGGGATCTGACCGAGCCGCTGAAGGGGACGTACGGGGTCGTCGTCTTCCACGAGCAGATCATCGACATCGTCGCCGTCATGACCGGCTGCGGGCGGGGCGAGGCGGACCGGATCCGGCGCGGGCTGTCCGCCCCGGAGTCGCAGGGGCGGATCAAGGTGTGGTTCGCCCAGCACGCGGCGGCGAACGGATATGACGCAGAAACGATTCAGCGCACCTGGGAGATCGTCGAGGCCTTCGGGTCGTACGGCTTCTGCAAGGCGCACGCGGTCGCCTTCGCCGTGCCGACGTACCAGTCGGCGTGGCTGAAGGCGCATCATCCGGCGGCCTTCTACGCGGGGCTGCTCACCCACGACCCCGGGATGTACCCCAAGCGGCTGCTGCTGGCGGACGCGCGGCGGCGCGGGGTGCCGGTGCTGCCGCTGGATGTGAACAAGTCGGCGGTCGCACACCGTATCGAACTGGTGTCTGAATCTGAGGGGGTGTGGGGTCTGCGACTGGCACTCTCCGACGTGCACGGCATCAGCGAGGCCGAGGCCGAACGGATCGCCCAGGGCCGGCCGTACGCCTCCCTGCTGGACTTCTGGGAGCGGGCCCGGCCGAGCCGGCCGCTGGCCGGGCGGCTCGCCCAGGTCGGCGCCCTGGACGCGTTCGGCGCCAACCGCCGCGATCTGCAACTGCACCTGACCGAACTGCACCGGGGCGCCCGGAGCGGGGGCGGCGGCCAACTCCCGCTGGCGGGAGGGCGCAAGACCGCTCCGGCCGGGCTGCCGGACCTGTCGGAGGCGGAGAAGCTCAGCGCCGAACTGGGCGTGCTGTCGATGGACGCCTCGCGCAACCTGATGGACGACCACCGGGCGTTCCTCGACGAGCTGGGCGTGGTCTCCGCGCGCCGGCTGCGAGAGGTGCGGCACGGGGAGACGGTGCTGGTCGCGGGCGCGAAGGCGGCCACCCAGACGCCGCCGATCCGGTCCGGCAAGCGGGTCATCTTCTCGACCCTGGACGACGGCACGGGCCTGGTCGACCTCGCCTTCTTCGACGACTCCCACGACACCTGCGCCCACACCGTCTTCCACTCCTGGCTGCTGCTGGTGCGCGGGGTCGTGCAGCGGCGCGGACCGCGCAGCCTGAGCGTGGTCGGGGCCGCCGCCTGGAACCTCGCCGAACTGCTGGAGGTGCGCGAGGAGGAAGGGCTGGACGGCGTCGCGGCCCGGCTCGCGGAGCCGCCCGCGGACGGCGGCGGTTCGTCACCGGCGAGGCTCGCCGGATCGGACGGACAGCCGGCGCCCGCGGGCTCCGCGGCCCGCGACCCGATGGAGGACCGGAGGATCCGCATGCCCACGGGGTACGAGATGCACCCCTGGGCGGATCTGCGCCCCGCGGGCGAAGGGCCCGCGGTGGGAAGGAAGTTGTGGCACCAGAGTCCGGGGAGTGCGGGATGACCGTTCTGTGCGTACGTTTCCAGCTGCCGCCGGCGGGCGAGGCGGCTCTGCCGGGGCTGCTCGGCCTGCTGGAGGAGTTCACCCCGGTCGTGGAGGCGCTGCCGCCGGACGGGGTGCTGGCCGATCTGCGGGGCGCCGAAAGGTACTTCGGGCGCAGCGCCGTCGAGCTGGCCTCGGTGATCCGCGTCCGCGCCCTCGCCCTGCACGGCGTCGACTGCGTGATCGGCGCCGGACCGGGGCCGATGCTGGCCCGCGTGGCCCTGCGCGACGCCCGGCCGGGCGTGACGTGCGCGGTGCCCGAGGACGCCGTGGCGGCGTTCCTCGCGAACCGGCCGGTGGCCGTGCTGCCCGGGGTCGGTACGGCGACGAGCCGCACCCTGTGCGAGTACGGCCTCGACACCCTGGGCCGGGTGGCGGCCGCCCCCCTCTCCACGCTCCAGCGCCTGATCGGCGCGCGGGCGGGCCGCGAACTGCACGAGAAGGCGAACGGCGTCGACCGCGGCCGGGTCGTCCCGAACGGCGTCTCACGCTCCCTCGCCACCGAACGGCCCTTCCCCCTGGACGAGTTGGACCCGGACCGGCATCGCCGCGCCCTGCTGTCGGCCGCCGAGGAACTGGGCGCCCGGCTCCGCGCCCTCGACAAGGTCTGCGGCGCCCTCACCCTCACCGTGCGCTACGCCGACCGCACCGCGACGACCCGCACCCGCACCCTGCGCGAGCCGACCGCGCACTCCGCCGCCCTGACGAGGACGACGTACGCCATGTACGAGGCCCTCGGCCTGCAGCGCGCCCGCGTGCGCGCCCTCGTGCTGCGCGCCGAGTCCCTCGCTCCCGCCGAACAGGCCTCCCATCAGCTCACCTTCGACCCCGTGGACGAGAAGGTCCGCCGCGTGGAGGAGGCCGCGGACCGGGTGCGGGCGAAGTTCGGGCCGGGGGCGGTGATCCCGGGGGCGCTGGCGGCGTGACGTCCCCGGGGCGGCAGGTCAGTTGGCCCACGGAGGCGTGAGCCGCGTGCCGTCGGCCAGTTCCGCCTCCAGGCCGATCGACGTGGTGACCCAGGAGATCGCCGTCTGCTCGGTCGGGTTCTCGACGGTCAGGGTCGCGCCGGGGTTGACGATCAGCGTGTCGCCCGCGGTGATCCGGTCGGTGCGGTCGTCGAGCGTGACGACCAGTTCGCCGACGATGAGGTGGAAGATCTCCTCCCGGCTGACGGTGTGGGCGGGGGCCCTGGTGCCGGGCGGGATCTCCCCGCGCCAGGCGCACAGCTCCTTGCTGCCGGTGCGCGGGGTGACGTACGAGACGAAGCGGGCGCCGTGGATCTCGTGGGTGACCGCTTCGGACGTGCGGATGACGGGCATGGCTCTCCTTCGAGGGAAGATGGTCAAGCTGCTTGACCATCCGGGATGGGTCTATGGTCAAGCTGCTTGACCAATCCGTCAAGGGTGTTTCAATGCCTCCGTGCACAACTCCGAGGCCATGGCCCTGTCCGCCGCCCTGCTCGCCGTCGCCGGCGAGCTCACCCAGCGCATCAACGAGGGTGTCGTCGCCCGCGGCTTCGAGGGAATGCGGCCCGCGCACGGATTCGCCTTCACGCGGCTGGCCCCGGACGGGGCGACGGTCACCGAACTCGCCGCGCATCTCGGAGTCACCAAGCAGGCCGCCAGTCAGCTCGTCGACGAGGTCGTGCGCAAGGGGTACGCCGAGCGGCGGCCGCACCCCGCGGACGCGCGGGCGCGGCTGGTCGTGCTGACCGAGCGGGGATGGGCCTGCACCCGGGCCGCGGAGGCGGCCGCGGCGGAAGTGGTGCGGGAGTGGGCGGACGTACTCGGTGAGGGTGAAGTGCGGGCGTTGCGCGAGCAATTGGGACGCATTGCGCCCTATGGTCCGATCAGGCCCGCCTGGTGACGGTTCATCGGCAGCTACCGGCGAGTCGGTTATCACTGGAAGTTTTTACTGACGCGTAACTTCACACTTGCACTACTCGTCCGTAACTTGACGAGTGAACAGCATCCTTCGTGATCCGGATCACAGGGCGTAAGGCCATCGCAACTCCCTTGAGCCGCAAGGAGATCACACGATGCTGCCCTGGAACCGAGTGCTCAGAGCCCTGGCCGCGGTGCTGCTGACCGCCGCGGTCGCCCTCGTCCCCGCCACCAGCGCCCATGCCGCCACCGCACCGTCGAGCGGCTGGAACGACTACTCCTGCAAGCCCTCCGCCGCCCATCCCCGCCCCGTCGTCCTGGTCCACGGCACCCTCGGCAACTCCGTGGACAACTGGCTGGGCCTCGCGCCCTACCTGGAGGACCGCGGCTACTGCGTCTTCTCCCTGGACTACGGCCAGCTCTCCGGCGTCCCCGTCTTCTACGGCCTCGGCCCCATCGACAAGTCGGCCGGGCAGCTCTCCGCCTTCGTCGACAAGGTCCTCACCGCCACCGGCGCCGCCAAGGCCGACCTCGTCGGCCACTCGCAGGGCGGCATGATGCCCCGCTACTACCTCAGGTTCCTCGGCGGAGCCGCCAAGGTGAACGCCCTGGTCGGCATCGCGCCCGACAACCACGGCACCGACCTGAACGGTCTGACCAAGCTGCTGCCCTACTTCCCGGGCGCCGCCGACCTGCTCAACGCCGCCACCCCGGGCCTCGCCGACCAGATGGCCGGCTCCGCCTTCCTCACCAAGCTCAACGCCGGCGGCGACACCGTCCCCGGCGTCCACTACACGGTCATCGCCAGCAAGTACGACGAGGTCGTCACGCCGTACACGAGCCAGTTCCTGAGCGGCTCCGACGTGCACAACGTCCTCATCCAGAACCTGTGCTCGCTGGACCTCTCCGAACACGTCCTGATCGGTCTCACCGACCGGATCGCCTTCCATGAGGTGGCCAACGCGCTCGACCCCGCGCACGCCACCGCGACCACCTGCGCGTCGGTGCTGAGCTGACGCACGAGCGGGGCTCGTCCGGCCTGAGCCGCCGGACGGGCCCCGCCCTCCGTGGCCGTACTAGCGGCCCTGCCGTCCGCCGTCGTTCGCGCGGCGGCGGACCGAGGCGAACAGGGCGGCCGAACCGAGCGCCAGGGCGGCCGCACCGCCCACGGCGAGGTACGGGGTGTCGCCGCCGCCTCCCGTCTCGGCGAGCCTCTCCGAAGCACCGGCCGCCTCGGGCGCGTTGACCGGAGTGGGGTCCGCGGACGTCGCGGCGTCCTGGTCGCCGTGCCCGTGATGCTCCACCGTCGATCTGCCGGCCCCCGCCTCGATCTGCTCGTCGGAAGGCGCGGAGGCGGTGGGCGCGGGCGACGAGCCGCCCCCCGAACCGGTGCCCGCGGTGTTCCCGGCGCCCGCGCCGAACGTGACGTCCGAGCAGGAGTAGAAGGCCTCGGGGCTGTCCGAGCGCTGCCAGATCGCATACAGCAGCTGCCGGCCGGAGCGCTCGGGGAGCGTGCCGGAGAACGTGTAGAAGCCGCCCGAGGCAGCCGGGTCGGTGGCGGTCGCGACCGGGTGCTCCATGTCCAGGTCGGACCAGGCCAGGGGCTTGGCAGGGTCGTATCCCGCCTTGGTGACGTACACCTTGAAGGTGCCCTTGTGCGGGGCCGTCACGCGGTACTTGAAGGTGTACGACCCGCTGCGCACGCTCGTCGCCGGCCAGTCCGCGCGCGCCAGGTCGAGACCCTTGAACTCCTCGTTGTTCGCGCTGCACAGCTTGCCGTCCGGGATCAGCTGCTGGTGGCGGCCGTTCGCGTCGCCGATGCGGATGCCGTTCCAGTCGTAGAGCGCCTGGGTGCCGCCGGTCGCGACCGCCGCCTTGCAGGCGTCCGACTTCGGGCTCTCCGGGTTCTCCGCGTAGCACTGGGCGACCCGGCTGACCGGATCGCCCATCGTCCCGTGCGCCGACGCCGGGGCGGCGGCCAGGGCGGTCAGGGCGAGCGGAGCGGCGCCGAGGGCGGCGATCGTGGCGACCGTGCGGCGGCGTGCGGGCATGCGGAATCTCCTCGGAACGGTTCCGGTCTGGTCGGCGCCGATCACAAGCGATCGGGAGCCGTATCCAAGAAACCGTGAAATCGCCTGCTGGGGGCGGGTGCGAGAGATCCTTATGCTCGCGTTAAGGGAGTGCTGAGACGGAGATCAGGTAGGTACCGTGTCGGCATGGGAGATGAGCGGATCCGGGCGGCCGTCGCCTCCGACGTGGCGGCCGTGAAGGAGGTGACCGACGCCGCGTACCACCGCTACATCGAGCGGATCGGGGTGGTGCCGGTGCCCATGGAGGCGGACCACGCGGCGAACGTGGCGGCGGGAAAGGTGTTCGTGACGGGAGAGCCCGTCATCGGGCTGGTCGTCCTGGAGGAACACGACGACCATCTGTTCCTCGACAGCATCGCCGTCCACCCCGACGTGCACGGCACCGGCGTGGGGCGACGACTGCTGCACTTCGTGGACGCACACGCGCGTGCGCTCGGCCTTCCCGAGGTCAGGCTCTACACGAACGCCCTGATGCACGAGAACCAGAAGATCTACCCGAAGTACGGCTACGAGGTCGTGGGGCGGCGCGTGGACGGCCCCTACGACCGCATCCGCTACCGAAAGCGGCTGGACTGACGACCGGCGCCGACGGCGGTCCTCACCCGTTCGGCCACCACGTTCTCGCGATGTCCTTGCGCACCTCCGGACGACCGGCGGGACGCTCGTCGGCCTCTTCCCGGACCCTGCGCGAGTCCGTCTTCCTCAGGGGCTTCTGCACAGTTGTCCGGCGCATGGCTGCCTCCTTCAGTGCCTACCGGGTTCCGCGTTCTCACGGAGGTAGACCTTTCCCGGGAGGGTGACTCATCGGTGCGGGTCTGTCAGTGGCGGCTGTCACGATTCGACTGTCAGTGGCGGGTGTCACTCTTGGGTCCATGACGGATCACAGTGAAGGTCTGAACAGGGCCGCGACCGGGACCGACGCGGCCACCGACGTGGACTGGGACACGGAGGCCGCCTCCTTCGACGACGAGCCGGACCACGGCCTGCGCGATCCGGACGTACGGCGGGCGTGGGCGCGGCGGCTGACCGCCTGGCTGCCCGAGTGGCCCTGCGACGTCCTGGATCTCGGCTGCGGCACCGGCTCCCTGTCGCTCCTCGCCGCCGAGCAGGGACACCGCGTCACCGGCGTGGACGGCTCGGCGGCCATGGTCGCTCTCGCGCGGGCCAAGCTGGCCGGCCGTGACGCGGTGTTCCTCGTCGGTGACGCGGCTGCACCCCCGGTGGGGGAGCAGCGCTTCGACGTCGTCCTCGTACGGCACGTGCTGTGGGCCCTGCCCGACCCGGGCCGGGCCCTGCGGCACTGGCGCGGCCTGCTGCGGCCGGGAGGACGACTCGTGCTGGTCGAGGGGGTGTGGGGGACGGTCAGCCCGGTCGGTATACCCGCCGACGACCTCACGGCCCTTCTCGCGCCGCTCACCGGGGACGTCCGGCTGGAGCGGCTGTCGCAGGAGTCGGCGCTGTGGGGCAAGGAGGTCGAGGACGAGCGGTACGCGGTGGTGGCGGTCCTGGAGTAGGGCTCAGGCCAGGAGGGCGCCGAAGCCGTCGTCGCGGGCCAGCGCCTCCAGCTCCTCCAGGGCGGCCACCGCGGCGGCCGCGGCCGGCGGGTCCGTCTCCCGCAGGCCGCTGTCCGCGAACTCGTCCTCGTCCAGACGGCGCACGTCCGTGCCGTCGGCGGACCGCCACAGGTCCAGGTCGAGGTCCTCGACGACCAGCTCCGAGCCGGAGAGGACCGCCGGGCGGGTGATGTCGCAGTACCAGCCCTTCAGCGCCCCCGCGCCGTCCCGGACCTCCTTCACCGCGTACCACCGGTCCCGCCAGTAGTACTCGGTGAAGACGTCACCCGCCTCGAAGCGGACGAAGCCGAAGTCGCGGGTGCCGGTGCCCGCCCAGGGGGCGCGCACGGCGATCCGGTTGCCGTCGTCACCGAGCAGCCCGGCGTCGTAACGGATCTTCGTACGGCCCGCCTTGACGAGGACGACGGTCAACCGGCGCTTGAGGTCAGCCGAGTTCGCGGACATAGCGCACCTCCGACGCGGCGATCTCGTACCCGAACCACTTGTTGATCGCCAGCATCGGACCGTTGTCGGTGTCGTTGCCCGTGTGGGCCTCCCTGAAGCCGGCCGCACGGGCACGGTGCAGGGAGTTGTTCTTGGCGAGCTTGGCCAGTCCGCGGCCGCGGTGGGCGCGGGCGGTGCCGGTCATCGCGGTGGCGTAGCGGCCGGTGGGGCCGTCCGTGTAGGCGATGCTGAAGGCGGCGGGACGGCCCTCGACGAACGCGATCGTCGTCAGCTCCCGGTCGAAGCAGGGGTGGTTCCAGGTCTGCTCGACCCAGGCCTGGTAGTCCGTCAGCTCGGTGTCGACGTCGCTCGGCTCGTCCGACACCGTCTCCGCGTCCAGCTCGAACAGCGGCCGCGGATCGTCCGCGAGGTCGGCCGCCGAGCGCAACTCCACGCCCGGTGGCGGCGACTGCGCCGGCGGCAGCGTGTCGGTGGTGAGGTCGAGTCGCAGGAAGTGGGCGGAGCGGCTGGGCCGGTAGCCGTGCCGTTCCGCGAAGGCGCGGTTGGCCGGCTCGTCCAGCACCCAGGCCAGGAGCTTCGTCGCGCCGTGGTCCGTCAGGTGCCGCTCCGCCGCGCGCACCAGGTGCGTGCCCGCGCCGCGGTGGACGCGGTCGGGACGCACGTAGATGTTGAGCATGCCCTGGCCCGGCTCCGGACTCTCGTGCGCCAGGTGCACCTGGGCCGTGCCGATCACCTCGCCCTCCTCCTCCGCCACCAGGGACCTGAAGCGGGCCTCGGCGGGGGTGTGGGCGAGGTTGTGGAGGATGGCGGCCGGAGTCCACAGGATGTACGGCAGGGCGAGGTGCCGTACCCGGGCGAAGGCCTCGACATCGGTCGGGTCGTCGGGGCGCAGATCGCGCACGTTCACTGTCATGTGGGCGCACGCTACGTGGGGGACACCATCGGGCGCGCCTCATTTTCCGGCGGGTGCGGGACAATCGGTGGCGTGACCTTGAAGATCCACATCGACGACAGTGCGCCGCCGTTCGAGCAGGTGCGGGTGCAGATCTCCGAGCAGGCCCGCTCGGGGGTGCTGCCGGTGGGGTACCGGCTGCCGACCGTGCGAGGGCTCGCCGAGTCGCTGGGGCTGGCGGCGAACACGGTCGCCAAGGCGTACCGGGCGCTGGAGAGCGACGGAGTGATCGAGACGCGGGGGCGCAACGGAACGTATGTGGCAGCCGCCGGCTCGGCCGCGGAACGGGAGCTCGCCTCGGCCGCGCAGGCGTACGTCGAGCGTGCCCGCCGGCTGGGACTGGCGGAGGCGGACGCACTGGCGGCGGTTCGGGACGCGCTGCGGGCCGGGTACGGGAAGGGCTGAGCGGGGTTCGGCTCCGCCGGGGTGCGCTGATGCGGCTGGGCGGGGTTCGGCTCCGCCGGGGTGCGCTGTTGCGGCCGAGCGGGTTCGGCTCCGCCGGGGTGGCCCGTCGCGGCTGAGCGGGGTTCGGCCCCGCGGGACTGCGCCGCCGCGGCATAGCGCCGTCCCGGCGGAGATCACACGCCGGTCGTCGCGGGAGTACGCGTGACGGGCAGGCCCACCCCTCGCGCCACCCTCGCGAACGTCGCCGCGTCCTGCACCGCCGCTCCCGTCGGGTCGTTGTTGAAGTACGCGTACACGTCGTCGTCCGCCGCCCAGGTCTGTGCGATGCGGTCCACCCAGGTCTCCAGCGCCCGCCGTCCGTAGTGCGGCCACGCCCGGGCGCGGCCCTGGTGGAAGCGGACGTAGCCCCAGTCGGCGGTGCGCCACAGCGGGGTCGCCGGGCGCGAGAGCACGTCCGCCCAGCACAGGGCCGCGCCGCGCGCCTGCAGCACCTTCCGCACCTCCGGCGACCACCACGACTCGTGCCGTGGCTCCACCGCCACCCGGGTGCCGGGCGGGAAGCAGTCCAGACAGGCGTCCAGCAGCCCCGCGTCGGCCCGCAGCGTCGGCGGGAGCTGCAGGAGCACCGGGCCCAGCCGGTCGCCCAGGCCCGCCGCGTGCGTCATCAGGCGCTCGACCGGTTCCTCCGGGTCACGGAGCCGCTTGATGTGGGTCAGGAAGCGGCTGGCCTTGACCGCGACCACGAAGTCCGGCGGCACCCGCTCGCGCCAGGCGGCGAAGTTCTCCCGCGTCGGCAGGCGGTAGAACGCGTTGTTGATCTCCACGGTGGCGAAGTGCCCGGCGTACTCCTCCAGCCACAGCCGCGTCGGACACCCGGCGGGGTAGAGCACGCCCCGCCAGTCCTTGTACTGCCACCCCGACGTTCCGATCAACAGGGTCATACCCCCATCAAAACACCAGGGTCCTAGAGGTACAGCCCCGCGTCGGCTCCGTCCCGCTGGTCCGGCACCGACGTCGGAGAGGTGCCCCGGCGCAGTGCATAGAGTTCGGCCAGGGTCGCGCCCTCGCGGCCCACGCCCTCCTCGGTGCCGAGCCAGCCGACCGCCTCGCGGTGGGTCAGCCTGCCGACCTCGATACGGGCAAGACAGCGGCCGGGGCGCACCACGGCGGGGTGCAGCCGCTCCAGGTCCTCGTTGGTGGTGACGCCGACCAGGACGTTGCGGCCCTGGCCGAGCAGGCCGTCGGTCAGGTTGAGCAGGCGGGACAGGGCCTGGCCCGCCGTGTGCTTCGCCTCGCCGCGGATCAGCTCGTCGCAGTCCTCCAGCAGCAGCAGCCGCCAGCGGCCCTTGCCCGTCCCGTCCTCCTCGCCGATGGCGATGTCCATCAGATAGCCGACGTCGCTGAACAGCCTCTCGGGGTCCAGGACGCAGTCCACCTGGCACCAGTCCCGCCAGGAGCGGGCGAGGGTGCGCAGCGCGGAGGTCTTGCCGGTGCCGGGCGGGCCGTGCAGCAGGAGCAGGCGGCCCGCGATGTCCTCCGGCGTCGTCTTCATCAGACGGTCCATCGCGTCCGCCACCGGGGCGGTGTAGTTCTCCCGGACCTCCTCCCAGGTGCCCGCGGAGATCTGCCGGGTCGTGCGGTGCGGGCCGCGCCTGGGGGAGACGTACCAGAAGCCCATCGTCACGTTCTCCGGCTGGGGTTCGGGCTCGTCCGCCGCGCCGTCGGTCGCCTGGTCCAGGACCTGTTCGGCCAGTTCGGCGCTGGTGGCCGTGACCGTGACGTCGGCGCCCCTGTTCCAGCGGGAGATCAGCACGGTCCAGCCGTCGCCCTCCGCCAGGGTGGCACTGCGGTCGTCGTCGCGGGCCACCCGCAGCACGCGGGCGCCCGGCGGCAGCAGCGTGGCGCCGGAGCGGACACGGTCGATGTTCGCCGCGTGCGAGTACGGCTGCTCGCCCGTCGCGAAGCGGCCGAGGAACAGCGCGTCGACGACGTCGGACGGCGAGTCGCTGTCGTCGACGTTGAGCCGGATCGGCAGCGCGTCGTGTGGGTTCGCAGACATGGCGTCCATGATCCGGCACGGGACCGCCCCGTGCACCCGGTTTCCGTGGCGCGTCGGGACTGATCCGCGGGGGCGTTGTGTCCGCTCCGTCCTGTTACAGGACTGTGGATTCACGACATCTGCCCCAGGTGGCGTTCATCCCGTTACTGTTGCCCTCGATGGGACGTCATGGGTGGAGTTCGGGAGCCGGGGGAACACTGCGGTGGCGGCTCACCGCGCTGCTCGGCGTGGGCGTGGCCGCACTCGCGCTGATCGTCACCCTGATCAACACGCTTCCGGACAGCGGCGGCAGCACCAGGGGCACCTCGAAGAACGGCGCCACGGTCCACGGCACCCCGGTGACCCCCAAGAACCGGGACGACCCCGCGGTCGGATGGGGCTTCACCCACACCCAGTACAGCGCCGACGAAGGCAGTTCGGCCGCCACGGACCGGGTCGAGAAGCTGATCTCGAACGCCGGCGGACTGCCCCAGGACCAGGCCCTGATGGGCTGGGGGGCGGACAACCCCGAGCCGGTGAAGGGCCGTTACGACTTCGGCGCGATGGACCGCCGTATCGACTTCATCCGCAGGTCGGGCGGCACCCCGGTGGTCACCCTGTGCTGCTCCCCGGACTGGATGAAGGGCGGCAGGGCCGGCGTCGACAACACGGACTGGAGCCGGTCCGCGCTGGAGACGGCACCGCTGCCCGAGCACTACGCCGACTTCGCCGCGCTCGCCGCGACCGTCGCCCAGCGCTATCCCGACGTACGCCACTTCGTCGTCTGGAACGAGTTCAAGGGCTTCTGGAACGACGCCCAGGGCCGCTGGGACTACGAGGGTTACACCAAGCTCTACAACCTCGTCTACAAGGCCCTGAAGAAGGTCGACAAGGACATCATGGTCGGCGGTCCCTACCTGGTGATGGACAGTGTCGACCCGCGCGCCGGCGAGGCCTCCTCGTCCTTCAAGGGCAGTTGGGGCGCCATGGACCGGCGGGTCCTGGACGCCTTCGACTACTGGAACGAGCACAAGGCCGGCGCCGACTTCGTCGTGGTCGACGGCTCCAGCTACACCAACGACGACGACATGCTGCCGAACGAGTTCGGGGCCACCGACAAGTTCACCGCCGTCGGCCGGTGGGTGCGGCAGCGGACCCACGGCCTGCCACTGTGGTGGGCCGAGTACTACGTCGAGCCCGCCGACGGCAACGACGAGCGCAAGGGCTGGTCCGAGACCCGCCGCGTCGCCGTCCAGGCCGCCGGCATGATCGCCATGGTCAAGGGCGGCGCCTCCTCCGGCTTCTACTGGAACCCGGAGGACGAGAAGGGCGACGGCTGCGCGGGGTGCCTGTGGACACCGACCGACCGCGGTGGCGGGGGCGGGAAACTCCCCATGTTCGATCTCGTCTCCCGCTTCAGCCAGGAGTTCCCGCCCGGGACGACGTACACGACCGTGTCCGTCGCCCCGGACGACGTGCCCAACGTCCGTGTCCTCGCCACCGGCCGGACCGTCCTGGTGGTCAACACCCTGGACCGGTCCATCAGCGCGAAGATCGACGGCAAGCGGTTCGACATGCAGGCCTACGAGGTGCGGTGGCTGAGGCGCTGAGCCACCGCGCCGTCACTTCATCGTCAGGAACCGCTGGACCAGCGAGGCCAGCAGCACCGCCAGCAGCGGCAGCGAGAACCAGAAACTGCTCTGCAGCCAGCGCAGTTGGCGCACGCTCGGCCGCATCGCGACCCGGACGACCTCGCGGGCCGTCAGCATCACGATCAGCGCCAGCGCCGCCAGGGCGCCGACGACCGACCACGGCGTCCAGGTGATCTGCGGCCCGATCGGACCCGGGTCGGGCTTCGGCACCGCGCCCGCGGGCTGCTTGCCGAGGGCGTAGACGGTGGCGTCGGAGTTGACGTACACCTTCTTCAACTCGGGCCTCTGGTCCAGGTTCTGGATCAGCCGGGGTCCCCAGGTGGCGGAGTAGCCGACGTCCATCCGCAGGTACGTCAGCTGGCTCTCGTTGATCATCAGATACGAGTTCGGGCCCGCGTCCTTGAGCGCCTTGACCAGGCCGGACACCAGGACCGGGTCGGCCGGTGCCAGCGTCGGCACGTAGTTCACCCGCTCCATGTCCTTGGTGCCCCACGGCATCGCCGGCGTCACGTCGTTGACGGTGTCGTTGCTCAGCCACAGCAGGCGCACGGTCGGCTTGTCGTGCGCGTACACGTAGTCCATGGCCGCGACCTCGCCGGGCCGCACCCGCTCGAACGGCTCGTTGCCCCAGCGGGCCACCAGGAAGCCGCCCATCAGCAGCAGGCCCGCCAGCAGCGCGGCCAGCGGAGCCAGGCTCACCCGGTCCTTGTCCCGCTCCTCGGCGGTGACGCCGGTGCGCGGGAACAGGGCGAGACCGGCCAGCAGGGCGGCGCCGGGCACGGCGAACATGAAGACGCGCAGCGCCATCTCACCGCCGTAGGACTGCATCCCGAAGCCCAGGAACGGCACGAACGTCAGCACCAGCAGCGAGCGTTCGCGGTACTTGTGGTCGCGCCGGCGCCACCAGCCCCAGCAGGCGAACGTCATCACACCGCCGGCCAGCAGCACCCGCGTGTACAGCACGAGCTTGTGCGTGGAGTCGCCGCCCTGGATGCGGCCGGAGACGGACGTGGACACATTGCTGCCGACGCCGCCGACGCCGCCGAACAGGTCGTCGAAGTGCCCCGACCAGTAGGGCTCGGCCATGAAGCCCACCCAGACGGCCACCAGCACGGCGAACAGCACGGGCAGACCGCGCAGTTCCGACCTGCCGACGAGGACGAGCGCCGTGAGGACGCCCAGCATCACGAACGGGGTGAGCTGGTGGGCCGGGACGCTCGCCGCGAACAGGCCGATCAGCACCCCGAGCAGGACCGCCTGCTGACGGCGGTCCACCGGCTCGACCTCCGCCTCGCCGGGCCGCCTCTTCGTCCAGATCACGCGCGGCGCGCGGAACCAGACGAGGAGTATCGCGACGAAGGCCAGGTAGAGGAGATACGTGAAGCCCTGCGGGGAGAAGTAGTCCTGGCCGACCCAGCCGCTGAGCACGAAGATCCAGATGCCGGTCCACTTGGCCCGCCAGCTCGCCCGCATCGAGCGCACCAGCAGGAACATCGGCGCCAGGTACAGGAGTTGGATGGTCAGCGGCCACCAGCGGACGACCTCGGTGAAGTCCGTGACCCCGCAGGCCCGGCCCACGAACGCGGCCACCGCGAAGAACCCCGGCCAGCTCCAGCGGGCGTCCAGGTCGGGCACGGCCGAACCGGTGCGGTCGATGTAGTCCAGGAAGCCCAGGTGCTGGTAGGCCGTCGGGAAGCGCGGCTCGGTCTCGAGGACGGCCGGCAGCGCGTGCAGGGACACCACGGTCGCCAGCAGGGTGATCAGCAGCAGTGCCTTGTGCTCGCGGCCCAGCCACAGCAGGGAGGCGAACACCGCGACCAGCAGGGCGGCTCCGAGGAGCGTCGGCAGGGGCAGGACCGAGATCAGGCCCAGCCCGCCCATGCCGTCCAGGTCCGTCTCACCGAGCCCCAGCGCGGGCACCCAGTACAGCAGCAGCGCGGCGACCAGCGCGCCGCCCAGGACGAGCCCGACCCGCGTGGGGTGCAGACGCTCGCGCCACGGGAGGGAGGGCGGTCGGGGCTCCCGCGCCGACGGCTCCTCCCGTACGTCCCTCTCGGCCGCCCGCGCCGCGGACGCGGCCCCGAACGGCGCGTCCACCTCCACCACGGCCGGCCCCACCGAGGCCTCCGAACCGGGCTCGCTGCCCCACGCCCGGCTGCGCTCGCGCGGCGGGGCCGCCGGCTCCACGGGCAGCCCCACCTCCGGTGCCTTCGCCCAGGCCGGCCGGTGATCGGCCCGCACCACGGGCGTCCCCGTCGGCGGCGTCCCCGGCCCCGGCCGCACATCCGGCCGGCGCTCCAGGTGGTCGAAGTCGACGTGGATGCCGAGCGCCAGGGTGTCGGTGTCCAGGGCCCAGGCCGGGCCGCGCCGGCGCGCCTTGTCGGTGATCGGCACGGTGGCGGTCCCCAAGTCGGCGAGGTCCCCGTCGGGCGCCGCGTCCTCGGGCACCTCGGCCGGGGCCGCCTTCAGGGTGCGGTACAGCTTCGGCGCCGCGATGGTGACGATCACCGCGAGCGAGGATATCTCGGCGACACCGGCGCCGGTCAGCCCCATGCGGGGGAGCAGCAGCAGCGTCAGGCCCAGCACCAGGACGCACAACAGACCCTGCAGCCAGGCGAGTCCGGCGGTGCGGCTCTGCGCGCGCAGGACAGCGAAGTACGTTTCCATGACGACCCGCAGCAGCGCGCCGACCGCGAACCAGCGCAGCAGCGGGGTGGCGGCGTCCGCGTAGCCCTGCCCGAAGACACCGAGGATCCACGGCGCCCCGACGAACATCAGGCCGCAGATCGGCAACATGATCCGGGCCATCCGCCGGAGCGCCGCACGGGTGTTGACCGCCAGCCGGGCCGGGTCGTGCGAGCCCTCGACGGTCAGCGAGGCGCCCATGTTGATGGCGAGCAGGTTGACCGTGCCGCCGATGGTGGTGGTGATGTAGAAGTACGCGTTGTCCTTGGAACTGACCTGCGAGGCGATGATCACCGGGACGAGGTAGACCACGGCGAGCGAGAACAGCGAGCCCGTGTAGTCGCCCGCGAGGAACCTGCCGATCTCCTTCACGGACGGCGGGTGGGCGTGGTCCTCGGTCGCCTCGATGTGCCGGGGCACCAGTCGGCGGAAGACCAGCCAGCCCAGGGGTACGACGGAGAAGGCGATGGCCGCGACCCAGGAGGCGAAGACACCGGTGGTGGGAATGGCCGCGGCGAGGGCGACCAGCAGGACCAGCTTCACCCCCGAGAACACGGTGTTGCCCACCGGCACCCAGGGCGCGTTGCGCAGACCGGTCAGCACTCCGTCCTGCAGCGTGAGCACGTTCCAGGCGACGACGGCCGCGATGAAGCCGAGGCCGTGGACCGGTCCGTGCAGGAAGCGGTAGGACGGCCCCCAGATGTTCAGCGTGAGCAGGAAGACGATCGCGGCGAGCGACACGACCAGCGAACTGCCCGCGTAGGTCCGGAAGATGAGGCGGCCCGTGCTGCGGCCGGCCACGGGGATGAAGCGGGCCAGGGCGCCCGTCAGGGTCACCGCGGTCAGCCCCGCGAGGAGCTTCATCGCGGCGATCGCGGCCGAGCCCTGGCCGACCGCGGAGTCGGAGTAGTAGCGCGCGGCGATCAGCCAGTAGCCGAGGCCCAGGACGGCGGAGATGCCCGTGTTCAGCATCAGCGCGTAGGCGTTGCGGAACAGCTGGCTGCCACCGCCCCTGCCCATGCCGGGCAGGCGAAGGCGGCGCCCCGACTGCTCGGGCGCCTCGCTCGCGGACTGCGGCTGGGTTGTCGTGGTCGTCGTGTCAGACACGGGAACGGATGGCCTTCCGGCGGACCTGGCGTGCTCTGCGGACCATGGCGTACCCCTTGGTGAGGGCACGGTCCCTGGCGAAGTGGCGGGCGATCGAACGGCCTTCGACCAGCCGCTCGAACTCCTCGATCCCGGTGGAGCGGCGCACGGTGACCCGCTGCAGGGCGTACGGGCCCTGGCGGCGGCGCGCGAGGGCGTTGCCGACGGCGAGCGCCTGGGCGTACCCCGTCTCCCGGACCGCCTCGCGCACCCGGCGGCTGGAGTAGCCGTAGGGGTAGGCGAAGGAGACCGGGGCGCTGCCCAGTTCGTCGGTGACGATGTCCCTGCAGTGGGCCAGCTCGTGCCGCAGCCGCTCGTCGCCGAGCTGGTCGAGCTGCGGGTGGGTGTGGCTGTGGCCGCCGATCTCCACGTCCGCGGCGGCGATCTCGCGGATCTGGTCCCAGTCGAGCATGGTGTCGAGGGCGTCCCCGGCGTCGTACGCGCCCCTGATCCAGCCGGTGGAGACGAACAGGGTGGCGGCGAAGCCGTGCTTGGCGAGCACGGGCAGCGCGTGCCGGTGCACGCCCTCGTAGCCGTCGTCGAACGTGATCAGCACCGGACGCGGCGGCAGTGGGCGCCCCGAGCGCCAACCCGCCGCCAGATCACCGGTGCTGACCGGAGTCAGACCCAGGCCGTCGATCAGCGCCATCTGCTCGGAGAACGCCTCCGGCGCCACCGACAGCGCGCGGGTGGCGTCGTTCGGCGCGGTGGCGACCGAGTGGTACATGAGAATCGGCACGGGTGCTTCGGTCATGAGCTCCCCCCTCGGTCATCGGCCGCCCCCTCGATCGCGGCGACGGTGAAGGCCGCTCCGCCGCGGCGGGCGCGGACGCTCCCCACCACGTACCCCCCGGCCGCGGTCAGCACCCCGGCGACGATCGCCCCCGCCCGGGCGGCGCCGCCCGGCCTGGCCAGCGCGGCGTCGCGCAGCCCGCGCGCCACCCCGGCCGGCAGCACGCGCGTGGCGTACCGGCGTTCGGACTCCAGTCCCTTGTCCGCGCCCACGCTGCGCGCCACGAGCGCCTTCGACAGGCCCTCGGCGTACGCGCGCGTGCGGAAGTACCCGAAGTGCTCGCGCGCCTCGGGCACCCGGTGATGGATCACCGCACGGTCGTCGATCAGCAGGATCGCGTCGGGTCTGGCCCTGGTGAGCCGGATGCACAGCTCCGTCTCCTCGCAGCCCAGCGGGCGTTTGTCGCCGTCGCGTCCGATGCCGGTGGCGAAACCGCCCGCCGCGTCGAACGCCGTACGACGGAACGAGGCGTTCCCGCCGAGGACGTTGCGCACCCGGACCAGGCCCGCCGGCAGACCCCGGTACGTGCAGCCCACCACCCAGTCGAACTCCTCGGGGAACCAGGCCGGCCGCCGCCCCGACGCCCAGATGGGCATCGTCCGGCCGCCGACGGCCATCACCCGGGGATCGGCGTATCCCTCGGCGAAGCGGCGCAGCCAGTCCCGCTCGGCCACGGCGTCGTCGTCGAGGAAGGCGATGACCTCGCCGTGCGAGGCGGCGATACCGGTGTTGCGGCCGGCGGACAGCCCACGGGGGCCCGCGTTGGCGAGCACCCGCACCTCGTCGGCTTCCTTGTACTCCTTGGCCAGCCGCTCCAGCAGGGCCGGATTGTGGTCGACGACCAGCAGGGTCTCCAGAGCGGGCCGGGACTGCGCCCGCACCGACGAGACCGCGGCGAGGATGTCCTCCCAGCGGTCCTCGGTGTAGACGCAGATCACGACGGAGACGTCGAGATCGCTCAAGACGCCTCTCCCCGCACCGAGTCGAGAAGCGGCGAGTGATGTTCCTGGCGGCGCAGCTCCTTGCGGTTGGACCGCTCCTTGAGAATCACCTTCAGCACCCGGATCCCGTCCCGGACGGCCCGCAGATTGCTGGTGCCGTGGATGCGGAGGTACTCGTGGCTGGGTATCTCCTGCACCTTCAGGCCCGCCTTGACGACCCGGATGTTGATCAGGGTCTCGATCTCGAAGCCGGTGCAGTCGAGGGAGATCTTGTCGAGGCAGTGCCGCCAGAACGCGTTGTAGCCGTAGCAGAGGTCGGTGTAGCGGGCGCCGAACTTGCGGTTGACGATGGTGCACAGCGCCCAGTTGCCGAGCTTGCGGATGAAGGTCATGTCGTCGGTGCCGCCGCCGTTGGCGAAGCGCGAGCCCTTGGCGAAGTCCGCGCCGGAGACCAGGGCGGAGACGTACGACACGATCTCGTTGCCGTCCGCCGAGCCGTCCGCGTCGACCATCACGATGATGTCGCCGGTGCACGCCTCGAACCCGGTGATCAGGGCGTCCCCCTTGCCCTTGCCCCGCTGCTCGACGACCTTGACCTTGGGCCACAGCTCGCGGGCCACTTCGACGGTGCCGTCCGTGGAGTTGCCGTCCACGAGAACGACTTCGTGGATCCAGTCCGGAAGCGTCTTGAAGACGTAGGGAAGGTTCTCCGCCTCGTTCATGGCAGGGATCACCACACTCACCGGCGGCGCGATGGCCAGGTGAGTGGAGATCGGCCGGTATTTGTCGGCTGTTGACGGCCCGTGATTCTTGGCCGCCGGCCGAAGAACAGAACTCATGAGTCTTGGTCCCTCTCGTCCGGTGGGCCGCCCGCCCCCGGGCGGCCCGGCTTTGTATCCGGTTCGAAAGGGGGGTTCACGCCTGTGGCATGACGAGATGGAGCTACGTGCACGCCGAGGCGAGCTGGCAAAGCTGGCCGCCTGCCGCAGGGCGGCAGCCGGTCGCGCGGCACGACTCGGTCACAGTTCGCGGTCACCGAGCACGGCACCCCCCTACCGCGCCCCGCCCCGGCAGCCATCGCGGTCCTTGAGCCCTCCCCGAGAGCCGCTTGAAGATGGTCCGATGCGGGTGAGATGTACGACGGTATTGACGATTGAACCCATATGGCAAGGCCTGGCGCCAGGCCTCACGTTTTTGTTGGTTTGACCGTTACACAACTTAGAAGTAGAAGGAGACAGCTGATCACGGTTACGGCGATGATCCCGCCGCGCCACGACCAGCGATGGACGGCCAACATGCCCTGTGCCACGAGCATGTCGAGGACGACCGCGCCCGCGAGAGCGGTGAGGACACGGCCGAATCGTTCCAGCCCGCGCAGCGCCGCCCAGATGGCGGTCGCGGGTGCCGCGAGCAGGAAGAACAGGGTGCACGGTCCGCGCAGGGGTGAGTCCGCGTCAACGAGTGCGAGCAGCGCACCGAAGGCCCCCACGGCCGTCGCGGCGCCGGCGAGCAACGGTGACAGGTCCCCCTCCGGGCCCTGCCGCGCCTGCTCTGCGCCGTCGGACGAAGGCGTCTTGACGCGTCTTCTGATGTGGATCGTCTGCATTGGCGACTTCGCCCCCCAGCGCGCCGGATGCCAGTCTTCAATGTCGCTCAGCGCAAGAGGGGGCGTCAAGGGACCAAAGGGCCTACAGCCGTTTCTCGTGCATTCCTGAACAAATTTTCCATCCAGGCCGTTCACAACCGGAAGTTGAAGGCTTTTCAACAGTCTTGACATGGACACTTCCCATCAACACGCGTAGTTGGTACGACGGTTACGGCAGAGATCCTGCTAAAGGGAGGTTCCATGAGACGTTCCCGAATTGCCGTTTTCGTGAGCTCGATCCTCCTCGCCGTCGGCACGGCCCTCACCGGGGCCACGGCGGCGCAGGCGTCCCAGCAGGCCGCCACCGGCAGCTATGTGGCCCTCGGCGACTCCTACTCCTCCGGGGTCGGCGCGGGCAGCTACCTCAGCGCCAGCGGCGACTGCAAGCAGAGCACCAAGGCCTACCCCTACCTGTGGGCGGCCGCGCACTCACCCTCGACCTTCGAATTCAAGGCCTGCTCGGGCGCCCGTACGGGTGATGTCCTGGCGAACCAGCTCGGCACCCTCAGCTCCGCCACCGCCCTCGTCTCCATCTCGATCGGCGGCAACGACGCCGGCTTCGCCGACGTCATGACCACCTGCGTGCTCCAGTCCGACAGCACCTGCCTGTCCCGGATCAACACCGCCAAGGCATACGTCGACTCGACGCTGCCGGGCCAGCTCGACAACGTCTACTCGGCGATCAGCGCCAAAGCCCCGAACGCCCGGGTCGTCGTCCTCGGCTACCCGCGCTTCTACAAGCTCGGTACCACCTGCCTCGGCCTGTCCGAGACCAAGCGGACGGCCATCAACGGCGCCGCCGACTACCTCGACACCGCGATCAACAAGGCCGCGGCCAACCACGGCTTCGCCTTCGGCGACGTCCGCACCACCTTCACCGGCCACGAGATCTGCTCCGGCAGCTCCTGGCTGCACAGCGTGAACTGGCTCAACATCGGCGAGTCGTACCACCCCACCGCGTCCGGCCAGTCCGGCGGCTATCTGCCGGTCCTCGCCGGCGCGGTCTGATCACCCGGAGGGTGACGCCGAAGTACTGGGGGAGGCCCCGCCCGTCGGGGTCTCCGCCTGGCAGGTCAGCGAGAACGGCACCGAGTTGGACGTGGCGTGCGCGGGATCGCGCACCTCCACACCGATCACGTCCTGGAACGTGCCACTGCTGTCACGGGTGGTGATGAAGTTCCTCTCCTGCTGCGTCCGGCCGCCTCCGGCCGGGAAGGAGAGCGTCTTCCACTCCCCGGGCAGCGAGCCCTTCTGCGTCACCCAGCGGTACGTCACCGTCGCCGGCACCCGGCCCACGGTGAACGTGGCCGTGAAGGTCGGCGCCTGGGACTTGTCCGGCGGGCAGGTCCCGGAGTACGTGGTGTTCGCCCCCGCCAGCGTGACGCGCACGGACTGGGGCGTACTCGAACTGCTCGCGCTCGCACTCGGCGTCGGGCTCGTCGGGCTCGTGCTGGGCCCGGTGTCCGTGGCGGGCGCCGAGGTCCGCGTCCCCGAGCGGGGACTGCCGGCGTCGTTCGGGTTCTTGCCGCCGCCGTCGTGGTGCAGCAGGGCGTACGTCAGCCCCGCGACGGCCAGCGCCAGGACGACCACGCCGACGACCAGCACGAGGCCGGCGCGGCGGTTGCGCTCCGGCGGCCGGGCGTCGGTGGTCGTGGTGCCCGCACCGGGCACCGGCCCGGTTCTCGCCGCGGTCGGATAGGGCATCGGCGGGGTCGGCGACACCGGCTCCGGGAAGGCCGCGATCGTCGGCGCGTACGGCGACGCCAGGGCGCCGTCGGCGCTCGGCGTACCGCCGGCCGCGACGAGCCGCAGGTCCTGCTCGGCCCGGTCGGCCGCGATCCGCTCGGCCGGCTCCTTGCGCAGCAGGCCCTCGATCACCGGGGCGAGCGGCCCGGCCCGGTGCGGCGGCGGCAGCTCCTCGTCGACGATGGCGCGCAGGGTGCTCAGCGGGGTGGCCTGCCGGAAGGGGGAGTTGCCCTCGACGGCGGCGTACAGCAGCACGCCGAGCGACCACAGGTCGGACTCGGGGCCCGGTGTGCGGCCCAGCGCCCGCTCCGGCGCCAGGAACTCGGGCGAGCCGATCACCTCGCCGGTCATCGTCAGCGCCGAGCTGCCCTCGACCTGTGCGATGCCGAAGTCGGTGAGCACGACCCGGTCGTCGTTGGACAGCAGCACATTGGCGGGCTTCACGTCCCGGTGCAGCACACCGGCCTCGTGCGCCGCCCGCAGCGCGGACAGCACCTCGGCACCGATGTACGCGGCCCGCCGGGGCTCCAGCGGGCCCTCGGCGTCCAGGAGCTCGGCCAGCGAGATGCCGCGGACCAGTTCCATGACGATCCAGGGGCGGCCGTCCTGCGTGGCCACGTCGTACACCGTGACGACGTTGCGGTTGGCGACCCGCGCGGCCGCCCACGCCTCGCGCTCGAGGCGGGCGTACAACCGTTCTACGTCCGAGGCCGCCAGCCCGGCCGGCGCGCGCACCTCCTTGACGGCGACCTCGCGGTGCAGCACCTCGTCGCGGGCCCGCCACACCGTTCCCATGCCGCCCTCGCCGAGAGGGGACAGCAGACGGTAGCGGCCCGCGATCAGACGTTCACTGCCAGGGTCTTCGGACACCGACGCCCCCCACGGCATCTCACCTGAGTCATTCACAAAGTAACTCATCCGAGTGCCGAAGCCGCCCCCTTGAGGACCAGACCGGCCCCCAAGGCCACCACGACCAGGGCGGACGCCAGCGGTGCGCTCCTGCGCACCAGGGCCGCCACGGGATGCGTGGTCCAGCGCGGACGGTTGTCCAGCACCCGACTCATTCCCGTACCCAGCTTCACGACGGCGAACCCGGCCGCGGTGAGGGTCAGTGCCAGCCCGATGCCGTAGGCGACGACGAGCAGCAGACCGAACCACGCCTGGCCGAGGGCCGCGGCACCGACCAGGACGACGACGGCGGAGGGGCTGGGCACCATGCCGCCGGCGAAGCCGAGGAGGAGGGTGCCGCGGAGGGTGGGGGCGGTGGAGTGCGTGTGGGTGAAGCCGCCGTGGGTGTGCTCGACCTCGTGCGAGTGGTGGGGGTGGTCGTGATCGTGGCCGTGGCCGTGGCCGTGGTTGTGGTCGTGACCGTCCTCGTGGTCGTGACCGTGGTGATGGTGGTGCTCGTGATCGTGCCCAGGGCCGTGGTCGTGCGTGTGGCCGTGCTCGGTCGGGGCCGTCGCGCCGTGGGCGCCCACTAGTTCCAACCGCCGTTCGGGGGCCGCTTCCCGAGGGGAGTGGTGGTGCGCGTGCCCGTGCGCGCGGTTGCGCCAGGCCCGGCGTACGAGGTTCACGCCCGCCGCCAGCACCAGGACACCGCTGGCCAGGCCCAGCCAGGCGATGACCGAGGGCGTCGCCGCCGAGCCGGCCGTGACCAGCAGGCCCAGGGCGACCACGCCCAGGGTGTGGGTGACGGTAACCGAGGCGGCCAGCGGCAGGACGTCCTTCAGACGGGCCTTGCCGCCCCGGGCCGCCGCCGTCGCCGCCATCAGGGTCTTGCCGTGGCCCGGGGCGAGCGCGTGCATCGCGCCCAGCACGATCGCGATCAGCAGGGCGAGCGCGGCGAAACCTGCGGTGAGGTGGTGGCGGGCGACGAGGTTGTTGAGGGCCTCGGTCCAGCGGTCGGCGCCGCGGGGCAGCACGGAGGCCGCGGGTGCGTCCTGCCGGTCCGCGGCCAGGGCCGGCCCGCCGGGCCGCACCCGCAGGGAGGCGGACGAGGTGTCGGCGGGTGAGGAGAGCAGCTGCTTCGGGTACGTGGTGAGCTCGTGCGAGACGGACTTCTTCGGTACGTCCGTCGCGGTGAGCGTCATCCGGTCCCCGCGCGCGGTGATCTCCCGCCAGCCGGGGCCGGTGGAGGCGCCCGCGCTGTGGAAGCCGAGGCTCACCGTGTGGCCCTCGGGCAGCGGCGCCGTCAGCCGGCACTCCACGCGAAGGGTGTGCAGGCCCGCCTGGCCGGGCCGCAGCCGGGCCTCGGCACTCACCGTCTCGAGCGTGGTGGCGTGGCCGTCGACCTCGGCCCTGCTGTCCCTGGCCGCCTTCTCGCACCGCTCTTTCGCCCACTCGGCCATGCCGAGCCGCCTGATGTCGGGCCCTGCCTGGGTCGCCGGGATCTCGGCGAGGTCCTCGACGTGGTCGACGCGCAGCTCGCCGGGGGCGGCGACCAGGCCGTCGTAGCGGTTGACGGTGAAGTTGCCGAGGGGGTGCGCGCTCGCGCCGGTGGAAGGAACCAGCGCGAGCGCGCATGCCGCCGTGAGGACGGCGGCACCGGAGGCGAACAGACGACGGCAGTTCACTTGGTCGCCTCCAGGCTCTTGAGCGCCTTACGGGCCTCGCGGGAGCCCAGGGGCGAGAAGCCGGGGTTCAGCTTCAGCGCCGCCTCCAGGGAGGAGCGGGCGTCCTTCGCGTGGCCGGTGGCGCGTTCGATCATGCCGCGGTGGTAGAGGAACGAGGCGCTGCGGTAGCCGGTCGCGGTGGCCTGCCTGGCGTAGGGCAGAGCCTGTGCGTCCTTGCCGTTGACGTGCAGCGCCCAGGCCAGGGCGTCCGCGGTGTGCACGGTGTGCCGGCGGGCCCACTCGGCGCGGGCAGCCCGCAGGGCCGCGGTCCTGTCGCCGTGGTCGGCGGCTGCGAGGGCGGTGTCGAGGTCGGCGTTGACGCCGTTGGCGCGGGCGAGGGCGATCCAGGCGTCGACGAGGGCGTACTGGTCGTGGGCCTTGGCCCGGTCGCCCTTGGCGTCGCGGTCCTCGTACAGCTCGCCGAGCTGGACGAGCGGCTGCGGCAGCGGATAGCGGGCGACGACCTGCTCCATGCCCTCGATCGCGGCGGCCCGGTCGCCGCTGCCGTACTGGGCCAGGGCGCGGCCCTCGAGCGCGGGAAGGTAGTTCTCGTCCGCGGCGAGGGCACGGGCGTAGTAGGTGAGCGCCGTCTTGTAGTCGCCCTGGTTCCAGGCGAGTTGGCCCAGCTGGGCGGCGACGTAGGAGATGTCGCCGGGGGTGGTGGAGGTGGCGAGGGCCTGCTCCAGGACCCGGCGGGCCGTCTTCACGTCCCCGCGCAGTTCGTGGACGTACGCGTACCGGGTGAAGACCGGGACGCCCGGGCGGCGCGAGTCGGCGGTGTCGGCGGCCTTCGACGCGTCGGTGTAGCGGCCGAGTTCGACGAGGGCGTCGACACGGGAGGAGAGGGCGTTCTGGCTGTACGGGTTCTCCGCGAGCACCTGGTCGGCGTACTTCAGGGCGTCCTTGAAGTCGTGCCGGGCGGCGGCGAGGGCGGCCTGTCCGGTGACGGCCTGCTCGTTGCCGGGCTTCAGGGCCAGGGAGCGCTTGAGCGCCTTGTCGGCCTGCGGATAGCGGGAGGGGTCGCCCTTGGTGCGGGCCTGCTCCACGTAGGCGAGACCGAGGGTGGCCCAGCTGCCGTAGTCCCTTGGCTGCGCCCGCAGTTGGGTCTGCAGGGCAGCGATGCCGGAGTCGATGTCCCCGCTGTTCAGCAGCGCCGGCGACATGGCGTTCGGCGCTGCGGCGACGGTCGTTCCGCCGTGGTCCCGGATGGCGCCGTAGGCGATGGAACCGCCGGTGAGGGCGATGGCCAACAGCGCTGCCGTTCCGGCGAGTTGGGCTGTGCGCCAACGCCGGCCGGCGGCGGCGATCCGGCGCACGGCGGCGACGCGTTCGTCGGGGGCGGCCGTCGACTCCGGTTCGGCGACGTCCTCGAGGGGCGCGACCGGCCCGGACGAACCCGCAGACGAGGAACTGTCCGTCCCGCCCCCTTCCGCGGAGCGGTCGTCCGGCTCGCTGTCGTTCGTGTGCGGGGCCATGCCCTCTCCTCAAGTGCCGTGCGTCGTACGGAAGTGGTGGGGCGGCGCGGCCCGCACCGTGGGGGATGAGTTGTGCGGGCCGCGCCAGCTGGGAGGTGGACCGCGGACCGGGCGGGGCCGCTCCGAAGAACCGCCCGGTCCGCCGTAGGGGGGGCCTAGTAGACCCGGCTCCGCATCCGGCGCCACCACATCAGGCCGGCGCCGATCAGGGCGATGCCCGCCGCGCCGCCGCCCGCGGAGGCGGCGATCAGGCTGGTGTTGCTCATCCCGTCGGCGCCGGCCGGCTGCAGCGCGTCGCCCAGCTGGTTCTTGACGTCGCTGCCGCTGCTGACGCCCTTGGCGGTGGCGCCGCGCGAACCGGCGGTCGGGTTGGCCAGGTACGGGAAGTACTTGCCGAAGCCCTTGTCGTTCGCGTCCACCGCGTCGCCCAGGTCGTTCTTGGACCCGACCAGCTCGCCCTCCACGACCTGCAGCGCCTCGTCGATCACGTCGTCGGTGAGGCGACGGCCGTTCGGGAAGCCCGCGTTGTCACCGTCGAGGACGCCGAGCCGCTTGGGGCTCGCCGCCGGCTTGATCGAGGTGTTCAGGCGCAGCTCCTCCGCCGGCTTCACGTACGGCGGCTGGTTGAGGCCCTTGACGCCCTTGAGGAACACGTCGACGAGGTCGTTGCGCGGCTCGGACGGCGCCTTGATCTTGTAGATCGACTCGATGAGCTTCGGCAGCTCCGGGTTGGTCACGTTCTTCAGGAACTGCCCGTCGTAGGCGGGCGAGGACGCGTTGAACCTGTCCTTGTCCTTCAGCGGGTTGACGACCTCGTTGACCAGCGGGTTGCCCAGGCGGGAGACCTGCTCGTAGTAGCCCTGCGCGTTCCTGCGCTGCACGGTCGACCAGATGCCGACGACCGGCTGCTTGCTCGACTCCGCGATCATGTCGGTCGGCACCTGCAGCGCGATCGAGTTGACGTTGTAGCCCTTGAGCGTGTCCCGGCCGACCTCGGAGAGGTTCCCGCCGTACAGCAGGTCGAAGACGCGCAGGTCCGCGAAGAACGGGTCGTCCGCCTGGCCGGCGAAGGACTGCGCGCCGTTGGGGAGCTTGTAGATCGCCTGCTCACGCAGCTTGTTGTAGTCCGGCATCGACGCCTTGCCCACGTTCGACGGCGCCACCGGCACGTCGTCGGCGAGCTTCGACCGGTACACGGCCTTGCCGTGCTTGAGCTTGACCAGCTCGATGTCGTAGGTCTGCGTGATGTTCAGGTCGGGGTCGGCCAGGTTGCTGACCACACCCGTGTTGTAGAGGAACGTCTTCTTGTTCTTCGTCTGCGTGCGGAAGGTGTACCGCAGCAGCAGGTCGTCCTGTGCGTCGCCGTTGTTGTCGATGTGGAGGTCGTACTGGGCGTCGTCGGCGAACTGGAAGAAGTTCGGGCCGCCCGCCGGGTCCTCGAAGGGGATGAAGTTGGCGATGAGCGTCGTCGTGTCCGGCTTGTCCGGGCTGACGAACGCGTACAGATCGGTGTTGTCGTACTGCGGCTGCCCCGAGATCAGAGGGGCTTCCCGGTGGCTGGAGGCGGAGGCCGCCCCCGGTTCCAGCGTGGCCACGCCGGCGGCCGCGAGCCCGCCGGCGGCCAGCGCACCAGCTATGAGGGTCGCGATGCCCCTGCGTCCCGCGCCGCTCCTGGAGTCAGTTGTCATGCCGTCCGTCCTCAGTCCCAACTTGCCTGACGAACGCTGATTCGGAGCGGTCGGCAGGGTGGATTGGTCGAATCCCAAACGTGTTTACGGCGAAGCCCTGATCTTGTTTCAGTCGAAGCACGATTCTTCTTTCGTCGCGCGCCGACCCGCGTTTCGGGGCTGCTGATCCGTAACCCCATCCGGAGGTGCGTTCGTTGCGAATGCCTGGTGTGACGGGACGGGGCCCATGCGGCCGGGGAGGGGACCGAGTGGAGGCGGACGAGCTTCTGGTACTCGTGGCAGGCGGCGACCAGAAGGCATTCGAGGAGCTGTACGGCCTGGTGTCCGGTCCGGTGTTCGGACTGGTGCGCCGGGTCGTGCGGGATCCGGCGCAGGCGGAGGAGGTGGCGCAGGAGGTGTTGCTCGAACTGTGGCGCTCCGCCGCGAAGTTCGACCCCGGCCGCGGCAGCGCCCTGTCCTGGATCCTCACCGTGGCCCACCGCCGGGCCGTCGACCGGGTGCGCAGTGCCCGCGCGGCCGTCGACCGCGAGCAGCGCGAGGCTCGCCGGGCCCACCACCCCGCCTTCGACCACGTCACCGAGGAGGTCGAGGCGGGCCTCGAACGCGAGTGGGTGCGCCGCTGCCTGGACCGCCTCACCGCGCTGCAGCGCCAGTCCGTCACCCTCGCCTACTACGACGGCTACACGTACCGTGAAGTGGCCGAACGGCTCTCCCTGCCACTGGGGACCGTCAAGACCCGGATGCGCGATGGACTGACCCAGCTGCGCAAGTGCCTGGGAGGTGTCGCATGAGTCTCCTCGACCGTATGCTCCGTCGCGAGGACCTGCACTCGCTCGCGGCGCCCTACGCGCTCGACGCGCTGGAGCCGGCCGAGCGGGTCCGCTTCGAACGGCACCTCAAGACGTGCGCCGGATGCGCCGCCGAGGTGCGCGCCCTGTCCGAGGACGCCGTCCGGCTCGCCTGGTCCACGGCCGCCCCGCCACCGGCCGCGATGCGCGACCGGGTGCTGGCCGCCGTACGCACGACCCCGCAGGAGCCGGCGCCGATTCCGGAGCACACCCCCCAACTGCCCCCGCACGTCTGGGGCACGCAGCCACCGCCGGCACGCACCCGTGCGCCCCGCGAGCGCCGCCCGTTCTTCGTCCCGCTCGCCACCGCGACGGCCGCCGCGGCCCTCGTGGTCGCCTCGCTCTTCGCCGTGCAGGCCAGGCAGACCCAGGACAGGCTGGACGCCGCACAATCCCAGTCACGTGAGATCAACCACGTTCTCGCAGCTCCCGACGCGCGCGCGACGACCGGTGAGGACGCTCAGGGCCGGAGTATCGGAGTGATCGCTTCCGCATCCCGGGGCCAGGCGATCGTCACCCTCAGCGGATACACCGATCCGGCGGGCGGGCGGGTGCACCAGCTGTGGCTCATGCGCCCCCATGCGCAACCACGCTCCTTGGGCCTGTTCAAGGGCGGCGACACGCCCTTGGTCGCGACCGGTCTCAACAAGTCCGCCACGTCACTCGCTGTGACCGTCGAACCCGACGGGGGCTCACCTCAGCCCACCAGCCAGCCGATTGTCCAACTCGCCCTGAAATCGGTTGGATTCGGAGAGTAACGAAGGAGGGGTCGTCAACGCCCTTACGGGGAAGGTGAATCCTGTGACCGCGATACACGAGTGCCCGGTCGGGACGATAGGGTTACCCTGCCCGGGCCGGGTGGACTCGTACGGGTGGGGAGTGACATGGAACAGATAACAGTGCGCAGCAGGGCCAGGGTCCCTGCGATCACCTGCGGGAGCAGCGCGACCAGTTCGCGCCTCGACCGCCATCTCTCGGTATTGGCGGGTCCCGCCGTGCCGCAGCAGAAGACGGCCGAGGCGACCTCACTGATGCGTGAGCTGACCGCGCGTGACACCACGCAGACCCGCAGCGACAGGGGTGCGCGCGTCCGCCGCGTCTCCCTCTTCGCGCCGCTGCGCCGGCTGACCCGTTCGCTGTTCGGCGGGCGCTGAGCCGTACCGGCGTCACGGTGTCCCGTGCGGTGCGTTCTGCCGCGGAGGGCGTCTTCGGTACGTTCCACCCGCTCGGTACCGAAGACAACCCCCTGCCCGCTCGCGGTCGTTGAGGTCACCGCTCCCCGTACGCGTACCTCCGCACCGCGAGCGGCATGAACACGCCGATCAGCACCAGGCACCACGCCAGTGATCCGGCGATCGGATGCGTGACCGGCCACGCGCCGTCCGTCGGCACCGGCGCGTTGCCGAACAGATCCCGCAGGGCCGTGGCGACCGCGCTGATCGGGTTCCACTCGGCCGCCGTGCGCAGCCACCCGGGCAGACCGTCGGTCGGGATGTAGGCGCTGGACAGCAGCGGCAGCAGGAACGTCGCGCCGCCCAGCTGGCCGGCCGCCTCCTCGTTCCGGGTGAGCAGCCCGAGGAAGATGCCGATCCACGTCGCGGCGAACCGGAACAACAGCAACAGCCCCACCGCGCCCACCGCTTCGAGTACACCGCCCTCGACGCGCCAGCCCACCGCGAGCCCCACCAGCAGGAACGGCACCGTCCCGGCCGCCGTCACCACCAGGTCCGCAACGGCCTGTCCGAGCGGCACCGCCGACCTGCTGATCGGCAGCGTCCGCAGCCGGTCCATGACGCCCCGGTGGGTGTCCTGGGCCGCCTGGAACATCCCGGTCATGATCCCGCCCGCGGCGGTCGCCACCAGCAGCCCCGGCACCAGGAAGGACCGGTACTCGCGGCCCGGCATCGCCAGCGCGCTGCCGAAGACGTAGCCGAAGAACAGCAGCATGCTGATCGGCATCGTCTGGGTCAGGATCAGCAGCCCCGGGTTGTTCCGCATCCGCCGCAGTTGCCGTCCCAGCAGCGCCGTCCCGTCGTACGCCACCGTGCTCATGCCGCGCGCTCCTCGTCCTCTTCGGTCAGTCGCAGAAAGGCCTCGTCCAGCGTCGGCGGCCGCAGGCTCACGTCGAGCAGCGGCACGCCCGCCGCGTCCAGCTCCCGCACCAGGCGCGGCAGCGTGAGCGTGTCGTCGCGGGTGACCGCGCCGACCGCGCCCCGCTCCGGGTCGAACGACGGTTCGGCGCCGGTGAGCCGGTCGAGGACCGCCGCGGCCCTCACCATCACGTCCGCGTCGGCGACGACGACCTCGACGTACGCCCCGACGAGCGCCTTGAACTGCGCGGGCGATCCCGTGTGCGCCACCCGTCCCCGGTCCACCAGGGCTATGTCGTCCGCGAGCCGGTCGGCCTCCTCCAGGTACTGCGTGGTCAGCAGCACGGTGGTGCCGTCGGCGGTGAGGTCGCGCACCGCCTCCCAGATCAGCGCGCGGCTGGCCGGGTCCAGTCCCGTCGTCGGCTCGTCCAGGAACAGCACCTCGGGGCGGCGGATCAGGCTCGCCGCGAGGTCCAGCCGGCGGCGCATCCCGCCCGAGTAGGAGGACGCGGGCCGGTCGGCGGCCTCGGCCAGCCCGAACCGGTCGAGGAGCTCGCCGGCCCGCTGACCGGGCGCGCGCACCCGGTGCAGCCGTCCGAACAGGCACAGGTTCTCCCGGCCCGTGAGATCCCCGTCGACCGACGCGTACTGCCCGGTGACGCCGATGCTGCGGCGTACGGCCGCCGCCTCCCGCACCAGGTCGTGCCCGGCGATCCGGGCCGAGCCGGCGTCCGGCCGCAGCAGCGTCGTCAGTAGCCGTACGGCGGTCGTCTTGCCCGCCCCGTTGGGCCCGAGGACACCGCAGACCGTGCCCTGGGCCACCGCGAGATCCAGCCCGCGCACCGCGCGCACCTCGCCGAATCTCTTCTCCAGACCTTCACTAAGTACAGCGTACGTAGTTGCCATGCCTCGACCATAGCGCACTACGTACGGTGTACGTAACTACGATGGTGGGCGAGGTGATGATCGATGGCGGGCCGAGCGGCGGTACCCGAAGTGATCTGGGCCCGGCCCGAGCGGGCGGGGCGCGGGCCGAGGCCGGCGTTCACGCGCGCCGACATCGCGGCGGCGGCGGTGAGAATCGCCGACGAGGGGGGCCTGGACGCGGTGTCGATGCGGCACGTCGCGGCCGAACTGGGCTGCGGCACGATGTCGCTGTACAACTACGTCCCCCGCAAGGAGGACCTGTACGAGCTGATGGTGGACGCGGTCAGCGCGGAGCACGAGGTGTGGGAGCCGTCGGGGGACTGGCGGGCCGACATGATGCGGGTGGCCCGGCAGACCCGTGAGCTGATGCACCGGCACCCGTGGCTGCCCCGTCTGATGTCGCCCGTCTACGGGTTCAGCCCCAACGCCCTGCGGTACCTGGAGCACTGCCTGGCCTGTCTGGACCCGCTCGAGGACATGAAGTACGGCATGAAGCTGCAGCTGCTCGGGCTCCTGAACGGGGTCGTGACGATGTACGTCGTCAATGAGCTGGCCACGGCCGAGCGGACCCGGAACCTGCCGTGGTCGGCGGAGCAGGAGAACGCGGCACGGATCGCCTACCTGGGCGGGCAGATCGCGAGCGGGGCCTATCCGCGGATGGCGGCGGCGTTCATGGAGGACCCGGGGCCGATCGATCTGGACGCCGTCTTCGACATGGCGCTGGCGAGGGTGCTCGACGGGTTCGATCCTGAGCGGCGGTAGGCGCTCCGCGGGGGGCTGTTGATTGTCTGCGGCGCCGTCGTGGCTGGTCGCGCAGTTCCCCGCGCCCCTTGGGGGGTGGGGGTTGCCGACGGCTTTGGTTCTGAGCGGGGCTTGGTGCTCTGCGCGGGGTGTTGGTCGTGTGCGGCGTCGTCGTGGCTGGTCGCGCAGTTCCCCGCGCCCCTTGGGGCGCTCCTCAGGTCGCCGCGCTCCGGCAGGGGGCAGGCGTCAGGGGGCTCAGATCAGTGCGAACTGGCCCTCGGGGCCTTCCTCGTGGTGGTCCAGGACCGAGGCCGGTTTGTGTGCCGTCTCCGGTGCGGGGAGGACGGACGCCTTGCGTAGGTCCGCCGTCGTGATCGAGGTCGTCACCGTCAACTCCTGCTGCTGTGGCCGCAGTTCTGCCAGCAGGGCCAGGACCGTGATGAGTTCCAGCAGTTCCGAGGTCCAGGTCTGCGGCCAGGTCGCCGGGCGGATCGCGGACAGGGTGCCGGGCTCGGCCTGCGCGGTCCGGGCCGTGAACCAGTGCTCCAGGACCCGGACGCCCGCCGCCTCGAAGTCCCAGGCCTCGGGCGGTACGGGGGAGATGCGGCCGTCGTCGAGCAGCAGGGTCTCCTCGTCGCGGTCGTAGTCGACGGTGAGCGGGCGTGAGGGCAGCGGGGCGCGGACGTACGGGCGGCGGCCGCCCGGCAGCTTGGGGCGGTCGCCGTCGCGGCGCATCAGCCACAGCAGCCGGCGGCCCAACTCCACGCCACGCGACCAGAGTTCCGCGTCCTCGGTGAGCGGGACCGTCAGGTCCGGCCGGACGGTCGCCATGATCCAGGCGAGGGTGTCCGGCGGGGTGGGCGCATGGCCGAGGCGGCTGCCCAGATGGTCCAGCAGCCCGGGCGTCAGATTGGGCTCCGTACCGCCTGGGCGGCGGTACAGGGGGCGGATGCGGCCGGGGCGCAGCAGCGGGAGGCGGGATGTGGCCAGCAGCGGCGATCCGCCCGTCTCCGATGGCGTCTCGACCACGAAGACCTGGTGCTCGTCCGCGACGCGCCACAGCTCGGGGCGGGCCGTGTCGATCAGGCGGTGGTCGGGGATCAGCCACTGCTCGTCGAAGGGGGCGTACAGGACGCGCACCGGCTCCGGGCACGGGCCCGCCGCACGCAGCAGCTTCTCCGTGCCGCTCGACTGGCCCGGAAGCTGCCCCACCGCGGAGTGCAGCGTGCGGGAGCGCGTCGGCTCGAACAGGGCCTCCCGCTCCGGTCCGCCGGCCTTGAGCAGGGCGTCCCAGCGGGCCTTCAGGGATGCGGCGTCGGGGCCCGCCGGCCACCCCCGGCCGAGCCGCGGCGGTGCGACGGACCACGGCATGAGGTCCGCCAGCGGCGGAGCGTCGTCGTGCGTCACGCTGGGCATCGTACGACCTGCGACCGAGCGGGAGGTCACGTGGCGTCCAGAGTCACCGTGAAGGAGAAACGGTCCCCGCGGTAGTGGATGACCGCCACGTCCAGGACCCGTCCGGCGGCGTCGTACGTCACCCCCGTGTAGTGCAGGATCGGGCTGAGCAGCGGGACTTGGAGCAACCGGGCCGTCTCGGGGTCGGCCAGCCGGGCCTCGACGGTGTCCGTGATACGGCTGATGTCGGCCTGGACGACGTCCCGCAGCACCTTGGTCATGGGCCAGCGCACCAGGTCCGCCGGGTCGACGCGCGCCGCCACCTCCGGACGCACGTAGTTGCGGGCGTGGTTGGTCGGCTCGCCGGTCTTCTCGTCGCTGCGCAGCCGGTGGTACGCGGCCACCTCCTCGATCTCCGGGAAGAACTCGGCGAGTTCGGGCGGCACGGGCGCGCTGCCGTGCGCCAGCAGTTCGGTCGTCATGCCGGACTGCTGGGCGACGATCGCGTCCACCGAGCCCAGCAGCCGCACCGGGGCGCCCCGTCGGGCGTCGGGCTCGATGAACGTGCCCCTGCGCCGGTGCCGGGTGATCAGCCCCTCGTCCTCCAGCTCCTTCAACGCCTGCCGCATGGTGAGCACGCTCACCCCGTAGTGCTCCGCCAGCTGTTCCTCGGTGGGCAGGCGGAGGGGGTCCTGGGGCGAACGGCCGAGTATCGAGGCCCGCAGGGACTGCGAGACCTGGTACCAGAGCGGCAGCTTGCGGTTCAGGACGATCGAGTCCGGGGCGAAGGAGGTCACGGGGCTATCCGTACCGGTCGGCCGCGGTCAGTGCAACGGGCGGAAGTGGCGTTCGAGGCCCTTCCACACGTCGTCGTAGTGCGGCTGCAGGTGCTCGGCCTGGGCCGCGTGCGCGGTGAGCGTGACCGGCCAGCGGGTCTCGAACATGAACGCCAGCCCGTCGTCGACCTTCTGCGGCTTCAGTTCGGCCGCGCTCGCCCGGTCGAAGGTCTCCCGGTCCGGGCCGTGCGCCGACATCATGTTGTGCAGCGAGCCCCCGCCGGGCACGAAGCCCTCCGCCTTCGCGTCGTAGGCGCCCTCGATCAGCCCCATGTACTCGCTCATCACGTTCCGGTGGAAGTACGGCGGCCGGAAGGTGTCCTCGCCGACCAGCCAGCGCGGCGCGAACACCACGAAGTCGACGCCGGCCAGCCCGGGGGTGTCCGAGGGGGCCGTCAGCACCGTGAAGATCGACGGGTCGGGGTGGTCGTAGGAGATGGTGCCGATGACGTTGAAGCGGCGCAGGTCGTAGACGTACGGGACGTGGTTGCCGTGCCAGGCGACGACGTCGAGGGGGGAGTGGTCGTACGTCGCCCGCCACAGGTTGCCGCAGAACTTGTTCACCACCTCCACCGGGCCCTCGACGTCCTCGTAGGCGGCGACCGGAGCCCGGAAGTCACGGGCGTTGGCGAGGCCGTTGGCGCCGATCGGGCCGAGGTCGGGGAGGCGGAAGGGCGCCCCGTAGTTCTCGCACACATATCCGCGGGCGGAATCGTCCAGCAGCTCCACACGGAAGCGCACCCCACGGGGGATCAGCGCCACATGTGCCGGCTCCACATGCAGCATCCCGAACTCCGTGTGCAGCAGCAGCCCGCCGCGCTCCGGGACGATCAGCAGCTCGCCGTCGGCGTCGCTGAAGACGCGGTCCATGGAGGCGTTGGCGTGGTAGAGGTGCACGGCCATGCCGGTGCGCTGGGTCGCGTCGCCGTTGCCGCCGAGGGTCCACAGTCCGGCGAGGAAGTCGGTGCCGTCGGCCGGCTCGGGGAGGGGGTTCCAGCGCTGGCGGTTGGGGTCCGGGACGGACTCCGTGAAGGGGGCGGTGCGGATCCAGCCGTTGTGCGTCTCGGTGAACGGCGGGTGCGCGGCGGAGGGGCGGATGCGGTAGAGCCAGGAGCGGCGGTTGCTGGCGCGCGGCTCGGTGAAGGCGGAACCGCTCAGCTGCTCCGCGTACAGACCGAGGGGTGCGCGCTGCGGCGAATTGCGTCCCTCGGGCAGGGCACCGGGCACCGCCTCGGAACCGTGCTCGTTGCCGAAACCCGAGAGGTAGGTCAGTCCCTCGGCGGTCTTCCGCGTGTCCCCGCTCATGATCGCTCCCTTGCGACTTCGATTCCTATGCATCACCGTAGGATTGCGGTTTCCCGGGCGCAAGAGGTACACCGCTCCTCCTCATCAGGGAGGAGCGGAACCAGCCTTCAGGGGGATCCGCCTGTCGGACCGGTGTTCTAGTCTCCGGACATGTCGTGGACGCGGGGACTTCTCGCCGCGCTCGCGGTCTGTGTCCTGTTGCTGGCCGGATCCGTGGGCTGCGGCACCAGTGATGCGCATGAGGACAGGAACGGGGAGTCGACGTCCCCCGTGGGCAAGGTCCTCGACGACACCGACCCGGAGGGGCGGCATCTGCGCGAGGTGGAGAAGAAGGACGCGCCCGAGGTCGGCATCGAGGTGCAGCCGGACTCCGGCGACACCTGGGACGTACGCCTGAGCGTGCACCACTTCCGCTTCTCGGCGGCCGACGCGAAACGGCGGGCGGTGGCCGGCCGCGGCTATGTACGCCTGTACGTCGACGACCGGCCGGTCACCCGGCTGCGCTCCACCGCCTACCGCCTCCCGGCCCGGCTCGTCCCGCGCGGCACCCACCACGTCACCGCCCGGCTGTACGCCGACGACGGCACGGCCTGGGCCGTGAAGGGCCGGCCCGTGCAGAGCACCGCCGACATCACGGCGTCGCAACCATCGCCGAGCGACACGGCACGGCCGAGCGCCATGTCCGGTGCCTCGACGGACACGACGGACACGACCGGAATGAGTGCATCAGGCATCGATCTCCGTACCAGGGGGCGAGGTTCACCTGACCGCGTCGGAAAGGCATCATGAAGCCCGTGCCCCACGCGACATCGCTACGCCGAGCGCCCGTGCAGCGGCGCAGCGCCGAACGGCTCACCAGGATTCTCGACGCCTGCGCCGACCTCCTCGACGAGGTCGGCTACGACGCCCTCAGCACCCGGGCCGTCGCCCTGCGCGCCGGTGTCCCCATCGGCTCGGTCTACCGCTTCTTCGGCAACAAGCGGCAGATGGCCGACGCGCTGGCCCAGCGCAACCTCGAACGCTTCACGGAGCGCGTTACCGAGCGCCTGAAGGGCTCCGGCGACGGCGGCTGGCGCACCGCGATGGACGCCGTCCTCGACGAGTACCTGTCCATGAAGCGCACCGCGCCCGGCTTCTCCCTCGTCGACTTCGGCAACCAGATCCCGGTCGGCGCCCGCGACGCCGAACCCAACCACCGCGTCGCCGACCGCCTCACCGAGATGCTCTCCGGCTACCTCGACCGCGAGCCGGACGAGAACCTGCGCCGCACCTTCCTCATAGCCGTCGAAACCGCCGACACCCTGGTCCACCTGGCCTTCAGGATGGCGCCGGAGGGGGATTCGAAGATCATCGAGGAGGCGCGGGAGATGCTTCGTGCGTATCTGGCGCGGGTGCTGGACTGACGCACGACTTCGCCGGTGCGGGGCCGACGTCCGCGCACGTCCTCGCCGGTGCGGGGCCGACGTCCGCGCACGTCCCCACCGCTGTCGGATCGACGTCCGCGCACGTCCTCGCCGGTGCTGGACCGGCATCCGCGCACGTCCTCGCCGGTGCTGGACCCGCATCCGTGCACGTCCTCGCCGGTGCGGGGCCGACATTCCTGTCACGCTCGCCCCCCGCCCGTCCTCGCGGAATTCCGACCTCACCCCCCGAGGGGCCTCCCCTCCGTTCATACCGGTCGGTATGCTCACCCTCGTCCAGAGCGCCACCCCCGCCCCCGGGAGGACCCGTGTCCCGCACCGCCCTGCGTATCTGCCCCCTCTGTGAGGCCACCTGCGGGCTGACCCTCACCATCGAGGGCACCCGGGTCACCGGCGCCCGCGGTGACCGCGACGACGTGTTCAGCCGGGGCTTCATCTGCCCCAAGGGCGCCTCCTTCGGCGCCGTGGACGGCGACCCCGACCGGCTGCGCGCCCCGCTCGTGCGCCGGGACGGCGAGCTGCGCGAGGCCACCTGGGAGGAGGCCTTCGACGCGGTCGCGGCCGGTGTACGGGGCGTCGTGGACCGCCACGGCCCGCACGCCGTCGGCGTCGTCCTGGGCAACCCCAACGTCCACACCATGGCCGGCGGCCTCTACCCGCCGGTGCTGCTCGCCGGCCTCGGCACCCGCAGCATCTTCACCGCGTCCACGGTCGACCAGATGCCCAAGCACGTCTCCAGCGGGCTGCTGTTCGGCGACGCCAACGCCATCCCCGTGCCGGACCTGGACCGCACCGACCACCTGCTGCTGATCGGCGCCAACCCCCTGGAGTCCAACGGGAGTCTGTGCACCGCACCCGACTTCCCCGGCAAGCTCAAGGCCCTCAAGGCGCGCGGCGGCACCCTCGTCGTCATCGACCCGCGGCGCACCCGCACCGCGAAACTCGCCGACCGTCACATCCCCATCCGGCCCGGCACCGACGCGCTGCTCCTCGCCGCGATGGCGTACGTGCTCTTCGACGAGGATCTCGTCGACCTCGGCGAGTTGGCGCCGCACGTCGAAGGCGTCGACGAACTCCGCGCCGAACTGCGGGACTTCACCCCCGAGGCCGTCGCCGGGGCCTGTGACGTCGAGCCCGCGCTGATCCGCACCCTGGCCCGTGACCTCGCCGCCGCCCCGACCGCGGCCGTGTACGGGCGGATCGGCAGCTGCACCGTGCCGTACGGCACC
Source organism: Streptomyces sp. NPDC085900 (assembly GCF_044540925.1). Taxonomy (NCBI): domain Bacteria; kingdom Bacillati; phylum Actinomycetota; class Actinomycetes; order Kitasatosporales; family Streptomycetaceae; genus Streptomyces; species Streptomyces sp. NPDC085900. Next base: position 425,776 of record NZ_JBITSP010000006.1, on the reverse strand, counting down.
CTCGGCAGCTGGCTCGTCGACGTCCTCAACATCCTCACCGGCAACCTCGACCGGCCCGGCGGCGCGCTCTTCCCGCAGGCCGCCACCGACCGGACGCCGCGGCCCGCCGGCCCCAGCCACGGTTTCGCGCTGGGCCGTTGGCACTCGCGGGTGAGCAAGCACCCGGAGGCGAAGGGGGAGTTGCCGCTCTCCGCGCTCGCCGAGGAGATCGACACCGCGACGGAGGAGGGCGAGCCGGTCCGCGCCCTGATCGCGGTGGCCGCCAACCCGGTGCTGTCCGCGCCCGACGGCGACCGCCTCGACAAGGCCCTGGACGGCCTGGACTTCATGGTCAGCGTCGATCCGTACCTGAACGAGACCTCGCGCCACGCCGACGTCGTGCTGCCGCCGCCCCCGCCCTCCCAGAGCCCGCACCACGACTTCGCCTTCAACACCCTCGCCGTGCGCAACCAGGTCCGCTACACCCGTCCCGCGGTCCCGCTGGAGCCCGGCCGCATGGCCGAGACCGAGATCCTGGCCCGGCTGATCCTGGCCGCGACCGGCATGCACGGCGCCGACCCGTCGGCAGTGGACCACCTGGTCGTCGGCCAGACCCTCGGCAAGGCGGTCAAGGAGCCCCACTCGCCCGTCCACGGCCGCGACCCGAAGGAGCTCGCCGCCCTCCTCACCGGCGAGAACGGTCCCGAGCGCCGGCTGGACATGATGCTGCGCCTCGGCCCCTACGGCGACGGCTTCGGCGTACGCCCCGACGGGCTGTCGCTGGAGAAGCTGCTCGCGCACCCGCACGGCATCGACCTCGGACCGCTGGCCCCCCGCCTGCCGCAGCCGCTGAAGACGCGCAGCGGCAAGGTCGAACTGCTGGCGCGGCCGATCGCCGACGACCTGCCCCGGCTCAGGCGCGCCCTGGACGAACTGCCCGACGGGCTGGTGCTCGTCGGACGCCGGCACCTGCGCTCCAACAACAGCTGGATGCACAACGTCCCGGCCCTGACCGGCGGTTCCAACCGCTGCACCCTGCACATCCACCCCGAGGACGCCGAGCGGGTCGGGGTGCGCGACGGGGATCCCGTGCGCGTGAAGGGCGCCGGGGGAGAGGTGACCGCGCCGGCCGAGGTCACGGACGCCGTCCGCCGGGGTGTGGTCAGCCTGCCGCACGGCTGGGGCCACGACCGGCCCGGCACCCGTATGAGCCACGCCGCCACCGATCCCGGAGTCAACGTCAACCAGCTCCTCGACGGCAGCCTCCTCGACCCCCTGTCGGGCAACGCCGTCCTCAACGGAGTGCCGGTGGAAATCGCCGCCGCGCTGCCCGCCTGACCTGAGCAAAGCTGTGACCTGCGGTTTTGCGCTTATTGCTCACACGTCAACTACTTGTTAACGCCGTTTGAACGGACCTAACGTCATCGCACCGCCTGCCCGGTGGGATGTTCAAGGGCGAACGTTAGGTATCCATTCATGCTGACCATCCTCGGCTTCGCCATGATCGCGACCTTCCTGGTCCTGATCATGCTGAAGAAGATGTCGCCGATCGCGGCGCTCGTGCTGATCCCCGCGCTGTTCTGCGTGTTCGTCGGCAAGGGCGCCAAGCTCGGTGACTACGTCATCGACGGCGTCACCAGCCTCGCCCCCACCGCGGCGATGCTCATGTTCGCGATCGTCTACTTCGGTGTGATGATCGACGTCGGCCTCTTCGACCCCGTCGTGCGCGGAATTCTGAAGTTCTGCAAGGCCGACCCGCTCCGGATCGTCGTCGGTACGGCGGTCCTCGCGGCGATCGTCTCCCTCGACGGCGACGGCTCCACCACCTTCATGATCACCGTCTCGGCGATGTACCCGCTGTACAAGCGCCTGAAGATGAGCCTGGTCGTGATGACCGGTGTCGCCGCGATGGCCAACGGCGTGATGAACACGCTGCCCTGGGGCGGCCCGACCGCCCGCGCGGCCACCGCGCTGAAGCTCGACGCGAGCGACATCTTCGTGCCGATGATCCCGGCGCTCGCCGTGGGCCTGCTGTTCGTCTTCGCCCTCGCCTACGTCCTCGGCCACCGCGAGCGCAAGCGGCTCGGCGTGCTGACGCTGGACGAGGTGCTCGTGGAGGAGCCCGCCGAGCAGGAGACGGTGCTGGTCGGCGCCGGTGCCGGCAAGGGCCCCAAGAGCGGCGGCGGTTCGGGCGCCGGCGCGGGCCTGCCCGACGCGCCCGAGGACGAGGGCTTCCAGGGACTCGACCCCGCCCGGCCCACCCTGCGCCCCAAGCTGTACTGGTTCAACGCGCTGCTCACGGTCGTCCTGCTCACCGCCATGATCATGGAGTGGCTGCCGATCCCGGTGCTGTTCCTGCTCGGCGCGGCCCTCGCCCTCACCGTCAACTTCCCGCACATGCCCGACCAGAAGGCCCGTATCGCCGCGCACGCCGAGAACGTCCTCAACGTCTCCGGCATGGTCTTCGCCGCCGCCGTCTTCACCGGCGTCCTGCAAGGCACCGGCATGGTCGACCACATGGCCAAGTGGCTGGTGGACAACATCCCCGACGGCATGGGCCCGCACATGGCCTTCGTCACCGGCGTGCTGAGCATCCCGCTCACGTACTTCATGTCCAACGACGGCTTCTACTTCGGCATCCTCCCCGTCCTCGCCGAGGCGGGCCAGGCACACGGCGTCTCCTCCCTGGAGATCGCCCGCGCCTCCCTCATCGGCCAGCCCCTGCACATGTCCAGCCCGCTCGTCCCCGCCGTCTACGTCCTGGTCGGCATGGCCAAGGTGGAGTTCGGCGACCACACCAGGTTCGTGGTCAAGTGGGCCGCCCTCACCTCGCTCGTGGTCCTGGGCGCGGGCATCCTCTTCGGCATCATCTGAGCGCACCACGGAGGTTCGTCCCATGAGGCCCGGTGGGAACCGCGGCTGGCTGCTCCGTCTCGTCATCGCCTTCTCCTTCGCGCAGGGGGCGGTGTCGATGGCCCGGCCCGCCGTGTCCTACCGGGCCCTCGCGCTGGGCGCCGACGAGCGGGCGGTCGGCGTCATCGCGGGCGTCTACGCCCTCCTCCCGCTCTTCGCCGCCGTACCGCTGGGCCGCCGCACCGACCACGGCCGCTGCGCGCCCCTGCTCCCGGTCGGCGTCGCACTGATCGCCGGCGGCTGCGCCCTGAGCGGGCTCGCCGGCTCCCTGTGGGCGATGGCGGTGTGGAGCGGCGTGATGGGCCTCGGCCACCTCTGCTTCGTGATCGGCGCCCAGTCCCTGGTGGCCCGCCAGTCCGCCCCGCACGAACAGGACCGAAACTTCGGGCACTTCACCATCGGCGCCTCCCTCGGCCAGCTCGTCGGCCCGATCGCGGCGGGCGCGCTGATCGGCGGCCCCGACATGGCGGGCACGAGCGCGCTGGCGCTGCTCGTGGCGGGCGCCGGCGCCGCGGCCGCATTCACCTCGCTGTGGCGCATCGAGGACCGTACGGCGGTCAACTCCCGTACCGCGCAGGCGGACCGGGTCGCGGTGGGCAGCATCCTGCGGGCCCGGGGCGTGCCCGCCGGCATGCTCATCAGCCTCTCCGTGCTGTCCGCCACCGACATCCTCACCGCCTATCTCCCGGTGGTCGGTGAGCACCGCGACATCGCGCCCTCGGTGATCGGCGTGCTGCTCAGCCTGCGGGCCGGCGCCACCATCGCCTGCCGGCTCGTCCTGACCCCGCTGCTACGGCTGCTCGGCCGGCCCGCGCTGCTGACCGTGACGTGCCTGCTGGCCGCCGTACTGTGCGCGGCCATCGCGCTGCCGGTGCCGGTCTGGGCCCTCGGCCTGATGCTGACGGCGCTCGGTTTCTGCCTGGGCGTCGGCCAGCCGCTGTCCATGACGACCGTCGTCCAGGCCGCCCCCGAAGACGCCCGCTCCACCGCGCTCGCCCTGCGGCTGACCGGCAACCGGCTCGGCCAGGTCGCCGCCCCCGCGACGGCGGGTCTGGTCGCGGGCCTCGTCGGCGCGGCCGCGCCCTTCGTCATGCTCGGCGGGCTGCTGTTGCTGTCGGCCGGGGTCGCGCTGCGCTCGCCTGCTCCGGACGGAGGAAAACCGACGGGGCGTCGGGCGACGCTCCCGCAATCCGCGCGCCGTATGTGAAAGAGAGTCAGAACAACTGCGATTTATACGAAAATCGTCTGACTCGGAGGACTCGCATGCCCACCATGCCTCTGCAGCGCCGTGCGGGAGCGCGCACCGCCGCGCTGGCGGCCCTGACCCTCGCCGGGAGCGCGCTCCTCGGCTCGCCGGCGCTCGCCGCGCCCACCCCGGTCCCGGGCGACAACGGCGACGTGAAGATCCACAAGGTGGGCGCGTCCGTGCCCGAGAAGGACAACCAGCCGCACGTCTGCAAGTTCTACCTCGACGCCTTCAACTTCGACGCCGCCGAGAAGGTCACCTGGACCATCGCGGGCCAGCCGCCGACGGCCGGCGCGGGCACGAAGACCGGCACGCTCACCACGGATGCCACGGGCGCGGCGCACACCGAACCGGTCACCCTGTCCAACGGGCACTACAAGCTCACGTGGCAGACGAGCCTGGGCCACGGCGCGGGCAAGATGAAGGTCTTCTGGGTCGACTGCACGACCTCCACCGCGTCCCCCCACGGCGGCCCGCCGGCGGGCGGCGGCGGACTCGCGCGCGACGCCGCGATCAACCCGGTCGCCGGTGCCGCCGCCGTCGGTCTGGCCGCGGTGGGCGGGGCGGTCTACTTCCGGCTCCGTCGCCGCCCGCATGGCAGGGCGTAACACCAGGACACCGGGGCCCGGCACCCACCGCCCGTCCGCACACCGTGGACGGGCGCGCCGCCCCAGGCCCTGGTACCGGACGCGCGCCTACCGCCTGACCCGGACGCTCGTCCTCGGGGTCCTGCTGGTGGTGGGCGCCGTCCGGTGCACCCAGGACGACGGCCCTCACACGACGACGGCCACCCCCGCGCAGCCCCCGGCCGGCTCCCGGCCCCCCGCCCCCCGCGCCTCCGACGCGCGCCCCGCCCCGCCCCGGACGGCACCGCGCCGGACGGCCCCACCGCCCCACCCCCTGTCCCGCTCCCGCCCGACCCGCGTCGTCATCCCCTACATCGGCGTCGACGCCCCGGTCTTCGGCCTCGGCCTGGACCGCGACCACCGGCTCACCGCGCCCCCCGAGGACGACGGCCACCGGGTGGGCTGGTACGAGGGCGGCCCCTCGCCGGGCGAACAGGGCACCGCGCTCGTCGTGGGCCACCTGGACACCCGGACCGGCCCCGCGGTCTTCGCCGGCCTCGGCGAGCTCGGCCCCGGCCACCTCGTCGAACTGCGCCGCGCGGACGGCCGCAGAGCCGTCTACACCGTCGACAAGGTCCGCACGTACGAGAAGGCGCACTTCCCCAACGGCGAGGTCTACGGCGCCCGGGGCCGCCCCGAGCTGCGGCTGATCACCTGCGGCGGCGCCTACGACCGCAGGACCGGCTACGCGGGCAACACCGTCGTCTTCGCGCACCTCACCCGCACCCGGTGAGCGCGGACGAACCGCTGAACGAGATCGTCCGCTTTCTCACAGGCTGAACCCGAGCGTCCGAAGTCTTCCCTCGGCCGGGCACATTCCGTTAATTTCCGTGACCCACAGGCCTCGTGCGAACCGCACGAGGTGTTCGACGTCGCGGAGCACCAGCGCCCAGCAGCCCCCGGGGGCCTCAGTCATGACACGCGCCATCTCCCTGCAGGACGTGAGCAAGACCTACACGCGAGGCGTTCGCGTGGTGGACCGGTTGTCGCTGGACATCGAGCCCGGCGAGTTCCTCGTCCTGCTCGGACCCTCCGGCTGTGGCAAGTCCACCGTGCTGCGCATGATCGCCGGGCTGGAGGAGATCACCGAGGGCAGGCTGCTGCTCGACGGCGAGGAGGCCAACGAACTGCTGCCCTCCGAGCGGAACATGGCGATGGTCTTCCAGAACTTCGCCCTCTACCCGAACATGACGAGCCGCGGGAACATCGGCTTCCCGCTGCGGGTGGAGAACCCGGGCGAGGACCCGCGCCCCCGCGTCGACGCCACCGCCCGCATGCTCGGCATCGAGGACCTCCTGGACCGCCTCCCCGCCCAGCTCTCCGGCGGCGAGCGGCAGCGCGTCGCCATGGGCCGGGCCATCGCCCGCCACCCGTCCGCGTTCCTCATGGACGAGCCGCTGTCCAACCTCGACGCCAAGCTCCGCAACCACCTGCGCGCCGAGATCTCCAAGCTCACCCGGGAACTGGGCGTCACCACGGTCTACGTCACCCACGACCAGGCCGAGGCCATGTCCCTCGGCGACCGGGTCGCCGTGCTGCGCGGCGGGGTCCTGCAGCAGCTCGGCACCCCGCGCGCGGTCTACGCCCTGCCCCGCAACGTCTTCGTCGCCGCCTTCATCGGCACCCCGCGCATCAACCTGCTGCGCGGCCTGGTCCGCGCCCCGCTCGACGGCGCGATGACCATCAGCCTGGGCAAGCAGTTCCTGCGGCTGCCCGAACCCCTGTCCCTGGACCACCAGTTGCTCCGTGTCCAGCAGGGGCGCGAGGTGATCGTCGGCCTGCGCTCGGAGGCCGTCCGCATCGCCAAGCACAGCTCCGCGCGCCCCGGCGAGGTGCCGCTCACCGGTCTGGTGGAGCACGTGGAGTTCCAGGGGCACGAGATCCTCGTCCACTTCGACACCGGCTCCCAGCCCGCCGTCGTACCGGACCTGGAGGCGCCCCGTCCCGCCTCGCGGCCGTCCCGGCGGCGGCGCAGGGACGGCGGGGCGACGGTGCTGGGGCGGCTGCGGGAGCGGGCGGGCGCGATGCGGGCCGGACCGGTGGTGGTCCTGGACGAGCCGGCCGACCCGGACCCGGCGGTGACGCCCCCGGAGGCCCGCCTCCCCGGTGACCTGGTGGTCCGCACCACCCCCGACATCGACCTGCGCCGCGGCCTGCAGGTCCCCCTCCTCGTCGACATCGCCCACCTGTTCGTCTTCGACCAGCACGGCGAGCGGATCTCCCCGTCTCCGGCACGGCTGCCCGACCTGGACGAGTAGCGGCTCTCCCGCGGCCTCCGGCGCGGGGGGGAGTCTGGCGTCCGAAAACTATCGCCGCTAGTTTATGTGGCTGTCGGTAGGTTGTGACGCGGACGACGCCCCGCCCGGAGGAGCACCATGAAGGCACACGACGGCATGTACATCGACGGCGCCTGGCGCCCCGCCGCCGGTACGGACGCGATCGAGGTCGTGAACCCGGTCGACGAGCAGGTCATCAGCCACGTGCCCGCGGGCACCGCCGCCGACGTCGACGCGGCCGTACGGGCCGCCCGAGCCGCGCTCCCGGCGTGGTCCGCCACCGCGCCCGCCGAGCGGGCCGCGCGGCTCACCGCCCTGAGGGACGTCCTGCTGGCCCGCAAGGACGAGATCGCGGAGACCGTCACCGCCGAGCTCGGCGCGCCCCTGCAGTTCTCGCAGAACGTGCACGCGGCCGTGCCCATCGCGGTCGCGGGCTCGTACGCCGAGCTGGCGGCGACGTACGCCTTCGAGGAGAAGGCCGGCAACTCGACCGTCTACCTGGAGCCGGTCGGCGTGGTCGGCGCGATCACGCCCTGGAACTACCCGCTGCACCAGGTCGTCGCCAAGGTCGCCCCGGCGCTGGCGGCCGGCTGCACGATCGTCCTCAAGCCCGCCGAGGACACCCCGCTGGTCGCCCAGCTCTTCGCCGAGGCGGTCCACGAGGCCGGCGTACCGGCCGGCGTGTTCAACCTGGTCACCGGGCTCGGCCCGGTCGCGGGACAGGCCCTCGCCGAGCATCCGGACGTGGACCTGGTGTCCTTCACGGGCTCCACGGCCGTCGGCCGGGAGATCGGCGCGACCGCGGGCGCGGCCGTGAAGCGGGTCGCCCTGGAGCTGGGCGGCAAGTCCGCCAACGTCATCCTGCCGAGCGCCGACCTCGCCAAGGCGGTCAACGTCGGCGTCGCCAACGTGATGTCCAACTCCGGCCAGACGTGCAGCGCCTGGACCCGGATGCTGGTGCACCGGGAACGCTACGAGGAGGCCGTCGAGCTGGCCGCCGGCGCCGCCGCGAAGTACGGCGCGCGCATCGGCCCGGTCGTCAACGCCAAGCAGCTGGCCCGGGTGCGCGGTTACATCGACAAGGGGGTCGCGGAAGGCGCGAGGCTGGTGGCCGGCGGCACCGAACCCCCGCGCGATCAGGGCTACTTCGTGGCCCCGACCGTCTTCGCCGACGTCACCCCCGAGATGACGATCGCCCAGGAGGAGATCTTCGGCCCCGTCCTCGCGATCCTCCCGTACGAGGACGAGGAGGACGCCCTGCGCATCGCCAACGGCACGGTCTACGGCCTCGCGGGCGCCGTCTGGGCCGGCGACGAGGCGGAGGCGGTGGCCTTCGCCCGCCGCATGGACACCGGCCAGGTCGACATCAACGGCGGCCGCTTCAACCCCCTTGCCCCCTTCGGCGGTTACAAGCAGTCGGGCGTCGGCCGGGAACTCGGCGCGCACGGACTCGCCGAGTACCTCCAGACCAAGTCCCTGCAGTTCTGAGGAGCGTTCACACATGGTTCGCGCAGCCGTCCTGCCCGAGGTGGGCGCCCCGCTTCAGATCACCGACATCGAGCTGCCCGACCCCGGCCCCGGCCGGGTCCGCGTCCGCCTCGCCGCCGCCGGGGTGTGCCACTCCGACCTGTCCCTGTCCAACGGCACCATGCGGGTGCCGGTCCCCGCGGTCCTCGGCCACGAGGGCGCGGGCACGGTCGTGTCGGTCGGCGAGGGCGTCGCGGACGTCGCGCCCGGCGACCCCGTCGTCCTCAACTGGGCTCCTTCCTGCGGCAGTTGCCACGCCTGCTCGCTCGGCGAGGTGTGGCTGTGCGCCAACGCCCTGAACGGCGCCGCCGACGTGTACGCCCGTACCGCCGCCGGCGTCGACCTGCACCCCGGGCTCAACGTCGCCGCGTTCGCCGAGGAGACGGTCGTGCCGGCGTCCTGCCTCCTGCCCCTTCCCGAGGGCGTCCCCCTCACCGACGCGGCCCTCCTGGGCTGTGCGGTCCTCACCGGCTACGGCGCCGTCCACCACTCGGCGCAGGTCCGGCCCGGGGAGACGGTCGCGGTGTACGGCGTCGGGGGAGTGGGCCTGGCCGCGCTCCAGGCCGCCCGCATCGCGGGCGCCGCGCGGATCGTCGCGGTCGACGTGTCGCCGGAGAAGGAGGAGCTGGCCCGCAACGCCGGCGCCACGGACTACGTGGTGGCGTCGGAGAACACCGCCCGCGAGATCCGCGGCCTGACGGGCAAGCAGGGCGTCGACGTCGCCGTGGAGTGCGTGGGCCGCGCGGCGACGATCCGCACGGCCTGGGACTCCACCCGCCGCGGCGGCCGTACGACGGTGGTCGGCATCGGCGGCAAGGACCAGCAGGTCACCTTCAACGCCCTGGAGATCTTCCACTGGGGCCGGACCCTGTCCGGCTGCGTCTACGGCAACTCGGACCCGGCCCGCGACCTGCCCGTGCTGGCCGACCACATCCGCTCCGGCCGTCTGGACCTGGGCGCGCTGGTGACGGAACGGATCGCCCTGGACGGCATCCCGGCGGCCTTCGAGAACATGCTGGCCGGCAAGGGCGGCCGCGCGCTGATCGTCTTTTCCTCGGCGGCGGCCTCGCGCCCTTCGTGATGGTCCTGCTGCTGGAGGCGACCGGCACCTCGATGTCGGTCTCCGCCTACATCATCGCCCTGTCCGTGATCGCCCTGCTGTCCATCGAGGTCCTGGCCGGCAGGGCGCGTTCACACTGAGTCCGGCGCCCGCTCGGGCCGTGGCCCCGGAGCCGTCTCCGGGGCCACGGCCCGTGACCGTGCGCGCGATTGCGACCGCGACACCGCCACGCCCGCCAGGCACAGCGCCCCGCCCGCCAGCGTGAGCGGCCCCGGCACCTCGCCGAGCACCAGCCAGGACATCAGCACGACCAGTGCGGGCACCGCGTAGGTCGTCGCGCCCATACGGCTCGCGGTCGTCCGGGCCAGGGCGTACGCCCAGGTCGTGAAGGCCAGTGCCAGCGGAAATACTCCCAGGTAGACCATGTTGAGGGTCGCCGACACCGGCGCGTCGGCCGCCTCGCCGACCAGCTGCCCGGTGAACGGCAGGCACACCACCGCGCCGACCAGGCAGCCGAACGTCGTCACCTGCAGCGCGCTGGCCCGCCCGAGCGCCGGCTTCTGCGCGACGACACCGCCGGCGTAGCCGACGGCCGCGAGCAGGCACAGCACCACGCCGAGTACGGAGGAGCCGCCGCCCCCCGACATCGACAGGCCGACCGTCACGGCCCCCGCGAACGACACCGCCATGCCGGCCAGCAGCCGCGGCGGCATGGGATCGCCGAGGAGCCGCGCCCCCAGCAGGGCGATGAGGATCGGCCCGATGTTCACGACGAGGGCCGCCGTGCCGGCGTCCACCTGCTGCTCGCCCCAGTTCAGCACCACGCTGTAGAACCCGAACCAGAGCAGACCCGATATCAGGATGCCCCGCCAGGCCGTCCGCGGCGGCAGCCCCTCCCCTCGTACGACCATGAGCACGCCGGGCACCAGACAGCCGGACAGCAGCCGCCCCAACGCGAGCGCCCCGGGCGAGTACGCGGCGCCGGCACTCCGGATCGACACGAAGGCGGAGGCCCACAACACGACAGTGGTGGCCGCCGCGGCGGTCGGGAGCAGGTGGGGGCGGCTGCGGCTGACGTTCATCATGCTCCTGAGGCTAGGTGGGGCGGGGGGTGCGGGGCTGGCGGATTTCGGACGGGGCGGGGCGGGGAGGGGCAGGGGCGGCTACTGGGGTGGGGGCTTGGGATGTGTGCCGGGTGCGGGTAGGTGGTGGGCTGGTCGCGCAGTTCCCCGCGCCCCTGGGGTGCTGCAGCCGACCGAGGGGCGCGGGGAACTGCGCGACCAGCCACGAACCACCCGCACCCGGCACACATCCAGAGCCACCCCTCCCCGTCCCCTCCCCTCCTCACCGCAACGCCCCCTCCTCGATCCCCAACAGCTCCCGCAACGCCCGCTCCCCGACGGCCGTCACCTTCACCGCCCGCTCGGACCCGATCCGCACACACCACCCGGCATCCAGTGCGTGCCGGCACAACGCGGCTCCGGCGACCCCCGCCAGATGCGGCCGCCGCTCCGTCCAGTCGAGGCACGCCCGGACCAGCGGACGCCGCCCCCCGCCCTCCAGGGCGATCCCGGCGGCGCCGAACCACTCCACCCCCGCGTCCGTCAGGGCGAACCCGGTGTCCACCCGCAACAGCCCGCGCAGCGCCAACGCGTCGGTGACCGCGATACCGAGCCGCCCCGCCAGGTGGTCGTAGCAGGTCCGCCCGCGCGCCATCGCCGACCCGGCGCTCGACGCCCGCAGCCCCGAAGGCCGTACGACGTCCCCCGGCCCGGCGTGCGCGGCCAGCTCCTCCACCAGTTGCGCGACGCGCGCGTCGGCGAGCCGCACGTACCGGTGCCGCCCCTGCCGTTCCTCGCTGAGCAGTCCGCCCGCGACGAGCTTGCCGAGGTGTTCGCTGAGCGTCGACGCGGCGACCCCGGCATGCCGCGCGAGCTCACCCGCGGTCCAGGCCCGGCCGTCCAGCAGCGCCAGCAGACAGGCCGCCCGCGTCTCGTCGGCGAGAAGGCCGGCGAGCCGGGCCAGCCCCGCCGCCTGGGAATCTCTGCTCATGCGTCCCAGGATGGGCCACGAACACTTCGGCCCCCACCGAAAGGTCGCCGCAAGGTCGCAGAAACGTCGCTACACCGGCCGCCGCACCTGCTCGTACTGCTGCGCAAGCCCGTCCAGCAGTGCCGTCAGCCCCGTCTCGAAGGCCCGCTCGTCGATCTTCTCCTGGTGCTCGGCCAGGAGGTGGGCCTGGCCGAGGTGGGGGTAGTCGGCGGGGTCGTAGGCCGTCGCGTCGTCCACGAAGCCGCCCGCGAACGACCCGAGCGCGGAGCCCATGATGAAGTACCGCATCAGCGCGCCGATCGACGTGGCCTGTGCGGCAGGCCAGCCGGCGCGGACCATGCCGCCGTACACCGCGTCCGCGAGCCGGAGGCCGGCCGGGCGCCGCCCGGGGCCGGTGGCGAGCACCGGGACGATGTTGGGGTGGTCGCGCAGCGCGGCCCGGTAGGAGACCGCCCAGTCGTGCAGCGCGGTCCGCCAGTCCCGGCCGTCGTCGAACATCGACAGATCGACCTGGGCGCTCACCGAGTCCGCGACCGCCTCCAGGATCTCGTCCTTGGTGCGGAAGTGGTTGTAGAGAGAGGGACCGCTGACCCCCAGCTCCGCGGCCAGCCGGCGCGTGGAGACGGCCGCGAGGCCCTCCGCGTCCACGAGCGCGCGTGCCGTCTCGACGATCCGGTCGGTGCTCAGCAGGGGCTTGCGCGGTCGGGCCATGGCGCACATAGTAGGGCTGCGATCAGAAACTAGCAGTGCTAATTTAAAGGTACGGCTTTCAAGATCTGTCTGTGTGGGGTGATCTCGTGGTGAACCTGGGGCTCAGCGAGGAGCAGGAGGCCGTACGGCGGCTCGCCCGGGACTTCGTGGAGCGGGAGATCACCCCGAACGTCGTCGCCTGGGACCGCGCCGAGGAGGTCGACCGGGCCATCGTGAAGAAGCTCGGCGAGGTCGGCTTCCTGGGGCTGACCGTCGACGAGGAGTACGGCGGCTCCGGCGGCGACCACCTCGCGTACTGCCTGGTCACGGAGGAGCTCGGGCGCGGTGACTCGTCCGTGCGCGGGATCGTCTCCGTCTCGCTCGGGCTGGTTGCCAAGACGATCGCCGCCTGGGGTGACGAGGAGCAGCGGCGGCGGTGGCTGCCGGGGCTGACCTCCGGCGCGTACGTCGGCTGCTTCGGCCTCACCGAGCCGGGCACCGGTTCCGACGCCGGCAACCTCACCACGCGCGCGGTCCGCGACGGCGACGACTACGTCGTCAACGGCACCAAGATGTTCATCACCAACGGCACCTGGGCCGACGTCGTCCTGCTCTTCGCCCGCTCCACCGACGCCCCCGGCCACAAGGGCGTCTCCGCCTTCCTCGTGCCGACCGACACCCCCGGGCTGACCCGCCGCACCGTCCACGGCAAACTCGGCCTGCGCGGCCAGGCGACGGCCGAGCTGGTCCTGGAGGACGTGCGGGTGCCCGCCTCCGCGATGCTGGGGGAGGAGGGCAAGGGGTTCTCCGTCGCCATGTCGGCCCTCGCCAAGGGGCGGATGTCGGTCGCGGCGGGCTGCGTCGGCATAGCCCAGGCCGCGCTGGACGCGGCCGTGAAGTACGCGGGCGAGCGGGAGCAGTTCGGCGGCCCCATCGCCCGTCACCAGCTGGTGCAGGAGCTGATCAGCGACATCGCCGTCGACGTGGACGCGGCCCGGCTGCTGACCTGGCGGGTCGCCGACCTGATCGACCGCGGGCAGCCCTTCGCCGTCGAGTCCTCCAAGGCCAAGCTCTTCGCCTCCGAGGCCGCCGTGCGCGCCGCCAACAACGCCCTGCAGGTCTTCGGCGGCTACGGCTACATCGACGAGTACCCGGCGGGCAAGCTGCTGCGCGACGCCCGTGTGATGACCCTCTACGAGGGCACCAGCCAGATCCAGAAACTGCTCATCGGCCGTGCGCTGACGGGGATTTCGGCGTTCTGAGCGCTTCGGCTGAGTACCTCGGCTGAGTATGTGCGCGGATGTGCCGCCCGCCGCCCGCCCGCACCCTTGTCCCCATGAGTGAGACCTCGGGCAAGCAGCAGAACACCGCCGCCTTCTACGGCCAGGCGGTCGCCTCCTTCGCCGTCGCCATGGCGGCCACCGCCATCGGCATCTTCAAGCCGAACGCCGACGCCTGGGTGCGGGCGTTCCTCGGCATCGCCGTCCTCTACCTCGTCACCTCCGCCTTCACCCTCGCCAAGGTCATCCGGGACCGGCAGGAGGCGGCGGAGCGGTCGTACCACCCCTTCGAGAAGCTCTGACCCCGACGGAATCCCCGACGGAAGCTGTGAACGAGCGGACTAAGCGCTCGCTCACCCTGGGCGGTATGGTGGGGTGTCTGTCTGCGAGAGGGGCGAGCGAGCGATGAGTACGGCGGAGGAGACGGCCGGCGGCGAGGTGGCGCCATGGGGCGAGGTCACGCCCGACGCGGCCCGGCGGCTGCTGATGGCCGCGGTGGAGGCCTTCGCCGAGCGCGGCTACCACGCCACGACGACCCGTGACATCGCGGGCCGGGCCGGCATGAGCCCGGCCGCGCTCTACATCCACTACAAGACCAAGGAAGAGCTGCTCCACCGCATCAGCCGCATCGGCCACGAGAAGGCGGTGGACATCCTGCGCACGGCGGCCCGCGGCGAGGGCACTCCGGCCGAGCGGCTCGCGGACGCCGTCAGCTCCTTCGTGCGCTGGCACGCCGGGGGACGGACGACCGCCCGGGTGGTGCAGTACGAGCTCGACTCCCTCGGCCCGGACGCCCGCGCCGAGATCCTCGCGCTGCGCCGCCAGTGCGACGCCGAGGTGCGCGGGATCATCGAGGACGGCATCGCCGTCGGCGACTTCGACGTGCTGGACGTCAAGGGCACCACCCTCGCCGTCCTCTCGCTCTGCATCGACGTCGCCCGCTGGTTCAACGTCCACGGCCCCTGGACACCGGACGAGGTCGGCGCGCTCTACGCCGACCTCGTGCTGCGGATGGTCGGGGTCAAGTAGCCGCCGGACCGCCGCCGGCGACGTCAGAGGTAGAAGCGGGCCACCGACTCGGCCACGCAGACCGGCTTGTCGCCGCCCTCGCGCTCCACCGAGTACGCGACGCTCACCTGGACGCCGCCGGGCACGTCGTCGACAGCGCTGATCCTCGCGGTCGCGCGCAGCCGGGAGCCGACCGGGACCGGGGCGGGGAAACGGACCTTGTTGGTGCCGTAGTTGACGCCCATCTTCACGCCCTCGACCTGGATCAGCTGCGGGCCGAAGAGCGGCAGCAGCGACAGGGTCAGGTACCCGTGGGCGATGGTCGTGCCGAACGGCCCCGAGGCGGCCTTCTCCGGATCCACGTGGATCCACTGGTGGTCGCCCGTCGCCTCCGCGAACAGGTCGATCCGCTTCTGGTCGACCTCCAGCCAGTCGGTGTACCCCAGCTGCTCGCCCACCGCCGCCTTCAGTTCGTCGGCGGAGGTGAAGATCCTCGGCTCTGCCATGTCCGGCCTCCCATGCGTCGCAATGTCTAAGCAACTGCTTAGCATGGTCGGCCGGGAATCCGATGTCAACGGACGACCGCCGGCGCCGGATGGGTAGGGTTCGAGGGGTGCCCCAGATCCCCGAGAAGATCCACGAGCTCACCGTAGGCCAGCTCGCCGCCCGGAGCGGCGCCGCCGTCTCGGCCCTGCACTTCTACGAGTCCAAGGGCCTGATCAGCAGCCGCCGCACCGCGGGCAACCAGCGGCGCTACTCCCGTGACACCCTGCGCCGGGTCGCCTTCGTGCGTGCCGCGCAGCGCGTCGGCATCCCCCTCGCCACGATCCGCGAGGCCCTCTCCGAACTCCCCGAGGAGCGCACCCCCACCCGCGAGGACTGGGCCCGCCTCTCGGAGAACTGGCGCTCGGAACTGGACGAGCGCATCAGGCAGCTCAACCGCCTCCGCGACCACCTGACGGACTGCATCGGCTGCGGCTGCCTGTCGCTGGACTCCTGCGTCCTGTCCAACCCGGACGACGCCTTCGGCGAGCGGCGGAGCGGGTCCCGGCTGATGGTGGAGCGGCGCCGGGGCGGGACGGCCGGGACCGGCTGACGGCGCGGGCCTATTCGTACTCGGTCCCGCCCTTGCGGGTCAGGTAGGCGGGGCTCACCGCCTTCGCGATCGCCCGGCCGCCCGTCACCGGGCTGTAGCGCTCCACCGCGGTACGGATCACGACCCCCTCCCGCAGGTGCAGCCCGCGCCCCGACACGGTCTCCCGCCCGCTCGCGATCTCCAGCACCCGCTCGACGTCGTACGGCCCCTCGTACAGCCGGGGCACCAACGGCAGTTCCCCGTCGAGCAGTTCGGCCGCGTCCAGCCACCGCACGGTCCCGTCGATCTCCGCGGACACGTCGAACACGGCGTACCCGAGACTCTCCCGCCGGCCGTCCGCGCCGTACGTCAGGTCCTGCACCCCTGCGCCGTACACCTCGCCGAAGATCCCGACCCGCCGCGCCCCCAGCCGCTCGGAGAGCCGTTTCGCGACCTCGGCGACCCCGTGCCCGTGCATCGCGCGCCAGTACAGGTTGCGCGGATCCTCTTTCAGGGCCAGGGACTTGGCGCCGAAGCCCTTGGACGAGACGTACACCCGTCCCTCGTCGGCCGCGTAGGTCAGCAGGCACGCCGAGCCGTGCAGCTTCTCGGTCAGGACCACAGCCTCGCCCGGTGCGAAGACGTCCGGAAACCGCTGGATGTTCTCGATGTCCACCCAGGGCAGCAGTTCGGGCGCGGACTCCACCTCGCCGCTCATCGTGGGCGGGATCGGCGGCACCCACTTGGTGATGCCGAGCAGCTCGGCGAAGTCGGTGCCCTCCACGGCGGCCCGCGCCAGGTCGACGTCCGCGAGCGCCTTCGGACGGCAGACGATCCCCTGCGACAGCTCGCCGCGCAGCCGCACCGCCTTGACCCGGTCGGCCCCGGTGCCCGCCAGGCGCCCGGTGAGCCCCAGCTCCTCGATCAGCCCGGCCGGCAGCACGGCCTGCTCGGGGATGTAGACGGCGGCGTCGCCGGTGCGGTAGGCGCCCTTGGCGACGACCGCGCGATACAGGCCCACCTGGGCCAGTTCGAGCGCGTCGGCGTTGGGATGCTCGTGGACGGTCAGCACTTCGGCGGTGACGCGGAGCGTCGACATGGGACACCTCGGTTCGGGAGGGCGTTCAGTTCGGTTTCATCGCCTCCCACTGTCCGGACGCGAAAACGGTGGAGCGAGCGCTTTTACGGCTGCTACCGTCGCGCGTCGCGGTACTGCCTCAGCCCCTCGGTCACCATTTCGGCGTTGGACAGGGCCGGTTGACCGTCCGGCAGGACGAGTGTGTCCTCCAGGCCGATCCGGGTGGCGAGCCCCAGCCGCCCCGCCAGCCGCAGCACCGGCCATGCGCCCGCGTCCTCGCCGTGCAGCAGGATCGGACGCCCCGGCGCGGGACCGAGGCCGTCCAGCAGCGCACGCGCGCTGTCCTCGGCCGTCCCGGCAGACCTGTCCGTCACCTCCGCCAGCACCCGCAACACCCGCCCCGCCAGCGGCGACACGGCGAACCGTGCCGCGCCGTCCGTCCCGGACCAGATGCCGGCCTCGACCCCCACACCGAGGTCGATCAGGGCGGCGGCGATCTCCTCGGCGCCCTCCTCGTGCCAGTTGACCGAGGCGTGGTCGGGCAGAACGGGCAGGTCCGCCCAGCTCCTCACCCGCGCGAGCCGGGCCGCCGGATCCGGCTCGGCCCAGGCACCCGTGGTCACCCCGACCGGCACCCGCACCCGCGCCCGTATCGCCTCCAGCGCCGGTCCGATCACCCGCGGCGACAACGCGTCTCGCCCGCAGGGTGTTTTGGGGTGGACGTGCACATCCGTGGCACCGGCCGCGACGGCCTCTGCCGCGGACTCGGCCAGCGCCGAAGGGGTCAGCGGCACCATCGCGCCGTCGGCGGACCCTCGCGTCCCGTTGAGACACACCTGCACCATGCCCCAAGCGTGCCGGACGCCACTGACAACGGACCGCCCGCCGCACCCGCGGCGGACAGAACAGGGGGTGCGGCATCCCCGGCGCACCCCCGCCGTGCTAGGCCGACACCAACAGCCTTCCGCGCCTTGCGTCCGCCAGGGCCTCGGGCTTGAGCACCGGCCGTGGCACCAGAATCCCGCAGTTGCTGCAGACCGGACCGGAGGACGGTTCATGGTCCAGGTCGTAGGTCCACACCAGCCGCTCCCCGCCGCACACCGGGCACTCCGCACCCGGCTCGCGCTCCAGGGCGGAGATCAGCCGCCGCAGCACCTCGGCCAGCGGCTCACGGGGGTGCACCCGTGGGTCGTCGCACCACGCGACACCGAACCCGCCCCAGGTCAGCCGGTGCCAGTCGTCCACGCTGCCCGGTCGGCGCAGCCCGTCGTGCTTCTCCTTCTTGCGTCGCTCGGCGAACTCGACCTCGTAGGCCAGCCAGACCGAACGCGCCTCCTCCAACTCCTCCAGTGCGGCCACGAGCCGCGCCGGGTCGGGAGAGCGGTCCTCCGGACCGAACCCTGCCCGGGAGCACAAGTGGTCCCAGGTCGCCCTGTGCCCGTAAGGAGCGAACCTCTCAAGGCACTTGCGCAGTGAGTAGCGCCGCAGTGCCAGATCGCACCGCGGATCGCGGACCTGTCTCGCCAGACTCCGGAAACCGGCCATCGTCCTGCACCTCCGTCACACCTGCACCTGTACTTCGGTCACTTCGGCGTCGTCGTAAGGACGTCGCCGAATAGACGTATCGACAAGCGATTCGGCTCCATCCGATTTCCGATGACCCCCATAAGCCGACCACCGTCTTCCAAAACTTGACGCATGTTCATCTTCAATCTCGGGGATACCGGCGGTAACGTCCCGGCACACCCCCTCGTCGGCAGGAGCCGCCATGCCTCGACGCACCGTGCGCACCACCCTCGACAGACTGAGAACTCCCGGCAGAGCCACCGGGTTCCTGAAGTCCGCATCCATATGCGTCCTGATTGCCGGCCTTTTGTCCCCGCTCGCCCAGACGACCGCCACCGCCGCCACCACCTCGAACGACTACTGCGGCGGCCAGTGCTCCGACATCCTGCCGCCCGGTGAGAACGGCAACGCGACCCTCGCGCAGATCCTCCTCAACCAGGCCTTCGGCACCCAGCCCAGCCACGCCGAGGACCAGCTCGGCCCCTACGCCAACCTGGCCACGGGCTACTCCGGGCTCACCGACGCGAAGATCAACACCTTCTTCAACGACGCCTCGTTCGGCGTTCCCTCGGATCAAGTCGCCTCCACGGAGAGCCCGGCGGGCCGCAGCGACGTGACGATCGTCCGCGACAAGAAGGCCGGCGTACCGCACATCACCGGCACCACTCGATACGGCACCGAGTTCGGAGCCGGGTACGCGGCGGCCGAGGACCGGCTGTGGCTCATGGACGTCTTCCGGCACGTCGGCCGCGGCCAGCTGACCGCCTTCGCGGGCGGCGCGGCCGCCAACCAGGGCCTGGAGCAGGAGTTCTACCGCAACGCCCCCTACTCCGAAGCCGATCTGCAGGCCCAGATCGACAACGCCGTCGCGAACAACGGCGCACGCGGCCAGCAGGCCCTCGCCGACGCCAACGCCTACCTCGCCGGCATCAACGCCTACATCGACGCCTCCGACTCGGGCCGCTACTTCCCCGGCGAGTACGTCCTCACCGGGCACAAGGACTCGATCACCAACGCCGGCACCATCGACCACTTCAAGATCACCGACCTGGTGGCCCTCGGCTCCGTGATCGGCTCCCTGTTCGGCGCCGGCGGCGGCGGCGAGGTCAACAACGCGATCTCACTGATCGCCGCCCAGTCCAAGTACGGCGTCGCGCAGGGCACCAAGGTCTGGGAGTCCTTCCGCGAACGCAACGACCCCGAGGCCGTCCTCACCGTCCACAACGGCGAGAGCTTCCCCTACGCCACCAAGCCCGCCGACGCCCAGGGCGAGGCCCTGCCCGACGCGGGCTCCGTGACGACCGAGCCGCTCGTCTACGACGCCACCGGCACCGGCGCCAGCCAGAGCGCCACCGCAGCGAGCCGGACGGCGACCACGACCGCGCTCAGCTCGGCCAGGCGCGGCATGTCCAACGCCCTCGTGGTCAGCGGCAAGTACACCGCCAGCGGCCACCCCATCGCCGTCTTCGGCCCGCAGACCGGGTACTTCGCACCTCAGCTGCTCATGCTCCAGGAGATCCAGGGCCCGGGCATCAGCGCCCGCGGCGCCTCCTTCGCCGGCCTGAGCATGTACGTCGAACTGGGCCGCGGCCAGGACTACTCGTGGTCCGCGACCACCTCCGGCCAGGACATCATCGACACCTACGCCGTCGAACTGTGCCAGGACGACTACCACTACCTGTATCACGGCACCTGCACCGCCATGGACAAGGTCGAGCAGACCAACTCATGGAAGCCGACCACGGCCGACGGCACCGCCGCGGGGTCGTACACCATGCGGGTGTGGAAGACGAAGTACGGCCCCGTCGAGTACCGGGCCACCGTCGGCGGCAAGAAGGTCGCCTACACCACCCTGCGCTCCTCCTACATGCACGAGGCCGACTCGATCATCGGCTTCCAGATGCTCAACGACCCCGACTACGTCAAGGGCCCCAAGGACTTCCAGAGCGCGGCACAGCACATCAACTACACCTTCAACTGGTTCTACGCCGACTCCTCCCACACCGCCTACTACAACAGCGGCGACAACCCGGTGCGCGCGAGCGGCGTCGACGCCGAGTTCCCGGTGTGGGGACAGGCCGCCTACGAGTGGAAGAACTGGAACCCGACCACCAACACCGCCGACTACACGCCCGCCTCGGCGCACCCCAACTCCGTCGACCAGGACTACTACGTCTCCTGGAACAACAAGCAGGCCCTCGACTACACGACCGCGCCCTGGGGCGACGGCTCCGTGCACCGCGGCAACCTGCTGGAGGACCGGGTCAAGAAGCTCGTCGCCGCCGGCGGGGTGACCCGTACGAAGCTGGTGCAGGCGATGGCCGACGCCGCCCTCGCCGACCTGCGCGCCGAGGACGTCCTGCCGAAGCTGCTCAAGGTCGTCAACAGCAGTACGGTGACCGACTCCACGGTGGCCGACGCGGTGAGCAAGCTGCAGGCGTGGGTGTCCGCGGGCGCCAAGCGCACGGAGACCTCGGCCGGTTCGAAGAAGTACGCCGACGCCGACGCGATCCGCATTCTGGACGCCTGGTGGCCGCTGCTGGTCAAGGCCGAGTTCCAACCCGGTCTCGGCAGCGACCTGTACACCGCCATCACGAACAACCTGCCGATCGACGAGTCCCCGTCGGCCGCCCACGGGCCCACCGGCTCGCACGCGGGCAGCTCCTTCCAGTACGGCTGGTGGAGCTACGTCGACAAGGACATCAGGGCGGTGCTCGGGGAGAGCGTCCAGGGCCCGCTCGCCGACAAGTACTGCGGCGGCGGCAGCCTCAGCTCCTGCCGGGACATCCTGATGAGCACCCTGAAGACGGCCGCCGGCACGTCCGCGTCGACCGTCTACCCCGGCGACAGCCTCTGCTCGGCGGGCGACCAGTGGTGCGCCGACTCGATCGTCCAGCGCACCCTTGGCGGCATCAAGCACGGCAACATCAGCTGGCAGAACCGGCCGACGTTCCAGCAGGTGGTGGAGTACACGTCGCACCGGTGAGGTGGGACGGGCGGGGTGGCGTGTCACATGTGACATGTAACGCGTGACATGTGATGCGTGACATGTGATGCGTGACGTGTGACATGGCACAGAGCGGCGGCGGGTCAGCGGATGCGGCCCGCCGCCAGCACCACCCGCGCCAGTTCCGGATGCACGATGTCGCTGTGCGCCCCGCACGGCGGCCCCCCGCGTCTGACGACCGCGGAGGCGTCGACGTTCACGCACCCGGCGTCGGCCAGCGGCCCCCGCAACGCCTCGGCCAGGTCCAGCCGTCGGGTGCCCGGCACCGCCTGCACTCCGTCGTGGCCGATGGCCCCCCACTCGGCTCCCGCCCCCAGCACGTCGAAGCCGGCGACCGCGTTGTTCTGGCCCGACATCCGTGAGGCCAGCGGATACAGCGTGCCGAGCGCCTGGTCGAAGCGGGAGTAGCAGCACACCAGCGGCCCGTCGATACGGTTCTGCTGTCCCTGCAGCACCCCGCCGGTACGCGGGTCCTGCGGCAGCCGCGCCGCGAACGCGTAGTGCGAGAAGGCCCCTTGGAGCAGCGTCACCGACTTCACCGTGCGCACGCCCTCGGGCAGGCCGCGCAGCGCGAACGACACCAGGCGCCCGCCGAAGCTGTGCCCGACGAGGTGGACCCGCAGGTCCGGCGCCGCGGCCGCCAGCCGGCCGATCACCGGGCCGAGTCCCCGTTCGCCGACCGTTCCCGCGCGCCGCTTCATCGCGTAGTACGTGGCCTGCCGCAGCAGTTCCTTCGCCCCGTCCCAGGGGTTCGGCAGCGAGAACGACTCCGGGTCGCCGTCGGCCCGCAGGGAGGCCAGCGCCCGGGCGAACTCGTCGCACAGCGTCGCGGTGTCCGCGGTGAACAGCGCCGGCTCGCTCTGCGGAACGCCCTCGGCGACCGTGTCCGCCGCGAAGAACGGCTGCGGCCCACCCGGCACGACCTCCACCAGGAGCCGGACCAGTCTGCCGAACTCCTCCAGTTCGTTGTCGGGGCGCTGGTCCAGCATGCGGGCGATCTGGTCCACGACGGTGGCCCGGCCGGGGAAGGTCTCCAGCAGGGCGTGCCGGGTGTCCTTGTCGAGCGCGGGTGCCGGGTCGGCCTCCGCCTCGGTGGCCACGACCGACTTGGGGAAGTCGGGGATCGGCTCGTCGGAGAAGCGCATCGAGGGCCAGATCACGCCGACGTACCCGATCCTCGCCCGCGGGGCGAACTCGCGGATCGGACGGCAGAACCCGGTGCACAGGGCGGTCGCGTGCGTGCGGTCGCTGTTCCAGCCGTGCGAGAAGACGATCAGGTCGCGGACGTCGTGTCCGCCCACCTGGGTCAGCAGTGCGTCCCGTTCCCTCGCGTCGACGTCCCCGTCCGCGTCGAAGGTCAGCTCCCAGTAAGGCGTCACGCTCGTTGCCGGCTGTGCCATGTCGGGCTCCCTCGTCCCCCGTAGTGGTGCGATGTGGGCGCATCGTCCTGCTACCGGGCGGGAATGGCCATACGCCGCGACTCACTTGTAGAGGAGGTATTCCTTTCGAATCCGCCGGAACGCCGCGAGTTCCTCCTGCCAGCCGGCCACGACGTCCTCGGTGCTCGCCCCGGCGTCGATCGCGGTGCGCACCTGTGTGGAGCCGGTGAGCTTGTCGATCCAGTTGTCGGAGCGCCAGGCGAAGCCGTCCCAGACCTGTCTGGCGGTCACCAGCAGGGCGATTCCGGTGCGGACGGGGTCGTACGCGGCCCGGTCGTGCACATGGATCTGCACTCCGCCGATGGTCTTTCCCTGGAACTTGGAGAAGGTGGGCGCGAAGTACGCCTCCCTGAAGTGCACGCCGGGCAGGCCGAGTTCGCTCACCTTGGCGGCCCAGCGTCCGTCGATGCCGTCCGCGCCGAGCAGTTCGAAGGGGCGGGTGGTGCCGCGGCCCTCGGAGAGGTTGGTGCCCTCGAAGAGGCAGGTGCCCGAGTACACGAGCGCCGTGTCGGGTGTCGGCATGTTGGGGCTCGGTGGCACCCAGGGGAGCCCGGAGGCGTCGTAGAGGTCCGAGCGCCTCCAGCCCGTCATCGGTACGGTCTCCAGCGGGACGGGGGTGGCGAGGAACTCCCCGTTGAACAGCCCGGCCAGCTCGGCGACCGTCATGCCGTGCGCCTGGGAGATCGGCTGCCGCCCGACGAAGGTCGCGAACTCCTTGTGCAGGACGGGGCCCTGGGCGGAGCGGCCGGTCACCGGGTTGGGGCGGTCGAGCACGACGACGCGTTTGCCGGCCAGCTGGGCCGCCTCCATGCAGTCGTAGAGCGTCCAGATGTACGTGTAGAAGCGGGCGCCGACGTCCTGGATGTCGAAGACGACGGTGTCGACGCCGGAGGCGGTGAAGACGTCGGCGAGCGGCCGGCCGCTCTTGAGGTACGTGTCGTAGACGGGGAGTCCGGTGGCGGGGTCGTCGTAGCGGCCCTCGGAGCCGCCCGCCTGCGCGGTGCCGCGGAAGCCGTGCTCGGGGCCGAACACGGCGACGAGGTCGACACGGGGGTCCGCGTGCATGACGTCGACGATGTGACGGACGTCTCGGGTGACGCCGGTGGGGTTGGTGACGATTCCCACGCGGCGGCCGTACAGGAGGGAGTAGCCGTCCGCGGCGAGGCGTTCGAAGCCGGTGCGCAGTCTGCGGCGGGGCTCGGCCGCGGTGGCCGGGGGTGCGGCGGTGAGGGAGGTTGCTGCCGTTGTCGCTGCGAGGAGGGCTCGTCTGGATAGGCGCATGAGGGGCACGGTATTGCTCCCGCGGGCCGGGTGGAAGCCGCCGGTGGTGGGTGGCTCGCGGCGCGCTCCCCGGGCCCCTGGCGCGTTTCGGGCACCCCTTTCCTGACACATACCGACCGGTTAGTCTGGCCGCAGCCGAACCGCAGTCGAAGGAGACCGATGGTGGAAGCCGTTCAGGGTGCTGGTGTGGTCGTCACGGGGGCCGGGGGAGGTATCGGGGCCGCCCTGGCCCGGCGGTTCGCCGCCGAAGGGGCCCGGGTCGTCGTGAACGACCTCGACGGCGACCGGGCCCGGGCCGTCGCCGACGAGATCGGCGGCATCGCGGTCCCCGGCGACGCCTCCGCCGTCATCGTCCCGGCCCGGGAGGCGCTCGGCGGGACCGTCGACGTGTACTGCGCCAACGCCGGTGTCGGGTTCCAGGACGGCGCCGAGGGACTCTCGGCCGACGAGACGTCCTGGGCGACCTCCTGGGACGTGAACGTCATGGCCCATGTGCGGGCCGCCCAGGAACTGCTTCCGGCGTGGCTGGAGCGGGGAAGCGGCCGGTTCGTGTCCACCGTCTCCGCCGCCGGGCTGCTCACCATGATCGGGGCGCCCTCGTACAGCGTGACCAAGCACGGCGCCTACGCCTTCGCCGAGTGGCTGTCGCTGACCTACCGCCACCGGGGCGTGAAGGTCCACGCGATCTGCCCGCAGGGCGTGCGCACCGACATGCTGACCGCCAGCGGCAGCGCGGGCGAGCTGGTGCTGCAGTCCACCGCGATCGACCCCTCGGACGTCGCGGACGCCCTGTTCAAGGGGATCGAGGAGGACCGTTTCCTCATCCTGCCGCACCCCTTCGTCGCCGAGTTCTACCAGGCCCGGGCCACCGACCCCGAGCACTGGCTGGAGAACATGAACCGCGTCCAGCAGAAGTGGGAGGACGTACGGTGACCGGCTCCCGTTACGCGGCCAAGCCCTGGGTGGCCCTGCTGAACGACGCCCAGCGGGCCCCGGTGAAGCCCCTCGACACGCTGGTGCACGCCCTGCGAAGGGCCGTCGGCGAGGCACCGGACCGGGACTTCCTCGCCTACTTCGACGGCCGGCTGACCTACGCCGAGGTCGACGAGCTGAGCGACTCGGTCGCCGGGCATCTGGCCGCGCGCGGCCTGGAGCGCGGGGACCGGGTGGCGATCCTGCTGCAGAACTCGCCGCTGTTCGTGCTGGCGCTGCTCGGCGCGTGGAAGGCGGGCGCGATCGTCGTGCCGGTCAACCCCATGTACAAGTCGGGGGAGGTCGGGCACGTCCTGCGGGACGCCGAGGTGACCGCGCTGGTCTGCGCCGACCGGGCCTGGGAGTCGTACCTGCGCGAGACGGCCGCCGGATCGCCGGTGCGGATCGTGCTCACCGCCTGCGAGCTGGACTTCCAGACCCGGGGTGACGCGCGCGTGCTGTCGTTCGAGCGGCAGCCGCAGAGTGCGGACGCCGCCGACCTGACGACGGTGGCCCGCGCCGGGTACGAGGCGCCCGAGGGCCGCGACCTCACCCCGTCCGACATCGCGCTGATCAGCTACACCTCCGGCACCAGCGGCACCCCCAAGGGCGCCACCAACACGCACGGCAACATCATGTACAACGCCGAGCGGCAGCGGACGGGGCTGGCACTGCCCGACGGGCCCGTGTACTACGCCCTCGCCCCGCTGTTCCACATCACCGGGATGGTGTGCCAGCTCGGGGCCTGCCTCGACAGCGCCGGCACGCTCGTGCTGACGTACCGCTTCGAGGCGGGCGTGGTGCTGGCGGCCTTCGCCGAGCACCGGCCGCACTACACGGTCGGTCCGTCCACCGCCTTCATGGCGCTGGCCGCCCACCCGGACGCCACCGCGGACCACTTCTCCTCCTTCGTGAACATCTCCAGCGGCGGCGCGCCGGTCCCGCCGGCCCTGGTGGAGAAGTTCCGGGCGGGCTTCGGGCCCTACATCCGCAACGGCTACGGGCTGACCGAGTGCACCGCCCCCTGCGCCTCCGTCCCGCCCGGCCTGGAGGCCCCCGTCGATCCGGTCTCCGGGACGCTGGCCGTGGGCCTGCCGGGGCCGGAGTCGGTCGTGCGCATCGTCGACGACCAGGGGCGGGAGGTACCGTTCGGCGAGCAGGGCGAGATCCTCGTACGCGGGCCGCAGGTGGTGCCCGGATACTGGCGCCGCCCGGACGCGACCGCCGAGACCTTCCCGGACGGCGAGCTGCGCACCGGCGACATCGGTTTCATGGACGAGCAGGGCTGGCTCTACGTCGTCGACCGCAAGAAGGACATGATCAACGCGTCCGGGTTCAAGGTGTGGCCGCGCGAGGTCGAGGACGTCCTGTACACGCATCCGGCGGTGCGCGAGGCGGCCGTCGTCGGGGTGCCCGACGGGTACCGCGGCGAGACCGTCAAGGCGTACATCAGCCTGCGTCCGGGTGCCGAGACCGACCCGGATGAACTCGCGGTGTACTGCAAGGAGAGACTGGCCGCCTACAAGTACCCGCGGCAGGTGGAGATCCTGCCCGATTTGCCGAAGACGGCAAGTGGGAAGATCCTCCGTCGGGAGCTACGTTCCCGTAGGCAAGCAAGCGAATAGAACACGCCGGAACACGGCGGAACGCCCGGAAGGCAGGTGGCGGCACAGTGCCCAGGACGACGGACGGAGACGGTACGCCCGTCCCGCAGCGGCTGCTGGCCGCCGCCACCCGGCTCTTCGCCGAGCAGGGCTACGACCGTACCTCCGTGCAGGAGATCGTCGAGGCGGCCGGCGTCACCAAGGGGGCGCTGTACCACTACTTCGGCTCCAAGGACGACCTCCTGCACGAGGTGTACGCGCGCGTGCTGCGCGTCCAGCAGGAGCGTCTGGACGCCTTCGCGAACGCCGACGAGCCGATCGAGAAGCGGCTCAGGGGCGCTGCGGCGGACGTCGTCGTCACCACGATCGAGAACCTCGACGACGCGTCCATCTTCTTCCGCTCGATGCACCATCTGAGCCCGGAGAAGAACAAGCAGGTGCGCGCCGAGCGCCGGCGCTACCACGAACGCTTCCGTGCGCTGGTGGAGGAGGGGCAGGAGGCGGGCGTCTTCTCCAAGGCCACCCCCGCCGACCTCGTCGTGGACTACCACTTCGGCTCCGTCCACCATCTGTCGACCTGGTACCGCCCCGACGGCCCGATGGGCCCGCAGGAGGTCGCCGACCACCTCGCCGACCTGCTGCTGCGGGCCCTGCGGCCCTGACGGTCCCGGAAACGCGAGTGAGGGGCGGCTGCGATCCGCAGCCGCCCCTCACCCATGGCTCACAGGTACTTCTTCAGCTCCCGCCGCGCCAGCGACCGCTGGTGCACCTCGTCCGGCCCGTCCGCGAGCATCAGCGTGCGGGCCCCGGCGTACAGCTCGGCCAGCGGGAAGTCCTGGCTCACACCGCCCGCGCCGTGCAGCTGGATCGCGCGGTCGATGATGCCGACGACCGTACGGGGCGTGGCGATCTTGATGGCCTGGATCTCGGTGTGGGCGCCCCGGTTGCCGACGGTGTCCATCATCCAGGCGGTCTTCAGCACCAGCAGGCGCAGCTGCTCCACGGCCACCCGCGCGTCGGCGATCCAGTTCTGCACGACGCCCTGCTGGGCCAGCGTCTTGCCGAAGGCCGTACGGGACACGGCCCGGCGGCACATCAGCTCGATCGCCCGCTCCGCCATGCCGATCAGCCGCATGCAGTGGTGGATACGGCCCGGGCCGAGGCGGGCCTGGGCGATGGCGAAGCCGCCGCCCTCCTCGCCGATCAGGTTGGTGACCGGCACGCGCGCGTGGTCGAAGACCACCTCGGCGTGGCCGCCGTGGTAGTGGTCCTCGTAGCCGAAGACCTGCATGGCGCGCTTCACGGTGACGCCGGGGGTGTCGCGCGGCACCAGCACCATCGACTGCTGGCGGCGGATGTCGGGCCCGTCCGGGTCCGTCTTGCCCATCACGATGAAGATCTTGCAGTGCGGGTCCATCGCCCCGGAGATGTACCACTTGCGGCCGGTGATGACGTACTCGTCGCCGTCCCGCTCGATGAGCGTGGTGATGTTCGTGGCGTCGGAGGAGGCCACTTCGGGCTCGGTCATCGCGAACGCCGAACGGATCTCGCCGGCCAGCAGCGGCTCCAGCCACTGCTTCTTCTGCTGCTCGTCGCCGAACTGCGCCAGCACTTCCATGTTCCCGGTGTCGGGCGCGGCGCAGTTCGTCGCGGTCGGCGCCAGCTGCGGGGAGCGGCCGGTGATCTCGGCGAGCGGGGCGTACTGGAGGTTGGTCAGCCCGGCACCGTACTCGCCGTCGGGCAGGAAGAGGTTCCACAGGCCCTGCCTGCGCGCCTCGGCCTTCAGCTCCTCGACCACGGCCGGGGTGTCCCACGGCGAGGGCAGCGCGGCCCGCTGCTCCGCGGCCACCGGCTCGGCCGGGTACACGTACTCGTCCATGAAGGCGAGCAGTTTGGCTCGCAGTTCCTCGGTGCGGGCGTCGAACGCGAAGTCCATGATCCGTCAGCCTTCCTGAAGAGTCGTCAGGCCGTGCTCGATGAAGACGGGGACGAGGTCCCCGATGCGGTCGAACCCGCGGCCGACCGTCTGGCCCAGCGTGTAGCGGTAGTGGATGCCCTCGAGGATCACGGCGAGCTTGAACCAGGCGAACGCCGTGTACCAGGAGACGGCCGAGACGTCCCGGCCGGAACGGGCCGCGTAACGCTCGATCAGTTCGGCCGGGGCCGGGTGGCCGGGGGCCTCGGCGGTCGTGGAGACCGGGGAGTCGGACATGCCCAGCGGCATGCTGTACATCACCAGCAGACCCAGGTCGGTGAGCGGGTCGCCGAGCGTGGACATCTCCCAGTCCAGGATCGCCTTGATCCTGTCCTCGCCGTCGATCAGCACGTTGTCCAGGCGGTAGTCGCCGTGGACGACGGTCGCGGCGGGCGAGGCCGGCAGCCGGCGGCCGAGCTCGGCGTGCAGCTCGTCGATACCGGCCAGGTCGCGGTTGCGGGAGGCGTCCAGCTGCTTGCCCCAGCGGCGCAGCTGGCGGTCGAGGAAGCCCTCGGGGCGGCCGAAGTCGTCCAGGCCCACCTCGGCCGGGTCCACGGCGTGCAGTTCCACGAGGGTGTCGACCAGGGACAGCACCGCGTCCCGGGTGCGCTCCGGGCCGAGCGGGGCGAGTTGGTCGGCCGTGCGGTACGGGGTGCCCTCGACGAACTCCATGACGTAGAAGGGCGCCCCGAGCACCTCCTCGTCCTCGCACAGCAGCACCGGCCGGGGGACCGGTACGTTCGTCGGGTGCAGCGCGCTGATCACCCGGTGCTCGCGCTTCATGTCGTGCGCGGTGGCCAGCACATGGCCGAGCGGGGGACGCCGTACAACCCACTTGGAGGTGCCGTCCGAGACCGCGTACGTGAGGTTCGACCGTCCGCCCTCGATCAGCCGGCCGGTCAGGGAGCCGTTCACCAGGCCGGGCTGCTCGCGGTCGAGCAGGCCGCGCAGCCGGTCGAGATCGAGACCTGGCGGGTGATCGGGGCTCATCGGGGCTCCTTTGCGAGGCGCGTGCACGTGACCCGACCTATCATGCCGACTGGTCGGTATGTCGTCCAGTGCCGAAGGTCAAAGTGATCGGGGCCACCATACGGCCGACAGCTCCCGGCCGGGGGCGGCGGGAGCTGTCGGACGGTGCGTATCGGCCGGGCGCCGAGGTTCAGTGGTCGTCCCAGTGACCGTCGTGCGCGGCGTGCCGGTGACCGTCGTGGAGGTAGTCGACGTGGTCGCCGTGCAGGACGCTCTCGTGTCCGCACCCGTCGCCGTGCCGGTGGTCGTGGTCCTCGTGCGCGACGTGCGCGTCCTGCTCGCACTCGTCCCAGTGGCCCTCGTGCTCGCGGTGGAAGTGGCCGTCGTGCGCGTACTCGACGTGATCCCCGTGCCGCACCCGCGGGTGCCCGCAGTCGGGACCGTGCGCGTGCTTGTGGGAGGCGTGTTCCAGGTGGAGGGCGGTCATGTGCTCACCTTCGGGGTGCGGGGTGGTGACGACCGACAGGCTGCCATGCGAACGGCGCATATCGGGGCATCGGGCACGCGTCCGGCTTGCGTGGCGTGCGCGCACCCCGGAGGGTCGGTGGCATGAAGGGCATCAGCTACAGCCGGTACGGCGGACCCGAGGTCCTCGAGTACGGCGAGGTGCGCGACCCCAAGGTCGGCCCGGACGCGGTACTGGTCGAGGTGCGGGCCGCCGCCGTCAACCCCGTCGACTGGAAGGCCCGCGAGGGCCATCTCGACGGGATGCTGGAGGCCGTCTTCCCGGTGGTCCCCGGCTGGGACGTCTCCGGCGTGGTCGTCCGGCCCGGGGTGTCCGTCACC
Source organism: Streptomyces sp. NPDC085900 (assembly GCF_044540925.1). NCBI lineage: Bacteria > Bacillati > Actinomycetota > Actinomycetes > Kitasatosporales > Streptomycetaceae > Streptomyces > Streptomyces sp. NPDC085900. The sequence continues at coordinate 395,307 of NZ_JBITSP010000006.1, read as the reverse complement.
GAGTTCGGCGCCGGGGACGAGGTCGTCGGCTACGTCCGCGAGGACTTCCTCTCCCGCGGGACCTTCGCCGAGTACGTCGCGGCGCCCGTGCGCACCCTGGCCCGCAAGCCCCGCAACCTGTCCTGGGAGGCGGCGGCCGGGCTGCCGCTGGCCGGGCTCACCGCCTACCAGGTGCTGTACAAGGCACTGCGGGTCGGGCGCGGCGACACCGTCCTCGTGCACGCGGCCGCCGGCGGCGTCGGCTCGATCGCCGTCCAGCTCGCCCGGCACCTCGGCGCCCGGGTGGTCGGCACGGCGAGCGAGCGCAACCACGACTACGTCCGCGCGCTCGGCGGCGAGCCCGTGGCCTACGGCGAGGGACTGGCCGAGCGGGTCCGGGGACTGGCCCCCGAGGGTGTGGACGCCGTCTTCGACACCGTCGGCGGCGCGGCCCTGAAGACCTCGGCGAACCTGCTGGCCCCGGAGGGACGGCTGGCGTCCGTCGCCGACGGCGACGTCCTCGGCTACGGCGGCCGGTACTGCTGGGTGCGCCCGGACGCCGAGGACCTGCTGCGGCTGACCGAGCTGGTGGAGCAGGGCGTGGTGTCCGTGCACGTGGACGCCGTCTTCCCGCTGGAGCAGGCGGCGCAGGCGCACCTGCTGAGCCAGGAGGGGCGGACTAGGGGAAAGATCGTGGTGACGGTGGAACCACGGGCCCCGGAAGAAGGGGACAGGCCCTAGAGGACGAGTGCCGCTCCGCACAGGGCCAGGGCCACCGTGCACAGGACCGCCGCCGTGGCGTGCCGGTGCGCGAGCACGACCGGGCCGGCGGAGGCCGCGAGGGTCCGGATGCGGCGGTGGGCGACGAGGAGGAAGCCCAGCCAGAGGGCGCAGCACAGGGCGCAGACGACGACGCCGGACACGGAGAGACCGCCGCGCAGCGCGCTCTTGACGGACAGGACGGCGGCCACGGTGCTCGCCAGGGTGGTACGGCGCCAGGCGAGGCGGGTGCGCTCGGGTTGCAGCCCGGGGTCGCGCTCCTCGGCGGCCGGGGCGTTCACCCCTCCCACCCGACGGTCACCACGACGACCATCGCGACGGCCACGACGGCGACGAGGAGACCGAGGACCGCCGGGAACCGGGACACCGGCAGGTCCTCGCCGCGCCGCATCGCCCGCTCGCAGCGCATCCAGTGGTTGACCGCGCGCAGGGAGCACAGCACGCCCGCGGCGAGCAGTGCCAGGGCCAGCCCCACGCGCCAGGCCCAGCGCAGGTCGGGCAGGAACTGGTCCACCGCGAAGCCGCCCCCGATGAGGGCGAGCGCGGTGCGCAGCCAGGCCAGGAACGTGCGCTCGTTGGCCAGGGAGAAGCGGTAGTCGGGCGTACTGCCTTCCTGACGGATCTCCTCGGGAGCGAACCACAGGCGGACGTTCCGTACGAATTCGATCACGCCGAGGACTCTATCCGGCGGCTCTCAGGAAGCCGCCCGGTGCTCCCTCAGCCGTTCGTAGGCCGCCAGCCCGTCCGGCACCCACTCCCACTCCGAGAGCCGGCGCTCCACCTCCGCCTCCGGCAGGAAGTCGTGCCAGGCCACCTCCTCGACCTGGGGCCGGACCGGCAGATCGCAGCGGACCTCGTACACCGCGGACCACCAGCTCCGGCCGGGGCCGTCGTCGTAGAGGAACTTGAACAGGAAGCGCGGGGCCGGCAGGCCGCTCACGCCCAGTTCCTCCTCCGCCTCGCGCAGGGCGGCCTCGTCGTAGGACTCGCCCGCGCCGACCACGCCGCCGACGAACATGTCGTAGAGGGAGGGGAAGACCAGTTTGGTCGGGGTGCGGCGGTGGACGAAGAGGCGGCCCTCGGCGTCGCGGGCCTGGATGAAGACGCAGCGGTGGCGCAGGCCCTTGGCGTAGGCCTCGCCGCGCGGGGAGCGGCCGATGACCTGGTCGTGCTCGTCGACGATGTCCAGGATCTCGTCTGCGGGGGTCGTCATACCGCCATCCAAGCAGGGCGGCGTCAGTTCGGCTGCAGGTCCCGCACGCGCTCCGGCTTGCCCGCACCCGTCGGCATGCAGGGGTGCATGCCGAGCAGCACGATGCCGACGACGATCCCCGCGAGGCCCGCCGCTTCCCAAGCCAGCGCCCCGGTGTCGGTGCGCAGCCGGTCGCCGAGGAAGCCCACCCCGCAGGCGATGCCGGCCAGCGGCTGGGCCGCGGTGAGGGCGGGCAGGGACATGCGCAGCGGCGCCGTCTCGAAGGCGCTCTGCACCAGCACCAGGCCGGTGACGCCGAGCGCGGCCACGCCGTACGGCTGCCAGGTGGTGAACAGCTCGGTCAGGCCGCCCTCGGCGAAGCGCTGCCCGCTGACCCGGGTGAGGGCGTCCTGGACGCCGTAGAGGAGACCGGCGGCGAGGGCGAGCAGGACCGGGGCGGCGCTGAGGCGGGAGCGCTTGGCGTACGTGGTCAGCAGCAGGGCGAGGCCCACCATGGCGCCGATGATCAGCCAGTGGCGGAAGGGGTCGCTGACCGCGGTGCCGCCGCGCGGCCGGCCCGCGACGATGAACGCCGTGACGCCGCCCGCGAGCAGTGCGAGGCCCGTCCAGCCCTGGCGGCCCAGCGGCTGTCTGGTCTGCCGGCGGGAGAGGGCCAGGGCGAACAGCAGGTTGGTGGCCAGGAGCGGCTCGACCAGGGAGACCTCGCCCTGGCTGAGGGCGATCGCGCCTAGGACCATGCCGACCACCATCAGGCCGATGCCGCCCAGCCAGCGCGGTACCCGCATCAGGTCGAGGAGCAGCCGGGGCGAGAGGAAGTCGCCCAGGGGTGCGTGCGAGGCCGCGTTCTGCTGGAGCACGAACCCGAAGCCCAGGCAGCAGGCAGCGCTCACGGCGAGAATCAGAACCAGAAACGACACGCTGCGTACCTCGAGTCAGCCGGGCCGGGTCACGGAGTGCGTAGTGGGTGACTGTAGCGTCCCAGGGCCCGGCATGCCCCTGGGAGTGCCCGGATCCGGGCGGTCGACTCGGTCACTTCTCCATGTCGATCAAGGGAGTTGCGGATCCGGCCGTTCCGCCCATGGTGAGGGCCCGGGACGAAGTGCGCCATGGCGTACGCCACACCGCGTCGGGGGTCCGGAGGCGATGACCATGATCGTCCAGTTCTCAACTACCCCAAACATAACAGAAGTTGACGCGTGTAACGGCGGTGCGGGCCTTGACTCAAGCCTTGGCTGCGAGTTTGCTGTGTGTGATCAGCTGACGCCAGTCCGAAACCCCGAGTCCTGACGCAGAGCCGCGTCGCGTGAGGAAGTCCCGCGGTGCCCCCACCCCCGCCATCCTTCGGCCGGACCCGCAAGCGCGCGGCACACGCGCTGGACGCGGCCCTCGACGACACCGAACTCCTCGCCGCCCGGGCGGCCTTGGCGCAGGGGAGGTGGCAGGCCGCGCGATCACTGCTCGTTCACACGGGTGACGACTGGGACCGACGTGGACACCGGGCCGTGGTCCTCGGGCAGGAGCGCCACAGCGCGGCCTGGGCGCGCGACTGGCTGCTCGCCGAGCCGGCCTCCGCCGAGGCCGCCCTGCTGCTCGCCCTCGCCCTGGTGGAACGTGCCGTGCGCGGCGCGGAACGGCCCGATCTCGCCCGCGAGGCCTGCCGGGAGGCCGCCGGACGCGCCCCCACCGATCCCACGCCCTGGCTGGGGCTGCTGATGCTGGAGTGCTCCGTGGGTGCGGAGGAGGAGTCGTTACGGCTCTTCGGCGAGGTCCGCTCCCGGTACGCCGACCACCACCACGCCCACCACCTGATGGTCGCCCGGCTCGCCGAGCGGGGCTCCTGCACCGGCCGGGACCCGCTGCACGAGGTCTACGACTTCGCCGACTGGGCGGCCGAGCGGGCCCCCGCCGACTCCCCGCTCGCCGTCCTCCCCGTCGTCGCGCACGCCGAGCGCTACCGCGTGCTGGCCGCGGCCGGCCACGAGCCCCCCGATCCGGTCGCCTCGGGCCACTGGAGCGGGCGCCGGGCCCGGCAGGTGATGAAGGCCGCCTTCGACTGGTGGCTGGAGTGGGAGCAGGAAGGGCACCCGCGCCGCCTGGTCGACCTGAACTTCCTCGCCCACGCCAAGGTCTGCGAGGGCCGGGGTGCCGAGGCCGCCGCCCTCTTCCACCGGATCGGCGAGCACGCCACGCCGGCGCCCTGGTCCTACCCGCACCACGACCCCTACCCCGCCTTCCGTGCCGCGCGGGCCGCCGCGCTCGGCACGGTGTGACACTCCCGACGCCAACCACAAGGACGGTCCTGCGATGACCACGGGCAGTTCCAGCGCGAGCCGAACCACGACCGACGGCATCAGCACCTATCTGGGGCAGGAGCGCGCCCTGCGCGCCGACCGCCTCGGCACGGGGGGCCTGCTGCTCTCCGTGCTCGCCGCGACCGCACCCCTCATGGTGGTCGCGGGTGTCATGCCCACCACATTCGCGGTGATGGGCATCGTCGGCCAGCCCCTGCTGTTCGTCGTCCTCGGCGTGGTGCTGGTCCTCTTCGGCATCGGCTACGCCGAGATGAGCCGGCACGTCCACAACGCGGGCGCCTTCTACGCGTACATCTCCCGCGGCCTCGGCAGCACCGCCGGCGCGGGCGCCGCACTGGTGGCCCTGGTCGCCTACAACGCCATGCAGGTCGGCATCTACGGCATCTTCGGCTTCGAGGTCTCCGGGCTGTTCTCCACCTACGCCCATGTCGAGGTCGTCTGGTGGATACCCGCGCTGGTGGCCCTCGCGGTGGTCGGCGCGCTGGGCTGGCTGAAGGTCGACATCAACGCGCGCGTCCTGGGCGTCCTGCTGGTCGTCGAGGTGATCCTGGTGGTGATCTTCGACGTCGCCGCGATCGGCGACCCGGCCCGGGAGGGCCTGTCGCTGCACGCCTTCAACCCGGACACGCTGGCCGGCGCGGGCGTGGGCACCGCCCTGTGCTTCTGCATCGCGGCCTTCGTCGGCTTCGAGCAGGCGCCGGTGTACGCGGAGGAGACCAGCCGGCCGCACGTCCTGGTACCGAGGGTGATGTTCCTCGCGGTGGCCGGCGTCGCCGTCTTCTTCGCCGTCAGCTGCTGGGCGCTCACCGTCGCCGCGGGCCCGTCCCAGGTCGTCGGTGTGGCCCGGAAGGAGAGCGCCGGGATGCTCTTCTCGCTGACGGAGTCCCGGCTCGGTGGAGCCTTCACCGACGTCCTGCACGTGCTGTTCGTGACCGGCATGTTCGCCGCCATGCTCAGCTTCCACAACGTCGTCGCCCGCTACACCTTCGCCATGGGCCGCGAGGGACTGCTGCCGCCCGCCTTCGGCCGGACCACCGGCGCGAGCGGCGCCCCCGGCACCGGCTCCCTGCTGCAGACGGCGGTGGCTGCGGTGATCGTGACCGTGTTCGCGATCGCCGACGACGGACCGGCCGGCGACCCCACCGAGCCCGTCCTGCACCTGTTCACCTGGTTCGGCAACATCGGCGCGCTCGGCGTGATCCTGCTGATGGCGGCCGCCTCCGTCTCCGTCATCGTGTTCTTCGCCCGGCGCGGCGCCGCCGGCGCCCAGGCCTGGCGGCTCGTCACCTCCGCGCTGGCCGCCGTCTCCCTGCTGGTGATCGCCGGATACACGGTCAAGGACTTCGACGTCCTGGTCGGCGCCGGCCCCGACTCGGCGCTGAGCTGGGTGCTGCCCGGCATCATCGTCCTCGCCCTGGTCGCCGGCCTGGTCCAGGGGCTCGTCCTGCGCTCCCGCTCACCCGAGGCACACGCCCGCATCGGGCTCGGCAACGAGGCCTTCCGGCTGGAGGAGGCGGCACAGGAGGCATGACCCCGTTTCTGAGAACGCCGTAAGAAGTCATTACGGAACCCTGACGGGCATCCGCGATTCCTGGCCCGCCCGGCGTCGCGGGTGTTCGAATGGAGGAGTGAACTCCGAACCACCCGAGGAACCGGGCGAGCCGCGGCCGCCCGCGGAACACGGCACTCCGATCGGCCGCCGCGTCCTGCTGGGCACCATCGGCCTGGGCGCGCTCGGCGTCGTCGCAGCGCCCGTCCTCCAGCGCGGCCTGGAGGGCTTCCTCGGCGCGGCCGCCGACAAGGACCCCACCGGCCTGACCGGCCTGCTGCCCAACGGCGGTGGCTTCCGCTACTACTCGGTGACCTCCTCCGTCCCGCACAAGGACGCCACGGACTACCGCCTCACCGTCGACGGCCTCGTCGACCGCCCCACCACCTACACGCTCGACGAGCTGCGCGCCCTGCCGCAGACCCGGCTGGTCAAGGACGTCCAGTGCGTCACCGGCTGGCGGGTCCCCGACACCCCCTTCGAAGGGGTGCGGCTGTCGAGGCTGCTGGACGCCGCGGGAGTGCGGGCCAAGGCCGGGGCGGTGCGCTTCACCTGCTTCGACGGCGCCTACTCCGAGAGCCTCACCCTGGAACAGGCCCGCCGCTCCGACGTCCTGGTCGCGCTGCGCATGCAGGACAAGTACATCGGCCACGCCCACGGCGGCCCGGTCCGCCTGTACGTGGCGCCGATGTACTTCTACAAGTCCGCGAAGTGGCTCTCCGGCATCACCGTCACCGAGGACGTGAAGCCCGGCTACTGGGAGAGGCTCGGCTACGACGTCGACGCCTGGGTCGGCAAGTCGAACGGGCGGGACGATGACCCTACGAGCTGAGGCCCACACCCCGCAGGTCACCGAGGTACGCCGGTTCGGCCCCGTCCAGCGCTGGGTGCACCGCACCACGGCCGCCCTGATGGGCGTGTGCGTGGTGACGGCCGCCTTCCTCTACGTCCCCCAGCTCGCCGAAGTCGTCGGCCGCCGCGAGCTGGTGGTCCGGGTGCACGAGCTCGCCGGGCTCGCCCTGCCGGTTCCCGTCCTGCTGGGCCTGGCCTCCCGCGCCTTCCGCGCCGACCTGGGACACCTCAACCGCTTCGGGCCGCACGACAGGACCTGGCTGCACGGGGCCCTGGCCCGGGACAAGCGGCGCTCGGCGCGTCCCGCGGCGAAGTTCAACGCCGGGCAGAAGATCTACGCGGCCTGGATCTCCGGGGCGTCGGTGGTGATGCTCGGCACCGGGCTGATCATGTGGTTCACCCACCTCACCCCGATCATGTGGCGCACCAGCGCGACCTTCGTCCACGACTGGCTGGCCCTGACCATCGGCATCGTCCTCGCCGGGCACATCGGCATGGCGCTCGGCGACCCCGAGGCGCGGCGCGGGCTACGGACGGGGAAGGTGAGCCGCGAGTGGGCCGAGCGGGAGCATCCCCTGTGGCGTCCCTGACGACGGGTCCGGGGACGGGACGGCAGCGGGCGCCACGACCGTGAAGGCGTCCGGCAGGCGCGCCTCGGCGGAGCCGTACCGCACGACCACGTCGACCGCCCTCGGGTAGCCGTCCAGGGCCGGTACGACGGCGGCCAGCACCAGCCGGTCGCCGTCCCGTGACCTGATCACCGGCGGTCCGTCGAGCCGCTCGCCACTGATGAACACCTCGCCGTAGCGCGCCAGTTCGGCGGGGTCGAAGTAGGTGCCGCGCAGTTCGATCCGGACCGTGTCACCGGGCCGGGCCCGGTCCGTGTCCATCCCGGCGACGCCGAAGGCGCACGCGGGCGTGCCGCCCCGGACGGTCCGCAACGGCACGGTGGCGTGCGGGTGCATCCGGTGGAAGTCCAGCAGCGCGCCGAGGACCGCGTAGGCGGCCCGGTCCTTGCAGGTGTCGACCCGGCCGGCCAGGGCCGTGTGGTCCGCGGCCGCCGTGTCCCAGCTGCCGCCGTGCCCCTGCACGGCCAGACAGGCCTCGGCGAGACCGCGCAGCAGCCGCCGGTCCGGGCCGGCCGGCGTCCGGGCGACCAGAGCGAGGGCGGTGCGGCACCCGGCGGGGTCGCGGAGCCGGTCGTACAGGCTCGACGCGTCGGGGACGGAGTCGGCGTCGGGAGAGACGGGACCGGGCGGAAGCCAGGCGGGGCTCAGCAGCGGCCTGTCGACGGGCGACGGCGTGGGGGAGACGGACGGGCGCGGGGCGGTGGTGCGGTGGGTGCGGGGCGGCGCGGAGGGGTCCACGACGTCGCTCGCCTCACCGGCCGGTGACTGGCGGGGAGTGGGGGAGGCGGACGAGGCGGGGGCGGGCGGGCGCCCGGACGGGCCCGCGGTCACGATCGGGCCGCCGCCGCCCGAGCCGTCCGGGCCGCTCTTCCCGTCACCGCCGAAGGCCGCGACGGCCACCGCCACCGCTCCGGCCACCAGCAGCCCCGAGATGCGCATCCCGAGGGAAACCGCCATGACGCCCCCCGACACCGTCGATCCCGGGGCCCCCGCCCCGGGATCTCCTCATGATGCGGGCGGCCGCGCCGCCGGGGAACCCGTCTCCCGCTGATCGTCAGGAGCCGTTAACGGCGCCCCGAAGTCCAGCAGCACCTTGCAGGAGCGGCTCCGGTCGGCCGCCAGCGCGAAGGCCGACTCCGCCTCCCGTACCGGGACCACCGCGCTGACCAGGGCGTCGAACGCGGGCCCGGCCGCGAGCAGCCGCAGCGCCTCGTCGAACTCCGCGTCGAAGCGGAAGGCTCCCCTGAGGTCGATCTCCCGGCTCACGACGAGGTTCCCCGCGAAGGGACTCGGCCCCGGCGGCAACATCCCGAGCTGCACCACGACGCCGCCGCGCCGCACCAGACGCAGACAGGTGTCCAGACCGGCGGCCACCCCGGAGGCCTCCACGGCCACGTCCGCCTCGGCCGGCCACCCGGGATCGTCCGGGTCGTCCGCCCGTACGACGGTGTCGGCGCCGGCGGCACGCGCGTACGCCAGGGCGGCCGGGAGCAGGTCGGTGACCGTGACCCGGGAGGCGCCCGCCGCCCGGGCCGCGGCGACGACCAGGCAGCCGATCGGACCGGCACCGGTGACCAGGACGTGCCTTCCGGCCACGTCCCCGGCCCGGTGAACGGCGTGCAGGGCGACGGACAGCGGCTCGGCCAGGGCTGCCCGGCGCGGCTCCAGACCCGCCGGGAGCGGCCTCAACTGATCCGCGGGGACGACCACTTGACCCGCGAAGCCGCCCTGCACATGCGGAAAGCGGGCCGCGCTGCCGAGATAGCGGGTGTCCCGGCAGATGTTGCGGCGCCCCCGGAGGCACTCCGGGCAGGCGCCGCAGGGTGTGGCCGGGTGCACGGCGACGGCCGTGCCCGGGACGGGACCGGCCCCGGCCGCGGTGCCGTACGCGAGGACCGTCCCGACCACCTCGTGCCCGAGCAGCATCGGCTCCCGCAGGCGGAAGTCGCCCACCCCGCCGTGCTTCCAGTAGTGCAGGTCGGAGCCGCACACGCCGCCGTAGCGGACGGCGACGAGAGCCTGCCCGGGGCCGGGCTCCGGCACCGGCAGCTCCTCCACGCGCAGGTCGCCGCGACCGTGGATCACGCAACCGAGCATCCCCGCGGCCCCCTTCACAGCACGCTCGTCATTCCGCCGTCGACGTACAGCACCTGCCCGCCGACGAAGTCGGCCGCGGGCGAGGCCAGGAACAGCACCCCGCCGACCAGGTCCTCGGTGGTGCCCCAGCGGCCGGCCGGGGTGCGGCGGCGCACCCAGGCGCTGAACTCCTCGTCCTCGACGAGGGGTCGGGTCAGCTCGGTCTCGATGTAGCCGGGGCCGAGGCCGTTGACCTGCACGCCGTACGGCCCCCAGTCGGCGCACATGCCCTTGGTGAGCATCTTCAGCGCGCCCTTGGTGGCCGCGTAGGGCGCGATGCCCGGGCGGGCCACCTCGCTCTGCAGCGAGCAGATGTTGACGATCTTGCCGTGGCCGCGGGCGGTCATGTACCGGGCCGCTTCCCGGCCGACCAGGAACGCGCTGGTGAGGTTGGTGTCCAGGATGCGGTGCCAGTCGGAGTCGGTGAACTCCAGGAGCGGGGCGCGCAGTTGCATGCCCGCGTTGTTGACGAGGATGTCGAGCGGGCCGACCCGCTGTTCGACATCGGCGATGCCCGCCTTGACCGAGGGTCCGTCGGTGACGTCGAAGACGGCCGTGTGGACCTCGCCGGGCAGCCGCGCGGCCGCGTCGGTGAGCCGGCCGGCGTCCCGTCCGTTGAGGACCACCGTGCAGCCGGCCTCCGCCAGGCCCCGGGCCAGCGCCAGGCCGATGCCCCGGCTGGAGCCGGTGACCAGGGCGGTGCGGCCGCGGATGTCGAACAGGGGGTGACTCATCGGCGTACTCCTAGATGACCAGCGACAGCAGCAGGACCAGACCGCCCCCGACCACCGAGATGATCGTCTCCATGACCGACCAGGTCTTGATGGTCTGGCCGACGTCCAGGCCGAAGTACTCCTTGACCAGCCAGAACCCGGCGTCGTTGACATGGCTGAAGAAGAGCGAGCCGGCGCCGATCGCCAGGACCAGCAGGGCCGTGTGGGTGGTCGACATGTCGGCCGCGAGCGGGGCCACCAGGCCGGCCGCCGAGACCGTCGCCACCGTCGCCGAGCCGGTCGCGAGACGGATGGCCACGGCGATCAGCCAGGCCAGCAGCAGCGCCGGGATCGACCAGTCCTTGGAGACGTCCAGGATCATCTGGCCCACGCCGGTGTCGATCAGCGTCTGCTTGAAGCCGCCGCCCGCGCCGACGATCAGCAGGATGCCCGCGATGGGCGCGAGGCCCTTCTCCACCAGCGGCGTCAGCCGCTCCTTGCCGAACCCGGCGGGCCGCAGCAGCGTGAAGATGCCGAGCAGCACGGCGGCGAGCAGGGCGATCAGCGGGGAGCCGATCACGTCGAAGACGCGCTGGGTGAGGTTCGCGGGGTCGTCGATCACGATGTCGACCAGCGCCTTGGAGAGCATCAGGACGACCGGCAGCAGGATCGTGGCCAGCGTGGCGCCGAAGCCCGGGCGCGTCTCCAGCTCCTCCGACGCGCGCTGCGGGAGCATCCGGTCGGGGGCCTGGACGTCCACCCAGCGGGCGGCGACCTTGGAGAACAGCGGTCCGGCGATGATCACCGTCGGGATGGCGATCAGGACACCGAGGGCGAGGGTGACGCCGAGGTTGGCCTTGACCGCGTCGATCGCGACCAGCGGTCCGGGGTGCGGCGGCACCAGGCCGTGCATCACGGACAGACCGGCCAGGGCGGGTATGCCGATGCGCATCAGGGAGTAGTTGCCGCGCTTGGCGACCATCAGCACGACCGGGATCAGCAGCACGACGCCGACCTCGAAGAACAGCGGCAGACCGATCACCGAGGCGATCAGCACCATCGCCCACGGCATCGCCCGGCCGCCCGCCTTGGCGAGGATCGTGTCGACGATCTCGTCGGCGCCGCCGGAGTCGGCGAGCATCTTGCCGAGGATCGCGCCGAGCGCGATCAGCACGCCGACGCCGGCGACCGTGGTGCCCAGGCCGGTGGTGAAGCTGGCGATCACCTTGTCGAGGGGCGCGCCGGCGATCGCGCCGAGCGCCAGCGACCCGAGGGTCAGCGACAGGAAGGCGTGCAGTTTGAACTTGGTGATGAGGACGACGATGACGGCGATGCCCGCCAGAACGGCGATGCCCAGCTGAGCGTGGCCGGCCGAGGTGATCGGCTCGGGTGCGTCCGCTGCCAGCATCTCGACGCTGAGTCTGGTCACAGGGGAGTTCCCTTGCAGGTACGGGGACGGAGAGGGGAGGGCGTGGGGGGTTACGGGAGGTCGGCGAGTGCCTTCACGGCCCGTTCGGTGATCTGTTCGGGGCTGCCGGCGACGTCCACGGTGACGCCCGCCTCGTCCCGCTCCAGTGGCTGGAGCGTGGCGAACTGGGAGTCGAGCAGCGCGGTCGGCATGAAGTGCCCCTGACGGTGGGACATCCGGTCCTCGATGAGGGCGCGGTCGCCCGCCAGATGGACGAAGACGACGCCGGGCGCGGCCGCGCGAAGCCGGTCGCGGTACGACCGTTTCAGCGCCGAGCAGCTGACCACTCCGCCGAGCCCGGCCCGCCCGTGCGCCCAGGCGCCGATGGCGTCGAGCCACGGCCAACGGTCGTCGTCCCCGAGCGGGACGCCGGCCGACATCTTGGTGATGTTGGCCTGCGGGTGGAAGTCGTCGCCCTCGGCGTACGGGACGCCGAGCCGGGCCGCGAGCAGGGGACCGATGGTGGTCTTGCCGGTGCCCGCGACGCCCATCACCACGACGACATGGGGGGTGCTCATCGCTGCCTCACTGTCTTCTTCGACTGGTGTCGACGTAACTGAAACCGATTAGGTACGACGAATTCAAGAGACTGTGACAAATAAGTCTGACTTTTTGAGGGTGTGACACGGCACGTACTCTGAGTGCATGAGCACAACGGGCCGGGGGCTGCACGGCCATGTACTGGACACCCTCGGCCCCGCGATCACCGCGGGGGAGTACCCGCCGGGCAGTGTTCTGCGCACCGACGAACTGGCCCAGGGTTTCGACGTCTCACGCTCCGTCATGCGCGAGGCGGTCCGGGTGCTGGAATCCATGCACCTCGTGGAGTCCCGCCGCCGCGTCGGCGTGACCGTGCGCCCGAAGTCCGAGTGGAACGTCTACGACCCCCAGGTCATCCGCTGGCGGCTGGCCGGCGCCGACCGCCCCGGGCAGCTGCGCTCCCTGACGGTGCTGCGCTCCGCGATCGAACCGGTCGCGGCGGGGCTCGCGGCCCGGCACGCCACCGCCGAGCAGTGCGCCGAGCTGACCGAGTGCGCGCTCGGCATGGTCGCCAACTCCCGCGGCCACCGGCTCGAGGGATACCTCGTCCACGACATGGCCTTCCACCGGATCATCCTCACGGCCTCCGGCAACGAGATGTTCGCGCGCCTCGGCGACGTCGTGGCCGAGGTCCTCGCGGGCCGCACCCATCACGAGGTGATGTTCGAGGACCCCGACCCGGCCGCCGTGACCCTGCACGTCCAGGTCGCCGAGGCGGTACGGGAGGGCGACGCGGCCCGCGCCGAGGAGCTGACCCGCGAGATCACGGTGGGGGCGCTGCAGGAACTGGACATACTGGCGCCCTGAGCGCACGTGGAGTCCGCTGCGGTTCGCTCGCGCCCTGAAGGGGCGCGGGGAACTGCGCGACCAGCCACGACGGACCCGCAGCAGCCGGACGGCCCAGTCCCGCGCATCCAGCGGAGCGCCTAATCCAGGAACTCCCCGTCCACGTACACCCACGCCCCGTCCACCCGCTCGAACCTGCTGCGCTCGCGCAGCGAACCGCCCCTGAAGGACGCCCGGAACGTCACCGTGCCGGTGCCGTGGAAGGCGGAGCCGTCGGTCGTGGCGAGGATCTCCAGCCCCGTCCAGCGCGTGCCGGGATCGAGGTCGAGGGTCGCGGGGCGGGTGCGCGGATGCCAAGTGCGCAGCAGGTAGGGGCCGTCGAGCCGCACGAACGCCGTGTAGCGCGAACGCATCAGCGCCTCGGCGGTCGGCGCGGCCGCCTCACCCCCGAGGAAGCGGCCGCAGCACGCGTCGTACGGCTCCCCGAGACCGCAGGGGCAGGAGGCGGTCGGCGTCGGCGCGGAGCCGCGCCGGCGCCCGGAGGGCGAGGTGCGTCGGGACATGGGCCCCATTCTCCCGCACCGGCCCGCACCGGCCCGCCCCGCCTCGCTACGCGGACTCGGCGTTGGTCGGCGGGTGTGACGGGCGCGCCGGGATCTGCGTGGGCAGCGCGGGCAGCGCCGTGCGGTACAGCCAGGCGTCGAACACGTCGTCCAGCGGCTCGTCCGCGTACCGGTTGGCGTGCGCGGTGAACGTCGCGGTCGTGACCGCCCCGCCCCGGTGCAGGCCCGCCCAGCCGCGCAGCATGCGGAAGAAGGCGTCGTCGCCCAGCGCGCAGCGCACGGCGTGCACGGCGAGGCCGCCGCGCTGGTAGAGCCGGTCGTCGAACATCGTCTTGCGCCCGGGGTCGGCCAGCTTCAGGTCCTGCGCCTGCGAGGACAGCAACCGGTGCGCGGCACCGGCCAGTTGCTGCGCGGACCGGCCGCCCGAGCGCTCGGACCACAGCCACTCTGCGTACTTGGCGAACCCCTCGTTCAGCCAGATGTGCCGCCAGTCCGCGATGGACACGCTGTTGCCGAACCACTGGTGCGCCAGCTCGTGCGCGACCAGCCGCTCCGAACCGCGGGCCCCGTCCACGTGGTTGGCGCCGAACAACGACAACCCCTGTGCCTCGACGGGCACATCGAGCTCCTCGTCGGTCACGACGACCGCGTACTCCTCGAACGGGTAGGGCCCGAACAGCTCCTGGAACAGGTCCATCATCTGCGGCTGCCGCGCGAAGTCCCGCGAGAACTCCGGCAGCAGGTGCGCCGGGATGTGCCCGTGCTGGGGCACCCCGCCCGGTCCCGGATCGCCCAGCAGCACCGTCTGGTACTTGCCGATCACGAGGCCCACGAGATAGCTGGAGGTCGGCGCGGCCTGCTCGTACACCCAGGTGGTGGTGGACGCCTTGGTCGTACGGGTCAGCAGCCGCCCGCCCGCGACCACCGCGTACGCCGACGGCGTGGTGACCGAGATCTGGTACGAGGCCTTGTCGGCCGGCCGGTCGTTGCACGGATACCAGGACGGCGCCCCGATCGGCTGGCTCGCCACCAGCGCCCCGTCCTCCAGCTCCTCCCAGCCCAGCCCGCCCCACGGGCTGCTCACCGGCTTCGGGTTGCCCGACCAGTGCACCTCGACCGTGAACGCGGCGCCGGGGCGGACCGGCTTGGCGGGCCGGATCCGCAGCCGGCCGCCGCGGTGGGTGTAGTGCGGCTGCCGGCCGTCCACCCGCACCCGGCCGACCTTGAAGTCGGACAGGTTCAGGAAGAACTCGGCGAGCGGCGACCGTCCCGCTATGGCGTTGATCCGGACGGCGCCCGCCAGCCGGTTCGGCCCCGGACGGTAGTCCAGCGTGATCTCGTACCGGTGCACGCGGTAACGGGGGTCACCGTGTTCCGGAAAGTACGGGTCGGCCGCCGCCGACTGCTGAACCGCCACTGCCGCTTCCGCTCCCTGCCCTGCGCCGCCACTGCCCGCCGGTACACCGCTCACCGTGACCGAGTGGCCCGCGCTCAGGGACGCCATGCCTCGATCGGGTTGCCGAGCCAGCGGGTGTCGTCCGGGACGGACTCCGCGGCCATGACGAGCGACGCGGGACCCAGGGTCGTACGGGCCCCGATCGTGCTGCCGGGCAGCACGATCCCGCCAGGGCCCAGCGTGGCGCCCTCACGGAGGACAACAGTATCCGTCCGCAAGATCCGGTCGTGGAAGAGGTGGGTCTGCAGGACACAGCCGCGGTTGACGGTCGCCGCGTCCTCCAGGGT
This sequence comes from Streptomyces sp. NPDC085900, assembly GCF_044540925.1. Classification (NCBI taxonomy): domain Bacteria; kingdom Bacillati; phylum Actinomycetota; class Actinomycetes; order Kitasatosporales; family Streptomycetaceae; genus Streptomyces; species Streptomyces sp. NPDC085900. Next base: position 380,044 of record NZ_JBITSP010000006.1, on the reverse strand, counting down.
CACCAGGTCGCTCTCCGGCAGCCAGTAGCTCTCCACCCACACGCCCTTGCCGATGCGAGCACCGAGACCGCGCAGCCACCCGTTCATCAGCGACGTTCCCGGCACCGCCCCGGCCAGCCACGGCACGGCCACGACCTCGACGAAGGTGTCGGCGAGCTCGTTGCGCCACACGTAACCGCTCCACAGCGGATGCTCACCCGTGTGATGCCGGCCCACCAGCAGCCACTTCGCGAGAACCGAGACCAGCGCGGCCACCACGCCCGCCCCGAGCAGCACCAGCCCGGACAGCAGGGGCGCCCACGACCCCAGCAGACACAGCACCGCCACCGTGCCGACGGCCAGCGCGGCCGAGCAGAACACCGGCACGATCCGGCACAGCTCCACCAGCCCGCGCGCCCACAGCAGCCGCGCCGGCGGATCGTACGTCCGGCTCTGGTCGCCCGACTCGGCGCTGCGCGGCAGCCTTACCGGCGGCAGCCCCAGGTAGGAGCTGCCCTTCTTCGCCTTCTTCGGCGTGGCGGACAGCACCCCGACCAGCCCGCCGTCCGGCACGCTCCGCCCCGGCGCGGTCATCCCGGAGTTCCCGAGGAACGCCCGCCGCCCGATCTCCGCGCGCCCGATCCGCATCCAGCCGCGCCCCAGCTCGTACGGCGCGGTCAGCGTGTCGTCGGCCAGGAACGCACCCTCGCCGACCGTGGTCAGACTGGGCAGCGCCAGCACGGTCGACACCTCGGCGCCACGCCCGACGCGCATACCGAGCAGCCGCAGCCACACCGGCGTCACCAGCCCGGCGTACAGCGGGAACAGCGTGTCCCGGGAGCGGTCCATGAGCTGGGTGACCGTCCAGGCCTGCCAGCCGGTCCTGCTGTGCGTCGGGTACGTCCCCTCGCGCAGGCCCAGACTCAGCAGCCGCACACCGACGAGGATCAGCAGCGCGAACGCCGCCCCGAAGGCCAGCGTCGCCGGGACGAGGGCGAGCGCGGCACCGCGCACCGGCGCGGCCGGGTCGACCAGGGCGTACGCCACGAGGAAGGCGGCCCCGCCGGCCAGCAGCGGCAGAGCGGTGAGGACGAGGCCCGTCAGGCCGTACATCACCCGCCAGTAGGTGCCCCGCTGCGGCCGGTCCTTGGGCCAGTTCCGCTTGGCCTTGCCGAGCTTGACCGCGGGAGCGCCCGCCCAGCGCTGACCGGTCGGGATCTGCCCGGTGACCGCAGAACCGGGCGCCACCTCGGCGCGCTTGCCGACGCGGGCGCCCGGGAAGAGGATGCTGCGGGTGCCGACGGTGGCGTGCGCGCCGACCTTGACCTGGCCGATCTCCAGCCGGTCGCCGTCCAGCCACCAGCCGGACAGGTCGACCTCGGACTCCACGGCGGCGCCCCGGCCCAGTTTGAGCAGGCCGGTGACCGGCGGCAGCGAGTGCAGGTCGACGTCCTGGCCGACCTTGGCGCCCAGGGCGCGCGCGTACCGCTCCAGCCAGGAGCCGGTCAGCGAGGTCGCGCCGCTGAACTCGGCCAGCCGCTCGGCCGTCCACAGCCGCAGGTGGACGCCGCCGCCGCGCGCGTACCGGCCCGGGCGCACGCCCCGCAGCAGCAGCCGCGCGCCACCGGCCGCGATCGCGAGCCGGCCGGGCGGGCTGAACAGCAGCAGGGCACCTGCCACGAGCAGCCACCAGGGGGCCGTCGGCAGCCACGACCAGGCGGGCAGCAGGTTGCCGAGCGCGGCCAGCGCCACCGTCCAGCGCAGCCCGAGCAGCGTGAACAGCGGGACGAGAAGCAGCAGCTGGACGATCCTGGCGCGGGCGGGGACGGGGGCGACCGTGCGGCTGCCCCCGTCGTCCTGCGCCGACTCCTCCAGCCGGCGGGCGAGCTTGCGCAGCGTGGGCTGCTGGTAGATGTCCAGGACGGCGGCGCTCGGGTAGCGGGTGCGCAGACGCGTGGTCAGCTGCGCGGCGGCCAGACTGCTGCCGCCGATCGCGAAGAAGTCGTCGCGGGCGCTGGTGACGGGGATGCCGAGGACCTCCGTCCACTGCTCGGCGAGCCACGCCTCGGTGCCGTACAGCCGCTCGGCCGGCCCGCCGGTCTCCAGGCCCTCCAGGGGCCACGGCAGCGCGTCGCGGTCGACCTTTCCGCTGGTCCGGGTCGGCAGCTCGGCGACCGGAGCCAGCAGCGGGACGAGCGCCGCGGGCAGTTCGGCGCGCAGCTTCTCCACGGCGGCCGCCTGATCCCAGCCGTCCTGGGTGACGACATAGCCGACCAGCAGCTGGTTGCCGCCGCGTGCGGTCCGCACGGCGGCGGCCGCGTCGGCCACCCCGGGCAGCGCCTGCAGCGCGGCGTCCACCTCGCCGAGCTCGATACGGCGGCCGCCGAGCTTGATCTGCTCGTCGGCACGCCCGAGGAAGACCAGCCCCTCGGGTTCGGCCCTGACCAGGTCACCGCTGCGGTACGCCCGCTCCCAGCCCAGCGATTCGAGGGGCGCGTACTTCTCCGCGTCCTTCTCGGCGTCCAGGTACCGGGCCAGGCCGACCCCGCCGATCACCAGCTGACCGCTCGCGCCCATCGCGACCGGCTCCCCGGCCTCGTCGACGACGGCCAGCTCCCAGCCGGCCAGCGGCAGCCCGATGCGGATCGGTTCGGCACCGCTCATCAGCGAGGCGCAGGCGACGACGGTGGCCTCCGTCGGCCCGTACGTGTTCCAGACCTCCCGGCCCTCCGTCACCAGCCGCTGCACCAGCTCGGGCGGACAGGCCTCGCCGCCGAAGATCAGCAGCCGTACGTCGTTGAGGGCCTCGGGCTCCCAGAGCGCGGCGAGCGTCGGCACCGTCGAGACCACGGTGATCTCCTGCTCGACCAGCCAGGGGCCGAGGTCGGCGCCGCTCCTGACCTGCGAACGGGGCACCGGCACCAGACACGCGCCGTAGCGCCAGGCCAGCCACATCTCCTCGCAGGACGCGTCGAAGGCCACCGACAGCCCCGCCATGACCCGGTCACCGGGGCCGACCGGATCGTCGGTGAGGAACAGCGCGGCCTCGGCGTCCACGAACGCGGCGGCGCTGCGGTGGGAGACGGCGACCCCCTTGGGCTTCCCGGTGGAGCCGGAGGTGAAGATGATCCACGCGTCGTGCTCGACGCCGGGCCGCGCGGCCCTCGCCGCACCGCGCCCGGTGACGGTCAGCTCGTGGCCGGCGCCGACGACGGCCCGTACGGCCGCCTCCCCGAACACCAGCTCGGCCCGCTCGTCGGGGTCCTCGGCGTCGACGGGGACGTAGGCGGCACCTGCGGCGAGGACGGCCAGGATCGCCACGTACAGATCGTTGGTGCCGGACGGAACCCGGACCCCCACCCGGTCGCCGAGCCCGACGCCGGCGGCGGCCAGCCGCCCGCGCAGCCGCTCGACCTCGGCCGCCAGCTCCCGGTAGGTGAGCTGCCGCGAGCCGTCGTCCAGGGCGAGTTCACCCGGGTAGGAGCGCACGGAGGCGTCGAAGATGTCGACCAGGGTCCGCGGGGAGGCCGCCTGACCTGCGGAGAAGCGTGCGGTGTCGCCGAACTGTCGGTGGATCTCAGCGCTGAGCTCTTCGTCGAGCAGGCCGAGAGCACTGCTCTCGTGTATGGCTGCCATCGGTCCTCGCGTCTCGATCCCGGAAGCCTCCGGGGCGCTGGCGGGCCCGCAGGTCTGCCTGGGGTTGTCCTCCTCCAGCTCCGTAACAAGCCGGAAATTTTAGTACGAAGCTAGGTTCGGCCCGGCTGAACGGCCACTCAGGTGGGCCGTCCGGGCGAACCGGCCCACAAAACAGGGCTGTTGACCTGCGCCTTTCACGCCGGAGAGAGATGCCCCACACTGAGAGTGGCCGTCGGGACACTCACGCCCGGTCCTTCACCAGGGTCGTGACACCCGGTTCGTCACCTCCCATGTCCAGCCGGAACGGCGGATAGCTGTCCGTCATCAGGCCGACGTAGGCGGCCACCCGCAGCACCCACCGGTTCAGGCCCAGGATCAGGTCGAACAGGCCCTTGGGGTACTTCTCGGTGAAGGCCAGGATCACGGCCGCGATGAGGACCAGTACGGCGACCAGGCCGCCGTCCCACCAGCCGACGCGCCAGCCGCCGAGGAAGAAGCCGATGATGATGTAGTGCGGGATCGCCAGCAGCCACCACTTCACCAGCACCAGGCCGCGGGAGAGGTGTTCCGGATAGGCGATGTCCAGCCGGGCCGGGTAGTCGGGCTCCTCGCCCAGGCTGAACGGTGGGTACCGGTCGGTGCCGAGGGCGCCGTACGAGTAGTAGGCGACCCGCCAGCTCCAGCGCAGCACCCCCAGGTTGAAGTCGAACAGGGCGCGGGGATAGCGGCCGGTGAACAGGATGCTGAAGAACGCGACCACGCTCACCAAGGTGAACCCGATCCACAGGAAGAACAGCACCACGTAGTGGGGGATGACCAGGATCCACTTCACCAGCCACAGCCACCGCGACAGCGGCGCGTCGAGCACCGCCTCCACGCGGACCGGGCGGTCCGGTGTCGCTGCCAGAGTCGTCATGGCGATCAGCTCCTTCGGTCCGGGGCTGCCGCCGCGCGGGGCAAACCCCACCATCAGCGTGACCACCGCGGCACCGGCACCACGAGGGGCCGACCGGGACCTCCCGGGGACCATCGGTCCCAGCCCCTCGGGCCGACCCTCAGGAGGTGCGGGCCGGCCCTCCGGCCGTCACCGGTATCCGCCAGCAGACCCGGGTGCCGCCCTCCGCGCGCCCGGTCACCTCGAAGGTGCCGCCGAACCTCTCCGCACGCCGGCGCAGGTTGGTCAGACCGCTGCTGCGGGTCGGGGTGCCGATGCCCCGGCCGTTGTCCACGACCTCCAGCAGCAGATCCTCCGCCGCCCGCACGGTGACCTGCACGGCCGAGGCGCCGGCATGCCGGCCGACGTTGGACAGGGACTCCCGCAGCGCGGCCAGCAGATGCACGGCCGTCTCGTCCGGGACGGTCGCGTCGACGGGACCGTGGAACTCGACGGCCGGCGCGAAACCGAGCCGGGCCTCCGCGGCCGCGGTCTCCCCGAGGACCTGGGCGCGCAGGCTGACGGCCTTCTGCGTCGGCCGGTTCAGCTCGAAGATGGTGTTGCGCAACTCCTTGATGGTGGAGTCCAGTTCGTCGATGACCGTGGTGATACGGGCGGCCGGCCCGGCCTGGACGTCCCGCGCGGCGATGCTCTGCAGCACGAGTCCGGCCCCGAACACCCGCTGGATGACCATGTCGTGCAGATCGCGGGCGATGCGCTCACGCTCGTCCGTCACCACGCGGTCCGCCCGGGCGGCGGCCAACTCGGCCTGCGCGGACAGTTGTTGGGTGATGTCCCGGGCCACCGTGCAGAACCCGATCAGCTCTCCGGCGGCGTCCCGCATCGCCGACACCGTGACGGCCACGTCGACCTCGCCGCCGTCGGCCCGGCGCCAGCGACTCTGATGGGGTTCGGCGTGCCGGCGGGCACGGATCTGCTCCACCGCCGAGCGGAAGGCGTCGAACGCCCCCTGCGACATGAGGTGTTGCACCGGCCGCCCCACGACGTCCAGCTCGCCGTGCCCGAGCAGCCGCCGCGCGCCGGGGTTCCAGGTCTGGACGAGACCGTCCGCGTCCACCGCCAGCATCGCGTCGTCGGACGAGGCCACGATGGCCGCGAGCCGGGCCTCGCCCGCCCGGGCCGCCTCCAACTCGGTGTGCAGCGCGATCAGACCCCGGTTCGTGTCCTCCAGCTCCTGACGCAGCTCGTCGATCAGCAGCGTCCGGCCGTCCGGCTCCGAGGCCGCCCCGGGCACGGACGAGGGCCTGGGGTCCGCGGGGGTCCTGGGATCGACGACCTCCCCCATGTCCGACCGCCCTTCGTCCGATGTGACGGGAACGTGGCTCATGATGGCACGCGCCCGGTGTCCCGGACCACGACGACGGTGGCGTCGTCGGACGGCCTGGCGTAGTCGCGGTGGACGACCGCCGCGACGACCGACGGATGCCGCTGCGCCAGCCGCGGGTGATCCTCCAGGCTCCAGCCGGACCGGATCCCGTCGGAGACCAGCACCAGCATCGACCCCGGCTCCCACGCACAGCGCTGCACACGGGTGCTCGGCACCGGCAGATGGGTGCCCAACGTGCCGGGGCGGTCCAGGAGAGGCACGGAGCGGGCGCCCGTGAACACCCGCCCGGTGATGTTCCCGACGGCCGCGTACGAGAACTCGCCCCGCTCGGCGTCGATCAGACACGCCCCCAGGACCCCGCCGCGGGTCGCGCGCATCGCCTCGTGCGCCCGCCGCACGAACCGGTCCAGATCCGTGACCGGCCCCTCCTCGAACGCGCCGACCGCCGCCCGGGAGGCGACGGCCGCCGCCGGACCGTGCCCCAGCCCGTCCACGACCAGCACGGCCGGCGGCCGGCCCGGCACGACCGTCCAGGCGTCCCCCGACTCGCCGCTCCCGCCGAGCGGCACGTCGACCCCGCCGAACCAACACCCCCCGCCCGCACCGGCATCGGCCGGGCCCAGCCGCGCGTAGACGACCGTGCCGCGCCGGGTGGCGTACCAGTCGAACTCGGTGGCGTGCCGCCGTACGACGTTCAGCCCCGCGTTCAGCCCGCCTCCGGGCACCGGCGCCGAGGGGCCCGTCACCGGCGGGGCCACGCCCGTCATGCCCGGTCCGTGGTCGACGGACAGCAGCTCGATGCCGTCGCCGGCCTTCCGCAGCAGCACATACCCGCCGGGGTGCGCGTGCCGGAGCAGATTGGTGCCCAGTTCCGTGGCGACCAGCTCGGCCGCGCCCGCCCGCAGCGCCGGCTGCGCCGCGGCGAGGCGGGCCACCGACCGGCGCAGGGCGCCCACGTCCTCCGGGGCCCCGATCGGATGCCGCTGGTGCTCGCTCTCGCTCAGTGCCGTCCCACCCCTGTCGCGCTCATCGCTGCCACTTCACGATCGTCACCGTGGTCCCCGCCTCTGCGGTGGACGTCAGCGTCATGTCGTCCACCAGCCTGCCCGCTCCCGGCAGCCCCAGACCCAGACTGCCGCGCGTGCTGAAGCCGTCCGTCAGTGCCGCCGCTATGTCCGCGATGCCCGGCCCGTCGTCGGAGAACGTGGCCCGCACCCCGCGACGCCCCTGCCGGTACACCCGCTCCACACAGAGCCTTCCGCGGCCGCCGGTCGCGTAGTTGAGGATGTTGCGGGCCAGCTCACTGCCGGCCGTGATCAGCTTCGTGGCGTCCACCAGGTTCAGCCCCGCCGCCTCCGCCTCGGCGCGCAGCACCTTGCGGACCCGGATCAGGTCGGCCTCGTGGGCGATGGCGAAGGCGTCCGGCTCCCGCTCCGTGGCGGCCCCCGTGGTCACAGCCGGCCCGCACCGGTGTCGCCGCGGCGCAGCCGCTCCAGCAGCGCCAGCCCCTGCTCGGCGTTGAGCGCGGTGTCCAGGTGCCCCATCTGCACGCCCAGCTCCACCAGCGTGATCGCCACCGCCGGCTGGATCCCCACCACCGCCGCCTGCGCCCCGAGCAGCCGCACCATCGCCACGATCCGGGCGAGCACCCGGGCGATGAAGGAGTCGACGACGCTCAGCCGGCTGACGTCGATCAGCATGCCGGACGCCGAGGTGTTCGCGATCTCCCGGGTGAGCTGCTCCTCGATCCGGATCACGGTGGTGTCGTCGAGGTCCCCCTGCAACGCCACCAGCAGCGTGTCGCCGATCCGCATGACCGGTACGACGTCCTCGCTCACCGTCCCTCACCGCCGGCCAGAGCGCGAGCGGCGTCGGCCGCCGTACCGGCCCGTTCGGCCAGCACCGCCAGCGCCAGCCGGAGGGCGTCCTGGAGGGTGTTGCGGGAGCGCAGCCGGCCCATGTCGATGCCCAGGTGGACCATGGACTGGGCGGTCTCCGGGCGCACCCCGCTCATGATGCTGACCGCGCCCATCAGCGCGGCCGCCTGCACCGTCTTCAGCAGGTGCTGGGCGACCTGGGTGTCGATCGTGGGCACGCCGCTGATGTCCAGGATGGCGACCTCGGCCTGGGTGTGGGCGATCTTCTCCAGCAGGCCCTCGGTCAGCCGGGTGGCCCGCAGGGTGTCCAGGGTGCCGATGATCGGCAGCACCAGGATCTTGTCCCACACCTGGATCACCGGCGTGGACAGCTCCATGATCTCGTCGCGCTGCCGTTGCAGCCGCTGCTCGGTCTCCCGGCGCTCGGTCACGTCCCGGATCGCGGCCGCCACCAGCCGGCCCTCGGCGGTCTCCAGCGGGCTCAGGCTGATCTCGACCGGGAACTCGGAGCCGTCCCGGCGCATCCCGTACAGCTCCAGGCCCACGCCCATCGGCCGCAGCCGCGGATCGGCCAGGAAGCCGCTGCGGTGGCCGACGTGGCGGTCGCGGAACCGGGCCGGGACCAGCACCTCTATCTCCCGGCCGACCAGTTCGTCGCGCTCGAAGCCGAAGAGGGTCTCGGTCCGCCGGTTGGCCAGCACGATCCGGGCGTCCGGTCCCACGATCAGCATGGCGTCGGGGGCCGACTCCAGCAGCCCGTGGAACAGCGACTCGGCCCGCGCGCTCTCGGTGACGTCCTTGAGCGTCTTGACGAAGCCCGTCACCGAGCCGTCCGGCTCCCGCACCGGCGTCAGCGTCACCTGCGCCAGGAACCGCTCGCCGCTCTTGCGGACCCGCCAGCCCTGGAAGGTGCGCCGGCCGTCGTCGCGGGCCGCCTCCAGTTCCTGCCGCACCAGCCCGGCCTCCCGGTCCTCGGCGAGGTGCAGGGCATCCACGGACCGGCCCACCATCTCGTCCGGCTCGAACCCGGTCATCGCCCGGGCGCCGCGGCTCCAGCGGACCACCTCGCCGTCCGGACCCAGCTTGACGATCGCCTGATCGGTGACCGCGTCCAGCATCGCCTCGAGATCGCGCAGGTCCGCCCCTGGATCTCGGGCACCTTCCGTCGACGTCGCCATGGCCGCCCCGCCTCCCCACACCCCACCCCGGAGAACCCCTGATCGGGGTCGTACCGTCCCGGCGGGCCGATGCTACTCGGCAGCAGGTCGGGGCAGCGGTCGTATGACAGCACGAGGACGCAAAACGAACCGGGTGGATTGAGATGAGTCCCGATCCACCCGGCCTGTGAAGTGTCCGAGGGGGGACTTGAACCCCCACGCCCGATAAAGGGCACTAGCACCTCAAGCTAGCGCGTCTGCCATTCCGCCACCCGGACAAGGTGTCTGTCGTGCGGGGTCTGCCCCGCGGCGACGAGGGAAACATTACCAGGCTTTCGGGGGGTGCCCGATCACCCCCCGTCCGGCCCCCGCGCCCACGTGAACGGCGTGTGACGGGCCGGTCCCGCTCTTGGGCGCCGCGCGGGGGCGAGGGAGGATGAGGGGAACCACCAGCAGTGACAGCGGGAGGAAGCAGCGTGAGCGACACGGACACGGCCAAGGGCGTCACCGGCGAGGACGAGGTCGTGGACCTCTGCCGCGAACTGATCCGCTTCGACACCAGCAACTACGGCGACCACTCGGGACCGGGCGAGCGCAAGGCGGCCGAGTGGACCGCCGAGAAGCTCGCCGAGGTGGGCCTGGAGCCGCAGATCTTCGAGTCGCATCCGGGCCGCGCCTCCACGGTGGCCCGCATCGAGGGCGAGGACCCCTCCCGGCCCGCGCTGCTGATCCACGGCCACCTCGACGTCGTACCGGCCAACGCCGACGACTGGACCCACCACCCCTTCTCCGGCGAGGTCGCCGACGGGTGCGTGTGGGGCCGGGGCGCCGTCGACATGAAGGACATGGACGCGATGACCCTGGCGGTCGTCCGCGACCGGCTGCGCAGCGGACGCCGGCCCCCGCGCGACATCGTGCTGGCGTTCCTCGCCGACGAGGAGGCCGGCGGCACCTACGGCGCCCGGCACCTGGTGGACAACCACCCCGACCTCTTCGAGGGCGTCACCGAGGCGATCAGCGAGGTGGGCGGGTTCTCGTTCACCGTGAGCGAGCAGCGCAGGCTCTACCTGATCCAGACGGCCGAGAAGGGCATGCACTGGATGAAGCTGACCGTGGCCGGCACCGCGGGCCACGGCTCGATGATCCATCGGGACAACGCGATCACCGAGCTGTCGGAGGCCGTCGCGCGGCTCGGCCGGCACAAGTTCCCCGTCCGGGTCACCAAGACCACCCGCGCCTTCCTCGACGAGCTCGGCGACGCCCTCGGCACCGAGCTCGACCCGGAGGACATGGAGGCGACGCTGGCCCGGCTCGGCGGCATCGCCAAGCTGATCGGCGCGACGCTGAGCAACACCGCCAACCCCACCCAGCTCGGCGCCGGTTACAAGGTCAACGTCATCCCCGGCGAGGCCACCGCGCACGTCGACGGGCGCTTCCTGCCCGGGCACGAGGAGGAGTTCCTCGCCGACCTCGACTCGATCCTCGGTCCCAAGGTGCGGCGCGAGGACGTGCACTCCGACAAGGCCCTGGAGACCTCCTTCGACGGCGCCCTGGTCGAGGCCATGCAGTCCTCGCTGCTGGCCGAGGACCCGACGGCCAAGGCGATCCCCTACATGCTCTCCGGCGGCACGGACGCCAAGTCCTTCGACGACCTCGGCATCCGCGGCTTCGGCTTCGCGCCCCTCAAGCTGCCCCCGGAGCTGGACTTCGCCGGCATGTTCCACGGGGTCGACGAGCGGGTGCCGGTCGACGGCCTGAAATTCGGCGTGCGCGTTCTCGACCGTTTCATCGACGCGTCATGACCCTCGTATTCGGTTACGTGTACGGAACTGACTGAGAAGAGTGAATGTGCTCATACGCTCGTAGCTCCATTCATCCCTCCTCGTTACAGGTGATGCGATCCGCTGCTTGGGATCGCATTGCCAACAAGGAGGAATAATGATCAAGAAGGTCGTCGCTGCTGCGGCTGCCACCGGTGGTCTGGTTCTCGCGGGTGCGGGCCTGGCCGTCGCCGACGCCGGCGCTCAGGGTGCTGCGGTGCACTCCCCGGGTGTCGCTTCCGGCAACGTCATTCAGGTTCCGGTGCACGTCCCGGTGAACGTCTGCGGCAACACGGTCTCCGTGATCGGGCTGCTGAACCCCGCCTTCGGCAACACCTGCATCAACAAGTGACGCCGGCCCGCTGAGGCCGCTCGTTTCACACCCGTCGGCTCCGGAGCGCGCGCCATGCGCTCCGGAGCCGACCGGGCTTTCCCGATGATTCCAGGTCAGGTTTCGAAAGCAGGGTGAATTCAGGAATGCGACAGGTGACCCGCAAGGGCCTGATGACCGTGGCGGCCGCGACCGGCGTGCTCGCCGCCGCCGGTGGCTATGCGCACGCCGACTCCACGGCGAGCGGCAGCGCCTCGGACTCGCCCGGCGTGCTCTCGGGCAACTCGGTTCAGGCGCCCGTGCACGCGCCGGTGAACGTCTGCGGCAACACCGTGAACGTCGTCGGCGTGCTCAACCCGGCCGTCGGCAACGGGTGCGCCGACCAGGGCGGCGGACGGTCCGGCGGCCACGGCGGCTCCGGATCCGGCGGCTCGCACGCGGGCGGCCACAGCAGTGACTCGCCGGGCGTCGGCTCCGGCAACCACGTCGAGGCGCCCGTCGACGCGCCGGTCAACGCCTGCGGCAACAGCGTGAACGTCGTCGGCGTCGGCAACCCCACCACCGGCAACGACTGCGCCAACGGCGGCGGTTCGGGCAGCGGTCACACCACGCCTCCCGGCGGGGGCCACCAGACGCCGCCCGGGCAGCCGGGACAGCCCGGAAACCCCGGCACTCCGGGCAACCCGGGCACGCCCGGTCACCCCGGCACCCCGAGCACACCGCCCACCGCCGGCGTCCACACGCCGGGCGGCTCCTCGCACGTCAACCACCCGGGCACCCAGGCGCTCAGCGGGCCCGAGGCGGTCTCGCAGCTCGCCCACACCGGCAGCGACCTGCCGCTGGGCTTCGTGCTCCCCGTCGGAGCCGGAGCGCTGCTGGCGGGCGCCGTGCTCTACCGCAAGGCGCGCGCCTCCGCGTAGCACCGCGTGACACGCATCACGGAGCGGGCCCCGCCTCGGCGGGGCCCGCTCCGTTTCCGGTGATTCCGTCGCCGCCCGTCGCTCACCACGTGGCGCGCACCTGGCGGATGATCCGCCGGCGCAACCGCACCCTGCGGCTGCCGTCGCGCATCAGACTGAGGCGGTCCAACTCCCAGTGTCCGTACTCGGCATGGTCCGTCAGCAGGCGTGTGGCGTCCTTGCGGGAGACCCCGCGCGGTACGTACACGTCGACAAATTCGTATTCCGGCATCGCATCTATTGTGCGGGCTGGGGCCCGGTACGGATAGCGTCTGCACTATGTCTGATGCTGCGCAGCCCACCGCTGCCGAGGTACGAGCCGCCGCCGAGGCGGTCAAGACCGCGCTCGACCGCCACCTGGCGGCCGTCGAACGCCGGTCGGGGGAGGACGACCCGGCCGTCTACGAGGCGTTCAACGAGCTGGCGGCGGCCGCCGAGGCGTACGACGAGCTGCTCTACGACCGCTACGACGAGGTGACCCCCTTCGAGATCCCCGGCGCCGAGGACGCGCTGCCGCCGTACACGGGACCCGAGGAGCCGAACGCGCTCAGCGTGCTCATCCGCCGCGACTACTCCGTGGTGGAGCCGCAGCGGCTGCTGGCGCAGGCACAGCGGGTGGAGGCCGCGGACGAGGACGCGACGGACACGGAGGTCTCCGGCACGGTGCACGGGGCGCTGGGCATCCTGTTCGGCGAGTTCGAGCCGGACGAGATCGCCTCGCGGCACAAGGAGTTCGGGCTGGAGGAGGGCGACTCCACGCTCTGGGTGACCGCCGCGGAGGACGCCGCGGAGCCCGGCGAGTGGCTGGAGGCGCCGTTCGACGGCGTCGATCCGCAGGCCGTGGTGTGCCGCTTCGACGTCAGCGCGGTGTTCGACGACGAGCTGGACGGGGACGACCTCGAGGACGAGATCGATCCGGAGCTGGACGAGGACGAGGATCTCGAGCCGCTGGACGTGGATCGCTGAGGGTTGCCGGGGCGGCGGTCGCGGGAAGGCCCGTGACCGCCGCTTCGGCGTGTGCGGGGCGGTTGGTGGTGCGGTCGCGCCGTGGTGCGGTCGCGCCGTGGTGCGTGCTGTTCCGTGCCGGATGCACGCTGCCGGCTGCCGGCTGTGTGTGGCTGGTCGCGCCGTTCGCCGCGCCCCTTCGGGTCGGTCAGCCGGCCGTCGGCAGCTGGGTGGCCAGCAGGACCGGCAGGCGCGTGGTGCGCGGCTTCGCGGGGATTTCGGAGACCGCCCTCGGGAGGGCCTGGTCCACGCCGTGGACCACGGAGAGGTGGCGGTCGGCCCGGCTGAACGCCGTGTAGACCCAGGGGCGGCTCAGCGCCTGGGCGGCGTCCCCGGGCAGCACCACGACCGCCGCCGGCCACCGGCTGCCGACCGCCTGGTGCGCGGTCAGGGCCCAGCCGTGCCGCACGCACTGCTCGACCCGCTCCTTCGGTACGACCACGGAGACGCCCGCGCACGACAGGTGCAGGCCGTCGGCGTCGGCCTTCACCACCTGTCCCGGCACGGTACGGCCGGGGACGGGGGAGTAGGCGACGCGGTCACCGGGGTCGAAGCCGCCGAAGCGGCCCGGGCCCGGGTTGAGGCGCTCCTTGAGGGCGGCGTTGAGGGCGCGGGTGCCGACGGCGCCGCCGTGGCCCGGCGTGATCACCTGCGTCTGTTCGGCGGGGACGCCGAGCGCGCGCGGCACTGAGTCGGCGACCAGCTGCACGGTCCGGTGCACGGCCTCGCCCGCGTCCCGCACGGGCACGATCACGACCTCCTTGCCAGGAGCCTCGACCTGGTTGAGCTCACCGACACCGATACCGGAGACCAGCTCTCCGAGGGGCCCGGGGTCCGGCAGGCGGGAGGCGATCTGCGGGCAGACGCGTGCCGCGAGCAGATCCGCGAACACCCGCCCGGGACCGGCCGACCACAGCACCGCCGGATCACCGGCCAGCACCAGGCGGGCCCCGTCGGGCAGCGACTCGGCGAGCAGCGCGGCCGTCTCCACGTCAAGCTGAGGCGCGTCGAGCACCACGAGAAGGTCCAGATCCAACGCGCCATCGGCGTCCCGGCCGGGCCCCTCGGCCCCGGCGAGCAGCCCGGCGACAGTGACGACGGGGAGGGCACCCGATCCGTCGGTGAAGCCGCTGCCCGCCGTGCCGTCGTCCGGCGTCGGGCCACTCGGCGTCGGGTTGCCCAGCCCTTCCGTCCCGCTCAGCAGCCGCGTGAAGCGTTCGCGGCCCAGTGGGGTGTGCGTCGCCGCCCAGGCGCGCAGGCCGAGGGCGTGGGCCGTGCGCAGCAGGGCCGCCGGTTCGGCCAGGGACGCCTCGCCGCCCGTGTGCAGGACCAGGCCGTTGCCCGCCGTCGCGCGGATCAGCTCGGCCGTGGAACCCTTGGCCGCCTCCGCGGCCCGCTCCCACTCCTGCGCCGAACCGTCCTCCTTCGGCACCGAGTTGATCAGCCGGGCCAGTCCGTCGGCGAGGCTCTCCTCCGCGAGGGCGTACCGCTCCAGGCCGACCAGGATGCGAACGGGCCGCTCGGCACCCTCCTCGTCGTTCTCCTCCGGCGCCGGTGCGCGCGGGTCCAGGGCGTCCTGGAAGACCAGGGCCTCGCCCTCCGCGACGGCGTTCTGCACGGCGGCGTCGGCGTCCGGGACGCCCCGCTGGGCCAGCGCGGCGGTGAGCGCCCCCATCTCCAGCGCGGTGTGCCCGGCCAGGGCGGCCTGCTCCAGCAGCCAGCCCGTCAGCGCCCGGCCCCGCCGCTCGTCGTCCGGCCCGGCTTCCGTGCCGAGCAGCGCCCGGGCGAAGCCGTCGGCCTGCTCGGGCCGCACTCCGCCGATCCGCAGCAACTGCCAGGGGTCGGCGCGCAGCTGTTCCCCGGCGCCCTCGCCGAGCGCGGCGGCGGCCTGCGATGCGAGCGAGTCCGGGGCGCCGCCGTCTACCAGCACGCGCCGCACTTCGTCGACGGCCTCCGCCGCCACAGCCGCCGGCGCGACGGGCTGCGGCGCCGGCTGCGGCCGCTGTACGGCCTCCGGTGCGGGCCGGCGCGGCGCGGGCTCCTCGAACACGGCGGCCACGGGCTTCTGGCCGCTCTCCACGGCCCGTACGGCCGCCAGCAGATCGGCGGCCTTCCCGCTCAGCTTGGCGCCGGCCTCGACGGGTCCCTTCCGCTCGGCCTTGCGCCGCTCGATCCGCTCCCGCTCCAGGCGCTGCGCGGCCAACTCGGCCTCGGCCTCGGACAGCTGCGCGCCGGAACCGCCCTCGGCGGCCGTGCCCTCACCGTCACCGGCCTCCGCGGGGCCGGCCTCCGCTGTGCCGTCGTCCGCCGTGCTGGCTTCCGTCGGGCTGCCCTCCGCTGTGCCAGCGTCCACCGTGCCGCCCTCCGCGGCCCCCTCTTCCACGGCGCCGTCCTCCGTCGCGCCGTCCGGCGTCTCCGGCCCGGGCTGCTCCGTGGTCTCCGGCTCCGTGCTCACAGCGTGCTCCAGTCGTGATCGGGATAGCGGTGCACGGGCGCCGACACGTCGTCGAGCGCCCTGCAGATCTCGTCAGGAAGACTAAGGGCCTCCACTGACAATGCCGCCGTGAGCTGCTGGGCGTTGCGCGGACCGATGACGGGCGCGGCCACGCCCGGCCGGTCGCGGATCCAGGCGAGCGCGACCTGGAGCGGGGTCACGGCGAGCCCGTCCGCCGCGGTCTGCACGGCGTCGACGATCCGGCTCGCGGTGTCGTCGAGGTAGGGCGCGACGAACCGCGCGAGGTGCTCGGAGGCGCCGCGCGAGTCGGCCGGCCTGGCGTCGCCGCGGTACTTGCCGGTGAGCACACCGCGCCCCAGCGGGGAGGAAGGCAGCAGGCCGATGCCCAGATCCAGCGCGGCCGGCAGCACCTCGCGCTCGACGCCGCGCTGCAGCAGCGAGTACTCCATCTGCGTGCTCGCCAGCCGGGTCCGGGTCCCCGGCGCCGCGAGCTGCCACGTGGCCGCCTTCGCCAACTGCCAGCCGCAGAAGTTGGAGACACCGGCGTACCGGGCGCGACCGCTGCTGACCGCCAGGTCGAGGGCCTGGAGGGTCTCCTCCAGCGGGGTGCAGGGGTCGAAGGCGTGCACGTGCCAGATGTCGACGTAGTCGGTGCCGAGGCGGGCGAGCGAGGCGTCGAGGGCGGAGAGCAGATGGCCGCGCGAGCCGTCGAAGCGGCGGTCCGGGTCGGGCACGCTGCCGGCCTTGGTCGAGATCACCAGGTCCCGGCGCGGGACCAGCCCTTCTATGAGGCGTCCGAGCAGGTATTCGGCCTCTCCGTCGCCGTACACGTCGGCCGTGTCGACGAGGCTGCCGCCTGCCTCCCAGAACGTCTTCAAGAGGTCCGCGGCGTCGTGCTCGTCGGTGTCCCTGCCCCACGTGAGCGTGCCGAGTCCGATACGGGACACACGAAGGCCGGTGCGGCCGAGATGCCTCTGCTCCATGAACGCCGAGATTACTGGCCGGAACCTGCGGTGTGGGGGCCTGTGGACAACCAGTTTCCACAGGTTAGGGTCTGCGCAACAGGCACGACGTTACTGATCGGTAAGGGGAACGGCCATGCAGCTCGGGATCAACCTCGGCTACTGGGGCGCCGGAATGGACGCGGACAACCTGGAGGTCGCCAAGGAGGCCGACCGGCTGGGGTACGCCGTGTGCTGGGCCGCCGAGGCCTACGGCTCCGACGCGGCCACCGTGCTCAGCTGGGTCGCCGCCCACACCGAGCGCATCGACGTCGGCTCGGCCATCTTCCAGATCCCGGCCCGCCAGCCCGCGATGACCGCGATGACCGCCGCCACCCTGGACTCCCTGTCCGGCGGCCGCTTCCGCCTCGGCCTCGGCGTCTCCGGACCGCAGGTCTCCGAGGGCTGGTACGGCGTCAAGTTCGACAAGCCGCTGGCACGCACGCGTGAGTACGTCGAGATCGTGCGCAAGGCCATGAGCCGTGAGCGGCTGTCGTACGAGGGCGCGCACTGGACGCTGCCGCTGCCCGGCGGCCCGGGCAAGCCGATCAAGCTCACCGTGCACCCCACGCGCGAGCACATCCCGCTGTACATCGCCGCGATCGGCCCGAAGAACCTGGAGCAGACCGGCGAGATCGCCGACGGGGCCCTGCTGATCTTCCCCTCCGCCGAGCACCTGGAGGAGACGACCGTCAAGTACCTGCGCGCCGGGCGCGAGAAGGCCGGCAAGACCATGGAGGGCTTCGACGTCCACCCGACCCTGCCGCTCGCCGTCGGCGAGGACAAGGACGTCGCCGCGCTCGCCGACGCCTTCCGCCCCTACACCGCGCTGTACGTCGGCGGCATGGGCAGCGCCAAGCAGAACTTCTACAACCAGCTCGCCCAGCGCATGGGCTTCGAGGCGGCCGCCGCCGAGGTCCAGGAGAAGTACCTCGCGGGCGACAAGCAGGGTGCCGCGGCCGCCGTACCGCACGAGCTGATCGACCAGACGACCCTTCTCGGCTCCGTCGACCGCATCGCGGACCGGATGAAGGAGTACGCGGCGGCCGGGGTGACCACCCTGAGCCTCAACCCGGCGGGCTTCACGTTGGAGGAGCGGATCGCCTCGCTCCGCGCCGGCACCGAGGCCCTGGAGCGCGCCGGCCTGGCCTGACACCAGGCCCGGACACCGGAGTTGTTCCGCGGCCGTGGTGGGGGCTCGGGGGTCTTCCCCGCCACGGCCGTCACGGGGAACAACGCGTCGCGGCCCGTGCGGTTACGCCCTTGACGTGACCGCGCGGCTCCTCCTTTCGGCGCAGTTGTCCGGCACAGCTGTTGCGGCACCTCAACGGTCGCACTTGACTCGTTCTTTGCGGAATGGTCCGGAATCTGCGACGTCTGCGAGTCCTGCGGAGAGGTGCCCATGATGCTTTCGGCCAAGAGTCTTTTCCAGGAGATCCTCGACGACGACCGGTCCTTCGCGCTCTTCTGCTCCATCGCGGCCAGCGGCGAGTCCCAGGGCGGCTGGGAGAACGGCCGTATCGCGGCCCTCGTACCGGAGAGCGAGCGGGCACTCGCGCCCAAGATCGCCCGGCACGGCGCCGACGAGGACAAGCACGGACGGATCTTCACGGCCCTGATGCGCAAGCGCGGCCTTCAACCCGTCCCGGTCCCGCCCGAGACCGACTACACGATGCTCCTGGAGAAGCACGGCATCGGTCTGGCCCACGACGCGCTCAGGGGCGACCGGCCGCTGACCGAGCAGGACATCGTCACCTACCTCGCCCACAGCCGGGTCACCGAACAGCGCGCCTCGGAACAGATGGAACTGCTGCGCCGGCACTTCGCCGACCACCCCGACATCGGCCGCGCGGTGCGGATGATCTCCGGCGACGAGGACAACCACCTCGCCTACTGCCACGAGGAACTGCTGCGGCTGGCCCGCGCCGGACACGGCCGCGCCATCCAGCGCACCCTGCGCGAGTGCGCGCTCGCCGAGATCCGCGTCTACCGGGACGTCAGCCTCGCCGTCATGGACCACATGGGACGCATCCTCGGCTGGCCGAGGGCCAAGTCCGCGCTGCTCGCCTCCGGCATCCACGCCGTGTACGCGTACGAGCGGATCGCCGGCTGGCGGCGCATGGTGACCCTGCGCATGCCCCGACGGCGCGACGCGCTCGGCGGACCGGCCACCACCGCCCCCGAGTTCGCCTGAGCCCGGCGGGTCCCGCTCGGTCCCGCCCCGCTACAGCCAGCCCCGCCGCTTGAACAGCCGGTACAGCAGCAGCTCCAGGGCGGCCATCACCACGATCACCGCCGGATACGACCACGTCCAGTGCAGCTCGGGCATGTGGTCGAAGTTCATGCCGTAGATCCCCGCGATCATCGTGGGGATCGCCGCCATGGCCGCCCACGCGGAGATCTTCCGCATGTCGTCGTTCTGCCGGACGCCCGTCTGCGCCAGGTGGGCCGACAGGACGTCCGAGACCAGCCGGTCCAGGCCCTCCACGGACTCGTTCACGCGCGTGAGGTGGTCGCTGACGTCCCGGAAGAAGGGCTGCGCCTTCTCGTGCACGAAGGGCACCCGCCCGCCGGACAGGCCACCGCCCGCGAGCCGGGCCAGCGGCTGGGCCAGCGGACCCGTCGCCCTGCGGAACTCCAGGACCTGCCGCTTGTAGGCGTAGATGCGGGAGGCGGTGTGCCGCGAGCCGCCCTGCGTCGGCGAGAACACCTCCTCCTCCAGCTCCTCCAGGTCGGTGCCGAGTTCGTCGGCGACCTCGACGTAGTGGTCGACCACGGCGTCGGCGATCGAGTACAGCACCGCCGTGGGGCCGTGCCGGAGGTTCTCGGGCTCCTCCTCCAGCCGGTGCCGCACGTCGGCGAGCGGCGCCTCCTCGCCGTGACGCACGGTCACCACGAAGGAGTCGCCGACGAAGACCATGACCTCGCCGGCGGTGACGATGTCGCTCTTCGGCTCGTACCCGACCGGCTTGAGGACCATGAACAGCGAGTCGTCGTAGATCTCCAGCTTGGGCCGCTGATGCGCCTTCAGGGCGTCCTCGACGGCCAGCGGATGCAGCCCGAACTCCTCCGTGACCCGGGCGAACTCCTTCTCCGTCGGCTCGTAGAGGCCGATCCAGACGAAGTCGTAGGGCCCGCGACGGCACTGCGCGAGCGCGTCCGAGAGGTCCGGGGGGCCCTCCGTCCGGCGCCCGTCACGGTAGATGGCGCAGTCGACGATCACGGAGCGTATTCTCCCTTCGTAGTACGGCAGGTGCACCCTGCGAGGCGCCTACCCTTGGCCGCATGCCCACGCTGATCCTGGTCCGGCACGGACGTTCCACCGCCAACACCGAGGGAGTGCTCGCCGGGTGGACACCCGGTGTCGCGCTCGACGAGCGCGGGGCGGCACAGGCCGCCGCGCTGCCCGAGCGGCTTCAGGGGCTGCCGATCTCCGAGGTCGTCAGCAGCCCGTTGCAGCGCTGCCGGGAGACGATCGAGCCGCTCCTGCGGGCCCGGCCCGAGCTCACCGCGCACACCGAGGAGCGGATCGGGGAAGCCCACTACGGCGACTGGTCCGGCCGCAAGCTCGCCGAGCTCAAGGACGAGCCGCTGATGGAGGTCGTGCAGGCGCACCCCTCCGCCGCCGCGTTCCCCGGTGGCGAATCGATGCGCGCGATGCAGTCCCGCGCGGCCGAAGCCGTACGAGAATGGAACGCGCGCGTCGAGCGCGACCACGGCGCGGACGCCGTCTACCTCATGTGCTCGCACGGCGACATCATCAAGTCGCTCGTCGCGGACGCACTCGGACTTCATCTCGACCTCTTCCAGAGGATCTCCGTTGAACCGTGTTCCATCACCGCGATCCGTTACACCCGCCTGAGGCCGTTTCTCGTACGCCTCGGCGACACCGGTGACTTCGCGTCGCTGGCACCGCGCGAAGAACCCCCGGCCGAGGACGCCACGGTCGGGGGCGGTGCGGGCGCACCGTGATCGTCGGGCGCAGTAGGGTGAAGCGGTCGCAGTAGCGCCGTTGCCGATCCCCGACTCCAGGAGACAGGACGTGTCCCGTCAGGTGTTCCTCTACGACCCCCCGGACCGCTTCGTGGCCGGTACGGTCGGGCTGCCCGGACGCCGTACGTTCTTCCTCCAGGCCACCGCAGGCCCCCGGGTGACCAGCGTGGCCCTGGAGAAGACCCAGGTCGCCGCACTCGCCGAGCGCATGGACGAACTGCTCGACGAGGTGGTGCGGCGCAGCGGCGGCAACGCGGCCGTCCCGGCCGTGGCACCCACCGAGATCTCCGACACCGACCCGCTGGACACCCCCGTCGAGGAGGAGTTCCGGGTCGGCACCATGGCCCTCGCCTGGGACGGCGAGGAGCAGCGCATGATCGTCGAGGCGCAGGCCCTCGTCGAACTCGACGCCGAGTCCGAGGAGGACCTCGCCGAGGCCGAGGAGCGCCTGCTTCAGGACGAGGAGAACGGGCCCCCGATGCTGCGGGTCCGGCTGACCGGCGCGCAGGCGAGAGCCTTCGCCAAGCGCGCCCTCGACGTCGTCAACGCCGGGCGGCCGCCGTGCCCGCTGTGCAGCCTCCCGCTCGACCCGGAAGGACACGTATGTCCGCGCCAGAACGGATACCGCCGCGGAGCGTGACCACGGTCGAGCTGCTCACCCGGGGTGAGCTCACGGTCCGCGGACAGATCCGGGACGCCTCCAACGCCGTGCTGTACTGCTCCCTCGCCCACGAGGGCGAGGAGGTCACCTGCGTCTACAAGCCGGTGCGCGGCGAGCGCCCCCTGTGGGACTTCCCCGACGGCACCCTCGCCCAGCGCGAGGTGGCCGCGTACGAGGTCTCCGAGGCCACCGGCTGGGGGCTGGTGCCCACCACCGTGCTGCGCGACGGGCCCTTCGGCGAGGGCATGTGCCAGGTGTGGATCGAGGGTGAGCCGGGCGACGGGCTGCTGGCCCTCGTGGACGGCGAGGAACCCGAGGCGGGCTGGAAGGCGATCGGCTTCGCCGAAGTGGGGGAGGGCCGGACGGCGCTCCTCGTGCACGCGGACGACGAACGGCTGCGCCGGCTCGCCGTGCTGGACGCGGTCATCAACAACGCCGACCGCAAGGGGGGCCATCTGCTGCCCGGCGGGGGCGGCCGGCTCTACGGCATCGACCACGGGGTGACCTTCAACACCGAGAACAAGCTGCGCACCCTGCTGTGGGGCTGGGCGGGGGAGCCGCTGACCGAGGAGGCGGTGACCGTCCTGAAGGGACTCCAGGAATCCCTGGCCCCCGGCGCGGCACTCGCCGAGCGGCTCGGCGCGCTGATCACCCCCGCCGAACTCGACGCCACGCGCGCGCGTGTCGCCGTACTGCTGGACACGGGAAGGCACCCGGAGCCCAGCGGGGAATGGCCGGCCATTCCCTGGCCGCCGGTGTAGGAGCAGACTGACCGGTACCGCGCAAGAGGGCCTTACCGGCCATCCGGCCCGGTCCGGTTCGTATACGGAACATCCGTCCGGTTAGGCTCATGACATGCATGCCTGGCCCGCTTCCGAGGTCCCCGCCCTGCCTGGTCAGGGCCGCGACCTGAGGATCCACGACACCGCGACCGGCGGCCTCGTCACCCTCGACCCCGGTCCCGTCGCCCGTATCTACGTCTGCGGCATCACCCCGTACGACGCCACCCACATGGGACACGCGGCGACCTACAACGCGTTCGACCTCGTTCAGCGCGTGTGGCTCGACACCAAGCGGCAGGTCCACTACGTCCAGAACGTCACCGACGTCGACGATCCGCTGCTGGAGCGCGCGCAGCGGGACGACGTCGACTGGGTGGCCCTCGCCGAGAAGGAGACGGCCCTCTTCCGCGAGGACATGACCGCCCTGCGGATGCTGCCGCCCCGGCACTACATAGGCGCGGTCGAGGCGATACCGGGCATCGTGCCGCTCGTGGAGCGGCTGCGGGAGGCGGGCGCCGCCTACGAACTCGACGGCGACGTCTACTTCTCCGTCGAGTCCGACCCGAACTTCGGCAAGGTCTCCAACCTGGACGCGGCCGCCATGCGGCTGCTGTCCGCCGAGCGCGGCGGCGACCCGGACCGCCCGGGCAAGAAGAACCCGCTCGACCCGATGCTGTGGATGGCCGCCCGCGAGGGCGAGCCCAGCTGGGACGGCGGCTCGCTGGGCCGCGGGCGCCCCGGCTGGCACATCGAGTGCGTCGCCATCGCCCTCGACCACCTGGGCATGACCTTCGACGTCCAGGGCGGCGGATCCGACCTCGCCTTCCCGCACCACGAGATGGGCGCCTCCCACGCCCAGGTGCTGACCGGCGAGTTCCCCATGGCCAAGGCGTACGTCCACGCCGGCATGGTCGCCCTCGACGGCGAGAAGATGTCGAAGTCCAAGGGCAACCTGGTCTTCGTGTCGCAGCTGCGCCGCGACGGCGTCGACCCCGCCGCCATCCGGCTCTCCCTGCTCGCCCACCACTACCGCTCCGACTGGGAGTGGACCGACCAGGTGCTCCAGGACGCCGTGGACCGGCTCGGCCGCTGGCGTGCCGCCGTCTCCCGGCCCGACGGCCCGCCCGCCGAGGCCCTCGTCGAGGAGATCCGCGAGGCCCTCGCGAACGACCTGGACGCCCCGGCCGCGCTCGCCGCGGTCGACCGCTGGGCGGCTCTTCAGCAGGAACAGGGCGGTACGGACACCGGCGCCCCCGGTGTCGTGTCGCGCGCCGTCGACGCGCTGCTGGGCGTGGCCCTGTAGGTGGTCGTACGAGAGGGGCGCCTCCCCCGCGGGGAGGCGCCCCTCGTGTTCTCCTGCGGACGGCGAGGTCAGATCCGCTGGATCCGCACGCTGCGCAGGACGTTCGGGGACTGCGTGTCCCAGACGCCGATCACCTGGTGACCGAGGGCGAAGGCCTCCTGGATCTGCTGGTGCAGCTGCGGAACCGGGTTGATGAGAACCCGGAACTGACCGTTGATGCGCAGGAAGACCTGCTGCGGCTGGCCCTGCAGCGGCTGCGGGATGTCGACGAAGCCGTTCGCCACGCCGGAGGCGAGCGCCTGCGTCTGAGCCTGCTGGCTCACCTGCTGGAGCACCGACTGCGCCAGCTGCGCCAGCTGCTGCTGGGTCTGCTGCTCCTGCTGCCGGGCCTGCTGGTCCTGCTGCTGAATCTGCTGGCCCTGCTGGCCCTGCTGCTGTCCGAACGGCTGCTGTTGCTGCTGCTGCCCGAGCTGCTCCAGCAGCTGGTGGAAGGGCTGCTGCTGGCCGAGCTGCTGCAGCTGCGGCATCATGCCGGCGCCCGGCCAGCCGGCGGACTGCTGCTGTCCGAACGGCTGCTGCTGTCCGAACGGTTGCTGCTGTCCGAGCGGCTGCTGCTGTCCGTAGCCCTGCTGCTGCCCGTACTCCTGCTGCTCGTGGGGCGAAGTGCTGGGGAACGCCTGGCCGTGCTGGCCCTGCTGTCCCATGTGGCCCATCTGCGGGGTGATGCTCATACGGATGTCACCTTCCCTTGATGTGAGGCCTTGCCTTGCCGGACCGTCAGCCGGTGACCACCAGGCCGACGATCTCGTCGTCCGAGAACCACACCCGGACGTCGGGCCGTCCCCCCGCGAACGCGGCGTGCACCGCCTGGCGGATCTCGGGGGACGGACGATTGAGGTTGCGCCAGGCGCCGGCCACGAACAGGCGGAGCCTGGGCGGGAGTTCACGGGGATAGGGCAGCAGCTCGTCCCAGTACCGCTCGGCGCGGCCCGAGCCGATCGCCTGCGGCAGCAGCTGGGTGACGGCCGCCTTGATGTCGGGCCGGCTGCCGATCCGCTGGGAGGCCGGGCGGCCCGGCGCGTCCTGCTGTTCGGAGCCGGTGGTCCGCAGCACCAGCCGGGCGCGCTCAGGGGACATCGGTGGCTGGCCGGCCGCCTTGAGCATGCCCTGCAGCGCGGCCAGCGCGCCGACCACCACCGGGGAGGCGGAGGAGGTCCCGGAGAACGTGTCCGTGTACCAGGCGATCTCCTCGGGACCGCCCTGCAGATCGCCGGGCCGGTCCCAGGAGCCGCCGGTGGTCGTGACCTCGCGCCCCCAGCCCTGGGCGTCCAGCCGGGCGCCGTAGTTGGAGAACGCCAGCCGTGAGCGGTCCGGGCCGTGGTCGCGGCCGTGCGTGCCGGGCGGCGGGGCGCCCGCGCCGACGAGGACGGCGCCGGAGGACTGGTTGGAGGAGTTGAACGGGTTGCGCCACCACTCGGGGAATTCGTCCGGGCGGCGCTCGTAGACCGCGTCGTCGAGGGACTCGGCGCCGTTGCCCGCCGCCTCGACCACGATGACGCCCCTGGCGGTGGCGTACCGGATGGCCGCGAAGTCGTCCGGCCACCACTCGATCGGGATGTAGCCGCGCTGGTCGTCGCGCTCGGCGTACTCGAACCGCGGCCCGGGGCGGTGGAGTTCGACCAGTACGACGTCGCCGGGACCGAGCCGGTCCGCCGCCGCGTGGATCGCCGCCGCCGTGCCGATGCCCTGGAAGGAGGCGGCCGCGGTCACCGCGTCCGGCACGATGCCGTTCACCCCGAACTCGCCCCGGTCACCGCCGATCACGCCGATCACCGCGGTGCCGTGGTTGCGCCACGCGAGGTCGGCCAGGGGAGTGCCGACCACGACGCCGGCGAGCTTGGCGGCCAGGTCCTCATGGCCCAACTGCCAGGCTCCCTCGACGTCGACGACCGTCACCCCCTGACCGGTCCCACCGGGACGCTGCCAGGCCCAGTGGGCGTCTATCCCCTCGGGGGCAGGGCGCAGATAGCCCTGCCGGCCGCTGAAGTCCGGGGTGGCCGGGGTGCCTTCCTTCAGCCGGCCGCTGTCGCCGGCGACGGTGGCGGGCACGGCGCCCGGTTTCACGTACGCCGTGTCGATCCCCGGCAGCGCCGCGATCCGTGAGCGCAGCTCCTGGGCGCGGCTCTCCCCGCCGCGCACCCGGTAGAACAGGGCGAGGTCGGGCACGTTCTGCTCGCCCGGCGGGGCGGAGGACTGCCGCAGCCGCTCCTCGCCGCCGAACAGCGGCTCCAGCGTGAGCTGTTCGTCGCCGAGGAACATGTCGAGCGCGGAGACGTCGGCGCCGGCCGCCGAGCGGACGCCGTCGGGCCGGGCGCGCAGCCGGGCCTCGGGGCGTGCGACGACGATCAGTTCCTGTTCGGCTCCGTGATAGGTGAATCCCGCTCCGTCGGGGCCCGGCCCGGAGGTTCCCGGACCCTGCCCCGGCTGTACCTGGTCGCTCATCGCTGCCGCTCCCTTCGGTCCGCGCGGGTGCGCCTTCGCTGCACAACCAAGCACTCCGACGGCGAGGCGTCCAGAGTGTTTTCACCAACTCCGTTTGAAACAAGTTGAATTGGGTAACGTGTGCAATCCGTCCGGAAACAGAGGTCACGCCTCAATCCGGCCAAAGGTCGCGGACCGTCGCCGCGGTCCGGGGACGACAAGAGGGGCGGTGCGCTCGGCGCACCGCCCCTCTCGCTCACTCCTCGGAGGAATCGTCGTCCTCCCCGCCCGGTTTCGGGGGAGTCGTCGGCGGTTTCGTATGGCCGTCCCGGCGCCGCAGATACCGCTCGAACTCGCGGGCGATCGCCTCGCCGGACGCCTCGGGCAGCTCCGCGGTGTCCCTGGCCTCCTCCAGCGTCTGCACGTACTCGGCGACCTCGCTGTCCTCGGCGGCCAGCTGGTCCACGCCCACCTGCCAGGCGCGCGCGTCCTCGGGCAGCTCGCCCAGCGGGATGCGCACGTCGATCAGGTCCTCCAGCCGGTTCAGCAGCGCCAGCGTCGCCTTCGGGTTGGGCGGCTGCGACACGTAGTGCGGCACGGCCGCCCACAGGCTGACCGCCGGCACGCCCGCGTGCGTGCAGGCCTCCTGGAGGACGCCGACGATGCCCGTGGGGCCCTCGTACTTGGTCTCCTCCAGGTCCATCCGCTGGGCCAGGTCGGGGTCGGACGTCGTTCCGCTGATCGGGACCGGCCGGGTGTGCGGGGTGTCGCCGAGCAGGGCGCCGAGGATGACGACCAGCTCCACGCCCAGCTCGTGCGCGAAGCCCAGCAGCTCGTTGCAGAACGAACGCCACCGCATGGACGGTTCGATGCCTCGCACGAGCACGAGGTCGCGCGGCTTCTCGCCGCCGACACGGACGACGGACAACCTTGTCGTCGGCCACGTGATCTTGCGCACTCCCGCGTCCATCCACACCGTGGGGCGGTTCACCTGGAAGTCGTAGTAGTCCTCGGCGTCGAGCGCCGCGAACACCTCGCCCTTCCACTCCCTGTCCAGATGCGCGACCGCGGTGGAGGCGGCGTCGCCGGCATCGTTCCAGCCCTCGAACGCGGCCACCATGACCGGGTCGATCAGCTCGGGAACCCCCTCGAGCTCGATCACCCAGTGCCTCCTTCCGACGTGCCCTCGCTTGACCCACCAACCTTACGGCGTTCGGCGGGGGCGCCCGCAGCCCCCTTGCACGGGGGAGTGAACGGATCACTGCCCCGTACGGACCCACCGAACACCCAAGATCGCCACCCCGGGCCACCCCTCGGACACAGGTCCCTCACAGCGAGGACCGCAGCCACTGCTCCACGCTCGCGATGTGCACCGTCGCCCAGGAGCGCGCCGCCTCCGCGTCCCGGTCCCGCAGCGCCGACAGGATCGCCCGGTGCTCGCGCAGGGTGCGGCTGACGGCGTCCTCCTGGGTCAGACCCCGCCAGATCCGGGCCCGGGTGGTGGGGCCCGACAGGCCGTCCAGCAGCGAGCACAGCACCGAGTTGCCCGAGCTCTGCACGATGCCCCGGTGGAAGTCGAGGTCGCAGGCGACCAGTTCCTCCACCGACGGGGCCTCCCCGAGCTTGTCCAACTGGGCCGAGAGCGCGTCCAGTTGCTGCTCGCTGATCCGAAGGGCCGCCATCGCGGTCGCGGCCGGCTCCAGGATGCGGCGCACCGCCAGGAACTCCAGGACGGTGTCGTCGCGGTGGAAGTCCACGACGAAGCTCAGCGCCTCCAGCAGCAGTTGCGGGTCCAGGCTCGTCACATAGGTGCCGTCGCCCTGCCGCACGTCCAGGATCCGGATCAGCGACAGGGCGCGGACGGCCTCGCGCAGGGAGTTGCGGGACAGGCCCAGCTCGGAGGCGAGTTCGCTCTCCTTGGGCAGCCGGTCGCCCGGCCGCAGCGCGCCGGAGACGATCATGCCCTTGATCTTCTCGATCGCCTCGTCGGTGACTGCCATGACCGGCCTCCCTGTCGCCTCATCCCTGTCGCCGCACCGTGCCGAGACCTCGGATGTCTGAGCTCATTATGTGCCCGCCCAGGTGCCCGCCTCCAGGTCGGCGATCAGTGCCCCGAGGCGCACGGCCCGCACGCGAGAGGGGCGGCTCCGTCGGCAGGGAGCCGCCCCTCTCGCGGGAGCCGGCACCCTAGGGGAGAGGGGCCGTTCCCGTCCGTGCCGGCCCCCGGTCGGGAGAGGGCCGGTGCGCGGTCACTTCTTGTCGAGCAGGTCCTGCACCTTGGCGCGGACCTCGTCCGTGGCCAGGCCCCGGATCGTCAGCGTCGTCCGGCGGCGCAGCACGTCGTCGGGCGTCTCGGCCCACTCGTTGTCCCGGGCGTAGACGACCTGCGCCCAGATCTCCGGGGCGTCCGGGTGGACCCGCCGGCCCAGCTCCGGGTTCTCGTTCGCCAGCCGCGCGATGTCGAACGCCAGCGAACCGTAGTGCGTGGCCAGGTGCTTGGCGGTGTCGGCGGCCATCCGCGGACCCGGCGCCGGGTTGTCCACCAGCAGCCGGTGCGCGACCGCGCGCGGGTTGGCGACACCGGGCAGCGGCAGCTTCCTCGGCAGGGAGGCGATCGGCTCGAAGTCGTCACCGAGCGGAGCGCCCGGCAGCGCCTCCAGCTTCTTCATGACCGTACGGCCGATGTGCCGGAAGGTCGTCCACTTGCCGCCCGCGACGGACAGCATCCCGCCCCGGCCCTCGGTGACGACCGTCTCGCGCTTGGCCTTGGCCGTGTCACCGGGGCCGCCCGGCAGCACGCGCAGACCCGCGAACGAGTACGTGATCAGGTCACGGCTGAGCTGCTGGTCCCGGACCGAGAACGCGGCCTCGTCCAGGATCTGGGCTATGTCCTTCTCGGTGACCGCGACGTCCGCCGGGTCGCCCTCGAACTCCTCGTCGGTCGTGCCGAGCAGCAGCATGTCCTCCCACGGGAGGGCGAAGGTGATGCGGTACTTGTCGATGGGGGTCGCCAGGGCGGCCTTCCACGGAGACGTCCGCTTCAGGACCAGATGCGCGCCCTTCGACAGACGGATCGACGGCGCCGCATTGGCGTCCTCCATCCTGCGCAGGTGGTCGACCCACGGGCCGGTCGCGTTCAGCACCAGGCGGGCGTTCACGCCGAACTCGTCGCCCGTCGTACGGTCCTTCAGGTCCGCGCCCGTCACGCGGCCCCGGGTGAACCGGAGCCCGGTCACCTCGGCGTGGTTCAGCACCACGGCGCCCGATTCGACGGCCGCGCGGACCGTCATCAGCGCCATGCGCGCGTCGTTCATCTGGTCGTCGCCGTACACGGCCACGGCCTTGAGGTTGTCGGTGCGCAGCTCGGGCACGTCCTGCGCGGCCCGCGCGGGGGACAGCAGGTGACCGACGCCGTCACCGAACGCGGAGAGCGCGGAGTAGGCGAACACGCCCGCCCCGAGCTTCGCAGCGCCGTGCGGCCCGCCCTTGTACACGGGGAGGTAGAACGTGAGCGGGTTCGCCAGGTGGGGAGCCACCTGGCGGGAGACCGCACGGCGCTCGAAGTGGTTCTCCGCCACCAGCTTCACCGCGCCGGTCTGCAGGTAGCGCAGACCGCCGTGGAGCAGCTTGGAGGAGGCGGAAGAGGTGGCGCCGGCGAAGTCGCCGGCGTCGACCAGAGCCACCCTGAGGCCGGACTGCGCGGCGTGCCAGGCGGTGGAGATGCCCAGGATGCCGCCGCCGATCACGAGAAGGTCGTACGACGCCTTGGAGAGCTGCTCCCGGGTCTCGGCGCGGCTCGGGTTGGAGCCGGAGGCCGGGTGCGTACCGAGGGCAGGCACGGACTGCAGGGTGGTCTGACTGGTCATTTCGGGTTCTTACTCCTCATCGAGCCGCGAGCTTGCGGGGTGCTCGTCAGCTCTCGTCCTCGAGCCAGCCCATGGTCCGCTCCACGGCCTTGAGCCAGCTCTTGTACTCACGGTCGCGGGTCTCCGCGTCCATGCGGGGGGTCCACTCGGCGGCCCGGCGCCAGTTGGCGCGCAGGTCGTCGGTGCTGGTCCAGAAGCCGACGGCGAGACCGGCGGCGTATGCGGCGCCGAGGCAGGTGGTCTCGGCGACCATGGGGCGCACCACGGGGGCGTCCAGGAAGTCCGAGAGGGTCTGCATCAGCAGGTTGTTGGAGGTCATGCCGCCGTCGACCTTGAGGGCCGTGAGCTCCACGCCCGAGTCCTTGGTCATGGCGTCCGTGATCTCACGGGTCTGCCAGGCGGTGGCCTCCAGGACGGCGCGGGCCAGGTGCGCCTTGGTGACGTACCGGGTCAGGCCGGCGATCACACCGCGGGCGTCGGAGCGCCAGTACGGGGCGAACAGACCGGAGAAGGCCGGCACGAAGTAGGCGCCGCCGTTGTCCTCGACGGAGAGCGCGAGCGTCTCGATCTCGGCGGCGGTGGAGATCAGGCCCATCTGGTCGCGCATCCACTGCACCAGCGAACCGGTGACGGCGATCGAGCCCTCGAGGGCGTAGACCGGCTTGTCGTCGCCGATGCGGTATCCGACGGTGGTGAGCAGACCGGAGTACGAGTTGATGATCTTCTCACCGGTGTTCATCAGCATGAACGTGCCGGTGCCGTAGGTCGACTTGGCCTCGCCCTCGGAGAAGCAGGTCTGGCCGAACAGGGCCGCCTGCTGGTCGCCGAGCGCCGAGGCGACCGGGATGCCGCCGAGCAGCTCGCCCAGCTTGCCGCCCTTGATCTCGCCGTAGACCTCGGCGGAGGAGCGGATCTCGGGCAGCATCGCCATCGGCACGCCGATGGACTCGGCGATCTTCTCGTCCCACTCCAGCGTGTGCAGGTTCATCAGCATGGTGCGGGAGGCGTTGGTGACGTCGGTGTAGTGCTTGCCGCCGTCGACACCACCGGTCAGGTTCCAGATGACCCAGGTGTCCATGGTGCCGAAGAGGATGTCGCCGCGCTCGGCGCGCTCGCGCAGACCCTCGACGTTGTCGAGCAGCCAGCGGGCCTTCGGGCCGGCGAAGTAGGAGGCGAGGGGGAGACCCGTCTCGCGGCGGAAGCGGTCCTGGCCGACGTTGCGGCCGAGCTCCTTGCACAGGGCGTCGGTGCGGGTGTCCTGCCAGACGATGGCGTTGTGGACGGGCTCACCGGTGTTCTTGTCCCACAGCAGCGTCGTCTCGCGCTGGTTGGTGATGCCGATGGCCTTGATGTCGTCGCGGGTGATGCCGGCCTTCTGGATGGCCCCGGCGACGACCTCCTGGACGTTGGTCCAGATCTCGTTGGCGTTGTGCTCGACCCAGCCCGGCTTCGGGAAGATCTGCTCGTGCTCCTTCTGGTCGACGGAGACGATACGGCCGTCCCGGTCGAAGACGATGCAGCGGCTGGAGGTGGTGCCCTGGTCGATGGCGGCGATGAAGGGGCCGGCGGTGTGCGCGTCGGTCACTGAGTGCTCCTGGGGTTCCGTGAGTTGAGGGGGACGTTCTACCGAGTTGCTTTAAGCAAAAGCGACGTTGTAGATGCCTGCAGCGATCGCGCCGCCGATCAGCGGACCGACCACCGGGATCCAGGCGTAGCCCCAGTCGGAGCCGCCCTTGTTGGGCAGGGGCAGGAGGGCGTGCACGATGCGCGGACCCAGGTCACGGGCCGGGTTGATCGCGTAGCCCGTCGGGCCGCCGAGGGAGAGACCGATCGAGACGACCACGAGCGCGGTGATCAGCGCGCCCAGGGTGCCCAGGCCGTTGCCCTTGTCGTTGAGGCCCTGCGTGAGCACGGCCAGGACCAGCACGATGGTGCCGATGATCTCCGTGGCGAGGTTCTGCCAGACGACACGGATCTCCGGACCGGTGGAGAAGACGCCGAGGACCGGGCCCGCGCCCTGCTCCTGAGCCTCCACGGCCTTGGCCGTCGTGGCCTGCGCACCCGGCCCGCCGACGATCTCCTTGTCGGTGAGGTGCGCGTGGAACTGCCCGTAGTAGGCGACCCACACCAGGGTCGCGCCGATCGCGGCGCCCAGCAGCTGACCGGCCCAGTAGACCGGAACGTTGCTCCAGTCGCCGTCCTTGATGGCGAGCGCGAGCGTCACGGCCGGGTTGAGGTGGGCGCCGGACAGCGGCGCCGAGGTGTAGACGGCCGTCAGCACGGCGAAGCCCCACCCGAAGGTGATGGCGAGCCAGCCGGCGTTGCGCGCCTTGGAGGCCTTCAGCGTGACGGCCGCGCAGACGCCGCCGCCGAGCAGGATGAGTATGGCGGTACCGATGGTCTCGCCGATGAAGATGTCGGAGCTGGACACCCGCGACTCCTTTGTCCTTCGTCCAGGGGACCGAACCCCGGGTCCCTCCGGAGGTTCGAGCTGCCCTCGGGTGAGAGCGGTGTCGGCCCTTGGCGTTGTCACACTCTAACGCGTATTGCCGGTAGGTGTTCGACAATGCCGACCGATGGACGGGAGTCTCGCCTCGGCGTCACGTGTGCGTCAAGAGTTCTGTTGTCGAAAGCACGATCGTTACTGATTGCCGTGAGCCGTCGATCTTGCTGGTCAGGTGCGTACGGCGGAGTAACAAGCACCCTGCGTACCGGCCAGGCGGTACGTCCGTTGTGTCAGGGTACGGGTGAAACCGGGACGCGCCAGTCGCGTCCCGGTCCTCGAACCGCTTCCTCAGAACCGCCCGGCACCCAGATCCCGCGACACCGCGCGGGCGCAGTCCCGCACGGCCGCGATCAGCTCCGGCCGCAGCGCGTCCTTCTCCTCGGCCCGGCACAGCCGTTCCACGGCGCCCGTGATGCCGACCGCGCCCACCGGCATCCGCCGCCGGTCGTGGATGGGCGCGGCGACGGACGCCACGCCCTCCCAGGTCTCCTCGACGTCGGCGGCGTACCCACGCGCGCGCGTGATGTCGAGGATGTGCTCGAAGTCCTCCGTCTCGCACACCGTGCGGTCGGTGAAGGGCTTGCGGTCGGCCTCCATCGCCTCGCTGTGCGCGACCGGGTCGTAGGCCGACAGGACCTTGCCCAGGGCTGTGGAGTGCAGTGGCTGCATGGCCCCTATCTCCAGCACCTGCCGGCTGTCGTCGGGCCGGAAGACGTGGTGCACGATGAGCACGCCCTGCTGGTGCAGCACGCCGAGGTACACGCTCTCCCCGCTGGAGCGGGCCAGGTCGTCCGTCCACACCAGGGCACGCGCGCGCAGCTCGTGGACGTCCAGATAGGTGGTGCCCAGCCGCAGCAGCTCCGCCCCCAGCTGATAACGCCCGGAGGCCTCGTCCTGCTCGACGAAACCCTCCTGCTGAAGGGTGCGCAGAATGCCGTGGGCGGTGCCCTTGGCGAGACTCAGCGACGAGGCGATGTCCGACAGGCCGAGCCGCCGCTCGCCGCCCGCGAGCAGCCGCAGCATCGCGGCCGCCCGTTCGAGCGACTGGATGTTCCGTGCCATCGCCGTACTGCCTCCGTCCCCTTCGAACGTCGACGTAACGTCGTCGTTGCCACCGTTCGGCAATGTCGAACACTACCGGTCCATGCCGACCCACCGCTAATACTCGTACGGCACCTGTTGTGTCACGCGTCTCCCCGCAGGTGCCTGTCGGCCATCCCGGTCCGCCTCGTGGACGCCCCGACCACGAAACGGCCCACCCGGTTACTCTGGCCAGGTGCGCCCACCGCGGAGAGTTCCACGGAACGCGCAAAGCCGACAGCCGTCGCACCATAAGGGAGCCCCTTTCATGGCCTCGTCGCCACCGACCCCTTCCGCCGACAGCCGGGCCCGTGCGTCCGCGCTCCGTGAGGCCCTGGCCACCCGAGTGGTGGTGGCCGACGGAGCGATGGGCACGATGCTCCAGGCCCAGGAGCCCACCCTCGAGGACTTCCAGAACCTCGAAGGATGCAACGAAGTCCTCAACGTCACCCGTCCGGACATCGTCCGCTCCGTGCACTCCGCCTACTTCGACGCGGGCGTCGACTGCGTCGAGACCAACACCTTCGGCGCCAACCTCTCCGCCCTCGGCGAGTACGACATCGCCGACCGCGTCGCCGAACTGTCCGAGGCCGGCGCCCGCATCGCCCGCGAGACGGCCGACGAGTACGGCGCCCGGGACGGCCGGCAGCGCTGGGTCCTGGGCTCCATGGGCCCGGGCACCAAGCTGCCCACCCTCGGCCACACCACGTTCAGCGCCATCCGCGACGCCTACCAGCGAAACGCCGAGGGCCTGCTCGCCGGGGGCGCCGACGCGCTCCTCGTGGAGACCACCCAGGACCTGCTGCAGACCAAGGCCTCCGTCATCGCCGCCCGCCGCGCGATGGAGACCGCCGGCTACGAGGTTCCGCTGATCGTCTCCGTCACCGTCGAGACGACCGGCACCATGCTGCTCGGGTCCGAGATCGGCGCGGCACTGACGGCGCTGGAACCGCTGGGCATCGACATGATCGGCCTCAACTGCGCGACCGGTCCGGCCGAGATGAGCGAACACCTGCGCTACCTCGCCCGCCAGGCCCGCGTCCGGCTGTCGTGCATGCCGAACGCCGGCCTGCCCGTCCTCGGCAAGGACGGCGCCCACTACCCGCTGACCGCGCCCGAGCTCGCCGACGCCCAGGAGACCTTCGTACGCGAGTACGGTCTCTCGCTGGTCGGCGGCTGCTGCGGCACCACCCCGGAGCATCTGCGGCAGGTCGTCGAGCGTGTCCGCGAGCTCCAGCCGACCGAACGCCACCCGCGGCCCGAGCCCGGCGCCGCCTCCCTCTACCAGACCGTGCCGTTCCGCCAGGACACCTCCTACCTGGCGATCGGCGAGCGTACGAACGCCAACGGTTCGAAGAAGTTCCGTGAGGCGATGCTGGAGGCCCGCTGGGACGACTGTGTGGAGATGGCCCGCGAGCAGATCCGCGAGGGCGCCCACATGCTGGATTTGTGCGTGGACTACGTCGGCCGTGACGGGGTCGCGGACATGGAGGAGCTGGCCGGCCGCTTCGCGACCGCCTCCACGCTGCCGATCGTGCTGGACTCCACCGAGGTCGAGGTGATCCGGGCGGGTCTGGAGAAGCTCGGTGGCCGCGCGGTGATCAACTCCGTCAACTACGAGGACGGCGACGGCCCGGAGTCCCGCTTCGCCCGTGTCACCGAGCTCGCCCGGGAGCACGGCGCCGCGCTGATCGCGCTGACCATCGACGAGGAGGGCCAGGCCCGCACCCCCGAGAAGAAGGTCGAGATCGCCGAACGGCTCATCGACGACCTCACCGGCAACTGGGGCATCCACGAGTCGGACATCCTCATCGACACCCTGACCTTCACCATCTGCACCGGCCAGGAGGAGTCCCGCAAGGACGGCATCGCCACCATCGAGGCGATCCGCGAGCTCAAGCGCCGCCACCCGGACGTACAGACCACGCTGGGGTTGTCCAACATCTCCTTCGGCCTGAACCCGGCCGCGCGGATCCTGCTGAACTCGGTGTTCCTGGACGAGTGCGTCAAGGCGGGCCTGGACTCGGCGATCGTGCACGCCTCGAAGATCCTGCCGATCGCGCGGTTCTCCGAGGAGGAGGTGCAGACGGCCCTCGATCTGATCTATGACCGCCGCAGCGAGGGCTACGACCCGCTGCAGAAGCTGATGCAGCTCTTCGAGGGCGCCACCGCCAAGTCGCTGAAGGCCGGCAAGGCCGAGGAACTGGCGGCCCTGCCGCTGGAGGAGCGCCTCAAGCGGCGCATCATCGACGGCGAGCGCAACGGCCTGGAGGCCGACCTCGACGAGGCCCTCCAGGAGCGCCCCGCCCTGGACATCGTCAACGAGACCCTGCTGGACGGCATGAAGGTCGTCGGCGAACTGTTCGGTTCCGGCCAGATGCAGCTGCCGTTCGTGCTGCAGTCCGCCGAGGTCATGAAGGCGGCCGTCGCCCACCTCGAACCGCACATGGAGAAGTCCGACACCGAGGGCAAGGGCACCATCGTGCTGGCCACCGTGCGCGGTGACGTGCACGACATCGGCAAGAACCTCGTCGACATCATCCTGTCCAACAACGGCTACAACGTCGTCAACCTCGGCATCAAGCAGCCGGTCTCCGCGATCCTGGAGGCCGCCGAGGAACACAAGGCCGACGTCATCGGCATGTCCGGTCTCCTGGTGAAGTCCACCGTGATCATGAAGGAGAACCTGGAGGAGCTCAACCAGCGCGGACTGGCGGCCGACTACCCCGTCATCCTCGGCGGCGCCGCACTCACCCGCGCCTACGTCGAGCAGGACCTGCACGAGATCTACGAGGGCGAAGTCCGCTACGCCCGCGACGCGTTCGAGGGCCTGCGCCTCATGGACGCCCTCATCGGAGTCAAGCGGGGCGTCCCCGGCGCCAAGCTGCCCGAGCTCAAGCAGCGCCGGGTCCGGGCCACTTCGGCCGTCGAGGTCGAGGAGCGCCCGGAGGAGGGTCACGTCCGCTCCGACGTCGCCGTCGACAACCCCGTCCCCACCCCGCCGTTCTGGGGCACCCGCGTCATCAAGGGCATCCAGCTCAAGGAGTACGCCTCCTGGCTCGACGAGGGCGCCCTGTTCAAGGGCCAGTGGGGCCTGAAGCAGGCCCGCACCGGCGAGGGGCCGTCGTACGAGGAACTCGTCGAGACCGAGGGCCGGCCGCGGCTGCGCGGCCTGCTGGACCGGCTGCAGACCGAGAACCTGCTCGAAGCGGCCGTCGTCTACGGCTACTTCCCCTGCGTGTCCAAGGACGACGACCTGATCATCCTGGACGAGCAGGGCAACGAGCGCACCCGCTTCACCTTCCCCCGCCAGCGCCGCGGCCGGCGGCTGTGCCTGGCCGACTTCTTCCGCCCCGAGGAAGCCGGCGAGACCGACGTGGTCGGCCTCCAGGTCGTCACCGTCGGCTCGAGGATCGGCGAGCAGACCGCCAAGCTCTTCGAGGCCAACGCCTACCGCGACTACCTCGAACTGCACGGCCTGTCCGTGCAGTTGGCCGAGGCCCTCGCCGAGTACTGGCACGCGCGCGTGCGTTCGGAACTCGGCTACGCCGGGGAGGACCCCAGCGACATCGAGGACATGTTCGCCCTGAAGTACCGGGGCGCGCGCTTCTCGC
This sequence comes from Streptomyces sp. NPDC085900, assembly GCF_044540925.1. NCBI lineage: Bacteria > Bacillati > Actinomycetota > Actinomycetes > Kitasatosporales > Streptomycetaceae > Streptomyces > Streptomyces sp. NPDC085900. The sequence goes on along the minus strand of NZ_JBITSP010000006.1, from coordinate 343,256 downwards.
TCGGCTACGGGGCGTGTCCGAACCTGGAGGACCGGGCCAAGATCGCCGACCTGCTCGAACCCGAGCGCATCGGCGTCCAGCTCTCCGAGGAGTTCCAGCTGCACCCCGAGCAGTCCACGGACGCGATCGTGATCCACCACCCGGAGGCGAAGTACTTCAACGCCCGCTGAAACCGTCGGCGGGCGGCCGCGAAAGCGCAGCTCACAGTGCCCCCCGGCGTATTCACGGTGTGCCCCGCGGCACGCCGATTAAACGAGGCGCTTCGGCGCCGGGCGACGTACACTGGTCGGTCCACTGCAGGCCGGTTCCCCGCGCGGGAACCGGCCTGCTCGTCCCCCAAGGAGGTGCGCCCGGATGACAAGTACGGTCCCCGCGCTCGAAACCCGTACGGCCGAAGGCTCAGCCCTGCAGGCCGTGCTCCTCGACATGGACGGCACCCTGGTGGACACCGAGGGTTTCTGGTGGGACGTCGAGGTCGAGATCTTCGCCGCCCTGGGCCACACCCTCGACGACTCCTGGCGCCACGTCGTGGTCGGCGGTCCCATGACCCGCAGCGCGGGGTTCCTGATCGAGGCCACGGGCGCGGACATCACCCTCGCCGAGGTCACAGTGCTGCTCAACCAGGGCTTCGAGGAGCGCATCGGCCAGGCCCTGCCGCTGATGCCGGGCGCCGCCCGGCTGCTCGCCGAACTCTCCGAGTACGAGATCCCGACCGCCCTGGTCTCCGCCTCCCACCGGCGCATCATCGACCGGGTGCTGTCCTCGCTGGGCTCCCAGCACTTCGCCCTGTCGGTCGCCGGCGACGAGGTGCGGCGCACGAAGCCGCACCCGGACCCCTACCTCGTCGCCGCCGCCGGGCTCGGCGTGGATCCGGCCAGATGCGCGGTCGTCGAGGACACCGCGACCGGTGTCGCCGCCGCCGAGGCGGCCGGCTGTCACGTCGTGGCGGTCCCCTCGGTGGCCCCCATCACGCCCGCCGAGCGGCGGACCGTGGTGAGCTCCCTCGAAGAGGTCGACCTGGCATTTCTGCGCGGGCTGATCACCCTCTGACGACGGCCCGATCACCCGCTGACGACGGAACTGATCGCCCGCTGATGACGGAAATGCGTCGGCCGTTCACGCAGCGTGCGGCGCGGATAGGGCGGGGAATTCCGGCGCGGGTGTGCGAGGGAATTCGAACCCGTACGGATGGCCGAATTCCGGTGGTCCACCCCGTTGTTGATGTGTGACGTTCCCCACGCGCCGGGGGGTCGACAGGTGGAGCCCGCTGTGCTGCGCACGCCCTTTCCCGGACCTTCGGCGGGTGCTTGTGTCCCGATTGATGGAAAGCTGCACTAATCCTTCCGCTGTCGGGTTTTCGGTGTGTCCACGCCCGGTTTCGCTGCGTGATGGCATCTCAACTCCGGTGACCGCGAACCCTCGTGCTGGTGCGGACTAATCTCGTCGCGAGAACCGTCGCCCTTACCCCCGTGTGCCGCAGCGACACCCCTGCATGCCGGTTACACGGACCTGAACAGCTCTGGAGAAACACGAGCATGAACCGCAAGACTTTGGTGCTGCCGGCCGTCGTCGGCCTGCTCGCGCCCGTGCTCGCCGCCTGTGGCGGCTCCGACAGCGGCAGCGATGGTGGCAACGCGATCAAGGTCGGTACCACCGACACGTTCAGCGCGACGAAGGCCGCCCCGGCACCCCTGGACCCGGCCTACGCCTACGACGTCGGTACCTGGAACATCCTGCGCCAGACCGTGCAGACCCTGATGATCCAGCCGAAGGGCGAGGGCGACCCGGTGCCCGAGGCCGCCAAGAGCTGCGGCTTCACCGACAGCGGCAACGAGCGCTACGCGTGCACCCTGCGCGACGGCCTGAAGTTCGCCAACGGCGACAAGATCACCGCGGCCGACGTGAAGTACTCCATCGACCGCGCGCGTGCCATCAAGGCCGACTCCGGCGTGTCCGCCCTGCTGAACACCATCGACACCGTCGAGACGCAGGGTGACAACGAGGTCATCTTCCACCTCAAGACCGCCGACGCCACCTTCCCGTACAAGCTGTCGACCCCGGTCGCCGGCATCGTCAACCCCGACGACTACGAGAAGAACAAGCTGCGCGACGGCTTCGATGTCGACGGCTCCGGCCCCTACACCCTGTCGACCGACGTCAAGAACAACGCGATCGTCACCGCCACCTTCACCAAGAACCCCAACTACAAGGGGACGCTGAAGGTGAACAACTCCAAGGTCCAGATGGTGTCCTACCCGGACGCCGCGGCCATGGGCACCGCCCTGGACAAGGGTGACATCGACGTCATGACCCGCACCATGTCGCCGGACCAGATCCAGAAGCTGTCCGTGAGCACGAGCGACAGCGAGGACCTGGTCGAGATGTCCGGCCTGGAGATCCGCTACCTGGCCTTCAACACCGACGCCAAGTCGGTCAAGGACAAGGCCGTCCGGCAGGCGATGGCCCAGCTGATCAACCGCGGCGAACTCGTCTCCAAGGTCTACGGCACCCAGGCCGAGCCCCTGTACTCGCTGGTCCCGGCGAGCATCACCGGCCACTCCAACTCGTTCTTCAACAAGTACGGCGACCCCAGCACCGCCAAGGCCAAGGCCCTGCTGACCAGCGCCAACATCACCACCCCGGTCAAGCTGACGCTGCACTACACGACCGACCACTACGGGTCGGCCACCGCGAAGGAGTTCAAGATCCTTCAGCAGCAGCTCAACGACAGCGGGCTGTTCGACGTCAGCATCCAGGGCACCAAGTGGGACAAGTTCGTCCCGGCCGAGCGCAAGGGCCAGTACGACGTCTGGGGCATGGGCTGGTTCCCCGACTTCCCGGACGCCGACAACTACCTCGCGCCGTTCCTCGACACGGACAACTTCCTGAAGCTGCCGTACAAGAACAGCCGGATCATCAACACCCTGATCCCGGACTCCCGTCGCGAGGCCGACCGCCTGGCCGCCGGCTCCGACCTCACCACGATCCAGGACATCGTCGCCGAAGACGTCCCGATCATTCCGCTGTGGCAGGGCAAGCAGTACGTCGCCGCACGCGACAACGTCACGGGAACCGCGTACGCGCTCAACTCCTCCTCCACCCTCCAGCTCTGGGAGCTCGGCCGTGGCGTGAGCGGCTGATCTCCTTGTGCCCGGGGCCCGGGGACGGCGGCCCCGGGGTCCCGATACCGACGACAAGGCACATGCTGTGAACATGCGCAACCAGTGGCCAGTCCTGCCCGTAGTGGCGGGGCTGGCCTCCGGCCTGCTGACCGGCTGCGGCGCGGACAACGGCGATTCCGGGGGTACCGGGTCCTCGGTGGTCATGGGGATGTCCGACGACGTCCTGGCCACCGACCCGGCCTCCGGCTACGACCCCGGCTCCTGGCTGTTGTTCAACAACGTCTTCCAGTCGCTGCTCGCCTTCCCCAACGGAGGCACCGAGCCGGTGCCCGAGGCCGCCCGGTCGTGCGAGTTCACCGACACCGCGACCAAGGTCTACCGGTGCACGCTCCGGGACGGGCTGAAGTTCAGCAACGGTGACGCGCTCACCTCCGAGGACGTCAAGTTCTCCTTCGACCGCATGCTGAAGATCAACGACGACGCCGGTCCGGCGATCATGTTCCCGATGCTCGGCAAGATCGAGACACCGGACGCCAAGACGGTCGTCTTCCACCTGAAGGAGCCGGACGCCACCTTCCCCAGCAAGATCGCCTCCGGTGCGGGCTCCATCGTCGACCACAACGAGTACGACGGGAACAAGCTCCGCAAGGACGGCAAGGCGGTCGGCTCCGGCCCCTACAAGCTGGACTCCTTCGGCGAGGACAAGGCCGTCTTCTCGGTCAACGGCAACTACAAGGGCACCGCGAAGATCAAGAACTCCGGCGTCACGCTCAAGTTCTTCCACGGCGACCAGGCCAGACTGAAGCAGGCCCTGCAGGACGACAAGATCGACATCGCCTACCGGGGCCTGAGCGCCGGCGACATCGCCGACCTGCAGAACGCCGACAACAAGGCCACCACCGAGGTCGTCGAGGGCACCAGCGCCGAGGTCCAGCACCTGGTCTTCAACATGAAGGACCCGGTCGCCGGAAAGCTCGGCGTGCGCAAGGCCATCGCCTACCTGCTCGACCGCGACGCCCTCATCAAGAACGTCTACCAGGGCACGGCCACCCCGCTCTACTCGATCATCCCGGCCGGCATCGTGGGCCACAACACGGCGTTCTTCGACACCTACGGCGCCAGCCCCTCACCGGCCAAGGCCGCCGCCGCCCTGAAGAACGAGGGCATCACCGGCAAGGTCAAGATCACCCTCTGGTCCACCCCCTCCCGCTACGGCCCCGCCACCGACCAGGAGCTCAAGGCCATCGCCGGACAGCTCAACGCCAGCGGCCTGTTCGCCGCCGACGTCAAGTCCGTCGCCTTCGACCAGTACGAGAAGGACATCGCCAAGGGCAAGTACGGCATCTACGTCAAGGGCTGGGTGCCGGACTACCCGGACGCCGACAACTTCACCGCCCCCTTCTTCGGCAAGGGCAACGTCCTGAGCAACAACTACAACAACGACACGATCACCGGCACGCTCATCCCGCGCACCGCCGCCGAGAGCGACCGCGCCGCGACCGACAACGACTACGCCAAGCTGCAGGACATCGTCGCCCAGCAGCTGCCCGTCCTCCCGGTCTGGCAGGCCAAGCAGTACGCGGTCACCCGCGAGAACGTCTACGGCCTCGAATACTGCCTCGACGCCTCGACGGTCTTCCGCTTCTGGGAGCTCAGCAAGAGCTGACGCACGGCCCCACACACACGGAGGGCGCCCCTTGCCACAAGGGGCGCCCTCCGCCGTCGTACGCCCTACTGGGCGCCGGGACGCACCAGCCCGCTCTCGTACGCGTACACCGCCGCCTGCACCCGGTCGCGCAGCCCCAACTTGGTCAGCACGTGGCCCACATGCGTCTTCACCGTCGTCTCGCTGACGAACAGGTCCGCCGCGATCTCCGCGTTGGACAGACCGCGCGCCACCAGCTTCAGCACCTCCACCTCACGGTCGGTGAGCGTGTGCAGCGTGTCCGGCACCGGCTCGTCACCGGAGGGCAGGTGAGTGGCGTACTTGTCCAGCAGCCGCCGGGTGATGCTCGGCGCCAGCATCGCCTCGCCCGCCGCCACCACCCGGATCGCCTGGACGAGCTCATTGGCCGGCGCGTCCTTCAAGAGGAACCCGCTCGCCCCCGCCCGCAACGCCTCCACCACGTACTCGTCGAGGTCGAAGGTGGTCAGCACCAGCACCTTCGCCGGGCCGTCCCGCCCGGGCCCGGTGATCTGCCGGGTCGCCTCCACCCCGTCCATCCGGGGCATCCGGATGTCCATCAGAACCACATCGGGCTGCAGCGCCCGCACCTGGTCGAGGGCCTGGAGGCCGTCTCCGGCCTCGCCGACGACCGCGAGGTCCTGCTCCGCCTCCAGGATCATGCGGAAACCGGTACGCAGCAGCGGCTGGTCGTCGACCAGTAGGACGCGGATGGCCACGTGACTCTCCTTCGCTAGTCCGGCCCCATTCTGCCCTGCGGGACGTCACCCGACCCGACCGCCCTCACCGGCAGCGGATAAGGCGGGGGAGTGCCCCCGAACTCCGGGCAGTGCGCCTGGTGGTCGCACCAGCCGCACAGCTTCGTCGGCCGGGGCCGCCAGTCACCGGACTCGGTGGCCTGCCGGATCGCCTCCCACAGCGCGAGCAGCTTGCGCTCGACCCGCTCCAGATCGGCGAGGACCGGGTCGTACGTCAGGACGTCCCCGCTGCCGAGGTACACCAGCTGCAGCCGCCGCGGGACCACCTTCTTCAGGCGCCACACCACCAGGGCGTAGAACTTCATCTGGAACAGCGCGCCTTCGGCGTACTCCGGCCGGGGCGCCTTGCCCGTCTTGTAGTCGACGATCCGCACCTCGCCCGTCGGCGCCACGTCGACCCGGTCGATGATCCCGCGCAGCGTCAGCCCCGAGTCCAGCTCGGCCTCCACGAACAACTCCCGCTCCGCGGGCTCCAGCCGGGTCGGATCCTCCAACGAGAACCACCGCTCGACGAGCCGCTCTGCCTCGCCCAGCCAGCGCGCCAGCCGCTCGCCGCCGGGATCGTCCTCGAACAGCTCCACGACCTCCGGCCTGCTCTCCCGCAGCCGGTCCCACTGGCCCGGGATCAGGGACTTGGCGCGCGGCGCCGTCCGCTCCGCGGCGGGGGCGTCGAAAAGCCGCTCCAGTACCGCGTGCACCAGCGTCCCCCGGGTGGCCGCCTCGCTCGGCTTCTCCGGCAGCCGGTCGATGACACGGAAGCGGTACAGCAGAGGGCACTGCATGAAGTCACCGGCACGCGAAGGCGACAGACTGGCCGGCGGTATGGCGGGCCGGTCCGCGTCCGGCGTCCCCACGGCCGCTGCCGCCGCCACCGCGGTCGTCACCGCCGTCGTCGTCACCCCCGCCGTCACCGCCGTCTGCTCGGCCACCACAGGAAGATCCACCGGTGCCGGACCCCCGCCGTGGGCCTCAGCCGTGCCCTCCGCGCTGTTCTCCATGCCCACAGACCTTACGGCCCGCCACTGACAGTGACCCACCCACCGCCGCGACGGGGCGGCCGACGGGGAAACACCGGGGGTGCCGGGGCGGAACGCGCCGCGACGGCCGCATACCATCGACCCCAGACCCTTCCGCCCGGCAGGCGCGGAAGACGCTTCGAACGAGGGGACATCGTGGACCAGAGCGGCGGGAGCGGGCAGCGGCCCGGCACCGACGAGCCGGCCGAGCCCCCCACGGGACCGGCCCCGGCCACCCCCTCACCCACCCAGGCCGACGCACAGCCCACGGACGCACGACGGACCACCACGACCAGGGACGCCGCCAAGGGAGACCCCTCGATGGGCGACAGCACGAAAGCGCCGACCACCGACACCGGGGCCGCCCCGGCCGACAGCGACCCGAAAGCGCGAGACGACGAGCACGGGCACCCGCGACAGGACACCGCCCCCGCCGACGGCCCCGCCCCCCAGGAGCACTCCGGCCGGCCCGCCGCCCCCCGCAGCGACGACGCCTCCCCGGCGCACGGCACGGAGCAGCCGGACGCAGACACGCCGGACGCAGGCCGGCCGGACGCGGACCAGCCGGCCGACGCCGCCGACACCCCCGCCCGCCCCGACGCGCCGCCCCCCGGCCACCCCACCCCTCCCGACGCCGGTCACCACGCCCCCCACACCACCGGCACCACCCCCGGCCACGCGTCCCACGCCGACCGCACCCTCGCCCACTCCGGCGCCAAGAACCCCCCGCCCCAGCGCCGCGAATCCCCCCGGGGCGGACTCCTCATGGGCCGCCCCTTCGGCGTACCCGTCTACGTCGCCCCCAGCTGGTTCCTCGTCGCCGCCCTCATCACCTGGGTCTTCGGCGGCCAGCTCGACCGCGTCCTGCCCGAACTCGGCGCCGCCCGCTACCTCGTCTCCCTCTTCTTCGCCGTCGCCTTCTACGCCTCCGTCCTCGTCCACGAACTCGCCCACACCGTCGCCGCCCTCCGCTTCAAACTCCCCGTCCGCCGCATCCAGCTCCAGTTCTTCGGCGGCGTCTCCGAGATCGAGAAGGAAGCCGAGACCCCCGGCAGGGAGTTCGTCCTGGCCTTCGTCGGCCCCCTGCTCTCCCTGATCCTCGCCGGGCTCTTCTACGTCGCCATGCAGCCCGTCGAGCCCGGCACCGTTCCCGGCGTCCTGCTCGCCGGCCTGATGATCTCCAACCTCATCGTCGCCGCCTTCAACCTCCTGCCCGGCCTCCCGCTCGACGGCGGCCGGATGCTCCGCGCCGTCGTCTGGAAGATCACCGGCAAGCCCATGAGCGGCACCGTCGCCGCAGCCTGGGTCGGCCGCGCCCTCGCCGTCTCCGTCCTGATCGGCCTGCCGCTGCTCACCCAGTCCGGCGCCCTCGGCTCCACCGCCGAGGACAGCGTCGGCATGGACACCGTCACCGACGCCCTGCTCGCCGCCATCCTCGCCGCGATCATCTGGACCGGCGCCGGCAACAGCCTCCGCATGGCCCGCCTGCGCGAACACCTGCCGGAACTGCGCGCCCGCAACCTCACCCGCCGCGCCGTCCCCGTCGAGACCGACACCCCCCTCTCCGAAGCCCTGCGCCGCGCCAACGCGGCCGGCGCCCGCGCCCTCGTCGTCGTCGACGCCGACGGCCACCCGCTCTCCCTCGTCCGCGAGGCCGCCATCGTCGGCGTACCCGAACACCGCCGCCCCTGGGTCGCCGTCAGCGGCCTCGCCCAGGAACTCACCGACGGCATGCGCGTCTCCGCCGAACTCGCCGGCGAGGACCTCCTCGACGTCCTGCGCGCCACCCCCGCCACCGAATACCTCGTCGTCGAGGAAACCGGCGAGATCTACGGCGTACTGTCCGCCGCCGACGTCGAACGCGCCTTCGTGAAAGCCATGGCCAGACCGTCCTGAGCGGCCCGGCGACCCCACAGAGGCGCGGAGAACCGCACGCCGATCCACCACGCACCCGCAGCCGATCCACCGGTCTCCCCACGGAGCCCACCGTGGTCGGCGGCCCCCGCAAACCCCGGTAGGCTGTTCACATGTCCGAACCGACCGGTGCCGCCCGCAGGCGCGGGCCCTTCAAGGTCGGGGACCAGGTTCAGCTGACCGACCCCAAGGGCCGCCACTACACGTTCACGCTCGAAGCCGGAAAGAACTTCCACACCCACAAGGGTTCCTTCCCGCACGACGAGCTGATCGGCGCACCCGAGGGCAGCGTTGTCCGCACCACCGGTAACGTCGCCTACCTCGCGCTGCGCCCCCTGCTCCCCGACTACGTCCTGTCCATGCCCCGAGGGGCAGCCGTCGTCTACCCCAAGGACGCGGGGCAGATCCTCGCCTTCGCCGACATCTTCCCCGGCGCGCGCGTCGTGGAGGCCGGAGTCGGCTCCGGCTCGCTCAGCAGCTTCCTGCTGCGCGCCATCGGCGACCAGGGCATGCTCCACAGCTACGAGCGCCGCGAGGACTTCGCCGAGATCGCCCAGCAGAACGTGGAACGCTACTTCGGCGGCCCGCACCCCGCCTGGCAGCTCACCGTCGGCGACCTCCAGGACAACCTCTCCGACACCGACGTCGACCGCGTCATCCTCGACATGCTCGCCCCCTGGGAATGCCTCGAGGCCGTCTCCAAGGCACTCGTCCCCGGCGGCATCCTCTGCTGCTACGTCGCCACCACCACCCAGCTCGCCCGGACCGTCGAGTCCATCCGCGAGATCGGCTCCTTCAACGAGCCGACCGCCTGGGAGACGATGATCCGCAACTGGCACATCGAGGGCCTGGCCGTCCGCCCCGACCACCGGATGATCGGCCACACCGGCTTCCTCCTCACCGCCCGCCGCCTCGCCGACGGCGTCGAGCCCCCCATGCGCCGCCGCCGCCCCGCCAAGGGCGCCTACGGCGAGGACTACGCCGGCCCCAACGCCGACGGCGGCGGCCGCTGACACCGCCGCGTACCGCAGCAACGCACGGGCGCCGCGGTCGAGTTCCCGCACCAACCACCGGAACTCGACCACGGCGCCCTTCTCATGACAGTGCGCCACAAACCGAACAAACCCGGCGGGGCCCTGTTCGTCATCCCGTACCCCGCCGTTCCCCCGCACTGTGACGTGTGGCACGATGCGTGCCACCCCCACCGGCACAGCCCTCACAGGAGACGCTCCTAGTGCAGCATCCCGCCGTCCCGGAACTGGCACACACGCACACCCGTCCCATCCACTGGGTCGCCACCGCCACGGCGGTCGCCGGCGTCATGGCCCTCTCCTCGGTCCTGCAGCCCAACTCGGCCACAGCGGCCCAGACGGCGGACCCGCACACCAAGACCGTCCACGCGGCCACCGCGCCCGGCACGGCCGGAGTCGACTTCCCGATCACCTGCGGTCCCGTCAAAGCGATCGTCCACAAGAAGACCACCGGAGACCTCGACGGCGACGGCAACCCCGAGACGGTCGCGATCGTGCACTGCGACGCCCCCATGGGCACCCCGCCCGACGGCGTCTACGTCCTCACCCGCGCCTCCGACGGCACACCCCGCGTGGTCGCCACCCTGCTCGACCCCAAAGCCGACGACACCGTGAGCGACTTCGCGATACGCGACGGCGCCGTCACGGCCACCCTGCTCGGCTACTCCACCGACAACGTGCCCCGCTGCTGCCCCGACGTCACCGACCACGTGAAGTGGCAGTGGAAGAACGGCACGTTCGTCCGCTCGACACCCGCCGCCACCCACAGCGTCTGAGTCACGCCCCCGGCGTGTGTGAGAAATCAGACAACGGTAACGGCCCGCACCCATTACCTCACTCAGCGTCCGGACCGTAGACCTCGACCCTGTCCGAAACCCGCCGCACATGGATGCACTCGCCCGGACACTCCTTCGCCGAGTCCACCACATCCGTCAGAAGCGGCAACGGAACAGGCGTTGCAGCACCCTTGTCCTGCAACAGCTCCTCGCCCGGCCCCTTCACATACGCCAGACCGTCGATGTCCAGCTCGAACACTTCCGGCGCGTACTGCGCGCAGATCCCGTCGCCGGTACACAGGTCCTGATCGATCCAGACCTCCAGCTGCTCGCCGCCGGCCACGGCCTCCTGCTGCACGCTCATCGCTCCTGCCGTTTAGAAGTCGAGCCGACGGGAATCGGGCCAGCTCTGACGGGTGTTGGACACTGTGACCCTACCTCCGGCAGCTTTCCAATCATGTTCGGTGGGTATTCCCCTGGCGTGAGGGAGAGCGCAAGGGTGAAGATCGGACACACCCCGACCGTCTTTGTGATCTAGGGGTTTCAATCGACACCCACCCAGGTAGGGTCTGGAAGCGTCCAGCTCCCCTTGGAGGAGGTGAGGACCGTGGCAGCCCACGACGACGACATGAACCGCGGCATCCGCCCGGGACGCGGGTCCGACGACCCGGCCGGGCAGATTGCCTACCTTGAGCAGGAGATCGCCGTCCTGCGACGCAAGCTCGCCGACTCTCCGCGACACACGAGGATTCTCGAAGAGCGGATCGTCGAGCTGCAGACCAACCTGGCCGGCGTGTCCGCCCAGAACGAGCGACTCGCCAACACACTCCGCGAGGCCCGCGACCAGATCGTGGCCCTCAAGGAGGAGGTCGACCGGCTCGCACAGCCACCGGCCGGCTTCGGAGTCTTCCTCGCGGCGAACGAGGACGGCACCGCCGACATCTTCACCGGGGGCCGCAAGCTCCGGGTGAACGTCAGCCCCAGCGTCGACCTCGAAGAACTCCGGCGCGGCCAGGAAGTAATGCTCAACGAGGCGCTCAACGTGGTCGAGGCCATGGAGTTCGAGCGCGTCGGGGACATCGTCACCCTCAAGGAGATCCTCGAGGACGGCGAACGCGCCCTGGTGCTCGGGCACACCGATGAGGAGCGGGTGGTACGGCTCGCCGAGCCACTGCTGGACGTGAACATCCGCCCCGGTGACGCCCTGCTGCTCGAACCCCGCTCCGGCTACGTCTACGAGATCGTCCCCAAGAGCGAGGTCGAAGAACTCGTCCTCGAAGAAGTACCGGACATCGGATACGAGCAGATCGGCGGACTCGGCGGCCAGATCGAGGCCATCCGCGACGCCGTCGAGCTCCCGTACCTCTACCCCGACCTCTTCAAGGAGCACGAGCTCCGGCCGCCCAAGGGCGTACTGCTCTACGGCCCGCCCGGATGCGGCAAGACACTCATCGCCAAGGCCGTCGCCAACTCGCTGGCCAAGAAGGTCGCCGAGGTCACCGGCCAGGCCCAGGGCAAGAGCTTCTTCCTCAACATCAAAGGCCCCGAGCTCCTCAACAAGTACGTCGGCGAGACCGAGCGGCAGATCCGCCTCGTCTTCCAGCGTGCAAGGGAAAAGGCCAGCGAGGGCACACCCGTCATCGTCTTCTTCGACGAGATGGAATCCCTCTTCCGCACCCGCGGCTCCGGTGTCAGCTCCGACGTCGAGAACACGATCGTCCCCCAGCTGCTCGCCGAGATCGACGGCGTGGAAGGCCTGCAGAACGTGGTCGTCATCGGCGCCTCCAACCGCGAGGACATGATCGACCCCGCCATCCTGCGCCCCGGCCGACTCGACGTGAAGATCAAGATCGAGCGCCCGGACGCCGAGGCCGCCAAGGACATCTTCGGCAAGTACCTCACCGAACGCCTCCCGCTGCACTCCGACGACCTCGGCGAGCACGGCGGCAGCAAGACCACGACCGTCGAGAGCATGATCCAGACGGCCGTCGAGCACATGTACGCGGAATCCGAGGAGAACCGCTTCCTGGAGGTCACCTACGCCAACGGTGACAAGGAAGTCCTCTACTTCAAGGACTTCAACTCCGGCGCCATGATCGAGAACATCGTCGGCCGCGCCAAGAAGATGGCGATCAAGGACTTCCTCGACCACAACCAGAAGGGCCTCCGCGTCTCCCACCTCCTCCAGGCATGCGTGGACGAGTTCAAGGAGAACGAGGACCTGCCCAACACCACCAACCCGGACGACTGGGCCCGAATCTCCGGAAAGAAGGGCGAACGGATCGTCTACATCCGTACCCTCATCACCGGAAAGCAGGGCGCAGACACCGGACGCTCCATCGACACGGTGGCGAACACCGGTCAGTACCTGTAAAGACAGGGCGGCTGCGGGTGCCCTCACCGGGGTACCCGCAGCCGACTGTTTTTCAGGCAACCAACCGGAACCAAGGCGAGCAAGGCAATGACGCAAATGATCTCCCCACCAGCGCAAAGCCGTTCTAGGCTCTTCGGTACCGCCGAGTCGCGCAGTGCGGGGACGGGCACCGCACACGCACCGGAGCGCCAGCGGTACTTGAGCGGCGTCCCCGACCGAGGACACCGCCGGGCAAGGAGGGCCGCATGACCGTACGGCGAGTAATGGGCATCGAGACGGAGTACGGCATCTCCGTCCCCGGCCACCCCAACGCCAATGCCATGCTCACCTCGTCCCAGATCGTCAACGCCTACGCGGCGGCGATGCACCGGGCCCGCCGGGCCCGCTGGGACTTCGAGGAGGAGAACCCGCTGCGGGACGCGCGCGGCTTCGACCTCGCACGAGAGGCCGCCGACGCCAGCCAGCTCACCGACGAGGACATCGGCCTCGCCAACGTGATCCTCACCAACGGCGCACGGCTCTACGTCGACCACGCACACCCCGAATACAGCGCACCCGAGGTCACCAACCCCCGCGACGCCGTCCTCTGGGACAAGGCCGGCGAGCGGATCATGGCCGAGGCCGCCGAACGCGCGGCCCAGCTCCCCGGTGCCCAGCCGATCCACCTCTACAAGAACAACACCGACAACAAGGGCGCCTCCTACGGCACACACGAGAACTACCTGATGAAGCGGGAAACCCCGTTCTCGGACATCGTGCGCCACCTCACGCCCTTCTTCGTCTCCCGCCAGGTCGTCACCGGCGCCGGCCGCGTCGGCATCGGCCAGGACGGCCACGAACACGGCTTCCAGCTCAGCCAGCGCGCGGACTACTTCGAGGTCGAGGTCGGCCTGGAGACCACCCTCAAGCGCCCCATCATCAACACCCGCGACGAGCCGCACGCCGACGCCGAGAAGTACCGCCGCCTGCACGTCATCATCGGCGACGCGAACCTCTCCGAGATCTCCACCTACCTCAAGCTCGGCACGACCGCCCTGGTCCTGTCCATGATCGAGGACGGCTTCATCGCCGTCGACCTGGCCGTGGACCAGCCGGTCCGCACCCTCCACCAGGTCTCCCACGACCCGACCCTCAAGCGCCTGGTCACCCTCCGCAGCGGCCGCACACTCACCGCGGTCCAGCTCCAGATGGAGTACTACGAGCTCTCCCGCAAGTACGTCGAGGAACGCTACGGCGCCGACGCGGACGAGCAGACCAAGGACGTCCTCTCCCGTTGGGAGGACACCCTCAACCGCCTGGAGCACGACCCCATGAGCCTGGCCGGCGAGCTGGACTGGGTCGCCAAGCGCGAGCTCATGGAGGGCTACCGGCGCCGCGACGCCCTCGACTGGGACGCGGCCAAGCTGCACCTCCTCGACCTCCAGTACGCCGACGTAAGGGCCGAGAAGGGCCTCTACAACCGCCTGGAGGCCCGCGGCCGCATGAAGCGGCTGCTGACCGAGGACGAGGTCGAGCGGGCCCGCACGAAGCCCCCGGAGGACACCCGCGCCTACTTCCGCGGACGCTGCCTCGAGCAGTACGCGGACGACGTCGCGGCGGCCTCCTGGGACTCCGTGATCTTCGACCTCCCGGGCCGCGACTCGCTCCAGCGTGTTCCAACCCTCGAACCGCTTCGCGGAACGCGAAATCACGTCAAGGAGCTCCTCGACCGCTGCCGGACGGCGGAAGACCTGGTCAGGGTGCTGTCGGGCAACTGAGCGGGCACCCGGGCGGCGTCCGGCGAACAGGGTGGAAAGTCCGCCGTCCGGGAATCATCGAGGTGGTCCTCGTACGTTGGAGAAACGCAGGGCCATTGTCAGACCCGGCTTGTAGGGTCTGATCATCACCGATCGGCAGGAATGCCGACCTGTCGACCATGTCGGGCGAACTGAGCGGGGTGAGGGTCATGGCAACCAAGGACACCGGCGGCGGCCAGCAGAAGGCGACGCACTCGACCGAACAGGCCGAGGAGCAGACGACCGAAGCACAGGGCTCCGAGGACCTGAAGGAACGACACGAGAAGCTGAGCGACGACGTGGACTCGGTTCTGGACGAGATCGACGATGTCCTCGAGGAGAATGCGGAGGACTTCGTCCGTAGTTTCGTTCAGAAAGGCGGCCAGTAGCCTTCGAATCGAAGGGTTCGAGGGGGATCGGGTTGGCGATCGTGGGCGAGTTGAAGCGCTGTTCGCGGTGCAGGGCATCCAAGCCGCGAGCAGCCTTCGCGAGGAACAAGTCGGCTCGGGACGGGCTGCAGGCCTACTGTCGGGAATGCTGGGCGGAGTATCACCAAGCGCGGCAGCTCGCCAAGGGGAAGAACGTCCGTCCTCGGGTGGAGACCCCCGAGGGGTACAAGTTCTGCCGCAGTTGTGGCGAGATCAAGCCTCACAGTGAGTGGCATCGCAATGCGACCGCTTCCGATGGCCTCTCGACGAGTTGCAGGGCGTGCAGGGCGAACAAGGCGCGCGCCGGCCATCTGAAGCGTCAGTACGGCATCACCGAGGCCGAGCGGGACGAGTTGGTCGCGTCTCAAGGAGGTGTCTGCTGCGTATGTTTGGCGGCAGCGCCGGAGCATGTGGATCACTGCCACAAGACGGGTAGGGTCCGAGGCGTACTGTGCTTCAGCTGCAATGCCGCGCTGGGGCAGTTCAAGGATCGGCCCGATGCCATAAGGCGGGCTGCTGCTTACGTGGAAGGAATCGCGTGGAAGCCAACACTCGTAGCACCGGGCGTCTACCAGCTGCCTTCCTGACGCCTGGGTCCTCGTCCTTCATGGACTTCCTGTCGGAGCACCAGCCCGAGATGCTGCCCGGCAACCGTCAACTGCCGCCCACTCAGGGTGTGATCGAGGCGCCGCACGGCACCACGATCGTGGCCGTGACGTTCCCGGGCGGTGTCGTGCTGGCCGGTGACCGTCGGGCCACCATGGGCAACATGATCGCCCAGCGCGACATCGAGAAGGTTTTCCCCGCCGACGAGTACTCGGCGGTCGGCATCGCCGGCACGGCCGGCCTCGCCGTGGAGATGGTCAAGCTGTTCCAGCTGGAGCTGGAGCACTTCGAGAAGGTCGAGGGCGCCCAGCTGTCGCTGGAGGGCAAGGCGAACCGCCTGTCGACCATGATCCGTTCCAACCTGGGCATGGCGATGCAGGGCCTGGCCGTGGTGCCCCTGTTCGCCGGTTACGACGTGGACCGGGGGAAGGGCCGCATCTTCTCCTACGACGTCACGGGCGGCCGCAGCGAGGAGCACGGCTACGCGGCCACGGGCTCCGGTTCGATCTTCGCGCGCGGTGCGATGAAGAAGCTCTTCCGTGAGGACCTGACCGAGGCCGACGCCACCACACTGGTGGTGCAGGCCCTGTACGACGCGGCAGACGACGACTCGGCGACCGGTGGTCCCGATGTCGCCCGCCGGATCTATCCGATCGTCACCGTGATCACCGAGGACGGCTTCCGCCGGCTCACCGAGGACGAGTCCTCCGAGATCGCCCGCTCGATCCTGGCGCGGCGGCTGGAGCAGCCCGACGGCCCGCGGGCCGCGCTGCTGTAGCGGCGGCCGGTCTTATCAAGGTGATCCAGTTGACCTCGACAGAAAGGGACGGATAACCGGTGTCGACGCCGTTCTACGTCTCCCCCCAGCAGGCCATGGCCGACCGGGCGGAGTACGCCCGCAAGGGCATCGCGCGCGGCCGCAGCCTGGTCGTGCTCCAGTACGCCGACGGCATTGTCTTCGTCGGTGAGAACCCGTCCCGTGCGCTGCACAAGTTCAGTGAGATCTACGACCGGATCGGCTTCGCGGCCGCCGGCAAGTACAACGAGTACGAGAATCTGCGGATCGGTGGTGTGCGCTACGCCGACCTGCGGGGTTACACCTACGACCGGGACGACGTGACCGCTCGCGGTCTGGCGAACGTCTACGCGCAGACGCTGGGCACGATCTTCTCCTCGGCCGGTGAGAAGCCGTACGAGGTGGAGCTGGTCGTGGCCGAGGTCGGTGAGACGCCGGAGGGCGATCAGATCTACCGGCTGCCGCACGACGGTTCGATCGTGGACGAGCACGGTTCGGTCGCGGTGGGTGGCAACGCCGAGTTGATCAGCAACTACCTCGATCAGCAGCACCGGGAGGGCATGACCCTCGCGGAGGGGCTCAAGCTGGCCGTGCAGGCCCTGTCCCGTGAGTCGAACGGCACGCAGCGGGAGATCCCCGCGGAGCGCCTGGAGGTCGCGGTGCTGGACCGTACGCGTCCGCAGGCGCGTAAGTTCAAGCGGATCGTCGGCCGTCAGCTCGCCCGGCTTCTGGAGGCGGGCGGGGCGTCGACCGAGGCCGAGAGCAGTACGGAGGGCGAGGGTCCGGACGAGGAGTAGTCCGGTCCTGAAGCTTCCTTCCTTGTGTGCCCCGGCTGCTGGTGCGGCCGGGGCGCAGGGCGTTCAGGGGGCGTGAGGCGGCGCTGTGGAGCCTCGTACGACCAGTTCGACGGGGATGTCGCCCGCGTCCGGTGTGCGGCCGTCCAGGACGGCCAGGAGGGCTTGCATGCCGCGTTCGCCGACCGTCTCGGCGTCCAGGCGGACGGTGGTCAGTTCGGGGTCGAGGGCTGTGGCGAGGGCGAGGTCGTCGAGGCCGGTGACCGAGATGTCGTCGGGGATGCGCAGGCCGAGGCGGCGGATGGCCTTGTAGGCGCCTGCCGCGAGTTTGTCGTCGTCGCAGACGAGTGCGGTGGGGTGGGGGCCCGGTTCGGCGAGGGCGGTGGTCGTGGCGGTGAGGGCCGCTTCGATGGAGAGCGCGGAGTGGGCCGTGCGTACGGACGTGCCGGGGGTCGTGGCGACGCGGTCGGCGAGTTCTCGTGCGCGTACCTCGAAGGTCCAGGAGGGCACGTCGGCGGCGAGGTGCAGGAAGGTGCGGTGTCCCTGGGCGAGGAGGTGTTCGGCGATCTGGCGGACGCCGTCGGTGATGTCGAGGTTGACGGTGGCGGCGCCGAGGCTGCCGTCGGGGTCGCTGTCGAGCATGACCAGGGGGAGTTGGTCGCCGCGGATCTCGGTGAGGGCGTCGGCGGCCATGGAGGAGGCGATGACGCCGTCCAGGGCGGCCTGGGCGGAGGCGAAGGGGTCGCGGGCGGGGCCGATGCCGGCGGGGGAGGGGTAGAGGACGACGCCGAAGCCGTGGCGGGCGGCGACGCGGGCGGCGCCGGTGTAGACGCCGGCGAAGAACTCGTTGGTGAGGGCGGGGACCACGAGGAGGACGGTGCGGGTGCGGCCGAGGCGGAGGTTGCGGGCGGCGAGGTTGGGCCGGTAGCCGAGGTCGCGGGCGGCTTGGCGTACGCGTTCGGCGGTGGCCGCGGAGACCCGGCCGTGCCATTTGTCGCCGAGGACCAGGGAGACGGCGGCCTGGGAGACGCCGGCGGCCTGGGCGACGTCTCGGCTCGTGGGGCGGGTGCTGCCTCGTGCCACCGTCGGCCTGCTCCTTCGTGTGGACTGGTGAACAGCGCACATGGTACGTATGGAAGGCGACGTTATACGTAAAACTTGGAGGCGGGGCATGGCCGCGGGATACCTGGAGATCCTCAGGGCGCGGCATGCCGCGCGCCTGTTGACGGGCACTTTGGTGGGCCGGCTGCCCAACGCCACCGCAGCGATCGCGATCGTGCTGTTCGTCCGCGCGGAGGGCGGCACGTACAGCCTGGCCGGTGGGCTGGCGGCGGTGTACGGGGTCGCCAACGCGGTCGGGCAGCCGGTGCTCGGGCGGCTGGTGGACCTGCACGGGCAGCCGCGTGTCCAGTTGCCCGCCGCGCTCGCCTCGGCCCTCGCCATGGCCTGCTTCGCCGTCACCGGCACCGATCCGCTCGCGCTCGCCTACACGTGCGTGGCGGCCGCCGGGCTGTTCACACCGCCCCTGGAGGGCGGTCTGCGGGCTCTGTGGCCGAGTGTGCTGGGCCGGGAGGAGCAGGTGCACACGGCGTACGCGATGGACGCCGTGGCGCAGGAGGTCATGTTCGCCGCCGGTCCGCTGCTGGTGACATTGTGCGTGTCGCTGTGGTCGGCCGGGGCGGCGCTGGTCGTGGTGAACGTCATCGGGGTTCTCGGGGCGCTGTCGGTGGTGGTGTCGCCGCCCTCGCGCGCGTGGCGGTCGGCGCCGCGTGAGGCGCACTGGCTCGGCGCTCTGCGCTCGCGGGGGCTGCTGGCGCTGCTGGGGGCGTTCCTGTTCGTCGGCATGGCGCTGGGGTCCATCACGGTGGCGTCGGTGCCGTACGCCGACGAGCACGGCGGGGACGCGGTCTACGGCTGGATCATGGCGGCGATCGGATTGGGTGCGCTGATCGGCGGGACGGTGTACGGGGCGCGGCGATGGACGGGGGAGCCGGCGCGGCGACTGCAGGTGCTGGTCGCTCTTCTGGCGGTGTGTTACCTGCCGCTGATGCTGATGCCGGGTGCTGTGGCGATGGTGTTGCTCACGGTGGTCGCCGGGTTGTTCCTGGCGCCGGTCATCGCTTGCGCGTTCGTACTGGTGGACCGGCATGCGCCGAGGGGGACCGTCACCGAGGCGTTCTCCTGGATCGTGACGACGTTCACGGTCGGGGCGTCGGTCGGAACGGGCCTGGCGGGTCCGGTCGTCGAGGCGGGCGGGGCCGTGTGGGGGTATGCCGTCCCGGGTGCGGCGGGGGGCGTGTCGCTGCTGGTCCTGCTGGCCACCGGGCGGGTCCTCGCAGCTCCCGGCGGGCCGCGGGTAGTTGCCGCTTGTTCGGAAAATGATCCAAACCGTGCCGTCGAACCCCGTTTCAGCTCAGGGGATCGGGCGTAATGTTCAGTCATGGACCGCCGCATTTTCGGGCTGGAGAACGAGTACGGCGTCACATGTACGTTCAGGGGACAGCGCCGCCTGTCTCCCGACGAGGTGGCGCGGTACCTCTTCCGCCGTGTCGTGTCATGGGGCCGCAGCAGCAATGTCTTTCTGCGAAACGGCGCCCGCCTCTATCTCGACGTGGGCTCACATCCGGAATACGCGACACCCGAATGTGACAACGTGACCGAACTGGTCACCCACGACAAGGCCGGCGAGCGCATTCTGGAAGGGCTTCTGGTAGACGCCGAACGACGCCTGCACGAGGAGGGAATCGCGGGCGACGTCTACCTCTTCAAGAACAACACCGACTCGGCGGGCAACTCCTACGGGTGTCACGAGAACTATCTCGTGGCCCGGCACGGGGAGTTCTCCCGGCTGGCGGACATCCTCATTCCGTTCCTGGTCACCCGCCAGCTCCTGTGCGGGGCTGGCAAGGTGCTGCAGACGCCGCGCGGTGCGGTGTACTGCGTCAGCCAGCGGGCCGAGCACATCTGGGAGGGCGTCTCCTCGGCGACGACCCGCTCCCGGCCCATCATCAACACCCGCGACGAACCGCACGCGGACGCCGAGCGCTACCGCCGGCTGCACGTCATCGTGGGCGACTCGAACATGTCCGAGACGACCATGCTGCTGAAGGTCGGGGCCACCGACCTGGTGCTGCGCATGATCGAGGCGGGCACCGTGATGCGCGACCTGACCCTGGAGAACCCGATCCGGGCGATCCGCGAGGTCAGCCACGACATCACCGGCCGACGCAAGGTGCGTCTGGCCAGCGGCCGGGAGGCCTCCGCGCTGGAGGTGCAGCGCGAGTACTACGAGAAGGCCGTGGACTTCTGCGAGCGCCGCGGTATCCGCACCGGCACCGTCGAGCAGGTCCTGGAGCTGTGGGGCCGCACGCTGGACGCGATCGAGGCCGAGGACCTCGACCGGATCGGCACCGAGATCGACTGGGTGATGAAGTACAAGCTCATCGAGCGGTACCGGGCCAAGCACAACATGACGATGTCCCACCCGCGGGTCGCGCAGATAGACCTCGCCTACCACGACATCCACCGCCGTCGTGGCCTGTACTACCTGCTCGAGAAGAAGGGCCAAGCGGCCCGTATCTGCAACGACTTGAAGATCTTCGAGGGCAAGTCCGTTCCGCCGCAGACGACTCGGGCCCGGCTGCGCGGCGACTTCATCCGCAGGGCCCAGGAACAGCGCCGTGACTTCACGGTCGACTGGGTGCATCTCAAGCTCAACGATCAGGCGCAGCGCACGGTGTTGTGCAAGGACCCGTTCCGGTCGGTGGACGACCGGGTGGAGAAGCTGATCGCGGGAATGTGAGTTATGTGAGCAACCTGTTCCGGTGAAAGACCGGAACGCAACGCGGGCGCCGTACGTTTTCAGTGCGGCGCCCTTCTCACGCCGTAGAGTTGCGCGCACGCCAGTCCACAAGATCGACCGATACGAGGCCCCCACCGTGCGCCGACGCTCACTGCTCATCGCCGTACCCGCAGGATTTGCCACGCTCGCCGCGTGCGGCGACAACAACAAGTCCGACTCGGCCAAGGCCAGCGACAGTGCGTCGCCCTCCGCCTCGGCGACCTCCGCCGCGCCGCCGCCGAAGATCGTCGACGGCCCGCTGCCGACGGTGACCGCGGGCACGACGTTCGGCAAGAAGCCGACGGTGGCCAAGGGCACCGGGGAGCCGTCGAAGCAGCTCGCGGTGAAGACGCTCATCGCGGGCAGCGGCAAGACCGTCGCGGAGAACGACTACATCCAGGCCCACTACCTCGGTCAGATCTGGGACACGGCGAAGGTCTTCGACAACTCCTACGACCGCAAGACCGCGCTGCTGATCCAGCTGGCGCAGGGCAGCATCATCGACGGCTGGCGCTATGCCCTGGCGGGCAAGAAGGTCGGCAGCCGTGTCATCTTCTCCGTCCCGCCGACCTGGGGTTACGGCACGTCTGGCAACTCGCAGGCGGGCATCAAGGGAACCGACACGCTGGTGTTCGTCGCCGACATCCAGAACACGTTCAACGCGTCGAGCTCGGCGAAGGGCACGAACGTCGCGCAGAGTGACGCGAGCCTGCCCAAGGTCGGCACCAACACCGACGGCAAGGCGCCCTCGATCGACGTGCCCAAGGGCGACGCGCCGACGAAGCTGGTGTCGAAGTACGTCATCGAGGGCGACGGCGAGGAGGTCACGGCCGACAGCAGTGTCCTGGTGCAGTACAAGGGCGTGCTGTGGGACGGCGGCAAGGAGTTCGACTCGACGTACGGCCGCAAGGCCCTGATGTCGTTCTCGCTGCAGCAGGTCGTCAAGGGGTGGGCGCAGGGCCTGACCGGCAAGAAGGTCGGCAGCCGGGTCCTGATCGTCGTGCCGCCGAAGCTGGGTTACGGCGACAACCCGCCGCCCAACAGCGGCATCAAGAAGGACTCGGTGCTGGTCTTCTCGGTCGACATCCTCGCGAAGATGTAGCGTCCGCGAGGTGTAAGACTGTGGTTGTTGCCTTTCCGACAAGCAGGAGCTGAAAGACGTGAGCATCGAGAAGCCCGAGATCGACTTCCCGGGCGGCGAGCCCCCGGCGGACCTCGAGATCAAGGACATCTGGGAGGGCGACGGCGCCGTTGCGCAGGCGGGCCAGACCGTCACCGTCCACTACGTGGGCGTGGCCTTCAGCACCGGTGAGGAGTTCGACGCCAGCTGGAACCGCGGTACTCCGTTCCGCTTCCCGCTGGGCGGCGGCCGCGTCATCAAGGGCTGGGACCAGGGTGTGCAGGGCATGAAGGTCGGCGGCCGTCGCCAGCTGACCATCCCGGCCCACCTCGCCTACGGCAACCAGAGCCCGACGCCGGCGATCAAGCCGGGCGAGACGCTGATCTTCGTCGTCGACCTGCTCGGCGTCTGATCGTCGTACCGCTTTCGTTCGCGGTCGTAAGGGATCGGTCGACGGTCCGGTCGTCGTGCGGCGACCGACCGGACCCGATCACCTGGGGTCCATGCCTGCCCGGGCATGGGCCCTCGGCTTTTGCCGCGCCACTTCGGGGCGGTACGGTCATCGTCGTAAAGGACCATAGGGAGGCGAAGGGCGTCGATGGCCATTGCCAAGGCCGAGCGGCTGATGAACTTGGCGCTGTGTCTGCTCGGGACGCGGCGGCCGCTCAGCAAGCGCGAGCTGCGTGAGTCCATCGAGGCGTATCTGGAGGCCAACTCGGAGGACGCCTTCAGCCGGATGTTCGAGCGGGACAAGGACGATCTGCGCGAACTCGGCCTGGTCATCGAGACGGTGGAGAACCTCGACGGCGAGGTCGGTTACCTGGCCCGCCGCGACAGCAACCGCCTGCCCCCCGTCACCCTCGACGCCGAGGAGGCCGCCGCGCTGGGCCTGGCGGCCAAGGTCTGGCAGCAGGCCCGGCTCGCCGGTGCGGCCAGCGGCGCCCTGCAGAAGCTGCGCGCGGCCGGCCTGCCCGAGGACTTCGACCCGTACGAGGCCCACGGCGCCCTGGAGCCGCGCATCCCGGTGCACGAGGCCGCGTTCGAGCCGCTGATGCTGGCCTGCCGCGACCGCCGTTCCGTCGCCTTCGACTACCGCAAGGCCAACGCCGCCCGTCCCGAGCCCCGGCACGTGGAGCCGTGGGCGCTGGAGTGCTGGCGCGGCCACTGGTACCTGGCCGGTTTCGACCGCGACCGGGGTGCCGAGCGGGTGTTCAGGCTGTCGCGGATCACCGGCAAGGTCCGCAGCCGCGGCGGCCGGTTCACCGCCGAGGTCCCCGATGTCGTCACCGTGCGTGAGACCGTCGCGAGCTGGGCGGGGGAGACCGCCGACCGCTCCGCGCTGATCCGGCTGCGCTCGGGCTCGGGCTACCCCCTTCGGGCGAAGGCCACCGAGGTGCGGGAACTCGGCGACGGCTGGGACGAGTTGGAGATTCCGTACGGGCACGGGCTGGACGCCTGGCTGGTGGAGTTCGGGCCGGACGTGGTGGTGCTGGAGCCGGCCGAGCTGCGCGCGGACGTGGTGGACCGGCTGCGTGCCGTGGCCAAGGGCTGAGGGGGAGCGGAGCTAAGCAGTGGCAGGCAAACCGGTCAGGCCCGTGAACGCCATCGACCAGACCCGACGGATGCTCTCCCTGGTGACGTATCTCAAGGAGCGCCCGGGAGCCCGGGTCGAGGACGTCGCGCGCGCCTTCGGCATCACCGAGGACGAGCTGGTCTCCGACCTCGACGTGCTGCCCATGTGCGGCACCAGCTTCCGGGGCGGTGACCTGCTCGACATCGACACCGACGGCGAGCGCATCTGGTGGCACAACCCCGACGACGTCGCCGAGCCGCTGCGGCTGGCCGCCGACGAGGCGACCGCGCTGCTGGTGGCCGCCCGCGCGGTGGCCACGCTGCCCGGACTGCGCGAGGGCGACCGGCAGGCCCTGCTGCGGGCCACCGCCAAGGTGGAGACGGCGGCGGGCGAGGCGGCCGGCGCCAGCTCCCGCCTGTCGGTGACCTTCGAGTCGGAGGGCGGGGTCTTCGCGGACGTCGACCGGGCCATCTCGGAGCGGCGCCGGCTGTGGATCCGCTACTACTCGCCGGCCCGCGACGAGGTCACCGAGCGGGAGATCGACCCCATCCGCCTGGTCAGCGTCGGGCACACCTATGTGGAGGCGTGGTGCCGCCGCTCCGAGGCGCGCCGCACCTTCCGGCTCGACCGGGTCGCCGAGATCAAGATCCTCGACGAGCCGTCCGCGCCGCCGGAGATGGAGCTGCGGGATCTCTCCGAGGCGCTGGTGCAGCCCGCCGCCGAGGACCCGGAGGTCGTCATCGAGGTCGGTCCGGGCGGCCGCTGGGTCGCCGAGTACTACCCGCACGACAGCGCGGATGAGCTTGCGGACGGCGGGTTGCGTATCACTCTGCGGACCCCCGATCCGGCCTCGCTGCGACGCCTGGCCCTGCGGCTCGGGCGCGACGGCCGGATCGTGTCGCCGCCCGACCTGGCGGACAGTGCCCGCCAGGCGGCCCGCGAGGCGCTGCTGGCGTACGACGGGGTGGGGGCGGTCCACGACGAAGGGCGACAGCCGTACCAGGAGCCGTAGGACAGGCGGGAGTGAGCTCGAGGGACGCGCCGGTGTTCCGGGGGCGCGCGGGTCCGACGGGTGAGCACGGCTGCCGTCCCGGCACCGGCCGGGCGCCCCGGAGGCGAACGACCAGGAGAAGGGGAGCAGGAGCTTTGACCGAGTCGTCGGTGTCTGAAGTCCAGGGGATGTCGGTGGCAGCGGCCTTCGCGGGGATGAGAAGCGTGTCGGCGGTGACGTTCAGGGCGGGCTGCCCGGACTGCCGCAGCAGCTTCGAGCTCACCGCGAGCGCCCTGCGGCTCGCCATCGGCGCGACCAGCCGCAACACCTTCTACTCCTTCACCTGCCCCGACTGCGGCGCCTCGGTCCGCAAGCCGGCCGGGGAGCGGATCGTCGAACTGCTGACCGGCGGCGGGGTGCGCACCCTGCGGCTGCACACACCGTAGAAAGGTCTAGGCTCGGCGTCATGTTCTGGCCGATGTTCGCGGTAGCTGTGGGTTTCCTGGGTCTCGCGGTGCTCGGGGTGTTCGCCGTGCGGGTGTTCCTGGAGGCGCAGCGGCTGGGCCGGCAGGTCAGTGACTCCGCGCGCCGTATCAATCGGGCCGCGGAGGATCTGGAGCGGGCCGCCGTGAGCACCGCGCGCGCTGTGGATTCCCTGTGAGTGACGCTGTGGCGAAGGTGTGAGTCCTGCGCCGCAGGCGTTTTGGGTCACTTCGGCCTGTCACCCGGGCCGCGCCGGCGGGTACGCTGCTGGTCGCGGACCGGAGAACGAGGCCCGGGCCGCGGACGGGAGTACGCACGGGGATTGCCTCACGTTCACCCCCGAGCGTTACGATCGCTGTCAGCACGATCGATCGGACATATGTCCGACCGGTCGGACAGCATCCCACCCCAGCCGCCTCGGTGAGAAGGTAAAGACTTATGTTCGGAAGGCTCGGCGCCCCCGAGATCATTCTCATCCTCGTCGTCGTCATCCTGCTGTTCGGCGCGAAGAAGCTTCCCGACATGGCGCGCTCGCTCGGCAAGTCCGCTCGCATCCTCAAGAGCGAGGCGAAGGCGATGAAGGAAGAGGGCAGCGGCACGGCCACGCCGGCCGGCCCGCCGAACAACGGTGAGCAGCCCCCCGCCCAGCGCACCATCCAGGCCGCCCCCGGCGACGTGACCAGCTCGCGCCCCGTCACCGAGCCGACGGACACCACCAAGGCCTGACGCAGGGCCGGACGCCTCCGGCCTGCCGCACGAGATGAGGACGTGGGTTGCCCAAGTCTGCCCGCAAGCAGGAGAGGGATCCCGAGGGGCGGATGCCCCTTGCGGACCACCTTCGTGAGCTCCGCAACCGGCTCGCGAAGGCCATGCTGGCCATCGTCGTCGTGACGATCGTCGCCGCCTTCTTCTACAACGACATCATCAACTTCCTCACCAAGCCGGTCCTCGACTCGGTCGGGTGCGGGGAGACCTTCGAGCAGCTGGCGAAGTCGAAGTCCAGCTCTCACCCGTGCGCACAGATCACCATCAACGGTCTGCTCGCGCCGTTCACGCTGGCGCTTCAGGTCTCCCTGATGGCCGGCGTGGTGTTCGCCTCGCCGATCTGGCTGTACCAGCTCTGGGCGTTCGTCGCGCCGGGTCTGCACCGGCACGAGAAGAAGTACGCCTACGCGTTCGTCGGCACCGGCGCTCCGCTGTTCTTCGCCGGCGCGTTCTTCGCGTACAAGGTGCTGCCGACCACCGCGAAGGTGCTCATCGACTTCACCCCGCACGGTGTGAGCAACCTGCTCCCGCTCGACGACCTGCTGCAGCTCGTCACGCGCATGGTGATCGTCTTCGGCCTCTCCTTCGAGCTCCCGCTGCTGCTGATCATGTTGAACCTCACCGGGGTGCTCACCGGCAGGCGGATGCTCGGCTGGTGGCGCGGCATGATCATGGGCATCACGGTCTTCGCGGCCGTCGCCACGCCCAGCACGGACCCGCTGTCGATGCTGGCGCTGGCCGGGCCGATCTGGGTGCTGTACTTCGGCGCCGTGGCGTTCTCCCTCCTCAACGACCGCCGCAAGCTCCGCCGCGAGGAGGCCGGACCCGCCGACGACGAGGCCTCCGACCTCGATCTCACCCCGGAGGACATCGGCGAGGTGGAGGTCGTCTCCGCCAGCCGGGCCCTGCCCGAACAGGCGAGCACGGACCGGGTCAACGGGTACGACGACGTGACCTGAGCGCTCATCCACACGGCACGAGAGGTGTCCGAGTCCTCCGGGACCCGGGCACCTCTCGGTGTTTGACGGCCGGGGTTCCGGATAATGATCGTCCTGTTGTCAGTGGGGCCCGGTACGCTCGAAAGCACGATGACAGAGGACCTCTCACCGGCCGAGCGGTATGCGGCTGCCCGTAGGCGCGCTGCCGAGCAGGCCACCGCGCTCGCCTCCTTCCGCGAGATGTACGACTTCGGCCTGGACCCCTTCCAGATCGAGGCCTGCCAGGCACTCGAGTCGGGCAAGGGGGTGCTGGTCGCCGCGCCCACCGGCTCGGGCAAGACGATCGTGGGCGAGTTCGCCGTCCACCTGGCCCTGCTGCAGGGCAAGAAGTGCTTCTACACCACGCCCATCAAGGCGCTGTCGAACCAGAAGTACGCCGACCTCTGCCGCCGTTACGGGGCGGCGAAGGTCGGCCTGCTCACCGGTGACAACAGCGTCAACTCCGAGGCGCCGGTGGTCGTGATGACCACCGAGGTGCTGCGGAACATGCTGTACGCGGGCTCGCAGACCCTCCTCGGGCTGGGATACGTGGTCATGGACGAGGTGCACTACCTCTCCGACCGCTTCCGGGGAGCGGTGTGGGAAGAGGTGATCATCCACCTTCCGGAGTCCGTGACCCTGGTGTCCCTGTCGGCGACCGTCTCCAACGCGGAGGAGTTCGGCGACTGGCTGGACACCGTCCGCGGCGACACCGAGGTGATCGTCTCCGAGCACCGGCCCGTGCCGCTGTTCCAGCACGTGCTCGCCGGGCGGCGGATGTACGACCTGTTCGAGGAGGGCGAGGGCAGCAAGAAGGCCGTCAACCCCGACCTCACCCGGCTCGCGCGGATGGAGGCCAGCCGGCCGTCGTACCAGGACCGCAGGCGCGGGCGCGCCATGCGCGAGGCCGACCGGGAGCGGGAGCGGCGGCAGCGGTCCCGGGTGTGGACCCCGGGGCGGCCCGAGGTCATCGAGCGGCTCGACACCGAGGGCCTGCTGCCCGCCATCACCTTCATCTTCAGCCGTGCCGCCTGCGAGGCGGCCGTACAGCAGTGCCTGTACGCCGGACTGCGGCTGAACGACGAGGAGGCGCGGGAGCGGGTGCGGGCGCTCGTGGAGGAGCGCACGGCGTCCATTCCCTCCGAGGACCTCCATGTCCTGGGGTACTACGAGTGGCTGGAGGGCCTCGAGCGCGGTATCGCGGCCCACCACGCGGGCATGCTGCCGACGTTCAAGGAGGTCGTCGAGGAGCTGTTCGTACGCGGCCTGGTGAAGGCCGTGTTCGCGACCGAGACGCTCGCGCTCGGCATCAACATGCCGGCACGCTCGGTGGTGTTGGAGAAGCTCGTCAAGTGGAACGGCGAGCAGCACGCCGACATCACGCCCGGTGAGTACACCCAGTTGACGGGTCGTGCGGGGCGGCGCGGCATCGATGTCGAGGGACATGCCGTGGTGCTGTGGCAGCGCGGGATGAGTCCCGAGCATCTGGCGGGGCTCGCCGGCACGCGTACGTATCCGCTGCGCTCCAGCTTCAAGCCGTCGTACAACATGGCCGTCAACCTCGTGGAGCAGTTCGGGCGGCACCGCTCGCGCGAGCTGCTGGAGACGTCCTTCGCGCAGTTCCAGGCCGACAAGTCGGTCGTGGGGATCTCGCGGCAGGTGCAGCGCAACGAGGAGGGGCTGGAGGGCTACAAGGCCTCCATGACCTGCCACCTCGGGGACTTCGAGGAGTACGCGCGGCTGCGGCGCGAGCTCAAGGACCGGGAGACCGAGCTGTCCCGGCAGGGAGCGGCACAGCGGCGCGCGGAGGCCGCGGTGGCGCTGGAGAAGCTCAAGCCGGGCGACGTCATCCACGTGCCGACGGGGAAGTACGCGGGACTGGCACTGGTGCTGGACCCGGGGCTGCCCGCCGGGCGGTCCAACGGGCACCGCGGTTTCGAGCACCACGACGGGCCGCGGCCGCTGGTGCTGACCGCCGAGCGGCAGGTCAAGCGGCTGGCGTCCATCGACTTCCCGGTGCCCGTCGAGGCGTTGGAGCGGATGCGGATCCCCAAGTCCTTCAACCCGCGATCGCCGCAGTCGCGTCGGGACCTGGCGTCCGCTCTGCGCACCAAGGCCGGGCACATTCCGCCGGAGCGGGCCCGCAAGAAGCGGTCGCAGGCGGCCGACGACCGGGAGATCGCGCGCCTGCGGACCGCGATCCGGGCACATCCGTGCCACGGGTGCAGCGACCGTGAGGACCACGCCCGTTGGGCCGAGCGGTATCACCGTCTGCTGCGCGACACCTCGCAGCTGGAGCGGCGGATCGAGGGGCGTACGAACACCATCGCCCGCACCTTCGACCGGATCGTCGCCCTGCTGACGGAGCTTGACTATCTGCGCGGCGACGAGGTCACCGAGCACGGCAAACGGCTCGCCCGGCTGTACGGCGAACTGGACCTGCTGGCCAGCGAGTGTCTGCGGGCCGGGGTCTGGGAAGGGCTCGGCCCCGCCGAACTGGCAGCCTGTGTCTCGGCGTTGGTGTACGAGGCGCGGGTCGGTGACGACGCGATGGCGCCCAAGCTGCCGTCCGGCAAGGCCAAGGCCGCGCTGGGCGAGATGGTGCGGATCTGGGGGCGGCTGGACGCGCTGGAGGAGGAGTTCCGGATCACCCAGACCGAGGGCGTCGGGCAGCGGGAGCCGGATCTCGGGTTCGCCTGGGCCGCGTACATGTGGGCCTCGGGCAAGGGGCTGGACGAGGTGCTGCGCGAGGCGGAGATGCCCGCCGGCGACTTCGTACGGTGGTGCAAGCAGGTGATCGACGTGCTCGGGCAGATCTCGGCGGCGGCTCCGGTCTCCGGCGGGGAGGCGTCGTCCACGGTCGCGAAGAACGCCCGTAAGGCCGTCGACCTGCTGCTGCGCGGGGTCGTGGCCTACTCGTCGGTGGGGTGACCGGCACGGTCCTGCCGCGGCCGCCGAGCCGTTGCCTCACCTCCCGAGGGTGAGGCGCGGCCCGACCCGGGTGGGGCTTGATGAACCCGGGGGCCGGGAAGGGAGCGACGCCATGACGACACTCGGTCCGGTGCAGCTGGTGACCTTCGGGTTCGGACCCGACGCCAAGTTCGAGGGCCGTGTGCTCGAGGAGCTGGCGGCGCTGGAGGCCAGTGCACAGATTCGCGTCCTGGACGTGCTGTTCCTGCGGAAGCAGGACGACGGCCACGTCACGGTCGTCGACTACCGGTCCGAGGGCATGGGCGAGACGCTCGCGGCCCTGCTGGGTCTGGGCCCGGGCCCGGCCCTCGCGGACGCGCCCGGCGTGGCCGGGGAGTACGAGCCGACCGGCGTCGCGGGGGAGGACGACCCCGGGACCAAGCGGTTCGGGTTCACCCCGGACGATCTCAAGGCGCTGTCGGAGGAGCTTCGGCCGGGGACCGCGGCGGGCTTCCTGCTGCTGGAGCACCTGTGGGCGAGGCAGCTGCTCGAAGCCGTCCGGGAGACGGGGGGCCGGCCCCTCGCGGAGGGCTTCCTGACGGCCGAGGCCCTCGCACCGGTGCTGGCCGAACTGCGAGCGGCGACGGGGACCACCGAGGGGCCGACCGCCCCGCGGTAGGGGACCTCAGGCGGCTGCGGTACGGCGTTCGTGGTGGGGGGCCAGGCGGCCCAGGGCGAGTCTTGTCACCCGGGGCCAGTCCGGCGGACCGCCGCCGGTCGGGACACCGGGGCGATGGCGCGGTACCACGACCCGCAGCGCGGCGGGTGCGGAGCGGCACACCACGGGGGTCGGCAGCAGGACGTACTCTCCGTCGATGCCGACCGCGACGGTGTCGGTGTCCGCCTCGACGACGACCTCCTCGGCGTCCAACCGCAGGACCGACCCGGAGCGTGGGCCGCGTACCAGACGAGCCGCCTGGACGGTGTTGTCCACGCGCACGCACAGCACCCCCAGGCGTCCCGAGTCCAGCCGCTCCCGGCGTCCCGGGTGCGCCGAGTCGACCGCCCGGCGATAGGGGTTGTTGCTGACCAGCAGCGCCTGCAGCCCGTCGGCCCGGGCGGAGCCCGCCCGCATCCGCAGCGTGGCGGCGTCCTTGCCGGTGAGCAGGCCGGGGAGGGTCTGCAGAGCCGTGTGCACCTTGGCGTCCCGGTAGGCGGGGTCGGCGACCACGGACGCGTACGTGCCGAAGGAGGCGTTGTTGACGAACACGCGGTCCGCGGCGAACCCGAGGTCCACCCGGATCTCCACACCGTCGGTCAGGGCCTGCAGGGCGGCCGCGGGATCTTCCCGGTCCAGGCCCAGGTCGAGGGCGAAGTGGTTGCGGGTGCCGGCGGGGATCACGGCGAACGGCACGTCGTGCCGGGCCGCCACCTCGGCCACCAGGGCCTGCGTGCCGTCGCCGCCCGCCACCGCGAGCAGGTCGGCTCCCTCGGCGACGGCCCGGCGCGCGAGGTCCACGACGTCCTGGCCCCCGTCGAGCAGGGCCACCTCGGCGCCCGCCGCCCGGGCCTTCTCCACGAGCTGGAACCGGCCCACCTTGCCGCCGCCGGAGCGAGGGTTCATCACGATCCAGGGATGGTGGGGCGCCGCGGCCGGCTCGGCCTTCCGGGCGCTGTGGGAGGGAGTCAGCGCGGTGTGCGCCGCCGCGACGGCCAGCCCCAACAGGGCCAGCGACAGAAGTGCCGGCCCCAGCATCCCGGAGGCCGCGTACAGGGCGAGCACCGTCAGCGGCGCGGCCACCGACAACAGCACCCCGAGCACGCGAAGGGCCCCGGTGTGGGCCAGCGTCCACCACGCACCGACGGCGGCGAGCGCCAGGCCGGCCATCCCGACCAGCAACCACAGCACGCTGCGCAGACCGGCGACGATCAGCGGCACGAGAACGCTGCCCGAGAGGGCCAGCAGGGCGACCCGCGCCCGGACGGCGCGGCCGGCGGGCGCCTCTGCGGGCGCGCCCGCCGGCCGCGTCGTGCTCGTATCCGGGTCGCGGTGTCGTCCCATCTCCCCGCCTTCCCCGACGGGCACGGACGGGGGCCGCCCGTCACGTGCCGAGCCGATGTGTGCCGGAGCGGTTCAGATGTCGCGCCCCGGGTGGTCGAACATCGCGTCGGGGGCGTCACGCTTGACGACGCACAGGGCCCAGATCACGAAGCCCGAGAAGGCGATCATCACGACCGACCAGACCGGGTAGTACGGCAGCGACAGGAAGTTGCCGATGATGACGAGTCCGGCGATGGCCACGCCGGCGACGCGTGCCCAGGTGGCCGACGCGAACAGTCCCATGCTGACGATCACGCCCACCGCTCCCAGGGCGAGATGGATCCAGCCCCAGCTGGTGAGGTCGAACTGGAAGACGTAGTTGGGCGTGTTCACGAAGACGTCGTCCTTCGCGATCGCCATGATGCCCCGGAAGATGTCGAGGATTCCGACGAGCATCAGCATGACGGCGGCGAAGGCCATCAGGCCCTGTGCCCAGTTCTGCTTCGTCGCGTGGGTACGCGTGGGTTGCGTGGCGGTCATCTTGGACACCTCGTTTCGTTCGGTCCGGTGCGCTCAGTGCTGCTGGGAGCCGGCGCCCACACCGGGGCTGGACGTGGCTCCGTGGCCGCTGAGCACCATGTCCTTGGCCCTGGCGAACTCCTGGTCGGTGATGTCACCGCGGGCGCGGATCTCGGACAGCCTGGCGAGTTCGTCCACGCTGCTGGACCCGCCGCTTCCGGCGGTCTTGCGGATGTAGGAGTCGAACTCCTGCTGCTGCGCCCTTGCCTGTGCCACCTCACGGCGGCCCATGTGCTTGCCGCGGGCGATCACGTAGACGAACACTCCGAGGAAGGGCAGGAAGATGACGAACGCCAGCCAGCCCGCCTTGCCCCAGCCGCTCATGTCGTCGTCGCGGAAGATGTCGACGACGATGCGGAACAGCAGGACGAACCACATGATCCACAGGAAGAACCACAGCATGGACCAGAAGACGCTCAGCAGCGGATAGTCGTACGCGAGGTACGTGCTCATGACTCTCCTCCGTTCCGGGCGGGCGCCCGGCCGCATGTTTCTGCGTTTCTCAGCGTGCCCACGGCAAGCTCCCGGTGGCTTCACCCGGTAGGGGTGAGACCCGCGCGACCTGCTGTGCCGCGCGATCTCAGGTGGTCGTGGTGGGCTGCGGGCCGCCGGTGACGCCCGACCTGCGCAGTGCTGCCCGCCAGGCGAAGGCGAGTGCCAGTTCGACCAGGCCGAGCAGGACGAGCCACAGGCCGAGCAGCCGGGTCAGCGCACGCGCCGACTCGGTGGGCAGGGCCAGGACCACGACGCCGGCGAGGATGCCGATCACCGCGGCGCCCAGCACGAAGGCCCGGTGCGGCAGGTCCTCGGCGGTGATCGCCGTGTAGAGGGTGAGGATCCCGGAGACGAGCCAGACGACGCCGACGACCAGCGACAGGGCGGCGATCGTCTGCAGCGGGTTGCGCAGGCACAGCACGCCGGCCAGTACGTACAGCACGGCCATGAGCAGCCCGGCGAGCCGTTCGCCCGCCCCTTGCCCGGCGAACAGGCCCACGAACCGGAACGCGCCGTGGACCAGCAGGTACAGGCCGATGAGGACGGCCAGGACGTGCAGCGTCTCGTCCGGCCAGACCAGCACCAGCACGCCCGGCACGAGCGTCGCGATCGCGGAGGCCAGGATCCAGGTCCAGGAGCGGCCCAGCTCCTCCAGCGCCCGCGCGGCCCCGTCCGCCTGGCCGGGAACCACTCCGTCCGGGCTGCGAGCCTGACCGGTACGCGGGTTCTGACCGAGCGGAATGGTCATGGCTCCTCCTCGCGCGATCGAGCGGAGCGTCGCCGGACCGCCGCCGAGGCGGTGCGCGGGGAGCTCACGGGGCCAGCGTCCACCGCACGGGCGGCCGCCGGGTCACCCGTCCCGGGTGATCCGCCGTCACGGCCGTGCCGATGGGCTTGAGGTCTCGTACGTCACGAGGTGTCAGGCGGGCGGGGCGCACCGGACCAGGAGGACGAGCCATGACCGTACCCAACTCCTTCACCGCGTCCCTGTCGGCGGCCGAGCGGGCGGCGATCGGCCGCCGGGCCCGGGCCCGTGCGTCGCGTTCGTGCCACGGGTGGTTCGACGGGGGCCCGGACCGCTTCGACCCGGTCGAGGTGATCGAGCGCCAGTCTGCGACCCGCGTACCGGAGCTGGTGCCGGTGCGCTACGGCCGCATGCTGGAGTCGCCGTTCCGCTTCTACCGCGGCGCGGCGGCGATCATGGCCGCGGATCTGGGGCCCACACCGAACTCGGGGCTCCAGGTGCAGCTGTGCGGAGACGCCCACCTGCTGAACTTCCGGATGCTCGCCTCGCCCGAGCGGCATCTGGTCTTCGACATCAACGACTTCGACGAGACGTTCCCCGGCCCGTTCGAGTGGGACGTCAAGCGTCTGACCACCAGCTTCGTCACGGCGAGCCGGGAGAACGGCTTCTCCGTCAAGGAGCAGGACCGCGCGGTGCGGACCTGCGTGGCGGCCTACCGCCGGCGGATGCGGGAGTTCGCCGGCATGCGCACCCTGGACATCTGGTACGCCCAGGACGACGTGGAAGGCCTGCGCAGACTCCTGACGTCGTCGATGGACAAGGACGTCAGGCGCCGTACCGAACGCGCCGCCGCACAGGCCCGCACCCGCACCCATATGCAGGCCTTCGAGAAGCTGACCCGCGACACGGCCGAGGGCCGCCGGATCACCCCGGACCCACCGCTGATCACCCCCCTCAGGGACCTGCTGTCCGGCTCGGCGGGGGACGAGGAGGAGAAGGTCCTGCGGAGCGTGGTCGAGGACTACGCGCGCACCCTGCCGTCCGAGCGCAGGCATCTGCTGCGCCACTACCACCTCGTCGACATGGCCCGGAAGGTGGTGGGCGTCGGCAGCGTCGGCACCCGCTGCTGGATCCTGCTCATGCTCGGCAGGGACGACGACGACCCCCTGCTGCTGCAGGCCAAGGAGGCCCAGGAGTCGGTGCTGGCCGCCCACACCGGCGGCGCCGACTTCGACAACCAGGGCCGCCGGGTGGTGACCGGGCAGCGCCTCATCCAGACGACCAGCGACATCTTCCTGGGCTGGACGCACGTGGTGGGCCTGGACGGCAAGGACCGCGACTTCTACGTACGACAGCTGCGCGACTGGAAGGGCATCGCGCGCCCCGAGACCATGGGGCCGGACCTGCTGAACCTCTTCGCCCAGGTGTGCGGCGCCAGCCTGGCCCGGGCCCACGCCCGCTCCGGCGATCCGATCGCCATCGCCGCCTACCTGGGCGGCAGCGACCGGTTCGACCGCGCGCTCACCGAGTTCGCGCAGTCCTACGCGGACCGCAACGAGAAGGACTTCGAGGCGCTCGGGGCAGCGGTCCGCTCCGGCCGGGTCAGCGCCCGGGACCTGTGAGCGGACGTCCGGCTCACTCCGGTACCTGTCGCATCTCCAGCACGTGCAGGCCCAGCGACTGGCAGCGTGCCAGCAGTCCGAAGAGCTGAGCCTCGTCGATGACCGATCCGTACAGGACCGTCTGACCGGACATCACCACGTGGTCCAGCTCAGGGAAGGCCTGGGCCAGCGTGTCCGACATGTGTCCGTCGACTCGGATCTCGTAGCGCATTGGCTTGCTCCCGCGAGCGGCCTGGTAAGGCGGTCTGCGCCCCGTACCGTGATGGTCCGGCCCGGCGGCGCGCGGGGCCTCACCCGGCAGAGGTGATCCGGGGCCGTTCGCCGGATCAATGGGTCAGGACCAATTTGAAGGAGACGATCAGCAGGCCGAGCAGCAGGTTGACCGACGCGGTGCCCGCCGCCAGGCGCCAGGAGGCACCGGACCGGCGCGCCGCGGCGACCGACCATCCCACCTGCCCGGCCACGGCGACGCACAGCGCCAGCCAGACGGTGCCCTGCACGTCCAGTCCCAGCAGGGGGCTGACGGCCACGGCGGCGGCCGGCGGGACGGCGGCCTTGACGATCGGCCACTCGTCGCGGCACGCGTGCAGCACCGCGTGCCGGTCCAGGGGGTGCTGGGCCAGGCGTGCCCCGAACAGCTGGGCGTGCACGTGCGCGATCCAGAACGCCAGGCCGGTGAGCAGCAACAGCAGCATCAGTTCCAGCCGTGGGGACGAGCCGAGCGAGCCGGCGCCGATGACCACGGAGGCGGCGAGCATCGATCCGTAGACGCCCCCGGTGTAGTCGGTGTGGGCGGCCCGTTCGGAGGTGTCCGCGCGGGCCGCGGCGCGGTCGGTTCGGATCATCGCAGTCCACTTCCGGGTCGGGGGACGAGCCGTCCACTTGTGGTTCAGCGGGACGAGCCGACGGTCCCGGCCGGTGTACCGGACTCCCGGGGTTTCGTCCGGCCTTTGCCGGTCGGCAGGTTGGAGGTCACGAGGAAGGTCGCCACCGTGACCCCGCCGGTGGCGAGGATCGCCGCCTTCAGGCCGTCGAGCTGCGCCGACGCGTAGTTGTCCGTGATGGCCTCGACCTCGGACGGCGGGAGCCCGGCGCCCTGCGCCGCCGAGTGCACCTGGTCGGTGGTGACGAAGGAGATCCCGGACTCCAGGGCGATGCCGGTCTGCTTGCGGGCCTCCTCCGACAGCCGCGGATCGTCCGCCACCTGGGCGGTGAAGGCATGGGCCAGCGCGCCCAGGAGGATCGAGCCGATGAGCGCCGTACCGAGCGCGGAGCCGAGGTTCTGCGCGGTGAACTGCAGGCCGCCGACCTCGCTGCGCTCCTCCTCGCCGGCGCTCGACTGGACGACGTTGCCCAGCTGCGAGGCGAGCAGTCCGGTGCCCACCCCGACCAGGGCCATGGCTCCGGCGAACTGCGCGTCGTCGATGACCGGGTCGATGGTGGCCAGCAGCCATATGACGGCCACGGTGAGGACGGCCAGGGCCAGCCGGACGATCCGGCGCGGGCCGGCCGCCCGCCCCAGCGCGGAGGCGAGCACGGAGGCCGCGAGCATGGCGATCGAGACCGGAAGCAGCCTCAGGCCCGTCTGGAACGCGTCGAAGCCCTGCACCACCTGCAGATACAGCGGGATGACGAAGAACAGCCCCAGCAGGATCAGGTTCTGGCCCAGCAGGGCCAGCAGACCGGAGCGCAGGACCGGTCTGCGCAGCATGGGCAGATGGACGAGGGGGTCGGCGCCCTGGGCGTCGCGGTGCCGCTCCCAGCGGGCGAAGCCCGCCAGGACGAGGACGGCGGCGCCGATGACGAAGAGGGTGGGGGCGAAGCCGAAGACGGTGAAGGGCGGGTTGCGGGGCGTGACCCAGCCCCAGGTGCTGCTCTGCAGCACGCCGAACACGCCCAGCCCGAGTCCGGCCGCCGACAGCACGGCCCCGATCCCGTCGAGCCCGGGGCGCCGCCCCGGCCGTGGGGTCTCGGCGATCATCCGGCGGCACAGCAGCATGGCCAGCACCACGACGACCTCACCCGCGAAGACCAGCCGCCAGGTGAGGTATGTCGTCACCCAGCCGCCCAGCAGCGGGCCGACCGCGATGCCGGCGCCGGCGAGTCCGCCGATCACGCCGTACGCGACGGCTCGGTCCGGTCCGCGATAGGACTCGGCGACCAGGGCGGCCATGGCGGGCAGCACCAGGGCGGCGCCGAGCCCCTCGATGACCGACCAGCCCAGCGCCAGGACCCACACGGTGGGTGCCACGGCGGTCAGGGCGGACCCGGTGCCGTACACCATGAGTCCCAGGAAGAAGACGCGGCGGCGGCCCAGGATGTCGCCCAGCCTGCCCCCGATGATCATGAATGCGGCCATGACCAGCGCGTACAGGGTGATCACGGCCTGGATGGTGGTGACCTCGGTGTCGAAGTCCTTGACCAGCTGGCTGATCGAGACGTTCATCACCGAGGTGTCCAGGACCATCAGGAACTGGGCCGTACCCAGGACGATCAGAGCGCGCCAGCGTTTCACTGTGCCCACCTCGCCGAGTCGGGCCGGAGTGGCGCCGGGTCGGCCGCCAGTCCCATCGCAGCGGAAAACGGGCACCCGGCGCCTCACCCGTCGCGGGCGAGACCGGGTCCCCTCACAGCAGTCCCATGTCGCGTGCGCGGCGTACCGCGGCGGCGCGCCGGTTGACCGCCAGCTTCCGGTACAGGCTCTTCAGGTGCGTCTTCACCGTGTTCACCGACACGTACAGGTCCGCGGCGATCTCCTGCGTCGACATCATCTGGGCCACCCGCAGCAGGACGTCGCGCTCCCGTGCGCTCAGCTCCTCCACGACGATCGGCGCGGGGGGCGCCCCCGCGACGGACAGGTCCTCGTGGGCCGGGTCACCGGCGGTGAGCCAGCCCGCCGCCAGCCGGTCCAGCGGAGCCGTGACCAGCAGGGGCCGGATCCACCGCCCGGCGTCGAGGAACGGCCGCCGCAGCCGCTCGTGCCGGGCGTCGAGGAGGGCCTGCGCGACGAGCCTGCGGGCGGTGACGGCATCGCCCGCGGCATCCGCGGCCATGGCTTTGACCAGGGTCGCCCGGACGGTCACGGCCGGACCCGCCCGGTCGGTGTCGGGCAGGCTGAGCAGGAGGTCGATGGCCTCCTCCTCGTTGCCGACGGCGAACTGGATGCGCGCGGCCTCCGTCGTGCACGACGGCAGGTCGTCACCCAGCTTCCGCAGCATCTCCGCCGCCTCCCCGGCCCGGCCTTCGGCCAGGCGGGCGGCGGACGCCACCAGCCGCTCGTGGCTCTCGGCCCAGGGCGAGGCCACCACGGCGCAGACGTCCGGGTCGGCCGCCTCGACGGCCGCGCGGGCGTCGCCCCGGGCCAGCTCGAGCCGGGCGGTGACGACGGCCCGGCCGGCGGCCGTGACCGGATCGTGCGGGGTGGCGGTGCGTTCGGCGGCCTCGTCCAGGAGGGCCCTGGCCCGGCCCAGTTCGTTGCGGTCGACGGCGACGCCCGCCAGCACCACCTGCTCGATCCCGGAGCCGACCGGCGCGGACGTGCCGAAACGTTCCGCCTCGGCCACCGCCTCCAGGGCCTTGTGCTCGGCCCTGCCGGGCCAGCCGTCCAGGTAGTCGATCAGCGCGAGGTGCCCCATCGACTCCTCCCGGGCCAGCACGGTCGAGGCGCTGTCGGGGGAGTCGGCCGCCTTGGACAGCGCGGCTCGCGCCTCCTCGAAACGTCCGGCCCACAGGCGCGCGGAGCCCAGATGGGTGAGCAGGAGCGCGGTCAGCTCGGGATGCTTGTCCAGCAGGTCGGGGGCCACCTCCTGGCGCACCTCGTCGGCGGACTCGGCGGCCAGCTCCGCAAGGGTGGCGGAGCCGGTCAGCCGGGCGGCCAGGGCCTCCAGCAGCGCACAGCTCAGCTGGGCGGCCGCCGGATCGCCGGCGACGGTGTCCAGCCGGGCGCGTGCCTGGCGCAGATGGGCCGTGCCGTGCCGGAAGTCGCCGTGGGAGAGGTCGCGAGCCGCCCGTACGAGGTCGATGGCGGGGCTGGTTGCCTCGGGCCCCATCCGGGAGAACAGCCCGGCGAGGTCGTCGGAGCGCAGACCGGTGAAGAACCGGCCGATGGACAGGTCGTCGACGAGCGCGCCGGCGGTGAAGTCCCAGTCGCCCGCCGCGGCTCCGTGGGCGAGCGCCTCCGGGAGCGACCCCGCCCGCCGCAGCCATCGCGCGGCCCGCCGGTGGAGCTCGGGCTCCAGACCGGGACGGCGCACACACAGGTGGGTGCGGAGTATCTCCCCGAACAGCGGGTGCAGGCGGTACCACGAGTGCCCCAGCTGCTCGACGAAGGCGTTCTCACGGTGCAGGTCGGCGAGGATGCCCGCGGCGTCGGCGCGGCCTGTCAGCGCGTTCGCCAGCTCGGGGCTGAAGCGGTCCAGGACGCTGACCCGCAGCAGGAGGTCCTGTGTCGCCTCCGTCTGCCGCTTGAGCACCTCGGCCAGCAGGAAGTCGGCGATGGTGCTCCGGTCCGCCTCGAACTCCTTGAGGTAGGCCTCCGGGTCCTGGCTCTCCTGCGCGGCGAGGGCGGACAGCCGCAGTCCGGCGGCCCAGCCCCGGGTGCGGTCCACGAGTGCCCGCGCCGCGTCCACGGACAGGCGCAGTCCGTGCCGCTCCAGCAGGGCCACCGTCTCCTCGGGGGTGAAGGCCAGCTCGGCGGCGCGGATCTCCCGCAGTTCGCCCGCCGCCCGGTACCGGTGCAGGGAGAGCATCGGTTCGGTGCGGGTGACGAGGACCAGCCGCAGCCCCCGCCCGGCGTGCTGCAGCACGAACTCCAGCTGCTCCGCGATCTCCGGTTCCGTCACACGCTCGTACTCGTCGAGTACGACGGTGACGGGCGGTTCCGCGATGGCGAGGTCCTCGGCGATCGCCGTCAGCAGTCTGCGGTCCACGTGGTAGGCGTCGGCCGGACCGCGGATCCGGTCCGAGAGCGGCCTGCCACTGGTACGGAGGGCCTGGAGAAAATACGCCCAGAACATTCCGGGCCGCTTCTCCTCGGCCTCCATGGTCAGCCACGCGACCGGCCGTTCCCGGCCGGCGGCCCAGTCGGCGACCAGCAGCGTCTTCCCGGCGC
Organism: Streptomyces sp. NPDC085900; assembly: GCF_044540925.1. Lineage (NCBI taxonomy): Bacteria > Bacillati > Actinomycetota > Actinomycetes > Kitasatosporales > Streptomycetaceae > Streptomyces > Streptomyces sp. NPDC085900. Next base: position 302,930 of record NZ_JBITSP010000006.1, on the reverse strand, counting down.
CGGCCCCGCCGTTGACCATGGTCAACGGCGCCTGCGGCGAGTGGTCCAGCCGCTCTGTGAGCCGCGGCCGCGACAGGAAGGTGACGGGCCGCGACGGCAGTGTGAATCGCGTACGTAGGTAGGGGTCCCCGAGCGGATCTGTGTGCTGTTCGGCCGGTTCCTGCGGGTCCTCGTCGACAGGCACTGCGCTCACCACCACGGTGCGTCAGGTCACGGGCAGCGCTCCCCATCGCTGATCATCCCATCATTCTGGGATCCGCGCGCGCCACACATGAGCCAAAGGTCTGTTCGCAGGGCCGAACGTCCCGGGTCCAGGGACCTGAGGGGCTACAACCCCCGGCGAGCGTCGCGGTACGCCCGCCAGCCACCGTACGACGTTATGTCCTCGGCGGCCTCGTCGAGAGCGCTCGGTTCGCACAGGAAACCGGGGACGAGGCAGCCGTCCGCCAGTTCCACGGCGCCCAGGGTCATCGGGCGGGGAAGGGCGGCCAGCAGCCGGCCCAGGCCCTCGGCCGGCAGCCGCCACACCTCGGCCTCGATCGCGGCCCCTTTTTCTTCGACCCGGACCAGGCCCGGCTTCGGCGGGGTGGTCCGCAGGGCGTGCAGACGGTACGCCGGGGCGGTCGTGGTCGTGCGCTCCAGGCGGGCGCCCAGGGACAGCAGCTGGGGGTTCAGCGGCTGACCGGACAGATGGGCGCCGACCACCGCGACCCGTGTCTCCGGGCGGAGCAGCGCGGCGATCGCCGTCAGCCGCTGGTCCGTGAACGCCGGGCCGATCAGCATCACCCCGAACGGCAGGCCGTTCGCCTCGCCCGCCGGTACGGCGACGGCCGCCAGGTCGAAGAGGTTGGTGGAGTTGGTGAACCGCCCCAGGCGCGCGTTGCTGCCCAGCGGGTCTGCGGCGACCTCGGCGAGGGTGGGGTGGCCGGGCGCGGTGGGCAGGAGCAGGGCGTCGGAGTCGGCGAGCTCGGCGAGGGCACGGGCGCGCAGGTCGGCGAGTCGGTCCAGGTCGGCGTAGAGCCGGTGGGCGGGGATGTCGCGGGCCCGGGTGATGATGCCGGCGACGGTGGGGTCCAGACCCTCGGTGCCGTCGACGGTCGCTTTGTCGACGAATGCGCCCACCGCCGTGTAGCGCTCGGCCACGAACGCGCCCTCGTAGAGCATCGCCGCCGCCTCGGTGAAGGGCGGCAGGTCGAGCGTGCGCACCTCGGCACCGGCCGACCTGAGCTGCTCCACGGCCGCCTCGTACGCCTCCGCCCAGCCGTCGTCCAGTTCGCCCAGCTGACCGGGTGCCGGGACCGCGACACGCCAGGGGCCCGGCGCCCGCTGGGCGAGCGGGGGGAGTTCCCGGGCCGGCGGGGACGCCATGAACGACAGGGCCTGCTCGGCCTCCGGGAGGGTACGGGCGAACACCGTCACGCAGTCGAGGGAGGCGCAGGCCGGGACGACGCCCGTGGTGGGCACCAGGCCGCGGGTCGGCTTGAGGCCGACGATGCCGTTGAAGGCCGCCGGGACCCGGCCCGAACCGGCGGTGTCCGTGCCGAGGGCGAAGTCGACGATGCCGAGCGCCACGGCGACCGCCGATCCGGAGCTCGACCCCCCGCTCACCCGGGAGGGGTCGTGGGCGTTGCGCACGGCGCCGTAGGGGGAGCGGGTGCCCACCAGACCCGTCGCGAACTGGTCCAGGTTCGTCGTCCCCAGCACGATCGCGCCCGCCGCCCGGAGCCGCGCCACCACCGGCGCGTCGGACTCGGGCCGGTAGGCGTACGCCGGGCAGCCCGCCGTCGTGGGCAGCCCGGCCACGTCGATGTTGCCCTTGGCCGCGAACAGACGTCCGGCGAGCGGGAGCCGCTCACCGGCGGCGACCCGCTCGTCGACCGCCCGCGCCTCCGCCTCGACCTGGTCCCGGGGGCGCAGGTCGATCCAGATCTCGGGGCGGTCCACCGCCTCGACGCGGGCGTAGGCGGCGCGGACTCGGGAGAGAGCGGACATGCTGTGTGCCTCTTTCGGTTCGTCGACCGGAGCGTTCAAGTTCCTGACCGGGGTTCGAGTTCGTCGACCGTCGCGTTCAGTGCGTCGACCGGAGCCTGAGTGCGTCGACCGGAGTCTCAGGTCGTCGCCGGGGCCAGGACGAGCAGCGCCGTCCCCGCCTCCACCTGGTCGCCGGGCCGGGCCAGGACCTCCGTCACCACACCGGCCATCGGCGCGTGCACCCTGGACTCCATCTTCATCGCCTCCAGGGCGAGGAGCGGCTGTCCGGCCGTCACCTCGTCGCCCGGGCTCACGTTCAACTGCCAGACGGAAGCCGCGAACTCGGCTTCCACGAGACGGCCCCCGGCCGGGACCGTCACCTCGGCCGGGGAAGCCGCCGGCGCGGACGCCGCTTCGGCGCGCGCGAACTCGCCCGCCGCCTCCCACGCGTCCCGCTCCGTCGCGAAGGCCGCCTGCTGCCGGGCCCTGAACTCCCCTATGGACTCCGCGTTGTCGGCGAGGAAGGCCTGGTACTCGGCGAGCGAGAACGTGCCCTCCTCGATGCGCGGCACGAAACGGCCGGAGGTGATGTCGGCACGCAGGTCGAGGAGTTCGTCCGCGTCCACCGGATACCACTTGACGCGGTCGAAGAAGCGCAGCAGCCAGGGCGACCCGGGCTCGAACGCGCCGCGCTGCTGCCATCCCGACCACACCTGGGTCGTACGACCCACGAACTGGTAGCCGCCGGGGCCCTCCATGCCGTAGACGCACAGGTAGGCGCCGCCGATACCGACCGAGTTCTCGGCGGTCCAGGTCCGGGCCGGGTTGTACTTCGTGGTCACCAGGCGGTGCCGGGGGTCCAGCGGGGTGGCCACGGGGGCGCCCAAGTAGACGTCTCCCAGGCCGAGTACGAGGTAATCGGCGGCGAAGACCGTGTCGTAGACGTCGTTCACCGACTCCAGGCCGTTGACCCGGCGGATGAACTCGATGTTCCAGGGGCACCAGGGGGCGTCGTCGCGGACTCCCGCCATGTAGCGGGCGATCGCCTCGCGGGTCGCCGGGTCGTCCCAGGAGAGGGGGAGGTGGACCGTGCGGGAGGGGACCACCAGTTGGTCCGTGGGCGGCAGGGTGACCGTGATCTCCCTTACGGCGGCGAGGAGTTCGCGTTGGGGCAGGCGGGCCGGGTCCGCCTGGATCTGGAGGGAGCGGATGCCGGGGGTGAGGTCCGTGATGCCCTCGGGACCGTCGGAGGCCACCGCCTCCATCAGGGCGTGCACCCGCATGCGCAGCGCCAGATCCAGCTGCATGGGGCCGAACTCGACGAGCAGGTTGTCGTCGCCGCTGCGGCGGTACGTCACGTCGCCGTCGCGGGCGAGGATGCCTCCGTCCACGATCTCCGGGCGGGCCGAGCCGTCCACGTTCACGGGCACGAAGCGCACCGTGTCGCCCGGCCGCAGCTGGCCCAGCTTCCAGCGCTCGCCGCTCAGCACCGTCGCGGGGCACACGAACCCGCCGAGGGACGGGCCGTCCGGGCCGAGCAGCACCGGCATGTCACCGGTGTAGTCGACGGCGCCGACCGAGTAGGGCGTGTCGTGGATGTTGGACGGGTGCAGGCCCGCCTCGCCGCCGTCGGTGCGGGCCCAGCGGGGCTTGGGGCCGACCAGACGCACGCCGGTGCGCGCCGAGTTGAAGTGGACCTTCCAGTCGGCGGCGTAGAAGTCGCGGATGTCGTCCTCGGTGAAGAACTCCGGTGCCGCGTGCGGGCCTTCGACGGCGCCGATGTGCCAGACGGCCGTGAAGTCCGGGCGTTCGGCGGCCGGGGTTCCCTCGGTGACCGTCCCACCGTGCAGCACGTCCCCGGTCCGCAGCGCCCTGCCGCCGTGCCCGCCGAAGCGGCCCAGGGTGAAGGTGCTCGCGCTGCCCAGGAAGGCCGGGACGTCGAGGCCGCCGGCGAACAGGACGTAGGTGCGCAGGCCGTGCCGCGCGGGTGCTCCGACCTCCAGTACGGCGCCCGCGGGCACCGTCACCGGCTCCCACTGCGCGACCGGCGTCCCGTCGACGGTGACCTCGGCGGGCGCGCCCGTCACGCAGACCGTCGTCGGGTGGGTGAACCTCAACGCAGGTCCCTGGAGCGTGCATTCGAGACCGGGAGCGCCCTCGTGGTTGCCGAGGGCCCGGTTGCCGAGCCGGAAGGACAGGTCGTCCATCGGGCCGCACGGGGGCACGCCGACCTGCCAGTAGCCGGTGCGGCCCGGCCAGTCCTGCACGGTGGTGAGGGTGCCGGCGGAGACGACCTCGATCCGGGGAGTGGGGTCGCTGACGTGGGCGAGGGTCGCCGTGGAGTGGCCGGCCGCGCGGAAGGCGTCGTCCGCCAGGGCCGCCCGGACCAGGCCCAGGTTGGTCTCGATCCCGTCGACACGGGTGCGGGAGAGGGCCTCGTCTAGCCTGCGGAGCGCGTGGGCGCGGTCGGAGCCGTAGGCGATGATCTTCGCGAGCATCGGGTCGTACGACGTCGTCACCTCGGTGCCGGTCTCCACCCAGCCGTCCACGCGCACGCCCGGCGGGAACTCCACCCGTGTCAACAGGCCGGCGCTGGGCCGGTGTTCGCGTGAGGGGTCCTCGGCGTAGAGGCGGGCCTCGACGGCGTGGCCGCGGGGGGCGCCCGGGTCGCGGACGACGTCGCGATCGCCGCGGGCCAGGCGCAGCATCCAGGCGACCAGGTCGACGCCGTACACCTCCTCGGTGACCGGATGCTCCACCTGCAGACGGGTGTTGACCTCCAGGAAGTAGGCCTCCTCGCGGGCGGCGTCGTAGACGAACTCGACCGTGCCGGCCGAGCGGTAGTCGACGGAGGCGCACAGGTCGCGGGCGCTGGAGGCCAGTCGCTCGCGCACCCGGTCCGGCAGGCCGGGAGCGGGTGCCTCCTCCACGACCTTCTGGTTGCGGCGCTGCAGCGAGCAGTCGCGGTCGCCGAAGGTGACGATCCCGCCCTCGCCGTCGCCGAAGACCTGCACCTCGACATGGCGGGCGCGTTCCACCAGACGCTCCAGGAACACCCCTGCGGAGGCGAAGGACGCGGCGGCGACGCGCTGGACCCGCTCCCAGGCGTCGGCCAGCTCCTCGGCCGACCGGCAGGCCGACATGCCGATGCCGCCGCCGCCCCCGGTCGCCTTCAGCATGACGGGGTAGCCGATGACCGCGGCCTCGGCGAGGGCCTCGTCCAGTGATGCCAGCAGCCCGGTCCCCGGCGCCAGCGGCACCCCCGCCGCCTCGGCCGCCGCCCGTGCCGTGTGCTTGGCGCCGAACAGCTCCAGCTGCTCCGGCGTCGGACCCACGAACACGATCCCGGCCTCCTCGCACCGGCGTGCGAACAGGGCGTCCTCGGACAGGAAGCCGTAGCCGGGGTGGATGGCCCCCGCGCCCGTGTCCTTGGCCGCCTTCAGCACCAGGTCGGCGTCGAGGTACGACTCCTTCGCGGGCGCGGGGCCGAGCCGTACCGCCTCGTCGGCGAGGCGGACGTGCGGTGCCGAGCGGTCGGGGTCGGAGTACACGGCGACCGTGCGCAGTCCGAGTTCGCGGGCCGTGCGGATGATCCGCACGGCGATCTCGCCGCGGTTGGCGACCAGCAGGGTGTCGAAGGTCATCGCGTGGCTCCGGTGATCGTCATCTCCACCGCGGTCGGCTCGAAGCCGTTGCAGGGGTTGTTGATCTGGGGGCAGTTGGAGACGAGGACGAGGACGTCGCGCTCGGCGCGCAGGGTGAGCCTGAGGCCCGGGGCGGAGAGGCCGTCGACGATGCCGAGGGTGCCGTCCTGCTCGACCGGCACGTTCATGTACCAGTTGATGTTGGAGACGAGGTCGCGCTTGCCGAGGCCGTGCCGGGCGCCCTCGGCCAGGAAGTTGTCGACGCAGGCGTGCTGCGCGAACGTGTGGTGGCCGTAGCGCAGGGTGTTGGACTCCTTGGAGCAGGCGCCGCCGACCGTGTCGTGCCGGCCGACCTCGTCCTCGACCACCGTCATCAGCGGCGTGTGCTCGTTGGACATCAGCACACTGCCCGTGGTCAGGAAGAGGTTGCCCTGCGCCTGGATCGTGTCGGGCGCGCTGTAGCGGACGGACGTGTCGTGGGCGTCGTACACGAGGAAGTCGACGGCCTGGTTGCCGTGCAAATCGGTGACGGTCAGTGTGCCGCCCTCGCGGACGATCGACGACCAGGCGGCGCGGGCCGGAACCACGGTCTTCATGCGAGCCCCCTGGAGGCGAGGAATTCGGCGGTGTTGAGGAAGGCGCGGCGGCCCTCGGGGGTGGCGTCCCACAGCGGGTCGCCCGGCGCGGTCGGCGCGGCGCGCCAGGCCAGGACCTCCAGCGGGGTGGAGACGTACTCCTGCCGGGGATCGGCCGGGTGCGGCACGTTGGCGATCAGCACGGTGACGTCCTGCTCGGTGCGGAGCGTGACGCTGCCGCCGGGGCCGGCCGAGCCCGTGAAGTCGAGGGAGCCGTCGTCGCGTATCCGCAGGCCCTGGAAGAAGGAGAGGGAGGGCGGCAGGTCGCGGGGCTCCAGACCGTTCTTGGCCGCCGCCAGCTTCAGCAGCTCCCGGCCGGCGGGGGAGGCGGACTGCGGGGTGCCATCGCCGTACCGCTGCGTGTTGCGTACGAGGGTGGAGGTGCCGCACAGCGCGTCGTGCCGTCCGGAGGTGTCGGCGACCACCGACGCCAGGACCCGGCCCTGGTCGGACAGCAGCAGCCGGCCCTCGCCCAGGTAGGCGTTCCACTGCACCTTCACCGTGTCGGCCACGTTCAGCCGCTCCCAGGGCCGGTCGGCGACGTACAGCAGCAGATGGGCGCAGGCGTCGCCGCGCAGGTCGGTCAGGCGCAGCTCGGTACCGCGGGCCAGTACCCGGTGGGTGTAGTTGCCGCCCGCCACCGTCTCGGCCCACAGCAGGTGACCCGCCTCGCAGGGCGGGGCCGGCCAGTCGGTCGCCGGGACCACGGGCATGGCCTCGGCGCGGGCGCCCTCCTGGGCGCGGGCATGGTCTCGGGCTCCGTACGTGGTCGCTGTCGCCATCGCGGACCTCCGGCTGCGGGGTGGCTCGTCGGGTATTTCTGTCGGTCGACAGAAATTAGAAGGGCGCGGCGGGTCGAGGGCGTTGCCCGCGCGTTGCCGGTCGGTTACCGGGTCCTCACCAAGATCACCGCGAGGCCGGCGGCAGGGCCGGTGTGCGAGGATCGAACGCATGGGGACGACAGGTGGGCGCCGGGTCGGCCGGCCGCGGGCCGCGCGGAGGCCGGACAGCGGGCTCTCGCCGCGCGACGAACTGCTCACCGCCGCCGCCGAGTTGTTCACCACCCTTGGCTACGCGGCCACCTCCACCCGGGCGGTCGCCGAGCGGGCGGGCATGCGCCAGGCCTCCATGTACCACTACGTCTCCGGCAAGGAGGAACTCCTCGCCGAGCTCCTGGAGTCCACCGTCACGCCCTCGCTGGCATGCGCCCGCGACCTCCTCGCCGACGACGCGAGGCCGGCCGGGGAGCGCCTGTGGGAGCTGTGTCGCACGGACGTGGAGCTGCTGTGCGGCGGCCCGCACAATCTCGGTGGCCTGTACCTGCTGCCCGAGGTGCGCGCCGAGCGGTTCGCGGGCTTCCATGCCGTACGCGCCGAACTCAAGGACGCCTACCGGCAGTTGCTCGCGGCTACGCCCGCCGGCGGGGCGCTCGCCAAGACCGAGCTCGACCTCCGGACGGACCTGCTGTTCGGGCTGATCGAGGGTGTGATCCTCGTGCACCGCTCCGACCCCGACCGCTCGGTGTCGGTGTTCGCGGAGGCCACGGCGGACGCGGCGCTGCGCATCGCCGGCGTCTGAACCGGCCGCCGGGTCACGGCCGTACGCCGCTCTTCACCCGTCACGGTGAGTGATTTTCGCACCCCCATTCGCCGTCACTCGCTGTGTACGACTGCGGGCACACCGTGTAAATGGAGCCGAGAGTACTCGCTTCCGGTGTCCCTTTTCAGGGGCTTGCTGAATATGACACGGCGATGATCCGGTCGGACTAAGCTCGCCCGCAGCGCACCGAGTTGAGATGTATTCGTGCGCTTGTTCCCTATATGCGCGACTCCCTGCCGATTCGTTTCAGAGGGCCTAAATGGTGAGTGTTCAATCCCCGCCCGGGCGCCGCGAACTGCCTTACGCGCGCGTGTTGTTGCTGCCCGCGATACTGATGGCCGCGGTGACCGGCGCCGCCGTCGCCGTGGTGACCGACCCGGCCCGGGCCGCCGTCGGCTGGTGCGGCGCCGCCGCCACGCTCCTGGTGATCGCGACGGCGGCCGAAGCGGTCCGGCGCGGCCGCAGCCTGCGGGAACTGCGCGAGCAGAGCGCCCGTCACACTGCGTATCTGGAACAGCGCATCGCCGGGCACGAGCAGCAGATGCTCCGCTTCGCGCGCGAGATCGCCCCCAACGCGATCTACTGGCTGCGCAGGGGAAATTCGCCCACAGAGGTGATTCGCCAACTTCCCAACGTCGACCCGAGCTACGCCGAACTGCCCGAGTCGCAGCTGTCGTTGCTCAAGACGGTGCTCGACATCATCGACATCGAGGAAGCCATCAGGGACTCCTCGCAGCGCTCCTTCGTCAGCATCGCCCGCCGCGTCCAGGCGATCGTGCACCAGCAGGCCAAGGAACTCCGCGAGATGGAGGAGGACCACGGCCGCAACCCCGAGGTCTTCGACGACCTGCTGCGCATCGACCACGGCACCGCGCTGATCGGCCGGCTCGCCGACTCCATCTCCGTCCTCGGCGGCGGCCGCCCCGGCCGCCAGTGGCCGCAGCCCGTCCCGCTCTACAGCGTGCTGCGCGGCGCCATGTCCCGGATCCTGGAGTACCGGCGCATCTCGCTGGACACCATCGCCAAGGTCAACATCCGCGGCATCTCCGTCGAGCCGGTCATCCACGCCTGCGCCGAACTCCTCGACAACGCCACGCGCTACTCGCCGCCGCAGACCAAGGTGCACGTCACCGCCACCGAGGTGCAGACCGGCATCGCCATCGAGATCGAGGACGCCGGCGTCAGCCTCAGCGAGGAGGCCCGCGCCAAGGCCGAGGGCATGCTGGAGCGCGCCAAGGCCGGTGTCGACCTCCAGGAGCTCGGCGAGTCCCCGCGCCTCGGCCTCGCCGTCGTGGGCCGTCTGTGCAAGGCGTACGACATGCAGATCTCGCTGCGCGCCTCGGCGTACGGCGGCGTCCGCGCCGTACTCGTCGTGCCGCGCGTCATGGTCACCGAGGACATCGCGCCGGGCCTCGCCCACGGCATCGGCGCCACCGCCGCGCCCAAGCTCGACATCGGCGGCATCGAGGGTCCCAAGCGTGCCCCCAAGCGCCGCCGCCCCACCAGCCCGCGCATCCCCGCCGGCGTCTCCATGGAGGACGACGTCCCCGTGGTCACCGAGTGGACGGCGGGCGGTCTGCCGCAGCGGCGCAGCCGGGTCAAGACGCCGCTCAGCGTGCGGCTCGCCGAACAGGCCGCGGCCGAGCGCGCCGAACGGGAGGCCCAGGAGTCCCGGTCCGCCTGGGCGACGCCCGAACCCGAGCCCGAGCCGGAGGAGAAGGACGAGCCCGAACCGGGGCTCTGGGTCGAGGCGTTCTGGAACGGCCTGAAGGGCACACCCGACCCGTTCGACATTCCCCAGCCGACCAACGAGCCGGCCCGCCTTGAGGCCGACGACGAGAGGGACCCCAAGTGATCCAGCAGCGAGCCAACTTCGACTGGATGCTCAAGGATCTCGCCGATGGAGTACCGGGCATCGAGATGATCGTGGTGCTGTCCGCGGACGGCCTGCGCATCGCTCGCTACGGAGGTGACCCGGACGCGGCCGACCGCGTCGCCGCGGCCTGCGCGGGCCTGCAGAGCCTCGCGGGCGCCGTCGCCCAGGAGATCCCGGACAGCGACGGCCGGATGAAGATGGTCCTCATCGAGATCAACGGCGGCTACTTCTATCTGATGGCCGCCGGCCCCAACGCCTACCTCGCGGTCCTGTCGGACGTGGTCGCCGAACCGGGCCTGATGAGCAACCGCATGCGCGACCTCGTCGTCCGCATCGGCGCTCACCTCACCAGTCCACCCCGACGCAACGGGCAGGCCGTATGACTCCTCCGCAACGCCGGCGACGACATCAGAACCGGCAACCACCCCCGCCACCGATCCCGCAGCCCGCCAAGCAGGGCGACCAGAAGGCCCCGGAACGGCTGTACGTCGTCGCCGGACCGGACGGCGAGCGGGCGGACATCGATCTGGTGACCTTAATCGTGGCGCGCGCCGACCCGCCGCCCTCGGCCACACCGGAGCAGACGGCGACGCTCCGGTTGTGCGCGGCCCCCCTCTCGGTGGCCGAGCTCTCGGCCTATCTGAACCTGCCGTTCAGCGTGATGACCGTACTGCTCACCGAGATGCTGGCGGCCGAACTGGTGCAGGCGCGCGCCCCGATCGTGCGGCAGGCGCTCCCCGACCGTTCCCTCCTCGAAGCGGTGATGCATGGACTTCAAAGGCTCTGACACCATCCCCGGACCACGCACAGAGGATCATCTGCCGCATACGGCCCGGGCCGCGGTGAAGATCGTGATCGTGGGCGGCTTCGGAGTCGGCAAGACGACGATGGTCGGTTCGGTCAGCGAGATCAGGCCGCTGACCACCGAGGAGACCATGACGCAGGCCGGCGTCGGGGTCGACGACAACTACGGCTCCGAGTCGAAGACGGCCACCACCGTGGCCATGGACTTCGGCCGCATCAGCATCACCGACCAGCTGGTGCTCTACCTCTTCGGCACGCCCGGCCAGGAACGCTTCTGGTTCCTGTGGAACGGCCTGTTCGAAGGCGCGCTCGGCGCGGTCGTCCTGATCGACACGCGCCGTCTCGAGGTCAGCTTCGACGTCATAGGACGACTGGAGGAGCGGGGCGTGCCCTTCGTGGTGGCCGTCAACTCCTTCCCCGACGGGCCGCGTTACCCCATCGAGGACCTGCGCAGCGCCCTCGACCTGGCCGAGGAGATCCCGATCATCGAGTGCGACGCCCGCCGCCGGGCCTCCAGCCGGGACGTCCTGATGACCCTGATGCGCTTCCTGCACGCGCTGGCGACGGCGAAGACGCCGGCGTGAGCGGCGCACCCGACCTCGACCTCTCCTTTCCCACCTGATCCACCTCAGCTTCGGAGCGACCATCGTGACGCCTGACCCCTTCTCCCCGACCGACACGGACGAGCCCCTCACCGCCCCGCCCCCCGGCTGCCCCGCCCACGGCATCGGCCCCGGCGGGTTGCGCCGGTTGTACGGTCCGGGGGCAGAGGATCTGGGGGCCGTTTACGAGGAGCTCCGCGCGCAGTACGGCACGGTGGCTCCCGCCCTGCTGCACGAGGACGTACCGATCTGGGTGGTGCTCGGCCACAGCGAGAACCTGCACATGGTGCGTACGTCCTCGCAGTTCTGCCGGGACCCCCGGCAGTGGAGCGCCCTCCAGGACGGCACGATCAAGCCCGATCACCCGCTCATGCCGCACATCGCCTGGCAGCCCATCTGCTGCCACGCCGAGGGCGACGAACACCTGCGGCTGCGCGGCGCGGTCACGGGCGCCATGTCGACCATCGACCACCGAGGCATCCGCCGCTACATCAATCGCGCGACCCAGCAGCTCGTCAACAAGTTCTGCGGGGAAGGCAGGGCAGACCTCGTCAGTCAGTTCGCCGAGTACCTGCCGATGGCCGTGATGTGCGAGATCCTCGGAATGCCGGAGGAGTACAACGATCAGATCGTGCAGGCCGCCCGCGACATGCTCAAGGGCACCGAGACCGCGATCGCCAGCAACGCGTACATCATGGACGCCCTGGTACGGCTGACCGCCCGCCGCCGGGCCGCGCCTCTGGACGACTTCACCAGTCACCTGATCAACCACCCCGCGCGGCTGACCGACGACGAGATCAGCCAGCACCTGCGCGTCGTCCTGATCGCCGCCTATGAGACCACCGCCAACCTGCTGGCCAACGTTCTGCGTGTGGTGCTCACCGACCCGCGCTTTCGGGCGCAGCTCAACGGCGGCCAGATGACTGTGCCCGAGGCGGTCGAGCAGACCCTGTGGGACGAGCCGCCGTTCACCACCATCCTGCCTTACATCGCCAAGCGGGACACGGAGTTGGGTGGCCAGCACATCCGCAAGGGCGACGCCCTCCTCCTCGGTATCGCGCCCGGCAACGTCGACCCGCGCGTGCGCCCCGACCTCAACGCCAACATGCAGGGCAACCGCTCCCACCTCGCCTTCGGCGGCGGTGCTCACGAGTGTCCCGGCCAGGACATCGGCCGTGCCATCGCCGACGTGGGCGTCGACGCACTGCTGACCCGGCTTCCCGATGTCGAACTCGCCTGTGATGAAGACGAGTTGCGTTGGCGGGCGTCCATCGTGAGCCGGCACCTGGTGGAACTGCCGGTCTACTTCGCGCCGAAGCCCCAGCAGGACGTGATGGAGCGGCCCTCCATCAACCCTGTGCCCTCGCAGCGCACGCAGGACTGGCAGGTCGGTACGGTGCAGCAGCCCCAGTGCCCCGTGCAACCGCCTGCCACCGCGGAACCCGTGGCCGAGCAGCCCCTCGCCGCGGCATCGGTGGGGGCGCCGGGAGCGGCCGAACAGGTCGGCCGGGCAGGCGTGTTCCAGCGGCTGCTGCGCTGGTGGCGCGGCGACTGAATCGACCCGACCCGTCAAATCCGGCGTCCGTCCCATCAGTTCGGGACGGACGCCGGAGCTGTTTGTGCGCTTGTCTCCCACTCGCCACGCAGGCCAAGCAGACGCGTCGCCCGTCACCTTTCCGAAACCGTGCGCTCCGGTGGAGCGCCATGTGCTCCGGCGCACCGGCGCATTGGACGGTGCGTGCCTTGAATCGACCGTCCAGCGCGACTTCGGATCGCTTCTGCACCCTCGTGCGCCCCGCTCGATCACTTGTCGCTGCGGCGTGCGCCTGTATCTACTGATGTAGTTCGTCAAACGTTCAGCCGGGTGTACGTACCAATCACGACAGAATCAAAGGCGGCCACTTCCAGTCTCGACTGAACTGCGATGTGATTGAACGGCGTACCCCGAAGACACCGCGTCTGCTCGTGTTCACACGGAAGGGGAAGTCCATGCCGCCGCCCGTGCCGGTGCCTCCCACCACGGCTTCTTCGGGCCGGGGCACCCCGTGGCAAGCCCTCCGAGCATCGGTCGCCCGCCGACTCCTCGGCATCTCGATGCGGTGGCAGACAGTCTGACGACACCTCACATGCCCCCAGCAACGCCGACGCAGCAGACATGGAGGACCCAGTGCTCGCCATGATCCCGACGTTCGCGGAGCCCGATCCCCCGTCCGTCAGCCCGCACGCCCAGCGGATCGAGGAATACGTCCACTCACTCGGCGACAGCCTGGGGCTGACAGCCACACAGGCCGGCCGGGATCGATTGAAGGCGGGCTACGGGCACTTCGTCGCCTGGACCTACCCGGAAGCCTCTTTCGAAGATCTCTGCCTCTGCGCGGAATGGCTTTTCTTCACCTTCATCCTGGACGACCTGCACACGCTGAAGGTCTACGACACCCCGGAGGCCTGGGAACCGGTCCACCTGCGCCTCATGGACATCATCAACACCGGAAATGACCCGGTCTCCGCGGAGGAACGGACTCCTTTCACCGAAGCGCTCGCGGATCTGTCGATCCGTACCGGCGAAAGACTGTCGCCGACACTGCACGCACGGCTGAACCGTCATCTGGACCTGTTTTTCCGGGGATTCGCCGAGGAATCCATGAACCGGTTCCGCGGCACTCCGCCGAAGATGGACAGCTTCACCCAGACCAGGCGGCTGTCCGTGGGCATGGAGTTCGGCTTCGACCTCGTCGAACTCAGCCAGGACACCGAGGTGCCCGCGGACGTGTACGACACGGGTCTGTTCCGGGCGATGATCGAGGCCGCGAGCGATGTGGTCGCCTGGCAGAACGACCTGCACTCCATTCGTCTGGACAGCATGCGAGGTGACTTCCATAACGTCGTCATCGTCATGCAGCACGACGGCAAGATCTCCCGCACGCAGGCCATCGACCGCGCCGCCGCCAGGGTCCGAGCACGAGTGGCCGACTTCCTGGCCGCCGAGGCGGAACTCGCGCCCTTTCTGACGGACCGCGGTGTGCCGCCCGCCGTCCGCGCGGACATCCTGGGGGTCACCGCCGGCATGCGGCAGTGGACCAACGGCTGCCTGCGCTGGTACGGGAACACCACCCGCTACGCGATGCCCCCCGCAGCGGGCGCTCCGGACGAACAGCACGACCACCTGCAGATGCTGCTCCCGAGCCGGGACCACGCGTCCCGGAAGATCACCGTCGACCGGTGAGCAGTACTCCCGCCTTCCGATCCCGGACCGACAAGAAGGGCCGGCACTCCATGGCAACGGACCAAGCGGGCATCGCACAGGCTCCCGGGGCACTGCCGATCGTCGGGCATCTGCTTCCTCTGCTCCGGGACCCTCTGGGTTTCCTCAACACCCTCCCCGCGCACGGCGATCTGGTCCAGATACGGCTGGGTCCGCAGCGGGCCCTCGTGGTCTGCCGGCCCGAACTCGTGCAGGAGGTCCTCCTGCAGGACCGCACGTTCGACAAGGGCGGTCCCATTATCGAGCGAGTAGGGAACGCGCTCGGCAATGGCATCGCGTCCTGCCCCCACAGCGCCCATCGACGGCTGCGGCGCAGTTTGCAGCCGGCGTTCTCGCGCACCTGCCTGCGTGAGTACGCGGCCATCATGACCGAGGAGACGGACGCGCTCACGACCGGCTGGAGCGACGGACGGACCGTCGACGTGGGCGTGGAGATGTACGGGCTCGCCAGTTCCACCATCGCCCGGACCCTCTTCACGGACAAAGCGGCGCGTCCGGCCGTGGAGACCGTCACCCTGTGCCTTCCGGACATCTTCCGGGGCATCTACCAGCAGGCCGTGTTGCCACCCCTGTTGCGCCGTCTGCCGCTCCCGCCGAACCTGCGCTACGAGCGTGCGCGCGACCGCGCGTGGTCCGCCGTCAGCAAGACCATCGGCCTCTACCGGAAAGACGGAACGAGCCACGGCGACGTACTGTCGATGCTCCTCGACACCCGCGACGAGGCCGGGGGATCCCTCAGCGACTCCGAGATCCACGCCCAGATCATGACTCTGCTGGTCGCCGGCATCGACACCACCGCGGTGGCCCTCACCTGGGCCGTCCATCTGCTGTGCCAACACCCCGGCGTCCAGGAACGGTTGCGCGCCGAGACGGTGAAGGTCCTCGGCACGCGGACCGCCACCTGGGACGACCTCCCTCGGCTCGACCTTGCCCGCCGGGTGATCACCGAGACGCTGCGCCTCTATCCGCCCGGATGGATCTTCACCAGGACGACCACCACCGAAGCCCGGTTGGCGGGCGCCGTGATCCCGCCCGACACCACCCTCATCTACAGCCCGTATCTCATCCACCGCGACGCACGCTCCCATTCACGCCCCGGGTCCTTCGATCCCGACCGCTGGCTTCCGGAACACGAGCAGGTGCGCGGCGCCCTCATCCCCTTCGGCGGAGGCGCGCGCAAGTGCATCGGCGACAACTACGCGATGACGCTGGCGACTCTGGCCCTGGCCACGATCGTGTCCCGCTGGCGGTTCACGCACGGTGCACCGCGACCACCGCACGTCGAACCGCGCATGACCCTGACCCCGCACAACGTCCGGGTTCGGGTGGAGTGCCTGGAGCGAGCGTCGGTGTGACGGCCGGTCTCCCGCCGGTCAGCGGGCCGGCGGGTCAGCGGTCGGCGGTCGGCCGGCCCAGTCGTCGTACGACTCCCAGGCGAGCAGCGACCGCGTGCTGCGGAACCGGTGCTCCCTTCCGGTGACCGGATCGGTGAACTCCAGTTTCCGCGCCAGCAGTTGCAGCGGCCGTCGGAAGTCACCCGCCGGCACGGGGCCGCTCACCACCGGGTACAGCGGATCGCCCAGGATGGGCACGCCGAGTGCGTTCATGTGCACACGCAGTTGATGGGTCTGCCCGGTGCTCGGGACCAGCCGGTACCGGCCGAGCCCGTCGTCCGCCCGCCGCGCGGTCAGCTCCACCCGGCTGACGGCGTTCGGCTCGCCCGCCACCTCGTACGCGGCGAGCACACCCCGCTCCTTCACGATCCGGCTGCGCACGGTCCGCGGCAGGGTGAGCCCGGCATCGTACGGCGCCACCGCCTCGTACTCCTTGCGTACCCGTCGGTCCCGGAACAACGTCTGGTAGGCGCCGCGCTCCTCGGGTCGCACCGTGAACAGCACCAGGCCGGCGGTGAGCCGGTCCAGCCGGTGCGCGGAGCCCAGCGTCGGCACGTCAAGCTCCCGGCGCAGGCGGGCGAGCGCCGTCTGGGCGACGTGGCTGCCACGCGGGGTGGTGGCCAGGAAGTGCGGCTTGTCGGCGACGACGATGTGCTCGTCCCGGTACACGACCTCCAGCGGGAACGGCACCGGCACCTCCTCGGGCAGCTCCCGGTGGAACCACACGAAGGTGCCGGGTGCGTACGGTGCGTCCGGCGCCACGGCGCTGCCGTCGGCGCCGACGACCTCGCCCGCGTCGAACATGCCGGCGACCACGCCGGCGCCCGCCCCGCTGAGCCGCTCCACCAGATGCTCACGGACCGTGGCCCAGGGGCCCTCGGCCGGCAGCCGCAGCCGCACGGCGTCCACCCCGTGCCGTTGCGGCAGGGGAGAGGGCGGGATCCGGGGCTTGCGTCTCATCACGATCAAGCGTACGGCCCCGGAAAATGAGTGGGGCCGGGTGCCGACGCGTTGGCAGGATGCCCCCCATGCCGTACACCGCCGACGAACTCCTGCCCCAGGGCACCCTCTCCCGCACCCCCCAGCCCCAGCTGCCCACCGGCGACGGTCTGGTTCTGCGTCCCTGGCGGGTCGAGGACGTGGCGGCTGTGCACGAGGCGTACCAGGATCCCCTCATGCATCAGTGGCACATCCGGCGCAGTGACTCCGAGGAGGAGGCCGCCGGGTGGGTCCGGGAGTGGCTGAAGGAGTGGGAGGGCGAGCGCAAGGCCCAGTGGGCCGTCGTGGACGCGGACACCGGCCTGCTGCTGGGACGGGTGGCCCTGCTGAGCATCGTGCTCGCGGAGGCGCAGGCCAAGGTCGCCTACTGGACCACGGCGGCGGCCAGGGGCCGGGGTGTCGCCACTCGCGCGACGAACACCCTGACCCGCTGGGCCTTCGACGAGATCGGCTTCCACCGCCTCGAACTCCTGCACGCCACCGCCAACGGGGCCTCCTGCCGGGTCGCCGTCAAGGCCGGCTTCGCCCTGGAGGGCACCAAGCGCAGGGCCGCCTACCACCAGGACGGCTGGCACGACATGCACCTGCACGCCCGCCTGCGCGACGACTAGACAGCGGCTTCCTGAACGGCCGGTTCCGGTACGGGAGTCGGGGCCTCGGCGGTCCTGCGGTACGCGCGGTAGGCGGCGCCGGTCAGGAGGGTGGCGGCGAGGAAGAGGACCGTGAACCACTGGAAGTACCAGTGGCCGCCCGCCGGGTCGTACACCGCCGCTCGCGGCCAGGCCAGGTTGACGGTCATCAGCAGGCCGTAGAACAGGGCCAGGGCGTTGACCGGGACGCCCCAGCGGCCCAGGGAGAAGAGCGTTCCGCCCGTCTCGTCCGTGCCACGCGAGCTGAATTCGCCGCGGACGCGGCGGACCAGGAGTGGACCGGTGACCATCGCGTACGCCAGGTACAGCATCACGATGCAGGTGGTGCCGATGGCCAGGAAGGCGTCCGGCGAGGCGAAGTTGAGCAGGAGCAGCGCGGCGGCCAGGACGCCGACGACCACGGCCGGGGCGCTCGGCATGCCGGTGCGCGAGTTGACGCGTGCGAGGCGTGCGGAGAAGGGGAGTTGCCCGTCGCGGGCCATGGAGAACAGCATCCGGCAGGCCGCCGTCTGGATGGCGAGGGTCGCCACCGCGATGGCCACCACCACGTCGGCGAGCAGGACCTTGCCGACCCCGTCGCCCAGGCTGCTGGTCAGCACGTAGCTCAGGCCGTCGACGCCGAGGTGGCCGTCGGTGAGGCTGGGCGCGGCGAGCAGCCCGCCGAGGATCACCAGGCCGCCCAGCAGACCGGCGGCGGCGAGCGCGGTGAGGATCGTACGCGGCGCCGTACGACGGGGGTTGTGCGTCTCCTCGCTCATCTCGCCCGCGCTGTCGAAGCCGATCATCACGTACGCCGCCGTGAAGGAGCCGACGAGCAGCGCCCCCAGCAGCCCGGAACTCGCGGCGCCCTCGGTGTGGAAGGTGATACCGGGGGAGCGCTTCGAGTGGGTGAGCAGCAGGACGACGATCAGGACCGCGCCGATGATCTCCGCGGTCACGCCGACCCGGTTGATCACCGACATCACGCGGTTGTCGACGATGTTCACGATCGTGGTGAGCACCAGCAGGATCACCCCGAGCACCGCCGCGTTCGCCGCGCCGTCCGTCGACGTCACCGCCGGGTCGGTGCCGACCAGTTGGAAGCCGGACCAGATCGCCGGCAGCACCATCTGCAACGCCAGCGCCGCCGCCGCGACCACCACGATCTGCCCGATCACCATGATCCAGCCGGCGAACCAGCCGAAGGTGAGGTTCGAAAGGCGCGAGGACCACTGGTAGATGGCGCCCGAGATGGGATAGCGCGCCGCGAGTTCCGCGAAGCACGCGGCCACCAGCAGCTGGCCGAGCAGTACCGCCGGCCAGGCCCAGAAGAAGACGGGGCCGCCGAAGGCGTACCCGAAGGCGAAGAACTGGAAGACGGTCGTGAGGACCGAGATGAAGGAGAAGCCCGCCGCGAAGGAGGCGTACCGGCCCAGGCTGCGGTGCAGCTCCTGGCGATAGCCGAACTCGGCGAGGGAATGGTCGGTTGTAGGCACGGCGGCACCTGCCTTCGGCACGGTCCTGCGAGCGGATTCCTGTCAGGCGACAGAAATTAGGGACGGGCTGTTTCCGCCGCGTCACGCCGGCATGTCGGGTGCGGGCCCAAGTCCTCACGTGCTTGCTATGCACACCGAAACGCGATACATCGTGTGTATTGACGCTTGTGTCTCAGTCGCGATATGTTCGGCCACGGATATTCGTTGGCGAAGTAGCGCGCTGGAGGGAGTGTCATGGCGGTCAAGCGGCGCAAGCTCGGCAACCCGCTGGCGCTCGCCGTGATGGTGACGCTGTGGCAGAAGCCGATGCACCCGTACGAGATCGCGCAGACCCTTCGCCGCCAGGGCAAGGACACCAGCACGAAGATCAACTACGGCTCGCTCTACACCGTCGTGCAGAACCTCCAGAAGCACGGCTTCGTCGAGGTCACCGACGTCGAGCGGCAGGGCAACCGCCCCGAGCGCACGGTCTACGGCCTCACCGCGGCCGGCCGCCAGGAGGCGACCGAGTGGCTGTCGGACCTGCTGGCCGTCCCCGTCAAGGAGTTCCCGGTCTTCGAGAGCGCGCTGTCCTTCCTCGGGGCCGTGCACCCCGATGACGTGGTGCGGCTGCTCGAGGAGCGGCTGAAGACGCTGGAGGTGGAGGCGGCGAGCTCGCGCGGAGCGCTGGAGAAGCTCTACGAGTCCGTGCCCCGGCTCTTCCTGGTGGAGGTCGAGTACCGCCTCCACATGGTCGAGGCCGAGGCGCAGTGGGTCCGCGGCTTCGTCGAGGAGATCGGCCACGGTGGTCTGCCGGGCGTCGACGCATGGCGCCGGTTCCACGAAACGGGGGAGCTGCCACCGGAATTCATGGAGGAGATCACCTAGATCACGCAGATCATCTGAATCGCCTGGATCAGCCAGGACGAACTGGATCAGCCAGGAACCACTGGATCATCCAGGAAGAAACAGACCCCGGCAGGGCTGTTGCAGCAGCTCCTGCCAGGGTCTCGAACCCCGAACCGACTCCGCCGTGCGGCAGGCCGGGCGATCGAGGTGCGGCACACCCAGGATAGCCCGGCCCTCCCCACGCGGATCAGTCGTCATCTGTCATCCGCTCACTCAGGAGAGCTGTCGTCATGAGCAGTACCCGTGCGCCCGCGGTCGAGGCGCGTCAGCTGATCAAGACCTACCCCGGCGGGGTCACCGCCCTGAACGGCATGGACGTCACCGTCGAACCGGGCACCGTCTTCGGGCTCCTCGGTCCCAACGGCGCCGGCAAGTCCACCACCGTCAAGATCCTCACCACCCTGGCCCGGCCCGACTCGGGCACCGCCACCGTCGCCGGACACGACGTGCTGCGCCACCCCGACCGGGTGCGGCGCGCGATCGGCGTGGTCGCCCAGGGCTCCGGCGCCGACCCGGTCGCCACCGGCCGGGAGAACCTCCGACTGCAGGGCAGGCTCTACGGCTTGAAGGGCGCCGCCCTCGATCTGCGGGTGGACGAGCTGCTGGACCGATTCGGCCTCGCCGAGGCCGGCCGGCGCCCGGTCAAAAGCTACTCCGGCGGCATGCGGCGCCGCCTCGACGTCGCCCTCGGCCTGGTCCACCGGCCGGAGGTGCTCTTCCTCGACGAGCCCACCACCGGCCTGGACCCCGAGGCCCGCACGGCGATGTGGGACGAGATCGACCGGCTCGCGGGGGAGGAGGGGCTGACGATCCTCCTCACCACGCACTACCTGGACGAGGCCGACCGTCTCGCCGAGCGCGTCGCGATCGTCGACCGCGGCCGGGTCGTCGTCGAGGGCACCCCGGACGCCCTCAAGGGCGAACTGCGCGGCGACGCCGTCCACGTGGAGCTGCGGGAGGCGGTCGGCGAGGCCGGGCGCACCCTGCTCGACGGCGCCCTGACCGGGCTGCCCGGCGTGCACGAGGTCCTCGTCGACGGCCGCCGCGTCAGCGTCCGGGCCGACGACGGAGCCGCCGCCGTACCCGCGCTGCTCGCCGCCCTGGAGCGGGCCGGGGTCGGGGTCGCCGCCGCGACCGTCGCCCGGCCCTCGCTCGACGACGTCTACCTCCGTTACGCCGGCCGCCGATACTCCGAGGCCGACGCCGAGGCCGACGGGAACCTCGTCCTCGCCGGAGGTGCGCGATGAGCACGGCCGTCTGCCAGACCTGGTACATGACGCAGCGTCAACTCATGGTGTTCGCACGGCAGCCCGCGTACGCGATCATCACGCTCATACAGCCGGTGATCTGGCTGTTCCTGTTCGGCGGCCTCTTCAAGAAGGTCGTCGAGCTGGGCGGCTTCGGCACCACGACCTACCTCACCTATCTCGTCCCGGGTGTGGTCGCGATGAGCGCGCTCAGCTCCAACATGTGGGCCGGCATGGGCACGTTGGAGGAGATCCAGCGGGGCACCCTCAACCGCTTCCTGACCACGCCGGTCAGCCGGGCCGCGCTGATGAACGGCAACGTCGTCAACAACGGCCTGGTCACCGCGTTCCAGTCGGTCGTCATCGTGCTGCTGGCCCTGGCGGGCGGCGCCGACTACCCGGGCGGCGCCGGCGGCGTCGCGATCCTGGTGCTCGCCTCGGTGCTGCTCGGCACGATCTTCGGGGCGCTGTCCAACTCGCTGGGCATGCTGGTACGGGAGCGGGAGTCGATCATCGGCATCAACACCTTCCTGCTGCTGCCGCTGACCTTCCTGTCGTCCGCCTTCATGGCGCCGTCGCAGATGCCCGCCTGGATGCGGCACGTCGCCGACTTCAACCCGCTGAACTGGGCGATGGTCGCGGGCCGTTCAGCCCTGTCCGAGCACCCCGACTGGAACGTCGTGCTCAGCCGCGGCGGTGGGCTGCTGGCGCTCGCCGTGGCGGCGGTGTGGCTGTCGATCCGGACGTTCCGGTCGTACCAGCGGTCGGTGTGAGGGCTCGCGCCGGTCGGTGTGAGGTCCCGTGCCGGTCGGTGTGAGGGCGCCTTCCGGTCGGTGTGAGCGCATGATCGAGGGGCGGTACCCGACCGGGTGCCGCCCCTCGCGGGAACCAGGTGCCGCCCTCGCAGGAACCTCATGCGGCCGGAGCCGCACCCTCCTGCTCCGCCTCGATGCGCGCGTTCCACTCCCGCTTGGAGGACTGCCAGCCGTCCTCGTTGTGACCGAGGCGCCAGTAGCCGGAGATCGACAGGTCCTCGCGCGGGATCTCCCGCTCGACCCGCAGCAGCCGGCGCAGCTCCTTCACGAAGTGCGCCTCGCCGTGGACGAAGGCGTGCATCCGGCCCTCGGGGAAGTCGAACGACCGTACGGCCTGCAGCAGTGTCTCGCCGACAGGACGGTCGCCGCGGTGCAGCCAGACGACCTCGATGTCGGAGTCGATCTTCTGCTCCTCCTCGGGGCCGGACACCTCCACGAAGGCGTGCGCCGTGGTGCCGCCGGGCAGCGACTCCAGGGAACGGGCGATCGCGGGCAGCGCGCTCTCGTCACCCACCAGCAGATGCCAGTCGGCGCTCGGGTCGGGAGCGTAGGCGCCGCCCGGTCCCATGAAGCGCACGGTCTCGCCGGGCTGTACGCGCATCGCCCAGGGCCCGGCGAGGCCCTCGTCCCCGTGGATGACGAAGTCCAGCGTCAGTTCGTGCGTCTCGGGGTCGAAGGCCCGCACCGTGTAGGTCCGGGTCACCGGCCACTGCTCGCGCGGCAGCTCCTCGCGGATGCGCTCCATGTCGAAGGGCTCCGGGTAGGTCACGCCCTCGCTCGGGGGGAACAGCAGCTTGACGTAGTGATCGGTGCAGGTGTCGGCCGCGAAACCGGCCAGTCCCTCGCCACCGAGGACCACGCGCTGCATGTGCGGGGTCAGCCGTTCTGTGCGGACGACCTGCGCGGAATGAGGCTTCCGCGGCCTCCGAGCCGGACGTTCTGCCATGACGGCCTCCCATTTTCCCTGCTTAGGCTTACCTAAGTTAGCACCTCTCCCTTGAGAACCACCTTAAAGAGAGGGGCCATTACCCGGGCCATTACCCAAACAAGAACATTGTTTACGAATCCAGAGTGGTCAGCAGCCGTTGCAGCGAGCCGCCCAGACCCCACCGCGCCGCCAGTGCCTCCAACGCCGCCGGGTCGCGCGGGGCGCGCGGCACGGCCGTGTCCACGTCCGGCAACGGCACGTCGTCGACGACCTTGACGACCTTCGGCGCCACGGCGACGTACGGCCGGGCCTCGTCGAGCCGCTTGCGCTGCGACGGCGTGAGTCTGGCCTTCGGATCGTCGACCGCGGCCATGATCCCCGCCAGGTTCCCGAACTCGGCGAGCAGCTTCGCGGCCGTCTTCTCTCCGATGCCCGGCACGCCCGGCAGACCGTCGCTCGGATCGCCGCGCAGCAGTGCCAGATCCGCGTACCCCGGCCCGTCGACCCCATACTTCTCGCGCAGCCACGCCTCGTCCGTCAGCTGCAGCGTGCCCACGCCTTTGAGCGGGTACAGCACCCGCACCCCCCGGGCGTCGTCCACGAGCTGGTAGAGGTCGCGGTCGCCGGTGACGATGTCGACCGGGCCCTTCGCGCGCGCCGTGAAGGTGCCGATCACGTCGTCCGCCTCGTACGGCTCGACGCCCACGCGCGCGATGCCCAGCGCGTCCAGGACGGCCTCGATGACGGGCACCTGCGGCGACAGCGTGTCCGGCACCTCCTCCTCGTCCGGGCCCGCCGCGTGCTCCTCGGCGACGCGGTGCAACTTGTAGGAGGGGATCAGGTCGACCCGCCACTGCGGGCGCCAGTCGGCGTCCATGCAGGCCACCAGGTCGCTCGGCCGGTGGTCCTTGACCAGGCGGTCGATGAATTCCAGCAGCCCGCGCACGGCGTTCACCGGGGTGCCGTCCGGGGCCTTCACGGACTCAGGGACGCCGAAGTAGGCGCGGAAGTAGAGCGAGGCGGTGTCGAGGAGCATCAGTCGTCCGGTCACGCTCGCATCATGCCGCACGGCACCGACAGTCACCCGCCGGCCAGCAGCCACCGGGTGCGCGGGCCCTCGCTCACCAGGGTGGCGGCGGCCAGGAGCGACACGAGGACAGCCGCCCACACCGGCATCAGCCACCACGCCGACACCACGGCCGCGACGAGCTGGAGCAGCACCAGCAGGACGGTGGCCCAGCCGGGGACCGCGACGACGACGTTCGCCTTGTCCCCTCGCGTGGCGAAGACGGTCGGCAGGCCGATCAGCAGCACCACGGCCAGCACGGCCAGGGGCGGCGAGTACGGCCACAGCGCCCACGGTGTGGCGATCCAGGCCACCAGTTCCGTCGCGAAACGCAGCACGGAGGCACGTCTGTCGTCGGGTCGGTCCACGGTCGTCCCCCCGGTGAACGGCGATGTGAAGCACCGGCGGTGATCCTACGCACCCCCTGTGAACCGGACCACTGTCGTGTTTGGGCCGGTCGGACCAGGGCAGGCGCCGCCCCGTTCACCGCCCCCGAGACCAGAGGCAAGCGTGTCAGCGAGACTTGAGGCCGAGCAGCTCTACAAGGTGTTCGGCAGACGACCGGACCAGGCAGTCGAACGGCTGAGGCGGGGAGCCGACCGGGAGGAGCTGCGCGCCGACGGCACCACCGCCGCTGTGATCGACGCCTCCTTCACCGTGGACCCCGGCCAGATCTTCGTCGTCATGGGTCTGTCCGGCTCCGGCAAGTCCACCCTGCTGCGCATGCTCAACGGCCTGCTGGAGCCGACCGCCGGACACGTTCGCTTCGACGGTCAGGACCTGACCGCTCTGAGCGCCCGCGAACTGCGCGAGGTCCGCGCCCACAAGATCAGCATGGTCTTCCAGCACTTCGCGCTGTTCCCGCACCGCAGCGTGCTGGACAACGCCGCCTACGGCCTGGCCGTGCAGGGCGTGCCCCGCGCCGAGCGCGAGCGGCGCGCCGGCGAGGCGCTCGCCCTGTGCGGGCTGGCCGGCTGGGAGAAGTCCTGGCCCGACGAGCTGTCCGGCGGCATGCAGCAGCGCGTGGGCCTCGCCCGCGCCCTCGCCACCGACGCCGACCTGCTCCTCATGGACGAGTCCTTCAGCGCCCTGGACCCGCTGATCCGCCGCGACATGCAGGACCAGCTGCTCCAACTGCAGCGGACGCTGAAGAAGACCATCGTCTTCATCACCCACGACCTCAACGAGGCCATGCGGCTGGGCGACCGCATCGCGGTCATGCGCGACGGCCGCATCGTCCAGACCGGCACGGCCGAGGACATCCTCGTCCGGCCGGCCGACGACGACGTCGCCTCCTTCACCAAGGACGTCGACCGCTCCCGCGTCCTGACCGCCTCCGCCGTCATGGACACCGACCTGCGCGGCGACGAGGCCGACTGCGGCTGCGAGAGCGGGTGCGAGACCGCGACCCCGGACACCCCGTTCACCGAACTGTGCGCGATCAGCGCCCGCCTGTCGCACCCGGTGATCGTCCTGGACGACGACCGCAGACTCGTGGGGGTGGTGCCGACCCGGCGGCTGGTCGGCTTCCTCGGCGACGGGGAGGTGCCGGCCCATGCCTAGGATCCCTCTCGGTGACTGGGTCAACAGCACCGTCGACTGGCTGCTGAACCACCTCTCCTGGCTCTTCGACTTCCTCAAGACGGTCTTCACCGGCACCTACGACGGCATCGACGCCGTCCTGCAGGCCCCCGAGCCGCTGCTCCTCGCGGGCATCTTCGCCGTACTCGCCTTCTGGCTGCGCGGCACGCTCGCCGGCGTCCTCACCTTCGCCGGGTTCGCCTTCATCGACTCCCTCGAACTGTGGGACGACGCGATGGTGACCCTCTCGCTCGTGCTCGTCGCCACGATCATCGCGCTGGTCGTCTCGGTGCCGCTGGGCATCTGGGCCGCGCGCTCGGACCGGGTCAGCTCCGTCGTCCGCCCGGTCCTGGACTTCATGCAGACGCTGCCCGCGATGATCTACCTCATCCCGGCCATCCTGTTCTTCGGCACCGGCGCCTCCGCGGGCATCGTGGCCACCCTGATCTTCGCGCTCGCCCCCGGCGTCCGCATGACCGAGCTGGGCATCCGGCAGGTCGACGGGGAACTGGTCGAGGCGGCCGACGCGTTCGGCACCACGCCCCGCGACACCCTGCTGCGCGTCCAGCTGCCGCTCGCCCTGCCCACCGTCATGGCGGGCGTCAACCAGGTGATCATGCTCGGCCTGTCCATGGCCGCCATCGCCGGCATGGTCGGCACCGGCGGCCTCGGCGGCGACGTCAACGAGGCCATCGGCCAGCTCGACGTCGGCCTCGGCTCCGAGGCGGGCGTCGCCATCGTCATCCTGGCGATCTACCTGGACCGGATGACCGGCGCCCTGGGCACCCACGTCTCCCCGCTCGGCCGCCGGGCCGCCGCCCGGGCCCGCGCCGCACAGGGCCTGAAGATCTGGTCCTACCGCCCCCGCCCCCAGGTCGCGGTGATCGGCGTCGTGATCCTCGCCCTCGTCGCCGGCGGCATGGGCGTGTTCGGCGGGGGCTCCGGTGGCTCCACCGCCGTCGCCGACGCCAAGGACGTCGGCCAGGGCAAGAAGGTCACCATCGGCTACGTCCCCTGGGACGACGGCGTCGCCTCCACCTTCCTGTGGAAGGAGATCCTCCAGGAACGCGGCTTCCAGGTCGACGCCAGGCAGTTCGACGCGGGCCCGCTCTACACCTCGGTCGCCTCGGGCGACGTCGACTTCATGACGGGCGCCTGGCTGCCGACCACACACGAGCAGTACTGGAAGAAGTACGGCGGCAAGCTCGACGACCTCGGCGCCTGGTACGGCAGGACCTCGCTGGAACTCAGCGTGCCGTCCTACATGAAGGGCATCGACTCCCTCGACGACCTCAAGGGCAAGGCGGCGCGGTTCGGCGGCAAGATCACCGGAATCGAGTCCAGCGCCGGCGAGACGGCCCTGCTCAAGAGCAAGGTCCTCAAGGAGTACGGCCTGGACCAGGAGTACAAGGTCGTCGACAGCTCCACGCCCGCCATGCTGGCCGAGCTGAAGCGGGCCTACAGCGACAAGAAGCCGATCGTCGTCACGCTCTGGTCTCCGCACTGGGCGTACAACGACTACAAGCTGACCAAGCTGAAGGACCCCAAGGGCGCCTGGGGTTCCGGCGACGGCATCCACACCGTCGCCCGCAAGGGCTTCGCCGCCGAGAACCCGGTCGTCGCCAAGTGGATGAAGGACTTCAAGCTGGACGAGAAGCAGCTCACCGGCCTGGAAGCCGAGATCAACAAGGCCGGCAAGGGCAAGCAGCAGGACGCCGTCCGCGCCTGGCTGAAGAAGCACCCGGGCGTCGTCGACAAGCTGGCGCCGGTGCGCGGCAGTGCCGCGCCCGCCGAGGCCCGACGGGCCGTGAACGTCGCCTGGTTCCCCTGGGACGAGGACATCGCCGTCACCTACCTCTGGAAGAACGTCCTCCAGCGGCGCGGCTACCGGCTGAACCTCAAGCAGATGGACGTCGGACCCGTCTACACGGGCCTGGCCGCCGGTGACCTCGACGTCAACTTCGACGCCTGGCTGCCGTATGCCCAGAAGAACTACTGGGACAAGAGCAAGGACAGGCTCAAGGACCTCGGCACCTGGTACCGGCCGACCTCGCTGGAGGTTGCCGTGCCCTCCTACGTCAAGGGCGTGAAGTCCTACGAGGACCTCAAGGGCAAGGCGGGCCGCTTCGGCGGGAAGATCATCGGGATCGAGCCGGGGACCGGCGAGATGAACCTGCTCAAGACCAAGGTGCTGCCCGGCTACGGCCTGGACAAGGAATACAAGGTCGTCGACGGCTCCACGCCCGCGATGCTGGCCGAACTCAAGCGCGCCTACGCCAAGAAGCAGCCGGTTGCCGTGGTGCTCTGGTCGCCGCACTGGGCCTACAGCCGCTACGACCTGACCAAGCTCCAGGACGACAGGAAGCTCTTCGGCGAGGGCAACACCATCCGCACCGTCGCCAACGAGGCGTTCCCCGGGCGGTACCCGCAACTCACCAAGTGGATCAAGGGCTTCCATATGAGCGAGGCCGAGCTCGGCAGCCTGGAGAGCGAGATCAACCGGCGCGGCCAGGGCCACGAGGAGGAAGCGGTCGCCGCCTGGCTCAAGGAGCACCCCGGCATGGTCGACCGGATGACGCCGCGGTAGCGGCGAGCGTCCGTGCGTTAGCGGCCGGATCCTCACCGTGTCCAAGGGCACCGTAAGGATCCGGTCAACCACGTAGCGCTACCCCGACCCCAAGCCTCTCCCCTTCCCTCGCCCCACCCGCTGGTCAGTCCCTTCGATCCGAAGGCGAAATCCGGACCCGTCGACTCCGTGGAACTGGTCTACTGGCGATAGTTGGCGCATTGACCGCACGCCTCGTTTACGGGTGTGTGACGGGCACATGAAACGGTTTGCCGAACCTGCGTAAGGTGCAGAGAAACCATCGGGGCCACCGCGCGCCCCGACGGCATCGCACACACGACGGACCGACGAGCGAAGGAGGGAGCCGGAGCGATGGGCGACCACAAAGACCTCAAGGAACAGCCCCTGCGCGTGGGTGCGGCCGTGCGGCGCAGGCGCCGGGCCCTGGAACTCACGCTCGCCGTCGTGGCCGAGCGCAGCGGCCTGTCGGTGCCCTTCCTGAGCCAGATCGAGAACGACCGGGCCCGCCCCAGCAGCACGTCACTGGAGAAGGTCGCCGACGCCCTGCGCACCACCGCGGTCGAACTCCTCGCCGCCGCCGACCCGGCGTGCAGCGTCGACGTCGTACGCGCCGAAGGCCCCGAGGCCACGCCGGAGCCCCGGGCGCGCTCCCTGGTCCGCGGGCACCACCAGATGCACGCCTCGGAATTCACCGGCGACCATGACGCGGGCCGCGAATTCCAGTACCGCAACGACCAGTTGATGTACGTCGCCGACGGCGCGGTGGAGATCGAGGCGGAGGGCCGTGCCTACCGGCTCGGCCGCGGCGACACCCTGTACCTCACCGGCGGGGTGCGCCACCGCTGGCGGGCGACCGTGGCGGACACCCGCCTGATCGTCGTCGCGGTGGCCGAACACGTCGAGGCGGTCCAGGACCGGCCCCGGTAGTGCCGCCCCGCGTCGTCTCGCTCGTCCCGTCCCTGACCGAGGCGATCGCCGTCTCGGTACCCGGCGCCCTGGTGGGCGCCACCGACTGGTGCATCCACCCCGCCGGCCTCGACGTCACCCGCGTCGGCGGCACCAAGAACCCCCGGCCGGACAGCGTCCTCGCCCTCGCCCCCGACCTCGTGATCGCCAACGAGGAGGAGAACCGCGAGGAGGACCTCGCCGTTCTGCGCGAGGCGGGCGTCGAGGTCCTGGTCACCGAGGTACGGGACGTTCCCCGAGCCCTCCGGGAACTGGACCGCGTGGTGACCGCCTGCGGCGCGCGGACCCGGCCGCGCTGGCTGGACGAGGCGGAGCGGACCTGGACGGCACTGCCCCCGCCCGGGCAGCGCACCACCGCGGTCGTCCCCATCTGGCGCCGGCCGTGGATGGTGCTGGGCCGGGACACCTTCGCGGGCGACGTACTGGCGCGGCTCGGGGTGGACCACCTGTACGCCACCCACCCCGACCGCTATCCCCGTATCGGGCTGGAAGAACTGCGGGCGGCGGCCCCCGACCTCGTCGTCCTGCCCGACGAGCCCTACCGCTTCACACCTGAGGACGGCCCGGAGGCGTTCCCCGGACTGCGCTGCGCACTCGTCAGCGGACGGCACCTGACCTGGTACGGGCCCTCACTGACACAGGCGCCACGGGTGCTGGCCGAGGAGCTGCGAGGAGTTCCCCGCTGAGCAGACCGCGCGCGGTGTGCGCGGCGGCGACGGCCCACGCTGTGACGAGACCGGCGAACAGCCCGACCGCGAGCCAGTCGTACACGACGAGCCCGGTGTGCCGGGCCAGTGTCTCGGCGCCGGTGACACAGGTGCCCACGGGGAAGGTGAAGGCCCACCAGGTCATCGCGAAGCGCATCCCGTTCCGCCGGGCCCGCAGCACCTGGGCCCCGGCGAACACCAGCCACAACAGCGCGAACCCCATCACCGGCACGCCGTAGAGCACCGCCAGCACCCGCAGGCCCCCCTCGTACGGGGCCGGTACGACACCTGGCGCGAAGTCCGCGAACTTGCCGACGGCGGTGGTGGACTGCCCCAGGGGGCCCAGCACCAGGAAGAGCGTGGGCGTCAGCGCGAGGGGCAGCGGACCGCCGGTGATCAGCCGGGCGAAGACCAGCGGCAGCGTCACCAGGGTGGCGAGCAGACTGAGCCCGAACAACGCCAGGCAGCCCAGCAGCAGGGTCTCGCGAGGCTGCCCGGGCGGCAGATGCGGCACCAGCAGCGGCCCGAGCGCGGCGGACACCATCGGCGCGACCAGCGGCAGCAGCCACACGGGCGAGGCCTGCCCCGGCGTCACCTCCTGTCGTACGGCCATGAGGTACGGCACCGCGACGGCGGCTGCCAGCCCCACGACGGTCCCGGCGGTGAACAGCACGGCGTCCAGGGCGACGGCGGCGCGCGGGCCGGTCCAGTCGCGGCCGACGGTGAGGGCGCCGCCGCCGACGGCCAGCAGGGCCATCGCGAGGCAGCCGTAGAAAGGCGCGGTCCCCGGATCGAGAAGGTGGGCCCTGGCCTGGTCGCGGTGGTGGGTCCAGTGCAGGGCGCGGGCGGCGAGGAGGACCAGGAGCAGACCGAGGGAGAGCGCCCAGACGGCCGCGCAAGCGGTGCGCAGGCCGGGGACGTGGACGGGGAGGCCGGTTCCGGCCGTGGCGACGATCGCGGTCCCCATGACGGCGGCGTACCAGTTCGGTCCGAGGTGACGGACGGCGATGGCACGGGGGAGCGCCCGGGTGACGGGCTGGGCTGCGGTGACCATGGAACCACCGTCTCGCCACCGCGGGGTGCGGGCCAGGGAGTATGTCTCTATGAGGACATAAGCTGGGGTTATGAGCGACGTGGAGGAGCAGGCGGCTGTCCGGCCGGGGCCCGGGGGTTCGCTCGCGCATCGGGTGCCCGACCTCGGCGCGCTGGAGCTGCTGCTGGCGGTGGCCCGGCTGGGGAGCCTGGGCGGGGCCGCCCGGGAGGTGGGGATCAGCCAGCCGGCGGCGAGCAGCCGGATCCGGTCCATGGAGCGGCAGCTGGGGGTGGCGCTGGTCGACCGGTCGCCGCGCGGGTCCCGGCTGACGGACGCCGGTGCGCTGGTCACGGACTGGGCGCGGCGGATCGTCGAGGCGGCGGAGGCCTTCGACGCGGGCGCGCAGGCGTTGCGGGACCGGCGGGACTCGCGGCTGCGGGTGGCGGCGAGCATGACGATCGCCGAGTACCTGCTGCCGGGGTGGCTGCTGGCCCTTCGGGCGGGGCGGCCGGACACCGCGGTGTCCCTGCTGGCCGGCAACTCGACGGTGGTGGCGGAGCGGCTGCTGTCCGGGGAGGCGGACCTCGGGTTCGTGGAGGGGGTCAGCGTGCCGGCCGGTCTCGACTCCGCCGTCATCGCCCACGACCGCCTGATCGTGGTGACGGCGCCGGGGCACGCCTGGGCCCGCCGTCGGCGGCCGCTGGAGGCGTCGGAGCTGGCGGCGACACCGTTGATCCTCCGGGAGAAGGGCTCCGGGACGCGGCAGGTGCTGGACGCGGCGCTGGGCGGGCTCGCCAGGCCGCTGATCGAACTGTCCTCGACGACCGCGGTGAAGGCGGCCGTGGTGAGCGGGGCGGGGCCAGCGGTGCTCAGTGAACTCGCCGTGGGGGAGGAGCTGGCGCTGCGGCGGCTGGTGCGGGTGCCGGTGGAGGGGGTCGCGCTGGCGCGGGATCTGCGGGCGGTGTGGCCGACGGGGCATCGGCCGGTGGGGCCGGCGCGGGATCTTCTGTCGCTGACGCGGGGGTAGGGCGTCTGCGCGTGTGGCCCCCTGGGGGCTGCCGCCCCCAGCCCCCCCGCTTCGGCCCTGGACGGGCCTCGTCCTCAAAACGCCGGACGGGCTGGGGTGTGCGGGCCGGCCTCAGGAGGCACCGGGAGTCAACCGGCCTGCCCCGTCTGCTCGTTGATGTAGTCCCGTAGGACCGTCTCGAAGTCCGGGTCGGGGTGCAGACCCAGGGTCGCCGCGCGGGTGGGGTCCACCGCCGCGGGCCAGGAGGCGACGATCGTCTCGATGGCGGGGTCGGGGGCGATGGTGACCAGGTCGGCGACCGCGTCGCCGGACACGCGGCGCAGGGTGGACAGGATCTCGGCCACCGACACCGACAGCGCGGGGAGGTTGACCGGCAGGGTGCCGGTGAGCTGTCCCGGCGCCGTGCCGCGGTCGGCCTCCGCCAGGCGCAGCAGAGCCTCCACGGTGCGCCTCGGCGAGGACAGGGCGACCCGCAGATCGGGGCTGACGGGGCAGACGGTCGGCAGGCCGGCGAGGGGCTCGCGGACGATGCCGGAGAGGAAACCGGAAGCGGCGGCGTTGGGCCTGCCGGGTCGTACCGACACCGTCATCAGCCGGGCCACGCGCCCGTCGACGAAGCCGCGCCGGGTGAAGTCCGCGACGAGCTGCTCGCAGACCAGTTTCTGGGTGCCGTAACTCGTCCGCGGCAAGGGCAGCGTCGACTCGTCGACCACCGGCGGCAGTGGCAGCGCCGGGTCGCCGCCGTAGACCGCGACGCTGCTGGAGAACACCAGCCGCGGCACCGGTCCGCCGGACTCCGACTGGGCCCGGGCGGCCTCCAGCAGCGCACGGGTCGTGTCCAGGTTGGCGCGCATGCCGAGGTCGAAGTCGGCCTCGCACTCGGCCGAGACCGCCGCGGCGAGGTGGAAGACCGCGTCGACCGGCTCGGCGAACACCTCGTCGAGCCGGTCGGCCAGCTCGCCGTGCACGACCCGCACGCGGGCGTCGGCCGCCGACGGGGACTCCGGCCGCACGACGCGGTCCGCGAGCACCAGCCGGCCGATCGGTTCCCCTCGGAACGCGCCCCGCGCGAGCAGCGCGGCTCCCAGCCGGCCGCCCAGGAAGCCGAATCCGCCCGTGACCACGATCCTCATGCGCTGCCTCCTCGGTTCGGGTGCCCGGGGTCCTGCCCAGGACGCTGCCACTTCATCCCCGTGCGAAAACGCGGTGGCGCAGTTCGCCGCCCGGCACGCACCATGGCGCGCATGAACCCCGCCGCACCGCCCGCCTCCGGCGTCCGCACCCCCTGGGAGGACCTCCCCGCAGCCGTACGCGACGCGGTCGCCGGTGTGCTCGGCGGGGCCGTCGTGCACGCCGAGACGCAGACCGGCGGGTTCTCCCCAGGGGTCGCCAGCCGCGTCGGCACGGGCCACGGCCGCCGCGCCTTCGTCAAGGCCGTCAGCGCGCACACCAACCCCCACAGCCCGGCCCTGCACCGCGCCGAGGCCCGCAACGCCGCCGCGCTCCCGCCCGTCGTCCCCGCCCCGCGCCTCCTCGGCAGCCACGACGACGGCACCTGGGTCGCGCTCGTCTTCGAGGAGGTCGACGGCCGCCAGCCCCATGTCCCGTGGCGGGAAGAGGAGTTGGGGCTCGTGCTGGACGCGGTGGCCGAGCTCGGCCGGAGTCTCACGCCGTCCCCCGTGGCCGCGCCGCCCGTCGCCGAGGCGCTCGCCGAGGACTTCTCCGGCTGGCGGCGGCTGTGCGCCCGGCCGCGGGAGGAGCTGCGCGGACGCCTCGACGCCTGGACCCTCGACCGGCTGGGCCGCCTCGCCGACCTCGCCGACGGCTGGCCGGACGCCGCCGCCGGCGACACCCTCGCCCACGCCGACCTGCGCGCCGACAACATGCTGCTGACCGCCGACGGCCGCGTGGTCTTCGTGGACTGGCCGCACGCCGTGCGCGCCGCCCCCTGGTTCGACCTGCTGGTCATGCTGCCCTGCGTGCGCGCTCAGGGCGGGCCGGACCCGGAGGAGGTGTTCACCGCGCACCCGCTGGGCCGGGACGCGGACCCCGACGGCGTCACCGCCACGCTCGCGGCCCTCGCCGGCTACTTCGTGGAGCACTCCCTGCGGCCGGCCCCGCCCGGGCTGCCCACCCTGCGTGCCTTCCAGCGCGCCCAGGGCGAGGCCGCGACGGCCTGGCTCAGGAGGCGGCTCGCACCAGGGCCTGCATGACCCGCAGGTCGTCGCCCATCTCGGGGTGCCACTGCACGCCGAGGACCCAGCGGTCGGCGGTGGGCACCTCCACGGCCTCCACCGTGCCGTCCGGCGCGTAGGCCGACGGCATCAGGCCCGTGCCGAGCCGGTCCAGGGCCTGGTGGTGGTACGTCGGCACGGACGTCTCCTCCGGGGCGATCTCGGCGTACCGCGTGCCCGGCACCGGCTTGACCGGGTGCCGGCCGAAGACGCCGACCACCTCCGCGTGGCCGTCGATGTGCTGGACGAGCGTGCCGCCGAGGGCGACGTTCAGCAACTGCATGCCCCGGCAGATGCCCAGCAGCGGCAGACGCGCCGCCAGGGCCGCCTCGATCAGCGCCAGCTCCCAGGTGTCCCTGGCCCGGGCCGGCGGGCCGGTGCGGGGGTCGGGCTCGGCGCCGTAGCGCTCCGGCTCGACGTCCGGGCCGCCCGCGATCACCAGCCCGTCGAGCCGGGCGACGATCGCCGCCGCCTGCTCCGGGGCGTCCGGCGGCAGCATCGCGGCCAGCCCGCCGGCCCGCTGCACCAGGCGCGGATAGCCGGCCGGCAGCAGCGCCGCCTCCAGCTCCCACACGCCCCAGCGCGCCCCGGCCTCCAGATACGTGCTGACGCCGATCAGCGGCCTGCCCGCCATGCGCCCTCCCACTCCTGCAATGGACTGTTCTCATACCTTTTCCCAGGAGAGCCGTGCACGGCAAGGATTCCGGGCGGGGTACTCACGCGAGAAAGCCCCTGAGCAGCGCCGCCGTCCCCGCGCAGTGCTCCCGCATCATCTCCCGCGCCCCGTCCGCGTCCCCGTCGAGCACCGCCTCGACCAGGGCGGCGTGCTGGCGCTGCGAGTGTTCCAGGTTGCGCACGAGGAGGGGGATGCAGTCGAGCAGGTCGTTCATCGAGGCCCGTACCGCCGCGTACTGGGCGGTCAGCGTGGGCGAGCCGCACAGCTCCGCCAGCGTCAGGTGCAGCAGGGTGTCCAGGCGGCGGTACTCCGACAGCGGCGCGTCATGGGTGCGGTCCAGAGCCTCGCGCAGCCGCTCCGCCTGCTCGTCCGTCAGCCCGTGCGTGGCGCACAGGCCCGCCGCCCCCACCTCCAGGACCTCCCGGAAGCGCAGCACGTCCTCGATGTCGACCTCGGCGATCCGCCGCCGCAGCTCGTCCTCGCCGCCCGCGTCCGGCCGCGGCAGGACGAAGGTGCCGCCGTAGCGCCCCCGGCGGGACTCCACCAGGCCCTGGTCCTGCAGCACCTTCAGCACCTCGCGCAGCGTCACCCGGCTGATCCCCAGCCGCTCCGCCAGTTCCCGCTCGGCCGGCAGCCGTTCGCCGCCCGGGACCAGACCCAACCGGACGACCTGCAGGATCTGCTCCAGCGCCTCCTCGAAGCCGTTCCCCGCCCGCACCGGCCTGAGCACCGGGGTCAACCGGTCCTCCAAGCTGCCGTCCGGATCGAGCGACATACCGCCGCACCCCCTTCCCAAGCAAAGGTTCTCCCGAATACCTTATGGCTTCCGGCTGACCGTAGAAGCCGAAGGAGGCTTTCCCGTGGCAGACCGCACACCCCCACTCGCCGTCGAGGAGCTGCACGCCCTCGTAGCGAGCGGTGAGATCGACACTGTCGTCCTGGCGTTCCCCGACATGCAAGGGCGTCTCCAGGGCAAGCGGTTCGCCGCACGCTTCTTCCTCGACGAGGTCCTCCACCACGGCACCGAGGGCTGCAACTACCTGCTCGCCGTCGACACCGACATGAACACCGTCGACGGCTACGCCATGTCCTCCTGGGACCGCGGCTACGGCGACTTCGCCATGCACCCCGACCTGAGCACCCTGCGCCGCGTCCCGTGGAACGCAGGTACGGCCATGGTGATCGCCGACCTCGCCTGGAACGACGGCTCCCCGGTGGTCGCCGCCCCCCGCCAGATCCTGCGCCGCCAGCTCGACCGGCTCGCCGAGCACGGCCTCACCGCCAAGGTCGGCACCGAGCTGGAGTTCATCGTCTTCAAGGACACCTACGAACAGGCCTGGGACGCCAACTACCGGGGCCTGACACCGGCGAACCAGTACAACATCGACTACTCGGTGCTGGGCACCGGGCGGATCGAGCCCCTGCTGCGCCGCATCCGCAACGAGATGGCCGGCGCGGGCCTGACCGTGGAGTCCGCCAAGGGCGAGTGCAACCCCGGCCAGCACGAGATCGCCTTCCGCTACGACGACGCCCTCGTCACCTGCGACCAGCACGCGATCTACAAGACCGGCACCAAGGAGATCGCCGCCCAGGAGGGCGTGTCGATCACCTTCATGGCCAAGTACAACGAGCGCGAGGGCAACTCCTGCCACATCCACCTGTCGTTGGCGGACGCGGCCGGCAACAACGCCATGGCCGGCCCCGACGGGATGTCCGACGTCATGCGGTACTTCCTCGCCGGGCAGCTGGCCGCCCTGCGGGACTTCTCCCTGCTCTACGCCCCCAACATCAACTCCTACAAGCGGTTCCAGCCGGGCTCCTTCGCCCCGACAGCCGTCGCGTGGGGCCACGACAACCGCACCTGTGCGCTGCGGGTCGTCGGGCACGGCCGCTCCCTGCGCTTCGAGAACCGGCTGCCCGGCGGCGACGTCAACCCGCACCTCGCCGTCGCCGGCCTGGTCGCCGCCGGCCTCCACGGCATCGAGCAGAAGCTGGAGTTGCCCGAGCCCTGCCCCGGGAACGCGTACACGGCGGAGTTCGAGCACGTGCCCACCACCCTGCGGGAGGCCGCCGAGCTCTGGGAGAACAGCCCGATCGCCAAGGCCGCCTTCGGCGACGAGGTCGTCGCCCACTACCGCAACATGGCGCGCGTCGAACTCGACGCCTTCGACGCCGCGGTCACCGACTGGGAGCTGCGCCGCTCCTTCGAACGCATGTGAGGCCCCTGTTGTCCAGCGAGCACGAACTCGTCGTACTGAACCCCGCCACCGAGGAGGTCATCGCCACCGTCCCCGCCGCGACGGCGGCCGACGTGGACGCCGCCGTCGTACGCGCCACGGCGGCACAGGCGCGGTGGGCCGCCCTGCCGCCCGCCGACCGCGCCCGGCTGCTGCGCCGGTTCGCGGCGAAGGTCGACGAGCACGTCGAGGAACTGGCCCTCCTGGAGGTCCGCGAGGCCGGGCACACCGTCGGCAACGCCCGCTGGGAGGCCGGCAACGTCCGCGATCTGCTGGACTACGCGGCCGGGGGAGTGGAGCGGCTGACCGGTCGCCAGATCCCGGTGCCCGGCGGCCTCGACGTCACGATCCTCGAACCGCTGGGTGTCGTGGGCGTCATCGCGCCCTGGAACTTCCCCATGCCGATCGCCGCCTGGGGCACCGCCCCCGCGCTGGCGGCGGGCAACGCCGTGCTCCTCAAGCCCGCCGAGACGACCCCGCTCACCGCGCTGCGGCTGGCCGAACTCGCCCTGGAGGCCGGGCTGCCGGAGGGGCTGTTCCAGGTGCTCCCCGGGCACGGGCCGGTCGCCGGGAATGCCCTCGTCGAGCACCCCGGCGTCGCGAAGATCG
This sequence comes from Streptomyces sp. NPDC085900, assembly GCF_044540925.1. Taxonomy (NCBI): domain Bacteria; kingdom Bacillati; phylum Actinomycetota; class Actinomycetes; order Kitasatosporales; family Streptomycetaceae; genus Streptomyces; species Streptomyces sp. NPDC085900. Next base: position 265,418 of record NZ_JBITSP010000006.1, on the reverse strand, counting down.
TCTTCACCGGATCGACCACCGTGGGCAAGCAGGTCCTCGCCAAGGGCTCGGCGCTCCTCAAGCGCGTCACCCTCGAACTCGGCGGCAAGAGCCCCAACATCGTCTTCGCCGACGCCGACCTCGAAGCCGCCGCCGCGGCCGCCCCCATGTCCTTCCTCGACAACTCCGGCCAGGACTGCTGCGCCCGCACCCGCATCCTCGTCCAGCGCTCCGCCCACGACCGCTTCCTGGAACTGCTCGGGCCCGCCATCGAGGCGGTCACGGTCGGCGACCCGGCGCACGAGCAGACGCAGATGGGCCCGCTGATCTCCAAGGCCCAGCTGCAGCGGGTCCGTTCGTACGTCGACGCCGAGGCCCCCGGCATCCGCGGCAAGGCCCCCGAGGGCCCCGGCTTCTGGTTCCCGCCCACCGTCCTCACCGAGGTCGAACCGCACGCGCGCGTGGCCGTCGAGGAGGTCTTCGGCCCCGTCGCCGTGGTCCTGCCCTTCGACGACGAGGCGGACGCCGTACGCCTGGCCAACGCCACCGACTACGGCCTCTCCGGCTCCATCTGGACCCGTGACGTCGGCCGCGCGCTGCGCGTCTCGCAGGCCGTGCGGGCCGGCAACCTGTCCGTCAACTCCCACTCCAGCGTCCGCTACTGGACCCCCTTCGGCGGCTTCAAACAGTCCGGCATCGGCCGCGAACTCGGCCCGGACGCCCTGACCGCCTTCACCGAGACCAAGAACGTCTTCATCAGCACGGAAGGCCCCGCACAGTGACCGAAGACATTGTTTGCCGTCGCCTCGTCGGCCGCACGGCCGTCATCACCGGCGCCGGCAGCGGCATCGGCCTCGCCACCGCCCGCCGGCTCGCCTCCGAGGGCGCGCACGTCGTCTGCGGCGACGTCGACGAGGTCCGCGGCAAGGCGGCCGCCGAGGAGGTCGGCGGCCTCTTCGTGAAGGTCGACGTCACCGACCCCGAGCAGGTCGAGGCCCTCTTCAAGGCCGCCTTCGACACCTACGGCAGCGTCGACATCGCCTTCAACAACGCCGGCATCTCCCCGCCCGACGACGACTCCATCCTGGAGACCGGCCTGGAGGCCTGGAAGCGCGTCCAGGAGGTCAACCTCACCTCCGTCTACCTGTGCTGCAAGGCCGCCATCCCCTACATGCGGAGGCAGGGCAGGGGCTCCATCATCAACACCGCGTCCTTCGTGGCGAGGATGGGCGCGGCGACCTCCCAGATCTCGTACACCGCCTCCAAGGGTGGCGTCCTGGCGATGTCCCGCGAGCTGGGCGTGCAGTTCGCCCGTGAGGGCATCCGCGTGAACGCCCTGTGCCCCGGGCCCGTCAACACCCCGCTGCTGCGGGAGCTGTTCGCCAAGGACCCCGAGCGGGCCGCCCGCCGTCTCGTGCACATCCCCGTCGGCCGGTTCGCCGAGGCCGAGGAGATCGCCGCCGCCGTCGCCTTCCTGGCCAGCGACGACTCCTCCTTCGTCAACGCCGCCGACTTCCTGGTGGACGGCGGGATCTCGGGGGCGTACGTCACGCCGCTGTAGGCCCGCTCAGAGGAACGTGTGACCCTCGCCCCGGTACGTCGGGACCGTCGCCGTCACCGTGTCGCCCTCGACGAGGTGCAGCTTCTCGAACCGCTCGCACAGCTCGCCGGCCTTCGCGTGCCGGAACCACACCCGGTCGCCGATCAGCAGATCGTCGGCCGGCGAGCCGAGCAGCGGGGTCTGCACCTCGCCGGGCCCCTCCTGGGGGTCGTAGCGCAGCCCCTCCGGCAGGTACGGCACGGGGAGCCGGTCGGGGCCCGGCGCGCCGGAGGCGGGGTAGCCGCCGCCGAGGACCGTGACGACCCCGACGCCCGGCCGCCGCACGACCGGCATCGCGAACAGCGCGGCCGGACGCCCGCTGAAGGACGTGTAGTTGTCGAACAGCCGCGGCACGTACAGGCCGGACCCGGCGCCGATCTCGGTGACGGCGTCCTCGGCGGCCGTGTGCTGCACGCTGCCGGTGCCGCCCCCGTTGACGAACTCCAGATCGGGTACGACGGCCCGCACCGCGCGCACGACCTCACCGCGCCGCTCGGCCAGCTCCCGGCGGGCGGTGGCCTGCATCAGCCGTACCGCACGCGACCGCAACGGCCGCCCCGCGACGGAGTCGCCCACACCCGCGATATGACCCTCGTAGGCCATGATCCCGACCACTTTGAAGCCCGGCCGGCCGGCCACGAACCGTGCCAGGTCGGCCACTTGGGCGGGGGAGTGCAGCGGGGAGCGCCGTGCGCCCACGCGCACCCGGCCGCCGAGCAGCCTCAGCGAGGTGTCCAACTCCAGGCAGACCCGGATGACTTCACGCCCTCCGTCGCGCGCCTCGTCGATCAGCCTCAGCTGCGCCGGGTCGTCGATCATGACGGTGACCGCGGCGGCGAGCTTGGGGTCGGAGGCCAGTTCGGCGTACCCGGCACGGTCGGCGGAGGGGTAGGCGAGCAGGACGTCGTCGAATCCGCCGCGCGCCAGCCACAGGGACTCGGCCAGCGTGAAGGACATGATGCCCGCGAAGCCGTCCTTCGCCAGGACCCGCTCCAGCAGGGCCCGGCAGCGCACGGACTTGCTGGCGACACGGATCGGCTTGCCGCCGGCCCGGCGCACGAGATCGTCCGCGTTGGCGTCGAAGGCATCCAGGTCGACGATCGCGAGTGGGGCTTCGAAATGGGCGGTGGCCCGGTCGTAACGGGCCCGGTCGGCGGCGCGCGCAGTCATGAACGAAGCCTGCCAGACAGGATTACCGCAGGGTAGGGGGACGTTCCGGGCAGATGCCCCGGGTGCGTGGACTGGTTCCCGTTCGCACAGGGGCAAGCCGTAGAGTGACGCGCACGTACGGCGGAACGGCGAGTGCCGCATACGCTGCACCGGGATGCCGGTCCGCTCGTACGGGTATGCGTGCCCGGGACGACCGACCGCGCCGGATTCGGCGCCCGGCGAATGAGCGCAACGACCACGGCCCGCGTACGAGTAGACGGCCCGGGGCACGAGGAAACGGGGGGTGCATGACCACGGAACCGCGGCACGCCTCTTTTCCGCCACGCCCGTCCCGTCCACCGAAGGTGGGGACCGAGGGCTCCGAGGCACAGGGCGAGACCGTTTCGGCGACCGGTGGGGCGGGCCCCGACGCGTCGCAGGGCGGCGGGAGAAACGGGAGTGCGGTGTCCGGCGGCGAGGGTTCACGACCGGTGTCCGGAAGATCCGGCGGGCGTTCAGCCGCCGACGGGACGGCGTCCGGCCCCACCGGCGTGTGGTCGCCCTGGCGCAACGCCGAGCCCTTCGAGGCCTTCGGAACCCGCACGCCGCCCGACGGCAGGGCGGGAACGGCGCCGCGGACGGACGCGGCCTCGGGAACGACCCCGGCCGGCCGGGGCGCCGACGCCCCGGCCGACCGCCCCCGCGTCCCGCGGCCGGACACACCCGTGCCCGGGGCCCCGCCGCCCCACGCCTCGGCACGCTTCCCGGACGTTCCTCCGGTGGTCGGCCGGGAGCAGGACCAGGCCGTGCCGCCCCCGGCGAAGCCACGCACCCCACCGCGCCCCACGACACCCCCGACCGAAGCCCCCCGCCCCGACGCGCCACCCACACGGGGCGCATCCGACCCGACACGGACGTCGAATCCGCCGGTGCCACCGATGCCCGAGACGCGCCCCGAGTCGGGGATGTCCGGCGCGGGGCGGACGCCGGGTTCGTCGACGCCGTCGATGCCGCAGGCGCGGCCGTCTTCCGCGGGTTCGATGCCGCAGGCGCGCCCGTCGTCGGGGCCGTCGAGTTCGTTCGCGTCGCCGATGCCTGAGGCACGTCCGTCTTCCGGGGGTCCGATGCCGCAGGCGCGTCCCGAGTCGGGGACGTCCGGCGCGGGGCGGACGCCGGGTTCGTCGACGCCGCCGATGCCGCAGGCGCGCCCGTCTTCCGCGGGTTCGATGCCGCAGGCGCGCCCGTCGTCGGGGCCGTCGAGTTCGTTCGCGTCGCCGATGCCTGAGGCACGCTCGTCCTCCGCGGGTTCGATGCCGCAGGCGCGCCCGTCTTCCGCGGGTCCGATGCCGCAGTCGCGTCCCGAGTCGGGGATGTCCGGCGCGGGGCGTGCTCCGGGTTCATCGACGCCGTCGATGCCGCAGGCGCGTCCCGAGTCGGGGTCGTCCGGCCCGGGGCGTGCTCCGGGTTCGTCGGCGCCGTCGATGCCGCAGGCGCGCCCCTCATCCGGGCCGCCGATGCCGCAGGCGCGCCCCTCATCCGGGCCGTCGAGTTCGTTCGCGTCGCCCATGCCCGAGGCGCGGCCGTCGTCTCCCGGGCCCATGCCGCAGGCGCGGCCCGCGTCGGGGGCGTCCGGCTCCGTTCGGGCGGCGGGGCCGGTCGTGCCGCCGATGCCCGACACGCGGCCCGGCTCCGGCTCGGCTGCCGGCAGCGCCCCGCGGCGCAACGGCTCGGTTCCGGCCGACGTTCCGCGCCGTCCGGGTGCCGCCGCCGACCCCCGGCACACCGTCCCCGTTGTGCCACCCATGCCCTCGGGGCGGCCGGCGTCCGGGGCGGCGAGTGTGACGCCCGATCCGGCGTTGTCGTGGAGTGCGCCGATGGCGCCCGGTGGGGAGAGCGGAAGCATCAGGCCCGTGGTGTCGTTCGGGGAGCCCGAGGGGTACGACGAACAGGCTCGGCCCCGGCCGCTCGGCGGGCGGGTGCGCTCGCGGACCCTCGCCGTGGCCACCTGCCTCGTGCTTGGCTTCGGCCTCATCGGCGGTGCCGTGACCGGGAGTTGGCTGCTCGGAGGCTCCGGGGACGGCGGCGCGCAGGGCACCTTCGTCGCGGCCCGCGGACTGTGGCACAGCGTGCCCGTGGACAAGCTGTTCCCGCGCACCGTACTGGGCACGGGAGCCGGCCCCGGCGGCGCCGACCGCACCTGGACGCGGATAGCCGTCGCCCCGGACAGCGGCTGCAAGGGCGCCTTCGACCCGCTGCTCGCCAAGGCGCTCGCGCCCGTCGGCTGCCAGCGGCTGGTGCGGGCCACGTACACCGACGCCACCCAGAGCTTCGTCACCACCGTCGGCCTGCTGTTCACCAAGGGCGACCAGGCCGCCATGTCCTCCCTCGCCAAACGCTTCCAGGACGACGGCCTCGGCGACCGCGCCGACCTCATGCCGCGCCCCTACGCGGCGAAGGACACGGCCGCCGCCCGCTTCGGCCCCGGCCAGCGTGCATCCTGGACGATCTCCGTCCTCACCGACGCCCCCGTCGTCGTCTACGCCGTCTCCGGCTGGGCCGACGGCCGTACCGTCGACACCCCGCAGCCCGCCGACCAGGCCACCCAGTCCGGCGCCGGCACGGCCCCCGCCCAGGCAGGCCTCGGCAACGAGGCCGAGGGTCTCGCCGACCGAATCGAACGCGCCCTGCGCAAGGACATCGCGGGCCCGGCCACGGAGAAGCCCTCATGAACCGCCGTACGGGGGTCGTGAGCCTCCTCCTCGCCGCGTCCCTGGCGCTGGTGCCGTCCACCTCCGCGCACGCCGACGGCATACGCGGCCAGGAATGGGCCCTGGACGCCATGCACACCCAGCAGGCCTGGCAGACCACCAAGGGCCGGGGCGTCACCGTCGCCGTCCTGGACACCGGCGTCGAGGCCGACCACCCCGACCTCGTCGGCAACGTCCTGGCCGCCAAGGACATGATCGGTTTCGGGGCGCAGGAGGGGGACCGGGCCTGGGCCCGGCACGGGACCGCGATGGCCGGCATCATCGCCGGCCACGGACACGGCCCCGGCGACGCCGACGGCGTCATGGGCATCGCTCCCGAGGCCAAGATCCTGCCGGTCCGGGTGATCCTGGAGGACGGCGACACTGCCCGCGGCAAGGCCCGCTCCACCCGGGGCAACGCCCTCGCCGAGGGCATCCGCTGGGCGGCCGACCACGGAGCGGACGTCATCAACCTCTCCCTGGGCGACGACTCGGCCTCCGCCCACCCCGAGCCCGCCGAGGACGAGGCGATCCAGTACGCCCTGACGAAGAACGTCACCGTCGTCGCCTCCGCCGGCAACGGCGGCAAGAAGGGCGACCACGTCTCCTATCCCGCCGCCTACCCCGGCGTCATCGCGGCGACCGCCGTGGACCGCTTCGGCGCCCGCGCGGACTTCTCCACCCGCCGCTGGTACGCCACGGTCAGCGCCCCCGGCGACGACGTCGTCATCGCCGACCCCGACCACAAGTACTACGAGGGCTGGGGCACCAGCGCGGCCTCGGCCTTCGTCTCGGGCGCCGTGGCGCTCGTCAAGGCGGCCCACCCGGGCCTGACCCCGGCCCAGGTCAAGCAGCTCCTGGAGGACACCGCCCGCGACGCCCCGGCCGGCGGACGCGACGACTCCCGCGGCTTCGGCATGGTCGACCCGGCCGCCGCGATCAAGGCAGCGGCCCGCCTGAAGCCGGAGGGGCTGCGGGCGGTCTCCTACGCCGACAAGTACTTCGGCCCGGGCCCCGACGACGCCGCGTCCGACGACGGCGCCAGCGGCTGGGTCGGCCCGCTCGCGGGCGGCCTCGGTGGCGTCCTGCTCGTCGCCGCCGTGGTGCTCTGGCGCGGCCGCCGCCCACGTCACGAGGGCTTCTAGCGGCGCCGGCCCCGCTACGAGGACGCGGTGGCCGAAGCGGACGGGGACGCCGACGCCGACGAACCGTCACCGTCCCCGGTGAACACCGAGACCGCCGCCTTCGCCGCCGCCTCGACCAGCGAAATCCCCTTCGCCTGCGTCGAGTTGCCGTCGGACAGCACGGCCACCAGGAACGTGCGACCGCCGGCCCTCACCCGGCCGATGCTGTTGATGTCCCACAGCCCGGTGGTGCTGCGGGCCAGCCAGCCGTTCTTCAGCGCCCACCGCGTGCCGTCCGCCGCGGCCGACACACCCCAGTGCTGATCGGCCTCGATCCGCCCCATCAGCCCCTGCAGGTACGACCGCGAGGCGGCGGTCAGCTTCGAGTCCTCCCCGAACACCTGCCGCAGAAGGGTGAGCTGGTCGGCCGCCGTGGTCTGGGTCAGCCCCCACAGAGCGCCCTCACCGCCCTCGGTGCCGGTCAGCCCGAACGTCTTGTTCGCCGCGTCCAGCCCGTCGGCCTGCCCGATGGCGTCCCACAGCGCGGAGGCCGACGCGTTGTCGCTGTTCTCGATCATCTTGGTGGCGTACGACTTCTCGGCCGCCGTCAGATGCCGGTCCTCGTCCTGGGCCCGCAGCAGCAGCGCCGCGAGGATGTCGACCTTGACGATGCTCGCCGTGTCGAAGGCGTCGTCCCCGTACACGGCGCTCTCCCCGGAGTCCAGGTCCAGCACCGCCACCGACACCGTCGCCCCGTCCTCGACTGCCACCGACTCCATCGACTCGCTGAGCAGCGCGTCGTTGTCCACCGTCGGCTCCGCCACGGGCTCCACCGATTCCCTCCCGTCGGCCGTGGCCGAGGAGGAGGCCGACGTCCGCGACGATACGGGGGCCGGGCCCGAGTGCGCCTGCGCCTTCACGTACACCGTCCCGACGGCGGTGACGCCCACCACGGCGACCACGGCGAGGGCGGTGCTGAGCAGAGGACGTGTCCGGGAGGGGCGGGCGCGGCGGCCGCGGCGGGCTCTGGGGGACTCCATGCCCGCGATGCTCGGGGCGGTGACTGTGCGAGCCGTTAGACGGACGTTAGATGTGTGTCAGGGAAATCTGAGAAACCGGTGAAGACGGTGAACACCCGGTTTCCGGGGCCGCACAAGCCCAGCGGCATCCCCCCGATATCCGCCCTATAGGGTCGGTGACCGTGGCGAACAAGAACATTCCCGACCCCGGCTTCTCCGACGACGACGGCTCCGCCGACCCCCGGCTGAGCGCCGCGCTCGCCGCCTGGGCCGAGGACCGCAGCGCGCTGGGACCGGTCCTCGAGGCGCTCAAGGGCGCCCGGCTGCTGGTCCCCGTCGTGGCCGTGCTCGGCGAGGTCGAGGAGGACGAGAACGGACTGCGCCGCGAGAAGACCTCCGACATGGCCGTGCCCACCCTGAGAGCGGGAAACCGGACCGCCCTGCCGGCCTTCACCTCGACCGACTCGCTGGCCCGGTGGGACCCGGCGGCGCGCCCCGTCGCCGTACCCCTGCACCAGGCGCTGCAGGCCGCCGCGCACGAGAAGGCGGACACGGTGGTGCTGGACATGGCCGGGCCGGTGCCTTTCGAGCTGACGGGACCGGCCCTGCTCGCGCTCGCCGAGGGCCGTACGACGGCCGACCCGCTGGCCGACCCGGCCGTGCGGGAGGCGGTACGGGCCGCGGTCGCCGCCGAGCCCGCCGTGCTCAGCGCCCACCTGGGGCCCGGGCAGGCCGACGGCACCCTGGCCCTCGTACTCGACGAGTCCGCCGCGCCGGCCGAGGCCGCGCGGGCCGTCGCCGAGCGGCTCGCCGGTGACGACACACTGAGGGCCCGCCTGGTGCGCGGCCTCGACCTGGCACTGCTGCCGGCCGGGACGACGCCCCCGGGCGAGCCCCTGTACGTGCGGTGACCTACTTGCCGTAGATCGGGCCCGTGTACTTCTCGCCCGGGCCCTGACCCGGCTCGTCGGGTACGAGCGAGGCCTCGCGGAAGGCCAGCTGCAGCGACTTCAGACCGTCGCGCAGCGGGGCCGCGTGGAAGGAGCTGATCTCCGTCGCGGAGGCGTCCAGCAGACCGGCGAGGGCCGAGACCAGCTTGCGGGCCTCGTCCAGGTCCTTGTACTTGTCGCCCTCCTCGGTCAGGCCCAGCTTCACCGCGGCGGCGCTCATCAGGTTGACGGCGACCGTCACGATCACCTCGACCGCGGGCACCTCGGCGATGTCGCGGGTCATGGCGTCGAAGTCGGCGGGGGACTCGGGGGACTCAGGAGGGGTGTCACTCATGCCCCACACGATAGGGCCCGGTGCACGCCGGTTCGCACCACCCCCGGGCAGCTGCTAACCTTGTGTGACGACCGGCTGGACACGCCTGCAAGACCCTGTGCCCGGCCCACAAGTGGAGGCTCCGATCTCCCACCCGACCGTCCCCCGGGACGGCGGGTCACCCCGGTCAGGCGGCCACCATCGTTCCGTACGGACGATGGAGTCGCCCGAAAGCGCGCCCCGCGACATCGCGGCGGTGCTCCGGCAGTGTATTTGGAGCCCCGCCTGTGATCGTCCGGGGCATTTTTTGTGCTTCGGCGCGGTTAGGTCTGTCGAAAAGAGACAAACACGGCCGTCCGCCAGATGGCCGTGTGGTGCTAACCGAGGAGGATCCATCAGCGCCGAGCCCCGCATCAACGACCGGATTCGCGTTCCCGAGGTGCGACTTGTCGGTCCCAGTGGCGAGCAGGTGGGCATTGTCCCGCTGGCCAAGGCACTGGAGCTTGCCCAGGAGTACGACCTCGATCTCGTCGAGGTAGCGGCGAACGCCCGTCCGCCCGTGTGCAAGCTCATGGACTACGGGAAGTTCAAGTACGAGTCGGCCATGAAGGCCCGTGAGGCGCGCAAGAACCAGGCGCACACGGTCATCAAGGAGATGAAGCTCCGGCCGAAGATCGACCCGCACGACTATGACACCAAGAAGGGTCACGTCGTCCGGTTCCTCAAGCAGGGCGACAAGGTCAAGATCACGATCATGTTCCGTGGTCGCGAGCAGTCCCGGCCCGAGCTGGGCTACCGACTGCTGCAGCGGCTCGCGGAGGACGTCCAGGACCTCGGTTTCGTCGAGTCGAACCCGAAGCAGGACGGCCGAAACATGATCATGGTTCTCGGTCCGCACAAGAAGAAGACCGAGGCGATGGCCGAGGCCCGCCAGGCGCAGGAAGCCCGCAAGGCCGAGGCGAAGGCGAACCCGGGCAAGTCGCAGAATGCGGCGGACCCGGACGCTGTGAACGCCGAGGCCCACGACGAGGCCTCTGCCGAGGCTCACGACGAGGCCCCTGCCGAGGCTTCCGCCGAGGCGTGATCCCGGGGGACGCCCGTCCCCAAGGATGTAACCGATACAAGAGCGACGTTCCGACGTGCCCGGTTTTCGCGACCGGGCACCGGAGCGCCACCGACGAGGAGATAACGGCGCTATGCCGAAGAACAAGTCGCACAGCGGTGCCAGCAAGCGCTTCAAGGTCACCGGCTCCGGCAAGGTGCTCCGTGAGCGCGCCGGCAAGCGCCACCTGCTCGAGCACAAGTCGTCCCGCGTGACGCGTCGCCTCACCGGCAACGCCGAGATGGCCCCGGGCGACGCCGCGAAGATCAAGAAGCTTCTCGGCAAGTGACGTGCCCGGTGCTCCAGCCGAGCACCGCACGCCTGGACCGGGACCCAATCGATACCGGGCCGTGTGAGTCCACCCACGGCCCCGCTACAAGGAGTTAACAAGTGGCACGCGTCAAGCGGGCAGTCAACGCCCACAAGAAGCGCCGGGCGATCCTCGAGCAGGCCTCCGGCTACCGCGGTCAGCGTTCGCGCCTGTACCGCAAGGCCAAGGAGCAGGTCACCCACTCGCTGGTCTACAACTACAACGACCGCAAGAAGCGCAAGGGCGACTTCCGTCAGCTGTGGATCCAGCGCATCAACGCCGCTGCCCGCGCGAACGGCATCACGTACAACCGCTTCATCCAGGGTCTGAAGGCCGCGAACGTCGAGGTCGACCGCAAGATCCTGGCCGAACTGGCCGTCAACGACGCCACCGCCTTCGCCGCGCTGGTCGAGGTCGCTCAGAAGGCGCTGCCCGCCGACGTCAACGCCCCCAAGGCGGCCTGACGCCGCGCTCGGCCCGAGCCGACGTGACTGGACGGACCCGTGGGCTGATGCCCGCGGGTCCGTTGTGCTGAGTGGAAACGAAGGTGAGCACCGCATGCCCCCCGTCAGCCCCGAGCTGATCTCCCCCCGGTCCCCCCGCGTGTCGGCCGCACGGCGGCTCGCCAAGCGGAACTTCCGGGGCAAGGAGCGGCTGTTCCTGGCCGAGGGCCCGCAGGCCGTGCGGGAGGCCGCCGGGCACGGGCTGGTGGAGCTGTTCGCCACCGTCGAGGCCGCCGAGCGCTACGCCGACATCGTGGGCGAGGCCCGGGACGCGGCCGCCCGGGTGCACCTCGCCTCCGAGCAGGTCATCGCCGACATCTCCACGACCGTCACCCCGCAGGGGCTCGTCGGGATCTGCCGGTTCGTCGACACCCCGTTCGAGGAGATCCTCGCCGCCCGCCCCAAGCTGGTCGCCGTGCTCGCGAACGTGCGGGACCCCGGGAACGCCGGGACCGTACTGCGGTGCGCCGACGCCGCGGGGGCCGAGGCCGTCGTCCTGACCGACGCCTCCGTCGACCTGTACAACCCCAAGGCCGTACGGGCCTCCGTCGGTTCCCTCTTCCATCTCCCCGTGGCCGTCGGCGTCCCCGTCGACGAGGCCGTGGCGGGGCTCAAGGGCGTCGGCGTCCGCGTCCTCGCCGCCGACGGCGCCGGGACCGACGACCTCGACGACGAGCTCGACAAGGGCACCATGGGCGGGCCGACCGCGTGGGTGTTCGGGAACGAGGCGTGGGGGCTCCCGGAGGAGACCCGCGCACTCGCGGACGCCGTGGTGCGCGTCCCGATCCACGGGAAGGCCGAGAGCCTGAACCTCGCCACCGCCGCCGCCGTATGTCTCTATGCGTCGGCCCGTGCACAGCGCGCCTCCGGAGGGTGCCGCTCCGTCACCGGGGCCTAGTAGGGTGACCAGCTCGGGGGGCCACCTGCGCCGTCGAGAGGTGGGGTTTCGGGGATGAGTGTCGGCACGGGCAGGGCACGGGGAGCACAGGACGCGCCGCACGCGCCCGCGCCCCGGCACGGTGCGGTCACCGAGCTCGGCGTCGACCCCGACGAACTGCCCGACGGCCTGGTCGTCGCCGACGAGCGGGGCCACGTCGTCTGCTTCAACGCCGCCGCCGAGCGCATCACCGCCGTCCCCGCCGAGGAGGCCCTGGGGCAGCGGCTGGAGAAGGCCCTGCCGCTGGAGGACCTCGAGGGGCGCCGCTGGTGGCAGCTGACCGACCCCTACGGCGGACTCGCCATCCGGCAGCGGCAGCCCGAACGGAACCTCCTCCTGCCCGGCGGACGGGAAGTCCTGGTGTCGGCCCGCTACGTGCGGACCGAGCCCACCGGGCCCGTCCGCCGCGTCGTGGTCTCCCTGCGCGACACCGAGGCCCGCCGCCGCACCGAACGCAGCCACGCCGAGCTGATAGCCACCGTCGCGCACGAGCTGCGCTCGCCGCTGACCTCGGTCAAGGGCTTCACCGCCACGCTGCTGGCCAAGTGGGAGAGGTTCACCGACGACCAGAAGCGGCTGATGCTGGAGACCGTCGACGCCGACGCCGACCGGGTCACCCGGCTCATCGCCGAGCTGCTGGACATCTCACGGATCGACAGCGGGCGGCTGGAGGTGCGGCGCCAGCCCGTCGACATCGGGGCGGCCGTCGGGCGGCACATCCAGGCGTACGTCGCCGCCGGGCAGCCCGCCGACCGGTTCCTGCTCCGCATCGAGCAGCCACTGCCCTCCCTCTGGGCCGACCCCGACAAGATCGACCAGGTGCTCAGCAACCTGCTGGAAAATGCGGTGCGCCACGGCGAGGGAACCGTCACGATCGACATCACGGCCACGGAGTCCCCGCGCGAGGGCGAGGACACCGGCACGTCGGTCACGGTGAGCGACGAGGGGCCCGGCATCCCGGAGGAGTCCATGAACCGCGTCTTCACCCGCTTCTGGCGGGGCAGCAAGCGCGGCGGCACCGGCCTCGGGCTCTACATCGTCAAGGGCATCGTGGAGGCCCACGGCGGCACCATCACCGTCGGTCGCGGCCCCCAGGGCGGGGCCGAGTTCCGATTTACGTTGCCCGTGGCGGCCCCGGCGTATCTCGCCTGACGGCCCACGGGCGCATTCGTATACCTCCACCCCGTTAGACTCGGCCTTTGGCACCCATGTGTCCCATGGACGGCCCTCTGACCTCTGTGTGAGTCGGTGACGGGGACCTTCAGCCAGCCAATCGGAAGCACGGGAAGAGATGTCGGCACCCAATAAGTCGTACGACCCTGTCGAGGTCGAGGCGTTGAAACCGGAAGAGATCGAGCGCATGCGGGACGAGGCGCTCGCCGCCTTCGCCGCCGCGGACTCCCTCGACAAGCTCCAGGAGGCCAAGGTCGCCCACACCGGCGGTACCTCCCCGCTGGCGCTGGCCAACCGGGAGATCGGCGCCCTGCCCCCGCACGCCAAGGCAGCCGCCGGCAAGCTGGTCGGGCAGGCCCGCGGCGCCGTGAACAAGGCGCTGGCCGCCCGCCAGGTCGAGCTGGAGGCCGAGCGGGACGCGCGCGTGCTGGTCGAGGAGTCGGTGGACGTCACGCTGCCGTACGACCGCGTACCGGCCGGCGCCCGCCACCCGCTGACCACCCTGTCGGAGCGCATCGAGGACGTCTTCGTGGCCATGGGCTACGAGGTCGCCGAGGGCCCGCAGGTCGAAGCCGAGTGGTTCAACTTCGACGCCCTCAACATCGGCCCGGACCACCCGGCCCGCGGTGAGCACGACACCTTCTTCGTGCAGGGCCCGGAGGGCGGCACCGAGTCCGGTGTCGTGCTGCGCACCCACACCTCGCCCGTGCAGATCCGCTCGCTGCTCGACCGCGAGCTGCCGGTGTACGTGATCTGCCCCGGCGTCGTGTACCGCACCGACGAGCTCGACGCCACGCACACCCCGGTGTTCCGCCAGGTCGAGCTGCTCGCGGTGGACGAGGGCCTGACCATGGCCGACCTCAAGGGCACCATGGACCACATGGTCCAGTCGCTGTTCGGCGAGGGGATGAAGACCCGGCTGCGGCCCAACTTCTTCCCGTTCACCGAGCCGTCCGCCGAGATGGACATGGTGTGCTACGTCTGCCGCGGCGAGTCCGTCGGCAACCCCGACCGGCCCTGCCGCACCTGCTCCTCGGAGGGCTGGATCGAGCTCGGCGGCTGCGGCATGGTCAACCCGCGGGTGCTCACCGCCTGCGGCGTCGACCCGGAGAAGTACAGCGGTTTCGCCTTCGGGTTCGGCATCGAGCGGATGCTGATGTTCCGCCACAACGTCGAGGACATGCGAGACATGGTCGAGGGTGACGTCCGGTTCACCCGGCCGTTCGGGATGGAGATCTGATGCGGGTCCCGCTTTCTTGGCTGCGGGAGTACGTCGACCTGCCGGCGACGGAAACCGGCCGTGACGTACAGGAGAAGCTCGTCTCGGCCGGGCTCGAGGTCGAGACCGTCGAGCACCTCGGCGCCGACCTCAAGGGCCCCCTGGTCGTCGGCCAGGTGCTGACCATCGAGGAGCTGGAGGGCTTCAAGAAGCCGATTCGCTTCTGCACGGTCGACGTCGGCCGGGCCAACGGCACCGGCGAGCCCCAGGAGATCGTCTGCGGCGCCCGCAACTTCGCCGTCGGCGACAAGGTCGTCGTGGTCCTCCCGGGCGCCACCCTGCCCGGCGGCTTCTCGATCTCCGCCCGCAAGACCTACGGCAGGACGTCCCACGGCATGATCTGCTCCAGCGACGAGCTGGGCATGGGCGACGACGGCACGCACGGCATCATCGTGCTGCCGCCGGAGACCGAGGTCGGCAAGGACGCCATCGAGCTGCTCGAACTGGTCGACGAGGTCCTGGACATCGCCGTCACCGCCAACCGCGGCGACTGCCTGTCCATCCGCGGCGTCGCCCGCGAGACGGCCATCGCCTACGGCCTGCCGCTGCGCGACCCGGCCCTGATCGACGTACCCGGCCCGAACGCCTTCGGCTACCCCGTGCAGGTCAGCGACCCGCACGGCTGCGACCGCTTCACCGCCCGCACGGTGACCGGCCTGAGCCCCGAGGCCCGCTCCCCGATCTGGCTGCAGCGCCGCCTGCAGAAGGTCGGCGTGCGCCCGATCTCGCTCGCCGTCGACGTCACCAACTACGTGATGATGGAGCTGGGCCAGCCCCTGCACGCCTACGACCGCTCCCTGGTCCAGGGCACCATCGGCGTGCGCCGCGCCGAGGCGGGGGAGAAGCTCGTCACCCTGGACGGCGTCGAGCGCAAGCTGGACGCCGAGGACCTCGTCATCACCGACGACCGCGGCCCGATCGGGCTCGCGGGCGTGATGGGCGGCGCCAACACCGAGATCGCCGACCACGCCGAAGGCGAGGGCACCACCGACGTGGTCATCGAGGCCGCGCACTTCAACGCGGTCTCCATCGCCCGTACGTCCCGCCGCCACAAGCTGTCCTCCGAGGCCTCCCGCCGCTTCGAGCGGGGCGTCGACCCGCAGGCCGCCGCCGCTGCCGCGCAGCGCACGGTCGACCTGCTGGTCCTCCTCGCGGGCGGCACCGCCGAGGCCGGCGTCACCGAGGTCGTCGCGCCCTCCGCGCCGCACACCATCGCCGTGGCGGCCGACCACCCGGACAGGGTGGCCGGCGTGGAGTACGGCCGTGAGACGGTCGTACGGCGGCTGCAGGAGATCGGCTGCGACGTGTACGGGCAGGACGAGCTGATCGTCACCGTGCCGTCCTGGCGTCCCGACCTCCAGGAGATCAACGACCTCGCCGAGGAGGTCATCCGCCTCGAGGGCTACGAGAACCTGCCCTCGACGCTGCCCAAGCCCCCGTCGGGCCGCGGCCTGACCCACCGGCAGCGGCTGCACCGCCGGGTCGGCCGCGCGCTGGCCGGAGCGGGCTACGTGGAGGCGCCGAACTACCCCTTCATCAGCGAGCAGGTCTTCGACCAGCTGCTGCTGGAGGCCGATGACCCGGGGCGCCGGGTCGTGAAGCTCACCAACCCGCTCAACGACGAGGAGCCCGCGCTCCGTACGTCGCTGCTGCCGGGCCTGCTCGGTGCCCTGCGGCGCAACGTCGGCCGCGGCTCGCACGACCTGGCCCTGTTCGAGACCGGGCTGGTGTTCCACCCGCGCGAGGAGCAGAAGGTCGCCGCCGCCCTGCCCGTCGACCGGCGTCCGACCGAGGAGGAGATCGCCGCCCTCGACGCCGCGCTGCCCGAGCAGCCGCGGCACGTCGCCGCCGTCCTCGCGGGTGCCCGCGAGCAGGCCGGCTGGTGGGGGAAGGGCCGTCCCGCCGACTGGGCCGACGCCGTCGAGGCGGGCCGCACGGTCGCCCGGGAGGCCGGTGCGCGGCTGCAGGTCCGCAAGGGCCAGTACGGGCCCTGGCACCCCGGCCGCTGTGCCGAGTTCACGGTCGTGGCCGACGGTGTGGAGACCGTCGTCGGGCACGCGGGTGAGCTGCACCCGCGCGTCGTCAAGGCGCTCGGCCTGCCCGAGCGGACCTGCGCGGTGGAGCTGAACCTGGACGCGCTGGAGCAGGTCGGCGACGACACCCCCCAGGCGCCGAGGATCTCCACGTTCCCGGTGGCCACGCAGGACGTCGCCCTCGTGGTCGACAAGTTCGTGCCGGCCGCCGACGTCGAGGCCGCGCTGCGCGACGGGGCGGGTGAACTCCTGGAGTCCATCCGGCTGTTCGACGTGTACGAGAACGAGGAGCAGCTGGGCGAGGGCCGTAAGTCGCTGGCGTACGCGCTGCGGTTCCGCGCCGCCGACCGGACGCTGACCGTCGACGAGGCGTCCGCGGCCCGGGACGCGGCCGTCGCCGTGGCGGGCGACCGCACGGGGGCCGTCCTTCGGGGCTAGGCAACCGCGCTCTTCCCTCGTTCGGGTGACAACTCGGGGCGATCTGGTCCTGACGGACCATTCGCTGGACACAATCGGACCGGCCTTTCGAGGCCGGTCCGTCTGTGCTTTCGGGGCCTGTATGGGGGGCCATCGGCATGATTCGCGTCAGGGCTGGGCTTTCCCGTAAGCGCTTGCTCTCGCTGGGGCCACCCCTGGCGTGGGGAGCCATGGCCACCACCTTCAAGCTGGCCTGTCCGCTCGCCCAGCAGAACGGGCTGCGGGCGCGCATCGTCACCAGCGCCGTGTTCTTCGTCGTCGGGACCGGGCTGGTCCTCCAGGTCCGGCGCGCGCTGCTGCGGGAGCTGCGGGAGGCCCGGGAGGTCGCCGGGGCGGCGCAGCGGGTGCTGGTGCGGCCCCTGCCCGAGCGGGTGGCCGGGCTGAATCTCGCCGCCACCCAGCTGTCGGCCGACCGGGGCGCGGTCATCGGCGGGGACCTCTACGAGGTCATCGCCACCGAGCACGGCGTGCGGATCGTGATGGGCGACGTGCGCGGTCACGGGCTCGCCGCCATCGGTACGGTCGCCGCCGTCCTGGGCAGCTTCCGCGAGGCCGTGCACGACGAGCCGGAACTGGGGTGCGTGCTGCGGCGGCTGGAGCGGGCGCTCGCCCGGCATCTGCGTGAGCGGGCGCGCGGGGAGCATCCCTCCGCCGGGGGCGAGCCGGACCATCCGGTCGCCGAGGAGTTCGTCACCGTACTGCTGCTGGAGATCCGGGCGGACGGCGAGGTGCGCGTCCTCAACTGCGGGCACCCCTGGCCGTATCTGCTCGGTCCGGCCCGGGCCGAACCGCTGACCCGGGCCGAACCGCTGCCTCCCCTCGGGCCGTTCCCGTTGCCCGCCGAGCTGCCGGCCGTCAGCTGCGGACGGTTGCTGCCCGGCGAGGCGCTGTTCCTGCACACGGACGGTGTCGAGGACGCCCGGGACGGACACGGCCGGTTCTTTCCGCTGCCGGCCGTCCTCGCCGGGGCCGTCCGCGCCGGACCCGTCTGTCCGCAGTCGGTGCTGCGCGCCGTACTCGCCGCGCTGCTGCGGCACGTCCGCGGCAGACCGGCCGACGACGTCGCGCTGCTGGTCCTGCGCAACGACCGCCGGCACGTCGTCCGAGAGCCTCCGGCCGAGCCGGTCGGACACCGGGCGCACCGCCTCACGTGACGTCGAGGCCGCGAATCGTCACGCACCCCCGCGGTGCGCCCGGCGCTCCCGCGTGGTCTGGGCGGGCATCCCTGCGCAACGACCGTCGGCACGTCGTCCGAGAGCCTCGGGCCGAGCCGGTCGGACACCGGGCGCACCGCCTCACGTGACGTCGAGGCCGCGAATCGTCACGCACCCCCGCGGTGCGCCCGGCGCTCCCGCGTG
>NZ_JBITSP010000006.1:0-247266 GCF_044540925.1 Streptomyces sp. NPDC085900 | reverse complement strand
GGTCTGGGCGGGCATCTCTCTCGCTCTCGGCCCGGCGCGCCGTCCCCCCGCCACGGAGTGTCGGGCAGGCAGCGGGTGGACGGCGCGGAAGCGGGCCGCCGCACTGTACGAGGGGGAGCCGGCGGCCCGGCCGGCCTCTTGCGAGGCATTTCAGTCAACCGGCTGGAAACTCTCCGCGACAGTGCGCGCACACTGCGGATTCCTGCACTCCGTTCACACCCCGTGTGAAGGCGCTCCCACTACTCTGACGGCACCGAGGCTTCCGGGGGGCACCCATGCAGCCCAACACTCTGCTCGACGCGATCCTGGACGAGGCCGGGATCTCGCACGCCGGGCTGGCCGCGCACGTCAATCAGGCGGGACGGGCACGCGGTCTCGCGCTGCGGTACGAACACACCGCCGTGGCGCGGTGGTTGAAGGGGCAGCGGCCGCGCGGTCAGGTGCCCGACCTGATCTGCGAGGTGCTGGCGGGACGGCTGCACCGACCCGTCACCCTCGACGACATCGGCCTGGGCGTGCCGGGGGAGCCGTCGACCCCGCACGGCACGTCCCTGTCCGGCTTCGTCGAGCGCGCCACCGCGCTGTGGCGCTCCGACGAGCAGCAGCGCCCGCACATCCTGGGTGCGCCGGCGGTGACGGGCACGCCCGCGGTCATGCCCGTGTGGGAGTGGGAGAACCCGCCCGAGGACGTGGACGTCTCGCGCGGAGGCCGGCACCGGGTCACGGCCGCCGACCTGGAGATGCTGCGCGCCGCCCGCACCCACTACGAGCAGATGTACCGCAAGGCGGGCGGCATAGCGACCCGCACCCGGATCGTGGGGTTCCTCAACGCCGAGGCCGCGCCGCTGCTGCGCGGCAGCTACACCGACGCCACGGGCCGTCAACTGCATCGCGCCACGGGCGGGTTGGTGGCGATCGCCGGTATCTGCGCGTACGACTCCGACGCCCACGGCCTTGCCCAGCGCTACTTCCACCAGGCCCTGCGGCTGGCGAAGGCCAGCGGGGACCGGGGACTGGGCGCCTATGTGATAGCCCTGCTGGTCAACCAGTCCCTGTTCATGCGGGAGTACCGGCAGGCCGTCGCCTTCGCGGAGGCCGCGCTGCGCGCCGCCGGCAAGCACATCACCCCCGCCCTCGCCTGCGACCTGTACGCGATGCAGGCCAAGGCGTACGCACACCTCGGCGACGGCACGACCGCCCTGTCCTGCATCCGGCGTGCCGAGCAGGCGGCCGAACGCATCCGGCGCGGGTACGAGCCCGACGAGACCGGCTATGTCCAGCCCGGACTGGTCAACGTCCAGGTGGCGGAGGCGCTGCTCAGCCTCGGTGAACTCGTGGCGGCGGGGGAGCACGCGGCGGCCGCCGTGGACAACCCGGCGCACGACCGGGGGCGCGTGCACCGGCTCGCGATGCTGAGCACGATCGAGCTGCGCCGCGGCAATGCCGACAACGCGGTGGCCATCGCGGTGCAGATGGCCGAGCAGGCGCGCGGGATGGAGTCGCAGCGGCTGCGCGACAGACTCCGGGCGGTGCGCGAACACCTGGTGCGCAGCGGTTGCGCGGGCACCGCCGAGGCCGCCGAACTCATCGACGGGGCCCTGCGCGTACCTCTGTAGACGGGTCACGGGCACCGCCGAGCCGCAGTCCCTGCTGCGATATTGCCACTTACTCGACGGAAGGTGGCAGAACCGTGCAGTGGACGAAGCAGAACGAACAAACTGTGTACTCAAACCGCTGGTTCAGCGTCAACCTCGCGGATGTCGAACTGCCGGACGGCCGGCATCTCGATCACTTCCTCATACGGCTGCGGCCCGTGGCCGTGGCCACGGTGGTCAACGAGGCCAACGAGGTCCTCCTCCTGTGGCGGCACCGCTTCATCACCGACAGCTGGGGGTGGGAACTCGCGGCGGGGGTCGTCGAGGACGGCGAGGACGTCGTCCACGCGGCCGCCAGGGAGCTGGAGGAGGAGACCGGCTGGCGGCCGGGCCCCCTGCACCACCTCATGAGCGTGGAGCCCTCCAACGGCCTCACCGACGCCCGGCACCACATCTACTGGTCGGACGAGGGTGAGTACGTCGGGCCCCCCGTGGACGACTTCGAGTCGGACCGCCGGGAATGGGTCTCCCTCAAGCTCGTCCCCGACATGGTCGCCCGCGGGGAGGTCCCGGCCGCCAACATGGCGGCCGCGTTACTGCTCCTGCACCACCTCAGGCTCGGCCAGGACGCCAAACCCTGATCCCCCACCCGCGTCCTGGTCCCGCCTCAGTGGCCCAGGGCCTGCCATATCGTCGCCACGAGCGCGCCCACCGCGGTCAGCGTCGCTATCGCCGGCAGCGGCCAGCGGGCGTGTTCCAGTGCGATGATCCGTGCGCTCAGGTCGTCGATCTCCTTGTCCGTCTCCTCGGTGCGATGGTTGAGCAGGGCCAGCCCTCCCTCGACACGCGCGTAGGCGACGTCGAGCCGGCGGCGTAACTCTGCGAGTTCTCCATGGACCACGGGATGCTCGGGGTCGGCGGTCACGAGTCCGCTCCTTTCCGTAGTCGTCACATCCCTTGCATGCGCATGAAGAGTCAACTCGCCTGGTGGACGCGTGGGGAGCGTGTGCGCGCGGCATATGCGGGCCCGGCGCGCACACGGTGTGTGAATGGCGCGGGCCCGGCACTCCGCGGAGTGCCGGGCCCGCGACCGTCGCACTGTGTGACCGGCACCCTGGAACGGGCACTGTGCACACGGCGGGACGCCGTCAGTCGTACGTGTAGAAGCCCGAGCCGGTCTTCCGGCCGAGGCGGCCGGCGTCCACCATGCGCTGCAGCAGCGGGGGAGCGGCGTAGAGCGGCTCCTTGTACTCCTCGTACATCGAGTTCGCGATGGAGGCGATGGTGTCCAGGCCGATCAGGTCGGACAGCTTCAGCGGGCCCATCGGGTGGGCGCAGCCCATCTCCATGCCGTTGTCGATGTCGTCGCGGCCGGCGATGCCCGACTCGAACATGCGGATCGCGGAGAGCAGGTACGGCACCAGCAGCGCGTTGACCACGAAGCCGGAGCGGTCCTGGGCGCGGATCGCGTGCTTGCCGAGCACCTTCTCGGCGAAGACCTGGGCGCGGCTGAGCGTGCCCTCGGAAGTGGTGAGCGCGGGGATCAGCTCGACCAGCTTCTGCACCGGCGCCGGGTTGAAGAAGTGGATGCCGACGATGTGGTCCGGGCGCGAGGTGGCGACCGCGAGCTTCACCAGCGGGATGGAGGAGGTGTTGGAGGCCAGGATCGCGTCCGGGCGGGTCACCACCTGGTCGAGGACCTGGAAGATCTGGGTCTTGACCTGCTCGTTCTCGACGACGGCCTCGATCACCAGGTCACGGTCGGCGAACTCGCCGAGGTCCGTGGTGAAGCTCAGCCGCGCCTGGGTCGCGTCCCGCTCCTCCTCGCTGATCTTGCCGCGCTCGGCCGCCTTGCCCAGGGAGTTGAACAGCCGGGTCCGGCCGATCTCCAGGGCCTCGCCGGTGGTCTCGGCGACCTTCACGTCCAGGCCGGACCGGGCGCACACCTCGGCGATGCCCGCTCCCATCTGGCCGCAGCCGACCACTCCGACGCGCTCGATGTCGGTCACATCGTCCCCTTCGCTGATCTACGAATCGGGCAGGTTACCCGCTGGTTCGGCGCCTGCTCCAAACCTGCACGTTACCTCCGGCGATCGTTGATCGATCGTTCGGGTACCGCGTGGCAGTCTGACGCCGGAGGACGCCCGGGTCGACAATCTCGCCGGGACTCACGCATCGGCACACGGAGGTCGGGGAATGCTGCACCGGAAGTCCGGGCTGTCACGACGGGTGTTCGCGGTGACCGCCCTGTCGGCTCTCGCGGCGGGAGGCGGTGCCATGGCGGCCGGTGCCGCGACGGCGGGCGGCGAACCCGAGCGCCGGCGGGCCTCGCGCGAGATGCGGGGCGTGTGGGTGGCGACCGTGGCCAACCGCGACTGGCCCTCGAAACCGGGGCTGACGGCCGACCGGCAGCGCACCGAGCTGATCGCGGTCCTCGACCGGGCCGTCGAGGACCGCCTCAACACCGTGATCCTCCAGGTGCGCCCGACGGCCGACGCCCTGTGGCCCTCGCCGTACGAGCCCTGGTCGCAGGTGCTCACCGGCACCCAGGGCGGGGACCCGGGCTGGGACCCGCTGGGCACGGCCGTGGAGCAGGCCCACGCCCGCGGCCTGGAACTGCACGCCTGGTTCAACCCGTACCGCATCGCCAACCACACCGATCC
The DNA here is from genome assembly GCF_044540925.1 of Streptomyces sp. NPDC085900. NCBI lineage: Bacteria > Bacillati > Actinomycetota > Actinomycetes > Kitasatosporales > Streptomycetaceae > Streptomyces > Streptomyces sp. NPDC085900. The sequence goes on along the minus strand of NZ_JBITSP010000006.1, from coordinate 243,008 downwards.
CACGAAGCTCGTCGCCACGCACCCCGCGCGCAAGCATCCGGACTGGGTGGTGACGTACGGCGGGAAGATGTACTACAACCCCGGCCTGCCCGAAGTCCGCGCCTTCGTGGAGACGGCGATCCTCGACGCGGTGCGCAAGTACCCCGTCGACGCCGTCCACTTCGACGACTACTTCTACCCGTACCCGGTGGCCGGCCAGACCTTCGACGACGACGAGGCCTACGACCGCTACGGCGGCGGCTTCGCGAGCCGCGCCGACTGGCGCCGGGACAACATCGACAAGCTGGTGCGCGAGACGGCGGCCGGCGTCAAGGCGATCCGCCCGGCCGCGCAGTTCGGCATCAGCCCGTTCGGCGTGTGGCGCAACGCGGCCACCGACTCCCGCGGTTCGGACACGCGGGCCGGGGTGCAGACGTACGACGACCTGTGCGCGGACACCCGCAAGTGGGTGCGGAAGAACTGGATCGACTACATCTGCCCGCAGATCTACTGGAACATCGGCTTCTCGGCCGCCGACTACGCCGAGCTGCTGCCCTGGTGGGCGGAGGTGGCGAAGGGCACCGCGACCAGGCTGTACATCGGGGAGGCCCTGTACAAGGCGGGTGACCCGGCGCAGTCCGCCGCCTGGCAGGACCCCGCCGAGCTGTCCCGGCACCTCACCCTGGGTGCGGACCACCCGGAGGTGCGCGGGCACGTCTACTTCGCCGCCAAGGACGTGGCGGCGGATCCGATCGGAGCGATGGCGAGGGTGATCGCCGACCACTACCAGCAGCCGGCGAGGCCCCCGCGCTGACTCACGCCTGTGATTCCCTGTGCCGGATCTCGGTGTCGGGGCCCGGTGAGCAGATGCCCGTGTGCCCGTCCTCGAAGCGGACGCGGTACGGAGGGTTGCCCTGCCGGCCCATGACTTCGACGATCTCGCCGACCTTGTCCTGTTGGCCTACCACCCTGCCGTGCTGGACAAGCTGGTCGCCCACGGTTGCGCGCATCTTCGGTGCCTCCTCGGCAAGTGCGGGAGAAGCGGTCCGTGGCCCTGAGTCTACGGCGCCGAACGGCGGTGGGAAGTGGGCCGTTGGGCCCCTCAGCCCCGGGCCCGCTGGGTCACCGCGATGCACACCAGCACCGCCGCGGCCGTCAGCGGGGCGGCCACCGTCAGGTGCTCGCCCAGCAGCAGCACCGACCACACCAGTGTGAGCAGGGGCTGGGCCAACTGCAACTGGCTGGCCTTGGGGATGCCGATCGCCGCCATGCCCCGGTACCAGACGACCAGCCCGAGGAACTGCGAGCCCGCCGCCACCCACAGCAACCCCGCCACGGCGTGCGCGGTCAGGTGCACGGGTTCGTACGACAGCGCGATCGCCGCGGCCGGCACGGACAGCGGCAGACACAGCACCAGCGCCCAGCCGATGACCTGCCAGCCCGGCATGACCCGCGCGAGCCGGCCGCCCTCGGTGTAGCCGGCCGCGCACACCAGCAGCGCCGCGAACAGGTACAGGTCGGCGGCCGTGAGCGCCCCGCCGCTCTGCTGCACGGTGAACGCGACGACCGCGGCCGCGCCCGCGAGGGCCGCCGCCCAGAACGTGCGCGAGGGGCGGTTGCCCGTGCGCAGCGCGGACAGCAGCGCGGTCGTCAGCGGCAGCAGCCCGACCACGACCGCGGCGTGCGCGGTGGTCGAGCTGCGCAGGGCCAGCGTCGTCAGCATCGGGAAGCCGAGGACGACACCGGCGGCGACGACGGCGAGGCCCGCCCAGTGCCGGCGGTCCGGTACCGGTATCCGCAGCACCAGCAGACAGCCCCCGGCGATGACCGCGGCGAGCACGCTGCGCACGGCGACCAGCGACCAGGGCCCGAACCCCTCCAGCCCCCAGGCCGTGGCGGGGAACGTGAGGGAGAAGGCGGTGACGCCGAGCGCGGCCTGAAGGGCGCCGGAGCGCCGGTCCGCCGGGGCCGCCGCGTCGGCCGTGAGGGTGCTGACCGCTATCGTGGTCGTCGTAGTAGCGCTACTCTGTGCTCTCATGCAGCAGCGTAGCAGCGTCGGTGAACTGGCGGAACAGCTCAAGAGAGAGCTCGACCGCTACTCGCCTGGTGGAAAGCTCCCATCCAGTCGGGTCCTGGTCGACCGGTTCCGGGTCAGTCCGGTGACCGTGTCGCGCGCCCTGGCCCAGCTGGCCGCCGAAGGTCTGGTGGTGACCCGGCCGGGGGCGGGCGCCTTCCGGGCCGCGCCGCGCGCCGCCACCGCTCCCGCCGGCGACACCTCCTGGCAGGAGCTCGCGCTGAGCGCCGACGGCGCCGGCGACCTCGTCCCGCGCACGGTCGACGCCTCCGGCGTGGTCGTCTCGCTCGCCGCCCCGCCGCCCGGCGTCATCGAGTTCAACGGCGGCTATCTGCACCCCTCGCTGCAGCCGGAGCGGGCGATGGCGGCCGCCCTGTCCCGGGCAGGCCGCCGCCCCGGCGCCTGGGGACGACCGCCGATGGAGGGACTGGAGGAACTGCGGGAGTGGTTCGCGCGCAGCATCGGCGGCGGGGTCACCGCGGCCGGGGTGCAGATCACCGCCGGCGGCCAGTCCGCGCTGACCACCGCACTGCGCGCGCTCGCCCCGCCCGGCGCGCCGGTGCTCGTCGAATCGCCCACCTATCCCGGCATGTTGGCGATCGCCCGGGCGGCGGGACTGCGTCCCGTTCCGGTCCCGGTGGACGCCGACGGCGTCAGGCCGTCGCTGCTCGCCGACGCCTTCCGGGCCACCGGCGCCCGCGTCTTCGTCTGCCAGCCCCTGTTCCAGAACCCGACCGGCGCCGTGCTCGCCCCCGAGCGGCGTGGGGAGGTGCTGCGCATCGCCCGGGCGGCGGGCGCCTTCGTCGTCGAGGACGACTTCGTACGACGGCTCGTCCACGAGGACGCCGGGCCGCTGCCCAGCCCGCTCGCCGCCGACGACCCCGACGGAGTCGTCGTCCACGTCTGCTCGCTGACCAAGGTGACCTCGCCGAGCTTCCGGCTGTGCGCCCTGGCCGCCCACGGCCCGGTCCTGGAACGGCTGCGCGCCATCCAGGTCGTGGACACCTTCTTCGTCCCGCGCCCGTTGCAGGAGGCGGCCCTCGAACTAGTCGGCTCACCGGCCTGGCCCCGCCATCTGCGTTCCGTGTCCTCGGCGTTGAAGGCCCGCCGCGACACCATGACGGCGGCCCTGCGCCGGGAGCTGCCCGAACTCGCCCTGCCGCACATCCCGTCCGGCGGCTACCACCTGTGGCTCCGCCTCCCCGACGGAACCGACGAGGCCGCCCTCGCCTCCGCCGCCCTGCGCGCGGGCGTCGCCATCACCCCCGGCCGCCCCTACTTCAGCGCCGAACCCCCGGCCGCCCACGTGCGGTTGAGCTTCGCGGCGGTGGCGGGGGTGGGCGAGATCACGGAAGGGGTACGGCGGTTGCGTACCGCCTGCGAGGAGGTGCTGGGATAACCGGTCGACGGCGGTGACCGGGGCCTGCGAGCATCCCGCCATGACCGACAGCGACACCCCGGGCCTGCCCGAAGGCTACGAGCTCTCCACCGACCCCGGCCGCCTCGACACCGACCGCGTGCACCGCTGGCTGTCCACCGACGCGTACTGGGCGCTCGGGCGGTCCCGGGAGAAGCAGGAGCGCGCGATCGAGGGATCGCTGAACTTCGGGGTGTTCGAGTCGGTTTCCGGAGATCAGGTGGCCTACGCGAGAGTCGTCACCGATCGCGCCACCTTCGCCTGGCTGTGCGACGTGTACGTCGATCCGTCCGTGCGCGGCAAGGGCGTCGGCACGGCGATGGTGGCGGCCGTACGGGAGCACCTGCGGCCGTTCGGGCTGCGGCGCGTCCTGCTCGCCACGTCCGACGCGCACGGCGTCTACGAGAAGGTCGGCTTCACCGGACTGGAGCGGCCCGAGATCTGGATGGCACTCGAGTTCGGCTGAGCCGGTTCGGGTGACTTGTCCGCCAAATCCTGACCCGCGGGTAAGGTTTCGGCAACCCTCGGTGACTCGTGAGTCACTTCCCTTGACCTGCAAACCTTCACGATTCACCATCGCCGCATGCAACTCAGGGTCACATTCCTCGCCGCCGCTCGCAGTGCCCCGCTGCTCGCCGAGCGCTTCGAGGACGACCGTCCGCTGGACCAGGCCGGCTGGGAGGAGGTGCAGCGCGTCGCCCACGAGCTGATCCCGCTCGCGGCGGCCGAGCTGCGCTACTGCTCACCCACGCCGCGCAGCCGGGCCACGGGCGACGCCCTCGGTTACGCACCACTGGTGCAGCTGGCCCTTCGCGACTGCGACATGGGCCGCTGGCGCGGGCTCACCCTGGGCGAGGCGATGGCCCGGGAACCGCAGGCGGTGGACGCCTGGCTCGCCGACCCGCGCTCCGTCCCGCACGGCGGGGAGTCGCTGCTGACCTTCATCGGCCGGGTCGGCGAGTGGCTCGACACCCGGCCCGTCGACGACGGCGACCGGATCGTCGCGGTCGCCGAGCCCTCGGTCGTCCGCGCCGCCCTCGTCTACGCCCTCAAGGCGCCGCCGTCGACGTACTGGAACCTCGACGTGCGCCCCCTGTCGACGACCACCGTCACGGGCCGCGCGGGCCGCTGGAACCTCCGCTTCGACGCGGTGCCGGCCTAGGGTCCGCCCGCCCGGACGTAGTCCGTCACCAGTACGAGGTCCTTCGCGGGGCCCCGCACCCGCCACACCGTCCGCCAGTGGTCGGCGTCGCGGACCGTGAACTCGCCGCGGTAGAGGTCCGCCGAGCAGGGATGGTCGGCCACGTGGCGGCCGGTGCCGAGGTCCAGGTCGTGGAAGGGGCGGCCGTCGGCGAAGCGCACGTCGGCCGTTCCCGGTGTGCTTCCCGGCAGGAAGCGCAGGGTGCGTTCGGCGGGGCGCGGTATGCCCTGCCAGACGAAGGTGCCGGACTCGAAGTGCAGGAGCCCGCCGCCTTCCAGCGGGCTGAACTCGGTCGTCCCCTCGAAGTGCCCCTCGTCGCCGCTCGCGAGGTCCCGCACCGTGCGCTCCACGTGCCAGCGACCGGCGAGATGCGCCAGGACGTCCGGCACGGGCCGGAACCCGCCCGCCGTCACGTCCGCCTCCCGGTCCGGCGACACGGGCGGTGCGGTGATCCCACGGGGTGCATGCCCCGACCCTACGTCGTCCACGTCGGCCCCTTCGACGTGCTCATACCCCCTACTGCCCGAGCGGCAGCAGCCCGCGCTCGGCGAAGACCTTCTTCGCGGCGAAGGTCGCGTTCAGGGCCTTCGGTATGCCGCAGTACACCGCCGAGTGGGTCAGCGCCTCGATGATCTGCTCGGGCGTGAGGCCCACGTTCAGTGCCGCGTTGACATGCACGTCGAGCTGGGCCTCGCAGCCGCCGAGCGCGGTGAGCATGCCCAGCGTCACCAACTGGCGGTCGCGCGGGGCGAGTCCGGGACGGTCGTAGATCTCGCCGAAGGCCCAGGCGACGATCTGGTGGCCGAGTTCGGGATTGACGTCGGCCAGGGAGTCGACGACCCGCTGACCCGCCTCCCCGTCGACCCGCTTCAGGACCTCCAGGCCGTGGGCGAAACGCTCTTCACGGGTGGTGCTCTGGCTCATGTCGGGTCTTCCGTCCCCGGCTGCCCGTCGAGCAGCCGTTCGTAGTGGTCGATCTTGGCGTCCAGCGCACGGGCGTTGCGGCGCAACGCCCGGATCCGGTCGGCCAGTTCGGCGCGGTGCTCGCGCAGCATCGCCAGCCGGTCGGCGACCGAGGCGTCCCCCTGCGCCCGCAGTCGCGCGTAGCGCTGCATGCCGGCGATCGGCATCCCGGTCTCGCGCAGCCGCAGCAGGAACTCCAGCCAGACCAGGTCGGCCGCTTCGTAACGGCGCTGGTTGCCGGTGGTCCGGCCGACCCGCTCGATGAGGCCGGCCTTCTCGTAGTAGCGCAGGGTGTCGTGCGACAGGCCCGTGCGCTCGGCGACCTCGGCGATGGTCAGAGTCGGCTCCGGGTCCCGCGGGAGAGGGTGTCCGCTGGTCATGACGAGAACGGTAGAACCTGGAGCGCGCTCCAGGTCAAGCGGCCTCTCCGCGAGCGCGGGCGGCGGGTTCGGTTCACTGCCAAATCATGCGCCGGGAGATTTCTGTTTCCCGTCCGTTCATTTTTCTCTCGAATTCAAGTCCAGGAGTTGTTCGGAACAGACATTGTCACTTCCTGTGGGCGGCACAACCGATGGGGAATTCGATCCGTCTAACCCCGCGAATCGACGACCCGCGGGGAGTGACGAGGAATGCAGCACGCAACCCTGACCAGAATCGCTTCGAGCGTGATTTCCCGACGGAACGCGCCGTCGTGCCGAGGCGGGAACAGGGAGTGAAACAGTCCACCCGGAACCGGCCCGGGCGCCCGGCCGCGCTTCTCGCGGCGCTCGTCGCGACCGCGGTGACGTGCGCCGCGGACACGCTGGCCCGCAGCCGGCCCTTCGGCCCGCGCACCCGTGACGTCAACGACCTGGGAAACCAGTACGTCCCCTTCCACGCCCACCTGTGGGACCTGCTGCACGGGCGGGCCGACGGTGGACTCCTCGTCAACTGGCGGTCCGGGTACGGCTCCAGCTTCCTGCCCGACCTCGGCACCTATCTCGGCAGCCCGTTCGCCCTGCTCGTCGGGGTGTTCCCGCGGGACCAGATCGACCTCGCGGTGTACGTGATCACGGTGCTGAAGACGGCGTCGGCGGGCGCCGCCATGGCCGTGCTGCTGCTGAGCCTGCGGCCGGGCCGCTGGTGGGCGGCGGGGCTGCTCGGTGCCGCGTACGCACTGTGCGGCTGGAGCGTCGCGGTCGCCTCGTACAACCCGATGTGGCTGGACGGACTCGTCGCCCTGCCGCTGCTGTGCCTGGTGGGCGAGTGGACACTGCGCCGACGCCGGCCGCTGCTCGGCGTCCTCGTCGTCGCCCTGGCCTGGACCGCCAACTTCTACACCGCGTACATGGCGACACTCGCCGCCGGTCTCATCCTGCTCCTGCGGCTGTGGCTCACGGGCCTCCCGGCCGGGCGGCGGCTCAGGACCGCGGGCCGCGCCGTCGCCACCGTCGCACTGGGCGTGGGCCTGGCTGCCCCGCTGGTCACGGTGGTCTACTTCGGCACCCGGCACGCCTACCCGGGCAGGACCGTGCCGTTCCGGCCGGTGTCCACGCCGGACCTGCTGGCCCGCCTCCTGCCGACGACGTACAGCTTCGGCAGCCCCGCCCTCTACGCCGGCACCGCGGCGCTGCTGCTCGCCCTCGCCCTGCCCTTCCACCGGGCGGCCCCGCGCCGGGTGCGGGCGGGCTGGCCCCTGCTGCTCGCGGCGGTCGCGCTGTCGTTCCAGTGGGGCCCGACCCACCTGCTCTGGCACGCCTTCGCCACCCCGCAGGGCAGCCCGTACCGGCAGGCCTTCGTCCTGTGCGCGCTGCTGGTGATCACCGCCTGGCACACCCTGTCGTACGGTCTGCCCGACCTGCGCGCACTGGGCGCGGCGGGCACACTGCTCGCCCTGCTCACGGCGGTCGCGAGCCGAAGCACGCTGATGAAGCCCGTGTCGTGGGCGGTCCTGGCGCTCGCCGTCGCGGGCGCGGCCGGCGGGCTGGCGCTGCTGCGGGCCGCCGAGACCCGCGCCCCGGCCTCCGCCGGCGGAACCCCGCCCACGGCCCCCCACCTCACCGAAAGCCCGGCGTCCCGGCCCGCCGCCGCCCACCCCACCGACAACCCGGCGTCCCGGCCCGCCCTTGCCCCCCGCCGCCGGACCCTCCTGGCCGTGCTCGCGCTCGTCCTGCTCTTCGGTGGTCAGTTCGGGGAGGCGATGGCGACCTCCTTCGTGGCGACCCGGCAGCGCTTCGGGCACATGGACGACTACGCGCCCTGGGGCGCCCGGCAGCGCGAGCAGGCGGAGGCGGTCGCGCGGGCCGACGGCTGGCCCCGCTACCGCACCGACCCGGGCCGCGAGCAGACCGTCGGCAACGATCCGCTCATAGTCGGCGGCCAGGGCGCCCAGTACTACAGCAGCCTCACCTCGGACGTCCTCAGCCGCACCCTCACCGCCCTGGGCGGCGGCTGGACCTCCCGGGGCCGCAGCGTGCAGAGCCTCGACAACGCCGTCACCGACGCGATCTTCTCGGTCGGAGCGCGCGTGCACTCGCCCACGGACCCCCACCAGGCCTACCTGCCGCAGGTGGGCGGCCCGTCGAGCGTCTCCCGGGCGGACGTCCCGCCGCTCGTTACGGTCCGGAACCGGCCCGACGCGACGCCCTTCGGCTCGTCGCCGTACCGCAACCAGGAACTGCTGCTCGGCAGGCGCGTCTACACCGTCCCCCGGATCGCGGTGTACGACGACGCCGGAAGGCCGCTCGGGCCCGGGCGGGTCGGTTCCGGCAACGCCCTGGCCGCACCGGTGGTCACGGCCGACTGCCCGGCCGGGAGCCAGGTCCAGCTGTGGGCCCCGCACTTCTCCGGCACCGCCCGCCTGGCGGACCGGACCGCGTTCTTCCGCTCCGCCCGCCCCCGCAACCGTGCCGCCATGGAGCCGCTCGGCACCTCCCCGGCCTCCGGACGGATCCGCATCCGGCTGACCCCCGACCGCCCCGGAAGCATTCCCCGGGGCGCCGTGGGCTGCCTGGACACCGCCCGGCTGCACGCGGCCGTGGAGCACCTCAAGGCCACCGGCGCCACCCGCGTGACCGTCTCCGGCCCCACCGTCCGGGCCGAACTCCCCGCAGGCAGCAAGGGGATCGCGGTCGTGGCGGCACCCCGCATCGCGGGCTGGCGCTGCGCCACCGGCGACGGCGCCGCCGTACCGGCCAAGGACCACCACGGCCTGATCGCCGTCCCCCTCGACGGCACCTCGACCACTGTGACCTGCACCTTCCACCCGCCCGGGCTGCGGCTCGGCACGAGTGTCGGGGCCGGCTCGCTGCTGACCCTGGCCCTGCTCGGCGTCCTGGCCGCCGTGCGCCACCGCCGCGGCACCCCGCCATCCCTGTCCCTGCCCACCCGACCGCGCGAGCGCGTGCCCGGCGCCGCCTGACCGCGTCCCAGGGGGACCCATGCTGATATCGATCGTCGCACCCTGCTACAACGAGGAAGCCGTCCTCGACCGTTTCCACGAAGAGGTCCAGAAGGTCGCGGAGGAACTCCTCCCGCTCGGCCACGACATGGAGTTCGTCTACGTCGACGACGGCAGCCGCGACCGCACCCTCACCGTCCTGCAGCGGCTGGCCGACCTCGACTCACGGGTCAGGTACGTCTCCCTCAGCCGCAACTTCGGCAAGGAGGCGGCGCTGCTCGCCGGTCTGCGCCACGCCTCGGGGGACAGCGTCGTCGTCATGGACGCCGACCTCCAGCACCCGCCGGCGCTGATCAAACGCATGGTGGAACTGCGCGCGAAGGGCTACGACCAGGTCATCGCCCGCCGCACCCGCACCGGCGACAAGCTGACCCGCACCCTGGCCGCCCGCCTCTACTACCGCCTGGTCAACCGGCTCGTCGACGTCCGGCTGGTCGACGGGGTCGGCGACTTCCGGCTGCTGTCCCGCCGGGTCGTGGACGCGGTGGTGAACCTCACCGAGTACAACCGCTTCTCCAAGGGCCTGTTCGCGTGGGTGGGGTTCCCCGGGACCACATTCGAGTACGAGAACGCGGCCCGGGAGGCGGGCCGCAGCTCCTGGAGCATGCGCGGCCTGCTCAACTACGGCCTGGACGGCCTGCTCTCCTTCAACAACCGCCCGCTGCGCGCCGCCCTCCACCTGGGCATGGTCCTGCTGCTGATCGCCGGGCTGTACACGGCGTGGATCGTGGGCGCCGCGCTCGTCAACGGCGTGCAGACGCCCGGCTACGTCACCATCATCACCGCCGTCACCGGCCTGGCCGGAGTCCAGATGGTCATGCTCGGGGTGATCGGGGAGTACACCGGCCGGATCTACTACGAGGTCAAAGGACGCCCGCACTTCCTGGTGAAGGCCACCAATGTGGAACGCGCCAAGGACCTCATTCCGTGATGTCCCGGCAACTCCTCATGTTCGCCGTCATCGGCCTCGTGAACACCGGCACGTACTACGGCCTCTACCTGTTGCTCCTCACCTGCGTTCCGTATCTCGTGGCGCATGTCGTCGCCTCCTTGCTCAGTATGGTCGGTTCCTTTTTCCTCAATGCGCGGTTCACCTATCGGACACCGCCCACCTGGCGGAAATTCCTGCTGTTCCCCCTGTCGAACGCCACCAATTTCGCGGTCACGACCGTGGGCCTGTACGTGATCGTGGACGTGCTGCACGCCGGAAGCCGGTTCGCGCCGCTGCTCGCCTCCCTCTGGGCGATTCCGGCGACCTTCGTCGTCTCCCGCTGGGTGATGCTGCGAGGAGCGCCGGCGGCCGCAGGGCTGAGGCGTCGACGCGGGCGTACTGCATAGTGATCCATGGGATTGCATAAAACTGCGGTGAAACGTATAGTCATGCCATCCAGGAGGAGGATGACATGGCGGTACGTGCGGCGGTGGCCGGAGCGAGTGGATACGCGGGTGGTGAACTCCTGCGTCTGCTGCTCGCGCACCCCGGAATCGAGATCGGGGCCCTGACCGGCAACTCCAACGCCGGCCAGCGGCTCGGCGCGCTCCAGCCGCACCTGCTGCCCCTGGCCGACCGCGTGCTCCAGGAGACCACCCCCGAGGTCCTCTCCGGCCACGACGTCGTCTTCCTGGCCCTGCCCCACGGCCAGTCCGCCGCCGTCGCCGAACAGCTCGGCCCGGACGTCCTGGTCGTCGACATGGGCGCCGACTTCCGGCTGCAGGACGCGGCCGACTGGGAGAAGTTCTACGGCTCCGCCCACGCCGGGACCTGGCCGTACGGCCTGCCCGAACTGCCGGGCGCCCGCGCCGCGCTGGAGGGGTCCAAGCGCATCGCGGTGCCCGGTTGCTACCCCACCGCCGCCACCCTGGCCCTGTTCCCGGCCTACGCGGCCGGCCTCGCCGAGAACGAGGCCGTGATCGTCGCCGCCTCCGGCACCTCCGGCGCGGGCAAGGCGCCCAAGGCCCACCTGCTCGGCAGCGAGGTCATGGGCTCCATGTCGCCGTACGGCGTCGGCGGCGGCCACCGGCACACACCCGAGATGATCCAGAACCTCAGCGCGGCGGCGGGGGGGCGGGTCTCCGTCTCCTTCACGCCGACCCTGGCGCCCATGCCCCGCGGCATCCTCGCCACCTGCAGCGCGAAGGCCGTCGCGGGCGTGACGGCGGAGTCCGTCCGGGCCTCCTACGAGAAGGCCTTCGCCGACGAGCCCTTCGTCCACCTGCTCCCCGAGGGCCAGTGGCCCGCCACGGCGTCCGTCTACGGTTCCAACGCCGTTCAGGTGCAGGTCGCGTACGACGAGGCCGCCGGCCGCATCATCGCGATCAGCGCCATCGACAACCTGACCAAGGGCACCGCGGGCGGTGCCGTCCAGAGCATGAACCTCGCCCTCGGTCTCGACGAGACGACCGGACTGACCACGATCGGAGTCGCACCGTGAGCGTGACGGCAGCGAAGGGATTCACGGCCGCGGGCATCGCGGCCGGAATCAAGCAGAACGGCAACCCCGACCTGGCCCTCGTGGTCAACAACGGTCCGCGCCGCGCCGCCGCCGGTGTCTTCACCTCCAACCGGGTGAAGGCCGCCCCCGTGCTGTGGTCCGAGCAGGTCCTCAAGGGCGGCCAGGTGTCCGCGGTCGTCCTCAACTCCGGCGGCGCCAACGCCTGTACGGGACCGAAGGGCTTCCAGGACACGCACGCGACCGCCGAGAAGGTGGCCGAGGTCCTCGGCCGCGCCCCGATCGAGGTGGCCGTCTGTTCCACCGGCCTCATCGGCGTGCTCCTGCCGATGGACAAGCTGATCGCGGGAGTCGAGACCGCCGCCGCCCAGCTCTCCGAGCACGGCGGCGAGAAGGCCGCCATCGCCATCAAGACCACCGACACCGTTCACAAGACGTCCGTCGTCACCAAGGACGGCTGGACCGTCGGCGGCATGGCGAAGGGCGCGGGCATGCTCGCCCCTGGCCTGGCCACCATGCTGGTCGTCCTGACCACCGACGCGGTCCTCGACGACGACGCGCTGGACACGGCGCTGCGGGCGGCGACCCGCACGACCTTCGACCGCGTCGACTCCGACGGCTGCATGTCGACCAACGACACCGTGCTGCTGCTCGCCTCCGGCGCCTCCGAAGTCACCCCGGAGCACGAGGAGTTCGCGGAGGCCGTACGGCAGGTCTGCGACGACCTCGGCCAGCAGCTCATCCGGGACGCCGAGGGCGCCAGCAAGGACATCAAGGTCGAGGTGGTGGGCGCGGCGACCGAGGACGACGCCGTCGAGGTGGGCCGCTCCATCGCCCGCAACAACCTCCTCAAGTGCGCGATCCACGGCGAGGACCCCAACTGGGGCCGCGTGCTCTCCGCGATCGGCACGACGAAGGCCGCCTTCGAACCGGACCGCCTCAACGTCGCCATCAACGGCGTCTGGGTGTGCAAGAACGGCGGCGTCGGCGAGGACCGCGACAAGGTCGACATGCGCTACCGCGAGGTGCACATCGTCGCCGACCTCGCCGCCGGGTCCGAGACCGCCACCATCTGGACCAACGACCTCACCGCCGACTACGTCCACGAGAACAGCGCCTACAGCTCATGAGCACCACACGCAAACACACCGCGCTGCCCAAGGCCCAGATCCTCATCGAGGCGCTGCCCTGGCTGGTCAGGCACAACGGCAAAACGGTCGTCATCAAGTTCGGCGGCAACGCCATGATCGACGAGGACCTGAAGGCCGCGTTCGCGCAGGACGTCGTCTTCCTGCACCACGCCGGCCTCAAGCCGGTCGTCGTGCACGGCGGCGGCCCGCAGATCAGCGCCGCGCTCGACAAACACGGCATCGTCAGCGAGTTCAAGGCCGGCCTCAGGGTCACCACCGAGGACGCCATGGACGTCGTACGCATGGTGCTGGCCGGGCAGGTGCAGCGCGAGCTGGTCAACCTGCTCAACGAACACGGGCCGCTGGCCGTCGGGTTGACCGGCGAGGACGCGCACACCATCACCGCCACCAAGCACCAGCCCGAGATCGACGGCGAGTTGGTCGACATCGGGCGGGTGGGCGAGATCACCGAGATCGACACGGGCGCGATCGAGGCTCTGCTCGCCGACGGCCGTATCCCGGTCGTCTCGTCGATCGCCCGTAGCCAGGACGACGGACATGTCTACAACGTCAATGCTGATACGGCGGCTGCGGCACTCGCTGCTGCTCTTGGAGCGGAGACTCTCATGGTCCTCACGGACGTCGAGGGGCTCTATGAGGACTGGCCGAACAGCGACGAGGTGATCAGCCGCCTGACCGCTTCCCAACTGGAGAAACTGCTCCCGGAGTTGAGCTCCGGCATGGTCCCGAAGATGGAGGGCTGCCTGCACGCCGTGCGCAACGGCGTCAACACCGCCCGCGTCATCGACGGCCGGGTCCAGCACTCGATCCTGTTGGAGATCTTCACCGACGAGGGCATCGGCACGATGGTCGTGCCCGACGCCGAAGAGGGGGACGTCGCATGACCGCCAACGAAGAGCTCACCCAGCGGTGGCAGGGCTCGCTCATGAACAACTACGGCACCCCGCTGCTGCCCCTGGTGCGCGGCGAGGGCACGAAGCTGTGGGACGCCGACGGCAAGCAGTACCTCGACTTCGTCGGCGGCATCGCGGTCAACGCCCTCGGGCACGCCCACCCGGCGATCGTCGAGGCCGTGAGCACGCAGATCGCCTCCCTCGGCCACATCTCCAACTTCTTCATGGCCGACCCGACGGTGACCCTCGCCGAGCGGCTGCTGCAGCTCTTCGGCCGCGACGGCCGCGTCTTCTTCTGCAACTCCGGCGCGGAGGCCAACGAGGCCGCCTTCAAGATCGGCCGGCTGACCGGGCGCACGCATGTCGTCGCCACGGAGGGCGGCTTCCACGGCCGCACCATGGGCGCCCTCGCGATGACCGGCCAGGAGGGCAAGCGGACGCCGTTCCTGCCGCTGCCCGGCGAGGTCACGCACGTGCCCTACGGCGACGCGCAGGCGCTGGCCGCCGCGGTCACCGAGGACACCGCGCTGGTGATCCTCGAACCGATCCAGGGCGAGATCGGCGTGGTCACCCCGCCGCTGGGCTACCTCAAGGCAGCCCGTGCGATCACCGCCGCGAACGGTGCGCTGCTGGTCCTCGACGAGGTGCAGACCGGCGTCGGCCGGACCGGGCACTGGTTCGAGTACCAGGCGCACGAAGGGGTCCTGCCGGACGTCGTCACGCTGGCGAAGGGCCTGGGCGGCGGGCTGCCGCTCGGCGCGACGGTCGCCTTCGGGCGTGCCGCGGAGCTGCTGCAGCCGGGCCACCACGGGTCGACCTTCGGCGGCAACCCGGTCGCCTGTGCCGCCGGACTCGCCGTCGTCGACACGATCGCGAACGACGGGCTGCTGGAGAACGTCAAGCGGCAGGGCGAGAAACTGCGCGACGGGATCGAGTCACTGGGCGACCCGTTGATCGCCCATGTCCGGGGCGCGGGCCTGCTGCTGGGTATCGTGCTCACCGAGCCGCTCGCGCCCAAGGTGCGCCAGGCGGCTCAGGAAGCCGGGTTCCTGGTGAACGTGCCCGCCGCCGACGTCGTACGGCTCATGCCGCCGCTGAATCTCGGCGACGACGAGGTGCACGCGTTCCTCCGGGCGCTTCCCGGCATCCTGGACGCTGCCAAGGGGGACGGATGATCCGGAGAGACGAGCGACCATGAGTCAGGCGCAGGACGACGCACAGCACGCCGGGCCTGCCGTGCCGCAGACGCGGACAGCGCGGCATCGCCGGATCGTGGACATCCTCAACCGGCAACCCGTTCGCTCGCAGAGCCAGTTGGCGAAGCTCCTCGCCGACGACGGCCTGAACGTCACGCAGGCCACGCTGAGCCGGGATCTCGACGAGCTCAACGCGGTCAAGATCCGCAACACCGACGGCGACCTGATCTACGCGGTGCCCAGCGAGGGTGGCTTCCGTACCCCCCGGGCGCCGCTGGGAGGTTCGGCGAAGGAGGAGCGGATGCGGCGGCTCTCGCAGGAGCTGCTGATCTCCGCGGAGGCGTCGGCCAACCTCGTGGTGCTGCGGACGCCCCCGGGGGCCGCGCAGTTCCTGGCGTCGGCCATCGACCAGGCCGAACTGCACGACATCCTGGGCACGATCGCCGGCGACGACACCCTCCTGCTGATCAGCCGAGAGCCCACGGGCGGCCAGGCCCTGGCGGAACACCTGCTGCGCTTGGCCCAGAACGGCCACTGACGGGGCGGGGACCGGCGGTGGCCGCGCGCGGCCTTGCGCCTGCGCGGTGGTTGCCACGTTCGTGGCGCGGCCTCGCGCCCATGCGGTAGACGTCCGCGAGCCGTCCCCGGCCGGCTGCGTTCATACGGTGGTGGCCGTGTGTGCGGCGCGGCCTCGCGCCCATGCGGTGGACGTCCGCGAGCCCTGCCCCGCCGGTTGCGCTCACGCCGTGGTGGGCGCGTGCCGTGCAGTGCGCGCCGCTCAGCCGCGCGCAGTCACCCGAGCCGGGACGCCAGGCCCCCCGTGCAGCGGACCTCGTCGCCGGCCGTGATCAGTAGGGCCTCCACGTCCGGGAGGGACTCCAGCCAGCGCAGGCCGTCCCGGGAGCCCATCGCGAAGGCGGCCGTCGCCCAGCAGTCCGCCCAGGTCAGCCTGGGGGCCACCACGGTCACGGCCACCAGGTCGGCGACCGCCGAGCGGCCCGTCCTGGGGTCGACGATGTGGTCGCCGCGTTCCGCCGTGCCCGACGTCGCCACGGCCAGCTCGTCCGCGCCGGCCGCCGAGACCACCGCGGCCAGACCGCCGGGGCGGAGCGGGTCGGCGACGCCCACCCGCCAGGCGCGGTGCTCCTCCGGCACGCCGAACATCTGGACGTCGCCGCCGCCGTTGACGCTGACGCCGGTCACCCCGGCCGCGCGCAGCCGGAGGGCGGCGCGCTCGGCAGCCCAGCCCTTGACGATCCCGGTGGGGTCCAGCCGCTTGCGGTAGTGCGTGCTGAACCAGCCGTCGCTCACCCGCTCCGCCTCGGCGCCCAGTCCGAGCACCTCGGCGATGTCGGGATCGCACTCCTCCAGGTCCAGCTCCCCGCGCGCCAGCCGGGACACCTGGCTGTCCTCGCGGTAGGTGCTGAACAGCTCGTTCACCCGGTGCAGTCCGGCGATCGCCTCCTCGAGCGCCGCCTCGACCGCACCGGGCTCCCCGCCGCGGACGTCGAAGGAGAAGACGGTCCCCATGACCTCCTCCGCGTGCCGACGTACCGCGACGGGAGCATCTGCCGACTCGGCCACCCGCTCAGCCACCGGCCTGGTCCAGCGCCGACTGCAGCGACTGCTTGTACCCGCCGCTGGTGTACGTGGCTCCGGAGACCGAGTCGATCTTCGCGCTGCCGGCCGCCACCGCCTCCTGGTTCAGCTTCGGGATGGCCAGGGCCGTCTTCTGGTCGCTGAGGCCCCCCTTGGGCGCCTGCACCGCCTCCGCCTTGGTGATCTTGCCGTTGCTGACCGTGATCCGGACCTGGACCGGCCCGTACTGCGTCTGGGCGACGGCGCCGGTGACGGTCTTCGCCTGGGCGGCGCCGGAAGAGCCCGAGCCGCCGCCCTGCGAGGAGCCGGCACCCTGCGACGGGCTCGCGCCGCTCTGGGAGGAACCGGCGCTCGCCTTCATCTTGTCGAGCGCCGACTGCAGCGACTGCTTGTAGCCGTTGCTGGTGTACGTCGCCCCCGACACCGAGTCGATCTGGGCACTCTGCGCGGCGACCGTCTCCTGGGTCAGCTTGGGGATGGACAGGGCGGTCTTCTGGTCGCTGGTGCCGCCCTTGGGCGCCTGGACGGCCTCCGCCTTGGTGATCTTTCCGTTGGCGACGGTCAGCCGGACCTGGACGTTGCCGTACTCCGTCTGGACCACGTTGCCGTCGATCGTGCCGTTCCCGGTGGCCGAGCTGCCGCCCTGGGGCGACTCCTGTGCCGCCTGGGTCTGCTGCGGGGCCGCGCCCGCCGCTTGCGCGTTGGGGTCCGACGCCGGCTTCAGCGACAGCAGCAGCACGACACCCGAGACGGTGGCGGCGGTGGCCAGCACGACACGCCGGACGGGGTGACTCTTCTTCATACTTCCGAGGCTCCTGAAGTCCCGTCGCTCACATCTCGAACGACTCGTGATGGATGCGGCGGGCGGGCACTCCCGCACCGCGCAGTGCTTCGTACACGGTCTGCGCGAACCCGGCCGGGCCGCACATGAACACGTCGTGCTCGTCGATGTCCGGCAGCTTCTGCCGCAGCCGCTCGGCCGAGATGTCCGGCCGCTCCCCGTCGGGGCTGTTGACGGCGTACATCAGCCGGGCGCCGCGGTCGTCGGCGATGGCGGCGAGCTCGTCCCACAGGGCGAGGTCCTGCGTGGTGTTGGCCCGGTACAGCAGGGTGATGTCGCCGGCTGCGCCGGGCAGCGTCTCGAACAGCGCCCGCATCGGCGTGATGCCGACGCCGCCGGCGACCAGCAGCACCTTGCCGCGGCTGCGCCGCTGCGCGGTCATCGCGCCGTACGGCCCCTCCGCCCACACCCGCGTGCCCGGCGTCAGTTCGCGCAGCCGGGCGCTGTGGTCGCCGATCGCCTTCACGGTGATCCGCAGCATGTCCGGGCGGGGCGCCGCCGACAGCGAGTACGGGTGCGAGCTGAACCGCATGCCCGGCGCGAGGAACCGCCACCGGAAGAACTGCCCCGCCTCCGCGCCCATCCGGTGCAGCTTGCGCCCGCCGATCAGCACCGACACGATGCCCGGCGTCTCCTCGATGACCGCCTCGACGCGCATGCGGTGCCGCATGTTCAGCCGGATCGGGACGAGGACGCGGTACCAGACGACCAGCGCGGTGACCGTCCCGTACAGCGCGTACCAGAAGGTCTTGGCGGTCGGCTCGACGGCGAAGTCGTTGCCGGTGGTGATCTGGTGCCAGAACGTCAGGAACACCGCGCCGTACGTCAGCAGATGGACGTGGTACCAGGTGTCGTACCCCATCCGGCGGCGCACCGGGCCGATGGAGGTCAGCCCGATGAGCACGAACAGACCCGTGCCGACGGCGGCCTTGCCCATGTCCGGCAGCTGGTTGATGGAGTCGATCGTCTGCTGGACGATGTCGCCGAGCGTCTTGCCGGCCTGCAGCGCGTAGCCCCACATGGTGAGGAAGATGTGCGCCGCGATGAGGCTGAGCGTGTAGCGGCCGCTCATCGCGTGCCAGCGGGCCACCCGGTCGGAGCCGACCCGCCGTTCCAGGGCGGGCACGCGGGCCATCTGCAGCACGACGAGTGCCATCAGATAGCCGGCCAACAGGCCGGTGATCCGGCCCGCGTTGAGGATCCTGCCGTTGTTGTCGGCGATGGACGGCGTGTTGTGCCACCACAGCCACAGCACCGCCGCCGCGCCAGCCCAGACGGCGAGCAGCAGGACGGTCGCCGGGGAACGGCGCGGGCGGATGCGGCGCATCGTCTGGCGGCGGGCGGCGCGGCCGCCTGCGAGCGTGGTGGTCACGATTCCTCCGGGGGCGGGGGCAAGGGGGTTGGCGTGGTCCCTTGGCCCTGAGATACGTGCCGCGACGCCCGTGCGTTCAGCCGCGTGCAGAGTCGAGTGCCGACTGGAGTGACTGGCGGTAACCGTCGCTCGTGTAGGTGGCCCCCGAGACGGTGTCGATGTTGGCGCTCTGCGCCTGCAGCGCCTCGCTGCGCAGGCGGGGGAGCGCGTAGCTGTTGATCTCCTGGTCCCGTGGGTTGTCCGTCGGGTACTGAACGGCCGTCACCTCGGTGAGCTTGCCGCCCTTGAGGGTGATCTTGACCTGGACCGGACCCCAGCGGGTCTGGATCGTGTTGCCGGTGACCGTCTTCGTACCGGAGGTGCTCGACCCCCCGGAACTGCTCGACCCGCCGGAGCTGCTCGACCCGCTCGACGGGCTCGAACTGCTGGAGGGCGCGGGTACCGCCAGGGCGGTCTCCGGTGAGGAATGCGGCTTCAGCGACAGCAGCATCACCATTCCGGAGACGGTGGCGGCGCTCGCCAGCACGATGCGGCGCAGCGGACGGTTCTTCTTCAGCGCGTGCACGGTCGGGGCCTCACAGCTCTCAGAATTCGAACGACTCGTGGTGGATGCGGCGGTCCGGCACTCCGGCGGCGCGCAGTTCCTCGTACAGGTCCCGGGCGAAGCCGTGCGGGCCGCAGATGTACACGTCGTACGTGACCAGGCCGGGGAAGGTGGACCGCAGCGACTGCGCGGTCAGGTTCGGGCGCCGGCCGTCCGCATCGTTGAGCGCGTAGAGCACCTTCGCGCCGCGCCAGCGGGCGACGGCCTCCAACTCCCCGCCCAGGGCGAGGTCCTCGGCCGTACGGGCCCGGTACAGCAGCGTGACGTCCCCGGGCAGCGTCTCGAACAGGGCGCGCATGGGCGTGATGCCGACACCGGCCGCGATCAGCAGGGACTTCGCCGACGTCTGCCGGCCCGCGGTCATCGAGCCGTACGGGCCCTCCGCCCACACCCGGGTGCCCGGCCGCAGCAGCGCCACGGCCGCGCTGTGGCCGCCGAGCGCCTTGACCGTGATCCGCAGCAGGTCCTGGCGCGGCGGCGCCGACAGCGAGTACGGCGTCGACGTCCAGCCCATGCCGTGGTCGAGGAACCGCCAGCGGAAGAACTGCCCCGCCTCGGCACCCATCTCGTCCAGGTGCCGGCCGCGCATGACGACCGAGTACACGTCCGGCGCCTCGCGGTGCACCGACTCCACCCGCAGCCGGTGCCGCAGGTTCAGCCGTACCGGCGCGAGGATCCGGAACCACAGCACCAGGGCCGCGACACCCAGGTACAGCGCGTACCAGGCGGCCGTCGCCCACGCGTGCCCGTTGAAGTCGTTGCCCAGCGCCAGCTGGTGACTGAAGGCCAGGAAGACGGCCGCGTACGTCAGCAGGTGGACGTAGTACCAGAACTCGTAGCTCAGCCGCCGTCGCGCGGCCCGGGCCGAGGTGACGCCGACCGCGAACAGGATGACCGTCCCCGCCGTGGCCTTGAGCATCTCCGGATAGTCCATGACCACGGTGACCGTCTCGTGCCACAGCGAGGCGCGGTCCTGTGCCGCGTACCCGAGCAGGATCAGCACGACGTGCGCGACCAGCAGGCAGATCGTGTAGCGGCCGGCCATCGCGTGCCAGCGGGCCACCCGGTCGGACCCGACCCGCCGCTCCAGCAGTGGCACGCGGGCCATCAGGCCGACGAGCACCGCGCAGGCGTAACCGCACAGCAGCCCGGCGATGCGCCCGGCGCCGGTCAGCCAGCCGGCCGAGCCGACCACGGAACCGGTGTCCGCCCACCACAGGGCGACCACGGCCGCGGCCCCGGCCCAGAGCAGCGCGAGCACGGCACCGGCGGGGGAGCGCGGCGCGGCCGGCGTCACGGCAGGGGCCGTCCGTCGGTCGTACACGGTGGTCATATGTGCGTCCTTTCGCCTTCTATGCGACGCAAGGGTGCCGTCGTAACTTCTCAGGACCCTCTGAAACGGGCCCCGCCGAGGCCACTCAGAGAAAACTCAGAGCTCCGCAAGAGACCCGCCGGGCTCGCGAGGAGCGATCCTGGTGAGGAGATGAACACCAGATCAGGCCGCCCGGCCCTCACCCGCCCCGACGGCACCCCGCTGCGCGTCCTCGTCGTCGACGACGACCCCGACCTCGCCGAAGTGCTCTCCGGCGCCCTGCGCTACGAGGGCTGGCAGGTCAGCACGGCCGGCGACGGAGCGGCCGCGCTCGCCGAGGCCCGCGAGCTGATGCCCGACGCCGTCGTCCTGGACGTGATGCTTCCCGACACCGACGGCTTCGCCGTGCTGCGCTCCCTGCACGCCGTGAAACCGGACGTCTGCGTGCTGTTCCTCACCGCCCGGGACGCGGTGGAGGACCGCATCGCCGGCATCACCGCGGGCGGCGACGACTACGTCACCAAGCCGTTCAGCCTGGAGGAGGTCGTCGCCCGGGTCCGCGGCCTGGTGCGTCGCGCCGGCATGGCCCGCCAGCTGGAGGAGGGCCCGCAGCTGATCGTCGGCGACCTGGTCATGGACGAGGACTCCCACGAGGTCACGCGCGCGGGCGAACTGATCGAGCTGTCGCCGACCGAGTTCGAGCTGCTCCGCTTCCTGATGCGCAACCCCCGCCGCGTCCTGAGCAAGACGCAGATCCTCGACCGCGTCTGGTCCTACGACTTCGGCGGCCGCGCCCATGTCGTCGAGCTCTACATCTCCTACCTGCGCAAGAAGGTCGACGCGGGCCGGGAACCGATGATCCACACGGTCCGCGGGGCCGGGTACGTGCTGAAACCGGTGAGTCCATGAGGTTCCTGCGGCGTCTGCCGCGCCCGCGCACCCTCCGGGCCCGGCTCACCGTCGGACTGGTCGTCCTGCTCGCCGTCAGCTGCGCCGCGGTCGGCGTGGCGGCGGTGATCGAGCTGGACGGGTTCCTCGTCAGCCGGCTCGACCAGCAGCTCGCCCAGGCCGGCAACCGCTTCCCGGAGAGCCTGGAGCACAAGGGGCTGCAGCCCGACGACCACGACGGCGACGAGCACGGCGACACCCGGCGGCAGACCACCGGCACGTTCGGGGCCCGGCTGGTCGGCGACACCGTCACCAACGCGGCCGTCGTCCGCCCCGGCAGCGTCACCGACGTCCCCCTGACCACGGCGGACACGCGGCAGCTGGCCGCCGTCCCGGTCGACGGCCGGGCCCACAGCGTCGAGCTGTCCACCTTGGACTCCTACCGGGTGACGGCCTCCCAGGGCATCGACGGCGACGTCCTGATCACCGGTCTGCCCCTGGAACCGGTGGAGGCCGCCGTCCACCGGCTGATCCTGGTCGCCGCCGTCGTCTTCGGCCTGGCCCTCACCGTCACCGGCGTGGCCGGCGCCCTGTGGGTGCGCTGGTCGCTACGGCCGCTGAGCCGGGTCGCGGCGACCGCCACCCGGGTCAGCGAACTCCCGCTGGCCAGCGGCGAGGTGGCCCTGCCGCCGCGCGCCCCCGAGTCGGACCCGCGCAGCGAGGTGGGCCAGGTCGCCGGGGCCTTCAACCGCATGCTGGGTCATGTCGAGGACGCGCTGACCAAGCGGCACGCCAGCGAGGAGCGGCTGCGCAGCTTCGCCGCCGACGCCAGCCACGAGCTGCGCACCCCGGTCGCCTCGGTCCGCGGCCATGCGGAACTCGCCCTGCTTCACCCGGGCCCGGTGCCGCCGAAGATCACCCGTGCCCTCGAACGCATCGCCGCCGAGTCCGGCCGCATGGGCGAGATGGTCGACGAGATGCTGCTCCTGGCGCGTCTGGACGCGGGCCGGCCGCTGGAACGCCGTCCCGTCGACCTGACCATGCTGGTCCTGGACGCCGTCACCGACGCCCGGGCCGCCGGCCCCGACCACCGCTGGTCCCTGGACCTGCCGGAGGAACCGGTCACGGTGGACGGCGACGCCCACCGGCTGCAGCAGGTGCTGGCCAACCTGCTGACCAACGCGCGGGTGCACACCCCCGTCGGCACCAAGGTCACGGTGTCCCTGGAGACGGAGGGCAGGTCCGTCCTGCTGAAGGTGCACGACGACGGGCCCGGCGTTCCCAAGGACGTCCAGCCCACCATCTTCGAACGCTTCACCCGCGCCGAACACCGCCGCCGCGCGGACGCCCCCGGCGGCGGCGCGGGGCTCGGCCTGTCGATCGTCGCGGCGGTGGCGGAGGCGCACGGCGGAAGCGTGGAACTGGAGAGCCGGCCCGGCTCGACGACGTTCACCGTGCGGCTCACGGGCGCGTGAGGGCCGTGCTCAGGCCGGGCCCGGCGCCCGGGCCGGGGTGGGCGGGAGGGGCAACGGGAGCCCGGGCAGCCCGTCCAGGCTGGTGGCGACGTGTTCCTTCTTGGTGAAGTACTCGCTCAGTGAGGCGTCGTCCTCGCGCGCGAACCGCCTGCCGTGCAGATCGCGGTCCTCGTCGTACGTCATGAACGGCACCGCGTATCCGCAGGTGTCGCGGACGAGTTCGGCGGTGACGACGATGATCGCGCGCAGCCCGTGCGCGTCCGGGTCGATGTCCGGGAAGCGGGTGAGGAGTTCGGCGAAACGGGGGTCGTCACGGAAGACCGGCTCGCCGCGCCCGTGCACCCGCACGATGTTCGGCGGTCCCTGGAAGGCGCACCACATCAGGGTGATCCGCCCGTTCTCCCGCAGATGGGCGATCGTCTCGGCGTTGGACCCGGCGAAGTCCAGGTAGGCCACGGTGAGTTCGTCGAGCACCGCGAAGGAGCCCTTGAGGCCCTTGGGGGACAGGTTGACCGTGCCGTCGCCGGAGAGCGGAGCGGTCGCGGTGAAGAAGAGGGGCTGCTCCTCGATGAACGTCCGCAGCCTGCCGTCTATGCGCTCATAAGTCTTTCCCACACCTGCCGATTATGAGCGCAAGTCTTTCGTTCGTCTAAGGAATTGGCGGTCCGGTCTCCGGAGCCCGGCCGCCGCGGCGTCTCCGGTCCCTGCCGCGGCCGCCCCGGCCGGCGCTGGATCGGGGCGGCCACAGCGCCTGTCACGTCACTTGGTGAGCGTGCAGGCGGCCAGGGAGTCGAGGCCGGTCGGCTTCGTCGACGTACGGCCGATGGCGATCGCGATGCGGTCGATGGTCGACTTCCGCTTGTCCGCGAGCGGGCCGAGGATGGCGTTGTTGACGAAGTTCGGGCCGCCCTGGCCGACGGTGGACTGCAGGCGCTTGTTGGCCTCGTCGATCTGGGTCTGCAGCAGGGTGAGGTTGCGGGTGACCTCCGCCTGGGCGGAGGCGGGGACCGCGGGCAGTTTCGAGGCCACGTCGGGGCAGGAGATCGTGCCGACGGCGGTCGCGGCGGCGCCTCCGGCGTTGGCGTTGCCATTGCCCGCGTTGCCGTTGGCGTTGCCCGCGTTCGCGTTGCCGTTCGCGTTCCCATTGGCGTTGCCCGCGTTGGCGTTGCCGGTGTTGGCGCCGTTCGCGCCGGCGGCGTTGAGCGTGCACGGCGCGAGCGCGTCCAGGCCGGTCGGCTTGGCCGCCGTACGGCCGATGGCCGTGGCGATGCGGTTGACCGTGGCCACGCGCTTGTCCTTGAGCGGGCCGAGGATGGCGTTGTTGACGAAGTTCGGGCCGCCCTGGCCGACGGTGGACTGCAGGCGCTTGTTGGCCTCGTCGATCTGGGTCTGCAGCAGGGTGAGGTTGCGGGTGACCTCGGCCTGGGCGGAGGCGGGGATCGCGGGCAGCTTCGAGGCCACGTCGGGGCAGGTGATCGTGCCGGGCGAGGCCGCCAGGGTCCGCGCGTCGCCGCCGCTGCTCTTGGACGGCGTCCCGGCGAGGGCGGTACCGGCGATGATCGCCCCGGACAGCGCCACGGCGGCGGCGCCGCCGAGGATGACGACGCGACGCTTGTTGTACTTCGGAAGAGCCCTGGACATGCGGCTGCCTCACTAGGGTCTCGGGTGACAGGTGTGTCACTGCTGTGTGGCTGGTGTGTACAAACGCGGCGCCTGCGTTCGGCGTGAGGTACGTGAAAGCGGTTGCGGTTGTTCAACCACTCTTCAGATTGACGAATCATGCAGACCTCTGCATACTCATGCATGACGGTTCGGCCTCTTCCCTAGGAGCAACGCAAGTGAGCAGCAACAGCGGTGACGTCCGGCTCTGGGGCGGCCGGTTCGCCGACGGTCCCGCCGAGGCCCTGGCGAAGCTGTCCGCGTCCGTCCACTTCGACTGGCGCCTCGCGCCGTACGACATCGCCGGCTCGCGTGCCCACGCGCGCGTGCTGCACAAGGCCGGGCTCCTGACCGAGGACGAGCTGCAGCGCATGATCGCCGGGCTCGACCGGCTGGAGGCCGACGTGGCCGACGGCTCCTTCGTCGGCACCATCGCCGACGAGGACGTCCACACCGCCCTGGAGCGCGGCCTGCTGGAGCGTCTCGGCCCGGACCTCGGCGGCAAGCTGCGCGCCGGCCGCTCCCGCAACGACCAGGTCGCGACCCTCTTCCGGATGTACCTGCGCGACCACGCCCGCACGCTCGGCGGCCTGATCGCCGAGCTGCAGGACGCGCTGATCGGCCTGGCGGAGGCCCACCCGGACGTCGCGATGCCGGGTCGTACGCACCTGCAGCACGCCCAGCCGGTGCTGTTCGCCCACCACGTCCTGGCCCACGTGCAGTCGCTGTCCCGGGACGCCGAACGGCTGCGCCAGTGGGACGAGCGCACGGCGGTGTCGCCGTACGGCTCCGGCGCCCTGGCGGGCTCCTCCCTCGGCCTGGACCCGGAGGCGGTGGCCAAGGACCTCGGTTTCGAGCACGGCAGTGTCGGCAACTCCATCGACGGCACGGCGTCCCGCGACTTCGTCGCCGAGTTCGCCTTCATCGCCGCGATGATCGGCGTGAACCTCTCTCGCATCGCCGAGGAGGTCATCATCTGGAACACGAAGGAGTTCTCCTTCGTGACCCTGCACGACGCGTTCTCCACGGGCTCGTCGATCATGCCGCAGAAGAAGAACCCGGACATCGCGGAGCTGGCGCGCGGCAAGAGCGGCCGGCTGATCGGCAACCTGACGGGCCTGATGGCCACGCTCAAGGCCCTGCCGCTCGCCTACAACCGTGACCTGCAGGAGGACAAGGAGCCGGTCTTCGACTCCATCGACCAGCTGGAGGTCCTGCTCCCCGCCTTCACCGGCATGATGGCGACGCTCACCGTCCACCGCGAGCGCATGGAGGAACTGGCCCCCGCCGGCTTCTCCCTGGCCACCGACATCGCCGAGTGGCTGGTCAAGCAGGGCGTCCCGTTCCGCGTCGCCCACGAGGTGGCGGGCGAGTGCGTGAAGGCCGCCGAGGCCGAGGGCAAGGAACTGGACGAGCTGACGGACGACCAGTTCGCGAAGATCTCCGCCCACCTGACCCCGGAGGTCCGCACGGTCCTCAACGTCCCGGGCGCCCTCGCCTCCCGCAACGGCCGAGGCGGCACGGCCCCCAGCGCGGTCGCCGTCCAACTGGCGGAGGTCAAGGCGAACGTGGCCGCCCAGCACACCTGGGCAACGGCCCGCCAGAAGGCCTGAAGGGGCGCGGGGAAGTGCGCGCCAAGCCGCGAACCATCCGCACTCGCCGACGCACCGCACTCACCGAGCACTGAGCCGAGGGCCCCCGCGGGCTACGTTGGTCGGGAACCGAACCGGACCCGACCCACGGAGCCCGCGATGCCCTTCGCCCGACTGGCCGCCGCAACCACCCCCACCTGCCACATCGGACTGGGCCTCGCCGCCGTCGGCCGCCCCGGCTACATCAACCTCGGCCGGGACGAGGACCTCGGAGAGCACCGCACGGTGGAAGCCCTCCGCACCCGGACCCACGAACTCCTCGACGCCGCCTACGCCCAGGGCGTCCGCTACTTCGACGCGGCCCGTTCCTACGGCCGTTCCGAGGAGTTCCTCGCGGCCTGGCTCGCCGCGAACCCTCACGTCGACGACGTGGTCGTCGGCAGCAAGTGGGGCTACACCTACACCGCCGACTGGACCACGGACGCCGAGACGCACGAGGTCAAGGACCATGGCGTCCGGACCTACGAACGGCAGCGCGCCGAGACCGCCGCCCTGCTCGGCGACCGCCTCGACCTCTACCAGATCCACTCGGTGACCCCGGACAGCCCGGCCCTGACCGACAAGGAACTCCACGCCGAACTGGCCCGGGCCGCCGCGCAGGGGCTGACCATCGGCTTCTCCACGAGCGGCCCGGCCCAGGCGGACGCGATCCGTGCCGCCCTCGCCGTGACGGTCGACGGCGAACCCCTCTTTCGTACCGTCCAGTCGACCTACAACGCCCTGGAGACCTCGGCCGGCCCCGCGCTCGCCGAGGCGCACGACGCCGGCCTCACGGTGATCGTCAAGGAGGGCATGGCCAACGGCCGGCTCGCGGCCCCGCACGCCCCCGAGGCTGTGAAGGCCGTCGCGGAGGAGATCTCTCTCGGCTGCGACGCCGTCGCCCTCGCCCTGATCCTCCGGCAACCCTGGGCCGGTGTCGTCCTCTCCGGTGCGGCCACCCTCACCCAGCTCTCCTCCAACCTGCACGCGGCCGCGGTGGACCTCGACGAGGATCAGCTGGCCCGCCTGGCAGCGCTCGCCGAGGAGCCGCGGGCGTACTGGGAGAAGCGCAACAGCCTCCCCTGGCACTGAGAAAACCGCGTCGAACCACTTCTGAGTGAGTCACACATGCGTCGCATGAGACATGAATGTCTCACATGGTTTATGGTTGTCTCATGCCTGTCGACCGTGACCACGTCCTCCGCTCCGCCGCGGCCCTGCTGACCCGCAAGTCCACCGCGACGATGGACGAGGTCGCCAAGGCCGCCGGCATCAGCCGCGCCACCCTGCACCGCCACTTCGCCGGCCGCGACGCGCTCGTACGGGCGCTGGAGTCGCTCGGCATCGCGGAGTGCGAGGCGGCGCTGGACACGGCCGCCCTCGACGAGGGCCCCGCGCCCGAGGCCGTACGGCGTCTCATCCGGACGCTCGAGCCCTCGGCCGCCCTGCTCGCCTTCCTCTACACCGAGAACCAGCTGTTCGAGGGCGAGGAGGTGAACGCGGGCTGGACCAGGATCGACGACCGCATCGCCGCCCTGTTCCGGCGCGGGCAGGCGGCCGGCGACTTCCGCATCGACCTCACCCCGGCCTGGCTCACCGAAGCGCTGTACGGCCTGCTGGCCTCCGGCGCCTGGGCGGTGAGCGAGGGCCGCGTGGCCCGCAAGGACTTCACCCACATGATCGCCGAGCTGCTGCTCGGCGGCGCACTGCGCCCGGACACTCCACGAAGGAAGGAATCATGACCAGCACCCTGCAGCCGGCGACCACGACCGAGGCGGTGAAGCGCCCGGGCCGTTGGACCGCGCTCGCCGTCCTCGTCCTCGCCGTGCTGCTGGTGGCCGTCGACGCGACCGTCCTCGGTCTCGCGACCCCCTACATCAGTGAGGACCTCAACCCCTCCGGCACCCAGCTCCTGTGGATCGGCGACGTCTACTCGTTCGTCATCGCCGGTCTGCTCGTCTCCATGGGCAGCCTCGGCGACCGTATCGGCCGCAAGCGCATCCTGCTCGTCGGCGCCACGGCGTTCGGCGCGATATCGGTCCTCAACGCCTACGCGTCCACACCGGAGTTGATGATCCTGGCCCGCGCTCTGCTCGGCGTCGCGGGCGCGACCCTCATGCCGGCCACGCTCGCCCTGATCCGCAACATCTTCCACGACCCGCGCGAGCGCAGCCTCGCCGTCGGCATCTGGGGAGCGACGGCCTCCGCCGGCACGGCGGTCGGCCCCATCGTGGGCGGCTTCCTGCTGGAACACTTCTGGTGGGGCTCGGTCTTCCTGATCAACCTTCCCGTGATGGCGGTCCTCGTCATCGTCGGCATCCGCACCCTGCCCGAGTCCCGCAACCCGAACCCGGGCCCCTGGGACCTGACCAGCGTGGCGCTGTCCCTGGTCGGTGTGATCGGAGTCGTCTACGCGGTGAAGGAAGCGGCCACCGACGGCCTCGCCTGGTTCCCGCTCGCCGTCGGCGCCCTGGGCGCGGCGGCCCTGACCTGGTTCGTCCGCCGCCAACTCACGCTTCCCTCGCCCCTGTTGGACATGCGCCTGTTCCGCAACCGCGGCTTCAGCGCCGCGGTCCTGGCCGATCTGCTGACCATCCTGGGCCTGTCCGGCCTGGTGTTCTTCCTCTCCCAGTACCTGCAACTGGTCCAGGGCAGGGGACCCTTGGAGGCGGGTCTCGCCGAACTGCCCGCAGCGGTGGGCGCGGTGGCGGCTGGTCTCGTCGCCGGACGCGCGGCCCGCCGGTTCTCCGTGCGCGCCGTCGTGGCGGGCGGGCTGGCGGCGGTGGGCCTGGCCCTGGCCGCGCTGACGGCCCTCGACCGGTCGACGGGCTACGGCGTCCTCGGCGCCGCCCTGCTGGTGGTGGGCGTGGGCGCGGGCTTCTCCTTCACGGTCACCTCGGACGTCATCCTCTCCTCGGTGCCGAAGGAGCAGGCGGGTGCGGCATCCGCGGTGTCGGAGACGGCGTACGAACTCGGCGCGGCCCTGGGCATCGCCCTGCTCGGCACGATCGTCACGGGCGTCTACCGGGGCTTCTCCGCTCCGGCGGGCACTCCGTCAGGGGCACACGAATCCCTGGGCGGCGCGGTCGAGGCGGCGGCCGGCATGCCGACGGCGGCGGGCGGGGAACTGCTGTCCTCGGCCCGCGAAGCCTTCGTCGACGGCCTGTCGATCGCGTCGGGCGTGGGAGCAGGCGTCCTGCTGGCTACAGCGGCCGCGGCATGGTTCCTGCTCCGAGGCCAACGGCTCGAGAACCGGCCTTGAGGGGCGCGGGGAACCGCACACGGCCACTCTCGCTCACCGCTGGCCGCAGCATGGTTCATGCCGTGCGGCCGACGGCTCGGGAATCGGCCTTGAGGGGCGCGGGGAACCGCGCACGGCCACTCTCGCTCACCGCTGGCCGCAGCATGGTTCATGCCGTGCGGCCGACGGCTCGGGAATCGGCCTTGAGGGGCGCGGGGAACCGCGCACGGCCACTCTCGCTCACCGCACCGGAAGACCGGCCGAACCGCCGGAGGCGCTACGCGGCCTTCGCCTTGGTGGCGTACATGTCCACGTACTCCTGCCCGGACAGCCGCATGACCTCCGCCATCACGGAGTCCGTGACGGCCCGCAGCACGTAGCGGTCGCGGTCCATCCCCTCGTACCGGGAGAACTCCATGGCCTCACCGAAGCGGACCGTCACCTTCGCGGGGCGCGGCATCCCCGCGCCGCCCGGCTGGATCTTGTCCGTGCCGATCATGGCGAACGGGACGACGGGCGCGCCGGTCATCAGCGTCAGCCGCGCGATGCCGGTGCGCCCCCGGTACAGCCGGCCGTCGGGGGAGCGGGTGCCCTCGGGGTAGATGCCGAAGACCCGGCCCTCCTCCAGGATCCGGCGGCCGGTCATCAGCGCGGCCACGCCGCCCTTGCCGCCGTCCCGGTCGACCGGGATCATGCCGACGCCGGTGAAGAACCACGCCATCAGCCGGCCCTTCAGGCCCTTGCCGGTGACGTACTCGTCCTTGCCGATGAAGCACACCTGCCGGTCGCACACGAGCGGCAGGATCATCGAGTCGATGAAGGTGACGTGGTTGCCCGCCAGGATGACGGGACCGTCCCCGGGGATGTTCTCCACGCCCTCCACCTGTGGGCGGAACATCAGGCGCATGATCGGTCCGAGCACTGCCTTGATGAGCGCGAAGCGGGACAACGGGCCCTCCGGTGTCAAGGGTTCAGGTATGAGTCTGTGCAGGTGAGGACGATACTCCCGGGCGCGGGGATATCGCACATCGGGTTCACCGAGGTCTTACGCAGTGTTGACACGCGTTTACCTGCGGTGACGCCCTGTCACCCGCCGGTAACCGGGGCGGAACCTGTGACGCATGTCGCGTACACCGGAGGAGTGGGGCCGAAACCTCGTCAGATCTCCTTTCCCGTACGACATCGGGCGTCACCCGCGTGTTCCGGCCACGGTCTCCCGCACGTCATGTCCACGCACCTACGATCGGCCCGCATCCAGGAGCCCACGTCAGGGGAGGCGTTCATGGGAACGCAGGAGAACGATCAGGCAGGCGCCACCGGGCGACGGGCGCTTCTCGGCGCGGCGGTGCTGGGCGCCGGCGGAGCCGTACTCGGCCTGTCCGGGACCGCGAGAGCCGCCGAGGCGCGGCACGGCGGCGGGCTGGGCAGCCTGCCCAAGCCGACCGTCATCGGCCACCGCGGCACCGCGGGCTACCGGCCCGAGCACACCTTCGGCTCGTACGACCTGGCCCTCGACATGGGCGCCGACATCGTCGAGGCCGGCGACCTCTGCCCGACCAAGGACGGTCATCTGGTCTGCCGGCACGAGCCGGAGATCGGCGGCACGACCGACGTCGCCGACCACCCCGAGTTCGCCGGCCGCAGGACCACCAAGGTGCTGGACGGCGTCTCCACCACCGGCTGGTTCACCGAGGACTTCACCCTCGCCGAGCTGAAGACGCTGCGCGCGATCGAGCGCATCCCGGCCAACCGCCCGCACAACACGCTCTACAACGGCCGCTGGGAGATCCCCACCTTCGAGGAAGTCCTGCAGTGGCAGGACGAGCAGACCCGCAGGCGCGGCAAGCAGGTGTGGATCTACCCCGAGACCAAGCACCCCACCTACTTCCGCAAGCTGGGCCTGGGCCTCGAGGAACGCGTCGCCAAGCTGCTGCACAAGCACGGCAAGGACAGGCGGAACTCGCCGGTCATCCTGCAGTCCTTCGAGCCCACCAGCATCCAGCGCCTGAACAAGCTCGTCGACAACCCGCTCGTCGTCCTGCTGTCCGGCGCGACCACCCGCCCCTGGGACTTCGTCGAATCGGGCGACCCGCGCACCGTCGCCGACCTGATCACCCCCAAGGGCCTCAGGGAGATCGCCGGCTACGCGCAGGGCATCGGTCCGACCCTCGACCTCGTCATCACCAAGAAGGCGGACGGCAGCCTCGACAAGGAGACCACCCTCGTCTCCGACGCGCACAAGGTCGGCCTGATCCTGCACCCGTACACCATGCGCAACGAGAACCCCTTCCTGCCGGCGGAGTACCGCAAGGGCACGGACGCGGACGCCTACGGCGACGCCTTCGGCGCCTTCAAGAGGTACTTCGCCACCGGCATCGACGGCGTCTTCACCGACAACGCCGACACGGGCCTGCTCGCCCGCGCCGACTTCGTCAACGGCTGACCGCCGCACCCCGGTTGGGGTGAACGCCGGCCGCCCGGGCAACCCGGCACCCGGGCGGCCGCGTCGTGCCGCATATGACGCACGACCTGCTCACCGCCCTGCGCCCGCTGCTCACCGCCGAGGCCTCGGCCGAGGCACCCGCCTCCGGGGCGGAACCGGCCGACCTGGAACAGGCGGTCTGGCTCCGCCTGCTGGAACGCCTCGACATGCACGGCCCGCCCCTCGACCCGCCGGGCTGGCTGCGCCGCGCCGTCCGCTCCGAGGCCCGCCGCACCCGCCGTACGGCCCGTCTCGAACGGCCCTACGGCGCCGAGCCCGCCGACGACACGGACCGGGACCCGGCCGACCTCGCCCTCGCCGCCGCCCGCCGCCGGGCGCTGCGCGAGGCGGTTCGCAGACTGCCCGGCCGCTGCCCCGGTCTCATCGAGGCGCTGCTCTCCCCGAAAGACCTGACATACAGGGAAATCGCGGGGGAGTTGGGTATCTCACAGGGCAGTCTGGGCCCGGAACGCTCCAGATGCCTGGGATGTCTTCGCCGTTTGCTCACATCGGAGGTTGCGGCGCGCGAAGGGCGGGGATAGGAGTGAGGGACAACGTGGCGATCAGGTGAGCGGGAGGCGTGCGCACATGGGCATGAGCGTGACCATCTCGGTGGCGACCGAGCAGGACACAGAGCAGATCTTCAAGCTCCAGTACCTGTGCTTCCAGAGCGAGGCGGCGCTGTACGGCAACTACCGCATCGACCCGCTCGTCCAGTCCCTGGAATCGGTCCGCCAGGAGGTGGCCGCCGACTGCGTCTTCGTGGCGCGGCTCGGCGAGGAGGTCGTGGGCTCGGTGCGCGGCCGTGTCACCGAGGACGGCTCGGCCTCCATCGGCAAGCTCTGCGTCCACCCCCGCCTGCAGGGTCACGGCATCGGCGCGCGGCTGCTGCGCGCGGCCGAGACGGCCCTGGTGGAGGAGCGCGGGGCGAAGAGGTTCCGGCTGTCCGCGGGCCACCGCAGCGAGGGCAACCTGCGTCTGTACCGCCGCGTCGGCTACGAGACGGTGGGCACGTCCCAGGGCACCGACGGGGTACCGATGATCATCCTGGAGAAGCCGGCGGAGGCCTACGCCACTACCGCGTGACCGTGCGGTTCCTGCGCAGCCAGTACAGGGCGGACAGCGGCAGCAGCACCGGGATGAAGACGTAGCCCATGCCGTAGTCCGACCAGACCGTCGCGTCCGGGAAGGCCGAGGGCTCGACCAGGGTCCAGGTGCCGACGATCAGCACGCCCGCGAGTTCGGCGGCGCAGCACACCTGCGCCGCCTTGCGGGCCCTCTCGCCACCGCGCACCAGCGTGTACGTGATGAACCCGTACACCACGCCCGCGACGGCCGACAGCGAGTAGGCGAGCGGCGCCCGGTCGAACTCGGTCGCGATCTGGTAGACGGAGCGCGAGACCGCGCCGACGACCATCACGCCGTAGAACCAGACGAGCAGCATGCCGGGCCCGCTGATGAGCCGCTTCGGCTTCTCTTCCACGGCGGTCATCTCAACCTCCCCAGATGTCATAGAGCCGCACCTCCAGCACGGCCAGCACCACACCGCCGGCGGCGACCGTCACCGAGCCCCAGCGCGTCCGCTCCGCCAGCGACATGAACCCCGCCGCCGGGACGCAGGCGAAGGCGCCGATCAGATACGCCACGAAGATCGTCGTACCCTGCTCCGGCTTCTCGCCCCGCGCCAGCTGCACGATCCCGATCACCAGCTGGATCAGGGTCAGCAGCGACACCACGGCCATCCCGATGAAGTGCCAGTCCTTGGTGGGCTGATCGCGGTAGGCCGCCCACCCGCACCAGGCGGCGAGCAGCAGCGCGACGACACCGGTCACCAGCGTCAGGGCATCAAGCATGTCGTGACCTTATTACGGCCGAAACCGGCCGCCGCCGCCGACCCCGTCGTACGCCGTAGGGTCTAGACCATGACGATCCACGCGCACGCCCTCCTGTTCGACAACGACGGCACCCTCGTCTCCTCCCTCGCCTCCGTGGACCGCTGCTGGACGCGGTGGGCTCGGGAGTACGGCCTCACCGCCGAGGAGTTCGGCCGCGTCGAGCTGCACGGACGCACGGCCGTGGCGATAGCCGCCGACCTGCTGCCCGTCGAGGTGGTGCCGGAGGCGGTCGCGCGGATCGAGCAGTTGGAGGTGGAGGACGTCCCCGACGGAGGCGTCCGTCTGCTGCCCGGGACGGCCGACTTCCTGGCCTCGCTGCCCGCGGACCGCTGGGCCGTCGTCACCTCCGCCACCCGGCGCCTGGCCGAGGCCCGCCTCGACGCCGTCGGCATCCTGCCCAAGACACTGATCGCCGTCGACGACATCACCCGCGGCAAGCCCGACCCCGAGCCCTACCTCCTCGCCGCCCGGCAGCTGGGCGTCGATCCGGCCGACTGCGTCGTCTTCGAGGACGCCCCGGCCGGGCTCGCGGCCGGCCGCGCCGCGGGGATGACGACCGTGGCGTTGACCACAACCCACCAGGCCCACGAGCTCGACGCCGACCTCGTGGTGAAGGACCTGTCGGCCTTGTCCGCACTGGTCACCGACCGGGGAGTGGAGATCTCCGTCCGCGCCTGACACCTGTCCACCGCCGTCCACGATGTGGGACGGCGGTTCTTGGTCATCTCGATACGTCTGATTTACTGACCGCATGACCACGACGAGCTGCCGCACCCTTGCGACCGAGGCGACCATGACGCCCGGTGCTCGTTGTATGTGTGGAATGTGCGCCTTCTAGAGGGCCCCCGCACCATCTCGAGCCTCGCGCCCCGAAGCGAGCCGCCGTGGCATGTCCGTACGCCCTGAACGCCGTACCGGACCGAGCCCCCGCGCATGAACCCTTCCTCCCGTACCAGGGCACACCCACGCCCGTGTACGGACTCGACAGTGACGGAAAACCCCTGTGATCACGACATCGGGCCTGACCAAGGTCTACCGCTCGCGCGGTCGTGAGGTCACCGCCCTGGACGGCGTCGACCTGCACGTCCGCGAAGGCGAGGTGTACGGCGTCATCGGCCAGTCCGGCGCCGGCAAGTCCTCGCTCATCCGCTGCGTCAACCTGCTGGAGCGTCCGACGTCCGGGACGGTCACCGTCGCCGGGCAGGACCTCACCGCCCTCGCCGGCCGCGGCCCCCGCGCCGGCCGGGAGCTGCGGCGGGCGCGCAGCCGTATCGGCATGGTCTTCCAGCACTTCAACCTGCTGTCCTCGCGCACCGTCCAGGACAACGTCGAACTGCCGCTGGAGATCCTCGGCAAGTCCGGCAGGGAGCGCTCGAGCAAGGCGCTGGAGCTGCTGGACCTCGTCGGGCTCGCCGACAAGGCGCGGGCCTACCCCGCCCAGCTCTCCGGCGGCCAGAAGCAGCGCGTCGGCATCGCCCGCGCCCTGGCCGGCGACCCCGAGGTGCTGCTCTCCGACGAGGCCACCAGCGCCCTCGACCCGGAGACCACCCGCTCGATCCTCACGCTGCTGCGCGACCTGAACCGGCAGCTGGGCCTCACGGTCCTGCTCATCACCCACGAGATGGACGTCGTGAAGTCGGTCTGCGACTCGGCCGCCCTGATGGAGAACGGCCGCGTCGTCGAGTCCGGCACGGTGAGCGAACTGCTCGCCACCCCGGGCTCGGAGCTGGCCTCGGCCCTCTTCCCGCTCGGCGGCGAGGCCTCCGGCGACGACCGCACCGTCGTCGACGTCACCTTCCAGGGCGAGGCCGCCACCCAGCCGGTCGTCTCCCAGCTCTCCCGCACCTACAACATCGACATATCGATCCTCGGCGCCGCCATCGACACCGTCGGCGGCCTCCAGGTCGGCCGGATGCGCATCGAACTGCCCGGCCGCTACGAGGACAACGTCGTGCCGATCGGCTTCCTGCGCGAACAGGGACTCCAGATCGACGTCGTCGGTGAGCTCCAGCCGGTGAAGGAAGGTGCCAAGTGACCTGGTCCGAGATGCAGCCCCTGCTGTCCCAGGCGTGTTGGGACACCCTGTACATGGTCGGCTGGTCCACCCTCATCGCCGTCGTCGGCGGACTTCCGCTCGGCATCCTGCTCGTCCTGACCGACCGCGGCGGCCTGCTGCAGAACATCGTGGCCAACAAGGTCATCGGACAGGTCGTGAACATCGCCCGCTCGATGCCGTTCATCATCCTGATGGTCGCGCTGATGACCTTCACCCGCTCGATCACCGGCACCACCATCGGCCGCGAGGCCGCCATCGTGCCCCTCGCCATCGGCGCCATCCCGTTCTTCGCGCGCCTCGTCGAGACGGCTGTCCGCGAAGTGGACGGCGGGCTCGTCGAGGCCGTGCAGTCGATGGGCGGCAACACCTGGACGATCGTGCGCAAGGTGCTCGTACCGGAAGCGCTCCCGTCCCTCATCGCCAGCACCACGACCACCGTCGTCGCCCTCATCGGCTACTCCGCCATGGCCGGCACGGTCGGCGCGGGCGGACTCGGCGACATCGCCATCCGCTACGGCTACCAGCGCTTCGAGACCCAGCTGATGTGGATCACCGTGGCGATCCTCGCCGTGGTCATCTCGCTCATCCAGTTCGCCGGCGACTTCGCCGCCCGCTCCCTGCACCGCCGGGGCGGCCGCTCCGGCCCGGCGCCGAAGCTGCGGCTGCTCAAGGCCACGGACCCCGCGTCGGCCGACGTCGGCAAGGTCGCGTAACCGCTCTCAGAACTTCCCGCCCACAAACCGCGGGATCGCTGCACCCATAAGGAAAGGCACTTTTCGTGCGTAACACCGCAAAGCTCAGCACCGCCGTCCTCGCCGCCGGAGCCCTCACCTTCGGGCTCACCGCCTGCGGCTCGGGCAACGACTCGGCCTCCTCCGACTACAGCGGACCGCTGGTCGTCGCCGCGAGCCCGACCCCGCACGCCGAGATCCTGAACTTCGTCGAGAAGAACCTCGCCAAGAAGGCCGGACTCGACCTGCAGGTCAAGGAGTTCCAGGACTACATCGTCCCCAACACCGCCACCGAGGACGGCTCGGTCGACGCCAACTACTTCCAGAACCAGCCCTACCTCGACGACTTCAACAAGAAGCGCGGCACCCACATCGTGCCCGTCGTCACGGTGCACCTGGAGCCCCTCGGCCTGTACTCCCACAAGGTCGACAAGGTGGACGCGCTGAAGAACGGCGCGACCGTCGCCGTCCCGAACGACGCCGTGAACGAGGCGCGCGCGCTGAAGCTGCTCGCGGCCAACGGCCTCATCACGCTCAAGGCCGGCGCGGGCAACGAGGCGACCCCGCAGGACATCGCCAAGAACCCCAGGAACCTCAAGTTCAAGGAGGTCGAGGCGGCCCAGACCGCGCGCTCCCTGGACGACGTGGACGCCGCCGTCGTCAACGGCAACTACGCCATCTCCGCGGGCATCAAGCCCGCCAAGGAGGCGCTCGTCCTGGAGTCCGCGAAGAACAGCCCGTACGGCAACTTCCTCGCGGTCAAGAAGGGCAACGAGAAGGACCCGCGGGTCAAGAAGCTGGCCAAGCTGCTCACTTCGCCCGAGGTGAAGAAGTTCATCGAGGACAAGTACCAGGGCTCCGTCATCCCCTCCTTCTGAGCCGCACCGATCTGTGCCGAGGGCACGTATACGGCGTATCGCCACGCACGGGGTCTACTCGCTCACTGCGAGTGGACCCCGTGGTGCGGTCCGGCGGGTCCATGCTGCATGCTGGGCAGTTCAGCAGGACTTGAAGGTTTCCGAAGGTTACGGAGCGGCGCATGAGTGGCACCTTCCCCAACATCTCCATCAGCACGGAGCGGTTGGTGCTGCGTCCCCTCGACGAGGACGACGTGCCCGCACTGGCCGAGATGATGAACGACGAGCAGGTGGGCGCCTGGACGAGCGTCCCCCAGCCCTACACCGAGGAACAGGCCCGCACCTGGATCACCGAGCGCACGGCCGCCGAGCGGGACGCGGGACGCGGACTCGACCTGGCCGTAACGGAGTTCCTCACCCAGCGCCTGGTCGGCGTCGTCCAACTCGCCAGGACCAACTGGCACGTCCGCTCCACCGAGCTGTCGTACATCATCGCCCCCTGGGCCCGCGGCGAGGGCTACGCCTCCGAGGCCGCGCTCGCCACCGCCCAATGGCTGCTCGGCGACCAGAAGTTCGAGCGCATCGAGCTGCGCACGGCGGCCGACAACACCGCGTCCCAGCAGGTCGCCCAGAAGATCGGCTGTATCAGCGAGGGCGTCCTGCGCAACGCGTGCATAGCGCGCGTCCGCGCGGAGGACGGCACCTGGAACGACGTACGCACCGACTACATCGTGTGGAGCCTGCTGCCCGAGGACCTGGACGGCGCCGGCGAGGAGCTGGCCGACAGCGGTGGTTTCACGTCGTTCCCCGACTGGAACTGAACCCTGGGGACCGAGGGGCCACGGCACCGCCGCAGCGGCCGCCCGCGCCACCAGGTACCCTCACGGAGCCCGACCTGCGTGAACCACCCTGGAGACTGACGACCATGGCCGACCGCGTCACGGTGATCGGCTGGGACGGCTCGCCGCTGACCGCCGCGGCTCGCTCCGCCCTCGGCGCCGCCACCCTGGTGGCCGGGGCCGCCCACCACCTGGCGCTGCCCGAGGTGCCGCCCTCCGCCGAGCGCATCCGACTCGGCAGCGTCGCCCTCGCCGCCCGGCGCATCGCCGGACACCGGGGAACCGCCGTCGTCCTCGCCGACGGCGACCCGGGATTCTTCGGAGTCGTACGGACCCTGCGCGCACCCGAGTTCGGCCTGGAGGTCGAGGTCGTCCCCGCCGTCTCCTCCGTCGCCGCCGCCTTCGCGCGCGCCGGCATGCCCTGGGACGACGCACAGGTGGTCGTCGCACACAGGCGCACCCTGCGACGCGCGGTGAATGTATGCCGAGCCCACACCAAGGTGGCCGTTCTCACCTCGCCAGGTGCCGGCCCCGCGGAACTCGGCCTGCTCCTGGAGGGCGTGCACCGCACCTTCGTCATCTGCGAGGAACTGGGCACCGAACGCGAACAGGTCACCGTCGTCACCTCCGACAAGGCCCCCGACCACACCTGGCGCGACCCGAACGTCGTCATCGTCATCGGCGGCCCCGCCGGGGCGGGGGAGAGCGGCGGCTGGCTCGCCGGACGCGACCCCGGCGCCGGCCCGCGCGGCTGGACGCAGCCCGGCGAGGCCTACGACGGCCCGCTCGGCGAGGGCGAGACGGACCTGCTCCGCGCGGCCCAACTCGCCCGGCTGGGCCCCCGCGTCGGCGACCTCGTCTGGGACATCGGCTGCGGCAGCGGCGCCTTCGCCGTCGAAGCCGCCCGCGCCGGCGCCGCCGTCATCGCCGTCGACCGGGAGCTGGACGCCTGCGCCCGCACGGACGCCGCCGCCCGCCGCTTCGGTGTGCAGGCGCAGATCATCCGCGGCACCGCCCCGCACGTCCTGGAGAACCTCCCCGAGCCGGACGTCGTCCGCGTCGGCGGCGGGGGAGCGGCCGTCGTCTCGGCGGTCGCCGACCGCCGCCCGCAGCGCATCGTCACGCACGCCGCGACCCGCGACGCCGCCGAACTCATCGGCCGCGACCTGACGGAGCACGGCTACGACGTGGAGTGCGCCCTCCTCCAGTCCGTCGAACTCGACACCCGGGCCTGGATGGAGACGGAGCGGAGCGTCGCATTCCTGCTCAGCGGCGCGCTGCCGGAGCGCACAGTGTGATTCCGGCTCCGTCCCAGTGATCCTGTTTTCTTCCCTCCCGGTGATCCGGTAGTCCTATCGCTCGCGGTAGGCTGGCCGACCGTTGTACCGCACCGGGTGGCCCGGCACTTCGTTCGCCAATGTCCGGAAAACGCGCCCCTTTTGGGGTGGGTGCGGTACGGCAGAACCGGAGGACGCGCAACGTGGCGCAGTCCACAGCGGGCCGTCGCGGATCAAGCTGTCGCGACGGAGGAACGACCGGGACAATGCCACTGAATGGCTTTGTCGCCTTTTATGGGCGGGTCGTTCGTGCCGCTGGGCACGCACGCTCGTTCTTCACTACGGGGGCGGTCGGTGCGCCGTTCCCGGTGAGCCGGACCGAGAAGCACTAACCGATGGGCGAGGGGTACGCATGACCGACACCGGCCAGGTCCCGGGCGAGGGGCTGCCGGAGAACGCAGGCATGGTGGAACAGCCGGGCGTTCCGGCGCCCGGTGCGTACGCCTACCTCTCCGAAACCACCGCCGAGGACGAAGACCTGTTGTTGCTGCCGGGTGCCCAGAGCCCCTGGGGCAACGAGGTCGCCCCGCCCGCGCCCGAGCCGGTCGTCGAGACCGTGCACGAGCCGGGCCCGCACGAGATGGCCGGCCGCGACAGCGGCTCGGTCGACCTCGGCGGCGTCCGTCTCCCCGAAGCGCCGACCACGCCGATCCCGCCGGTCA
The DNA here is from genome assembly GCF_044540925.1 of Streptomyces sp. NPDC085900. Lineage (NCBI taxonomy): Bacteria > Bacillati > Actinomycetota > Actinomycetes > Kitasatosporales > Streptomycetaceae > Streptomyces > Streptomyces sp. NPDC085900. The sequence continues at coordinate 202,764 of NZ_JBITSP010000006.1, read as the reverse complement.
CCCCGCGCCGCCCGCTGCACCTCGGCCCGCCCATCCCCGACGCGTCCGCCAGCCCGGTCCGCTCCCTGGCCGACCGCGGCCCCGCGGGCGCCCCGGTGCGCCAGCCGGGCCCGCCGACGGTCGGCCCCGAGTACCTCGACGCACCCCAGGCGCGTGCCGCGTCCCCGCAGGGCGCGACCCCCTGGAGCGCCCAGGCGCCGGGCGCGGCGCAGGCGCCGGTCGGCCTCGAGGCCACGGCTGCCGAAACGGTTGTTCCGGCTGTTTCCGCTGTTCCCGCGCAAGGGGAGCACGAGCGGCAGGCCGAGCCGGTGGGCGCGGCCCAGGCCGTCATGGCCCGCATCGCGACGGAGGCGGGGGCCGCCGCGCAGGGGCAGGACGATTCGTACTCGGCCCAGAACGGTGACATCGCTCATCACGCGCAGACCGGGGGACCGGAGGGCGCGACCGCGGCACACGGCCCGGAGAGCGGGCAGGTGCCCGTGGGAGTGGCCGCCGTGGAGGGCGCGCACGACGCCTCCGCGGGCGGCTTCGCTCCGGATGCCGGCCGGCCTGTCGGCGCCTTCCCCGCGGAGGGCGCGCCGACGGCGGCCGGAAACCTTCCGGACGGCACGCCGACGTCTCCTGGGACCCATGGGGCCGACGGCACGCCGACGGCTCCCGGCCCCCTCGCGGCGGACGGCGCGCAGGCCGACCCGGTCGAGGGCGGCCTTGTTGCCCCGGGTGCTCACGCGGCCGATGCCGAGGGAGGGCCGGTTGCGCCGGGCGTTCCGGCGGCTCCCGACGCGGCCGACGTGCCGGTCGAGGGCGCACCCGTCGCCCCGGGCGTTCCCGCGGCCGACGCGGGAGACACGGGCGCGGGTGGGTTCGCCGTGGACGGTGCGCAGGTCGCGCCGGGCGTGCCTGGTGCCGAGGGCGCGCACGCGGTTGCCGGTGGATTCGCCGCGGAGGGCGGGCCCGCAGGCCATGCCGTGCCCGCGGCCGATGGTGCCGGCGAGTTCGGCGCGGACGGTGGGCCCGTGGGGCCGGGCGTTCCCGTGACCGATGCCGGGCACACGGGCGAGTTCGCCGCGGAAGGGGAGCAGGTCCTTCCGGGCAACCCCGGCGCCGAGGGCACGTCCGCTGTCGCGGCCGGTCCCGACCCGGGTGACGCCGCCGTCGTGCCCGCCGCCGAAGCGGGACCGGACGGCACGCCCGCCCAGGCAGCCGAGGGCATGGCAGGTCCCGGCGCCGGTCCCGAGGCCGGCCAGGCGCCCGACGTCGGCCCGCTTCCCGACGCCGCGTACACCCCCGATGCCGCGCCGGCGCCCGCGGGCGCACACTTCGCCGAGGGCGCCGCGCCCGAGGGAGCCCAGCTCACGGACGAAGGTGCCCAGCTCACGGACGCGCCCGAGGGAGCCCAGCGCACGGATGCCGCCGAACCGGTGGCCGTGCCTGAGGCTGAGGCCCTGCCCGAGGCGCAGGCCCTGCCCGAGATCGGCCAGGTCCCGGACGACGCGGCGCCCGGAACCGCTGTCCCGGCCGCGCCTCTCGCCCCCGGCCAGGTCGCCTTCGCCGACCCCGCCGTCGCGGCGGACGCCCCCGACACCGTCGTAACCCCCGAGCCGCCGGAAGGCATCCTGCCCTCGGCCCCCGACCCGACGCAGCCACCGCAGCCGACGGACGGCCCCGCGGCACCGACCGGAGATGCCACCATCACCACCGACCCCTCCCCCCAGCCCGCGGACGGCGAGCACATCGCCCAGGTCCACAGCCCGCTCGTCGAGGCGGGGGCCGCGCCCCAGCCCGCCGACCCCGCGCAGATGCCCCCGCCGGTGACTTCCGAAGCCGACCGGCCCGGCCTCCCCGCAGACGCCGAGGCGGTGGTCCCGCCGGCCGGTGACGACCGGTCCATCGGCCGGTTCGTGCCGGTGGCCGGCTCCGTGCCGACCACCCCGCACCTCGCGCCGACCCCGCCGCACGCGCTCATGCTCCCCGCGGAGCAGGCGCAGGCGCCCGAGCCGGCCGCCACGGTCCCCGCCCCCCGCGAGGCCGACCCCGAACCCGTACAGCACGCGGACGACCTGGACACCCAGGTCGCCGACCAGGAAGAAGAGAGCAAGGCCGCAGTGGAAGAAGTACGACAGTCCACCGGCCCGGCCGCGCCCGCCTACGACGACGCCGAGCGCGAGGCCGTCCTGAAGGTCATGCGCGAGCGCCGCGACATCCGCAACGGCTTCCGCAGCGACCCCATCCCGCACGAGGTGCTGCTCCGCGTCCTGGAGGCCGCGCACACCGCCCCGTCCGTGGGCCACTCGCAGCCCTGGGACTTCGTCGTCATCCGCTCCGCCGACACCCGGCGCAGCATGCACGAACTGGCCATGCGGCAGCGGGACGCGTACGCGAAGTCGCTGCCCAAGGGGCGGGCCAAGCAGTTCAAGGAACTGAAGATCGAGGCCATCCTCGACACGCCGGTGAACATCGTCGTCACCGCCGACCCGACCCGCGGCGGCCGCCACACCCTGGGCCGGCACACCCAGCCGCAGATGGCGCCGTACTCCGCCGCGCTCGCGGTCGAGAACCTCTGGCTCGCCGCCCGTGCCGAGGGCCTCGGCGTCGGCTGGGTCAGCTTCTTCGACGAGCGCGAGATGGTCCGCGCCCTCGGGCTCCCCGAGCACCTGGAGGTCATCGCCTACCTGTGCGTCGGGTACGTCGACGAGTTCCCGGACGAGCCCGAGCTGATGCAGGCCGGCTGGTCCAAGCGCCGCCCGCTGTCGTGGGTCGTGCACGAGGAGACGTACGGCCGCCGTGCCCTGCCCGGCGAGGAGCCGCACGACCTGCTCGCCGAGACCGTGTCGCAGATCCGCCCGCTGGACGCCAAGGCGCTCGGCGAGGCCTGGGAGCGGCAGAAGCGCATGACCAAGCCGGCCGGCGCGCTCGGCATGCTGGAGATCATCTCCGCCCAGCTGTCCGGTCTGTCCCGTCAGTGCCCGCCGCCGATCCCGGAGCCCGCCGCCGTCGCGATCTTCGCCGGCGACCACGGCGTGCACGCCCAGGGCGTCACCCCCTGGCCGCAGGAGGTGACGGCCCAGATGGTCGCCAACTTCCTCGGCGGCGGCGCCGTCTGCAACGCCTTCGCCGGCCAGGTCGGCGCCGAGGTGTGCGTCGTGGACGTCGGTGTGGCCACCGACCTCCCGGCGACCCCGGGTCTGCTGCCCCGCAAGATCCGCGCGGGCACGTCCGACATGACCACCGGCCCCGCGATGACCCGCGAGGAGGCCAAGCTGGCCATCGAGGTGGGCATCGAGACCGCCCGCGACCTGGTGGCCGCCGGCAACAAGGCCCTGCTGACGGGCGAGATGGGCATCGCCAACACGACCGCGTCGGCCGCCCTGATCTCGGTGTTCACCGGCGCCGACCCGGCCGAGGTCACCGGCCGCGGCACCGGCATCAACGACGAGACGCTGGCCCGCAAGACCGAGGTGGTCCGGCGCGCCCTCGAAGTCCACCAGCCGGACCCGGCCGACCCCATCGGCGTCCTCGCCGCGATCGGCGGCTTCGAACACGCGGCGATGGTCGGCCTGTTGCTGGGCGGTGCGTCGCTGCGTACGCCGGTGATCCTCGACGGCGTCAGCGCCGGAGCCGCCGCGCTGGTCGCCCGCGCCATCGCCCCGGAGGTCCTCGCGGCCTGCATCGCGGGCCACCGCAGCGCCGAGCCCGGTCACGTGGCCGCCCTGAACAAGCTCGGCCTGCGCCCCCTGGTGGACCTCGACCTGCGGCTCGGCGAGGGCACGGGGGCCCTGCTCGCCCTGCCGCTCGTGCAGAGCACGGCCCGTGCCATGCACGAGGTGGCGACCTTCGACTCGGCGGGCGTCACCGAGAAGTGAGCCCCGGCCGGGATGGGACCGCCGTCACTGCGGTCGGCCCCATCCCGGCCGTACGCTGAACGCGTCATCGAAACACGCACGTCAGGGCTGCTCCAGCGCCGTAGCGCCCATCGCTTTGCCAGGACGAGGAGCCGCACCTCATGGCCGAACACCCCGCCTATCCCGTAGGCCTCCGCCTCACCGGCCGCAAAGTGGTCGTCCTCGGGGGCGGCCAGGTCGCCCAGCGCCGCCTGCCGGCTCTGATCGCCGCGGGCGCGGACGTCCTCCTCGTCTCGCCCGAGGCGACTCCCTCCGTCGAGGCGATGGCGGAGGCGGGCGAGATCACCTGGCTCCGGCGCGGGTACGCCGACGGGGACCTGGCGGACGCCTGGTACGCCCTGATCGCCACCAGCGACGCGGAGGCGAACGTCCGGGCCTCCGCCGAGGCGGAGGCGAACCGCGTGTGGTGCGTACGCTCCGACGACGCCGACGCCGCCACCGCCTGGACCCCGGCCACGGGCACCAGCGAGGGCGTGACGGTCGCCGTCCTCACCAGCCGTGCCGGCGGCCGCGACCCCCGGCACACCGCCGCCATTCGCGACGCGGTCGTCGAGGGGCTGCGCGACGGCACCCTGGTCGCCCCGCACCACCGCACCCGCACCCCCGGCGTCGCCCTCGTCGGCGGCGGCCCCGGCGACCCGGACCTGATCACCGTCCGCGGCCGCCGTCTGCTCGCCGAGGCCGACGTCGTCATCACCGACCACCTGGGCCCCCGCGACCTGCTCGCCGAGCTGTCCCCGGGCGTCGAGGTGATCGACGCGGCGAAGCTGCCGTTTGGACGCTTCATGGCCCAGGAGGCCATCAACAACGCGCTGATCGAACACGCCAAGCAGGGCAAGTCGGTCGTACGGCTCAAGGGCGGCGACCCGTTCGTCTACGGCCGTGGGATGGAGGAGGTCAACGCGCTCGCGGAGGCCGGCATCCCGTGCACGGTCGTGCCCGGCATCTCCAGCTCGATCTCGGTCCCCGGCGCGGCCGGCATCCCCGTCACCCACCGCGGTGTCGCACACGAGTTCACGGTGGTCAGCGGGCACGTCGCCCCTGACGACGCGCGTTCCCTCGTCGACTGGCCGTCCCTCGCCCGGCTGACCGGGACGCTCGTGGTCCTCATGGGCGTGGCCACGATAGGCAAGGTCGCCGAGACGCTCATCGCCCACGGCAAGTCGCCCGACACCCCGGTCGCACTGATCCAGGAGGGCACGACGGCCGCCCAGCGGCGCGTCGACGCCACCCTCGCCACGGTCGCCGAGACGGTCGTCACGCAGGAGGTCAGGTCGCCCGCGGTCATCGTCATCGGCGCGGTCGTGAACGTGGGCCCGGAGACCTCGGCGTAACCCGGGGTAACACAACTCGCTCCCAGCCGTTGGCACCACACCCAGGACAAGGCAGTATCACCCTGTGGCCGATCTCATCACCGTCGAGGATCCCGACGACCCGCGCCTGCGCGACTACACAGGCCTGACCGACGTAGAGCTGCGCCGCAAGCGAGAACCGGCCGAGGGCCTGTTCATCGCCGAGGGCGAGAAGGTCATCCGCCGGGCCAAGGACACCGGGTACGAGATGCGCTCGATGCTGCTGTCCGCCAAGTGGGTCGACGTCATGCGCGACGTCATCGACGAGCTCCCCGCCCCGGTCTACGCCGTCAGCCCGGAGCTCGCCGAGCAGGTCACCGGCTACCACGTGCACCGGGGCGCGCTCGCCTCGATGCAGCGCAAGCCGCTGCCGACGGCGGCCGAACTCCTGCAGACCGCACGCCGGGTGGTGGTCATGGAGTCGGTCAACGACCACACCAACATCGGCGCGATCTTCCGTTCGGCGGCGGCCCTGGGCATGGACGCGGTCCTGCTCTCGCCCGACTGCGCGGACCCCCTGTACCGCCGTAGCGTCAAGGTCTCCATGGGCGCGGTCTTCTCCGTCCCCTACGCGCGCCTCGACACCTGGCCCAAGGGCCTGGAGTCGGTGCGCGAGGCCGGCTTCACGCTGCTCGCCCTCACCCCCGACGAGAAGGCCAAGACCCTCGACGAGGCCGCCCCGCACCGGATGGACCGCGTCGCCCTGATGCTCGGCGCCGAGGGCGACGGCCTGTCCACCCAGGCACTGGTCGCCGCCGACGAATGGGTGCGCATCCCGATGTCGCACGGCGTGGACTCCCTGAACGTCGGCGCGGCCGCCGCGGTCGCCTTCTACGCGGTGGCCACCGGCCGCCCGCAGGGGTAGCCGTGCCGCGTGGCGAGGCGATCGTCGCCGTCCTGCGCCGCGGCGACCGGCTGCTGGTCATCCGCCGGGGCCCCGGCGTCGTGCGCCCCGGCTACTGGCAGCCCCTCAGCGGCAAGATCGAGCCGGGGGAGAGCCAGCCGGAGGCCGTCGTCCGGGAGATCCGCGAGGAAGTCGGCCTCTCGGCGGCGCCCCTGGCCAAGGTCTGGGAGTCGGAGACCGACGACGGCACCTTCCGCCTCCACTGGTGGACGGCCGACGCCCCCGACGGCGAGGTCGTCCCCGACCCCTACGAGGTCGGAGACTTCCGCTGGGTCACTCCCGAGGAGTTCCTCGCCCTCGACCCCGTCTTCGACGGCGACCGAGAGTTCTTCGAACGCGTCCTGCCGAACCTGGAGCCTTAACTCCCCTGGCTGGGGCCCGGCTCCACCTGCTGCTGGTGCTGTCGTACGACGTGCCCGTCGCCGCCGAGACCGCGCGGCGGCCCCTGACAGCCCTTTGCCGCGGCGATACCGAGCGCGACCAGCAGGGTCACGACCACGAACACGAACAGCCGCTGCCGCAGCAGCCGCGGATTGGCCGGCCGGCGTCCCGTCCCGGTGGTCCTGGGCGCCGGGCGTCCGGCCCCGCTGCGCGGCCCGGGCCGGCTTCCGCCGCCGGAACGGGTGCCGTTGCGCGAGGCGGGCGTGGACCGGGACCCCGAACGCGAGGACGACGCCCCGCCGGCCCGCGAGGAGGACGCGCCGCCCCGGGAGGACGGGCCGCCGCCACGAGACTGGCTCCCGCCGGTGGCCGAACCGCCGCCCCGGGACGGGTTCCCGCCCTGCGAAGGGGCGACCCCGCGTGACGAGGAGGACGTGCCGCGCGGGGGAGGTGTCCCCTGCGGACGCCTGCGCTGCGGCTCGCGCAGCGTCTCCGGGTAGGTGTCGGCGAGCCGTCCGGTGGGCCGGTCCGCCTCGCCCGTCCGCGGCCCGGGCGGGCGCACCTCCGCGAGACCCTGCGCCTCACGGGCGGCGATCTCCTTCAGGCGCAGCGACAGCTGGAGCGTGCTGGGCCGCTCCTCGGGATCCTTCGCCAGACACGCCCGCACCAGCGGAGCCAGCGCGTCCGGGACGCCGTGCAGCTGCGGTTCCTCGTGCACCACCCGGTACAGCATGACCTCGGAACTGCCGTGTCCGAAGGGCGAGTCGGCCATCGACGCGTACGCCAGGGTCGCCCCGAGGGCGAACACGTCCGTGGCCGGCGTGACGGCGGCACCCCGCACCTGCTCCGGGGCGAGGAAGCCGGGGGAGCCGACGGCCGTACCGACGTGGGTGAGCGTCGAGGCCCCCGTCGCCCAGGCGATGCCGAAGTCGATGATCCGCGGCCCCTTCGGGGACAGCAGGATGTTGGACGGCTTGAGATCCCGGTGCACCACACCCGCCTCGTGCACCGCGACCAGGCCCTCCGACAGAGCGGCGCCCACGGCCGCGACGTCGGCCGCGGCCAGCGGTCCCTCGTCGGCGACCTTGTCGTGGAGCGAGGGACCGGGCACGTACTGCGTGGCGAACCAGGGCCGGTCGGCGTCCAGATCGGCGGCGACCAGCCGGGCCGTACACCCACCCCTGATTCGCCGCGCCGCCGAGACCTCACGCGCGAACCGCGACCGGAACTCCTGGTCCTCCGCCAGGTCAGGCCGGATGACCTTCAGTGCTACCCGCTGCCCCTTCTTGTCGGAGCCCAGGTACACAACGCCCATCCCGCCCGCGCCGAGCCGTCTGTGAAGCCTGAACGAGCCGACGACGCGCGGGTCCTCGCGCCTCAGGCGCATCATCGCCATGTTCATCCCCGCTGCCCGGTCCGTGTGACGTGGCACAGCTTACGTTTCCACGGCCGCCCGCGCGCAGAGGCCGCGCCCTCTCGCGCAGATCGATTGTCAGTGCCGGGTGGGAGACTTGAGGGGTGGTCAGGGAGCACGGCAGCAGGCGGACTTGCTGCTGACCGTGCTGCCAACCACCCATCACAGAAGGGGGATTGAACCCGTGAAGGGTGACCGTGTGGAGATAGTGGTGGACGCGGGGGACACGACCCGCACCTACGAGGTGGTGGCGAGCAGGGCGGGCCGCAGGGTGGAGACGGCGGTGCGCCGAGGTGTGGTGGAAGTGAGCGAAGTCACCAGGAACGGCTCCGTGGTCCGCACGGCCCGCTTCATGGCGACCCGGGTCCTGGCCCTGGTCGAGCAGCCGGTACCGAGGGAGGACAGCTCGGAAAAGCGCGCACACACCGGGCACCCCCTCGGGGAAGACCCTGAGACCTAGGTCCTCGTCTCCACCCAGGGGAGTACTCCTCGACCGGCGGCTCATCCTCCGGGAGGCCCGCCAATCGGTACGGGGGCATGACGACCGGAGCACGCCGGACGCCTAGATTTGAGGTCAAGCGGCGGGTGCAGCACTCGTCCCCCGAGGTCAGACACCCGCCGCTGCCAAAGACAACAAGATCGGTCAGGAGAGGGACCATGGCCTGGACGGCACCGCGGACACAGTTCCGCACGCTGGAGCGCAGTACGCTCCGCCCCCGCCGCACGGGCCGCCGCCACCCCCTGGTGGCGACGCTCATGGTCCTCCCCCTGGCGGCCCTGCTCTTCTTCGTCTTCGACGGCTGGGAGACAGTGGCCACACAGGCGTCGTCCGTGGGAGTGATGCTGGGGCGCTGAGCGGCGACCCCAGGCCCGGAAGAGCGGTCCGGGCGGGGACATCCACCCATGAAACCCCGTGGGGACGGGGGTGCGGCGGACGGCAAAAATGCCGGCGCAGCTGGGGAGCTGCGCCGGCATTGCCATGCCCGGAGACGGACACGACCGCTCGACGCGGGTCCGCAGGGGCTGTTACGGCCGTAGTCGACGCGGGTCCGCCGGAGCCGTTACGACCGTCGTCCACGCGGGTCCGCCAGAGCCGTTACGGCCACCGCACCCCACGCCGTACCCTGCGCAAGCAGCCCGCACCGCCCCAGGGAGCCCCGTGACCGCCACCGCCCTGCTCGCCGAGCTCACCGTCCGAGCCGAGGCCACGGCCCACACCCGCACCGCGAGCTGCCCCTGCGGCGAGTCCACCACCCTGGCCGACCGGCCGGACGCCACCGTCGTCCGTCACGCGGACACCGTCGCCAAGGCCCACGCCCCCCACAGCGACCTCCGCGACCTCGCTCCCCGTCTCGCGGCGGCAGCCCACCTCCCGGGCATCCTCCTGCCCCCGCTGACCGCGACCCCCGTCGACCTGCACGGCCGCGTCGTGACCTTCTGGCCCTACGGCACCCCCGTGGACCCGGACACGCCCGACGCCGCCCCCTGGGAGGCCGCCGCCACCCTGCTCGCCCGCCTCCACCGCACCCCGGTCCCGTCCCCGGCCGCCCCCCTGCCGCCCATGCGCGGCCCGGCGAAGGCGGCCGACGCCGTCGCCCGGCTCGCCGCCGCGGTCACCGGCCCGGCCGCCGCTCCCCACCCCGCCGTCGCACCCGTCCTGCGCGCCTGGGCCACGCTCCCCGCCTGGGCTCGCGCCGAGGCCCCCATGCCGGACACCACCACCCTCTGCCACGGCGACCTCCACCTCGGCCAGCTCGTCCGGCACCCCGCCCCCGACGGCCGGTGGCTCCTCATCGACGTCGACGACCTCGGCACCGGCATCCCCGCCTGGGACCTCGCCCGCCCGGCGGCCTGGTACGCCTGCGGGCTGCTCCCGCCCGACGAATGGACCCGCTTCCTCACCGCCTACCGCGCCGGAGGAGGTCCGGCGGTCCCGGCGGACGGCGATCCGTGGCCCGCCCTGGACGTCCCGGCGCGCGCCCTGACCGTGCAGACTGCCGCCCGGGCCGTCACCAAGGCCGTCACCGGCAACCGCCCCCTCGACGAGATCGAGATGTCCGTGATCGACGCATGTGCCCGAATGGGTTCCCTCCCACCGCAGTTGACCTCGGTCTCAGCGAAGTAGGGTGCAACCGACCGCAGCCGGACAGAGTCTGTCCTGGCGAAACACGAAGCAGGACCGACCGGCGAGGAGTTGAGCCCACCATGCAGTGTCCGAAGTGCCATGCGCCGATGCACACGTACAACCGCAACGGCGTCCAGATCGAGCAGTGCAGCGGCTGCCGCGGGATCTTTCTCGACTACGGCGAGCTGGAGTCGCTGACCCGGCTGGAGTCCCAGTGGTCCCAGCCCGCCCCGCCGCCCCCGTCCGCGCCGCAGGCCTACCCGGCCCCGCCCGCGCCGGCCTGGGGCGCCCCGCACGGCGGTGGTCACTACGGCGGGCACCACGGCGGTCACCACCGCCACAAGAGCTTCGGCCACATGCTGTTCTCCAGCTGACCGGAACGACGAAGAAGCCCCCGGCCGTCTGAGACGGCCGGGGGTTTCGGTGTGTGGACGATACTGGGATTGAACCAGTGACCTCTTCCGTGTCAGGGAAGCGCTCTCCCGCTGAGCTAATCGTCCAGGTCAGCCACCCCGCAGGAGGGGCTGCGTGCGCGATACTGGGATTGAACCAGTGACCTCTTCCGTGTCAGGGAAGCGCTCTCCCGCTGAGCTAATCGCGCGGGTCAGACCTTCGATGTTCCGCCGAAGATCCAGTGGACGATACTGGGATTGAACCAGTGACCTCTTCCGTGTCAGGGAAGCGCTCTCCCGCTGAGCTAATCGTCCTTGGAGGTGGAGACGGGATTTGAACCCGTGTAGACGGCTTTGCAGGCCGTTGCCTCGCCTCTCGGCCACTCCACCCGGAGTGCAGGGGTTCGGGAAGATCCCCTGGTTCCTTCGAGCGGACGACGAGGCTCGAACTCGCGACCTCAACCTTGGCAAGGTTGCGCTCTACCAACTGAGCTACGTCCGCTTGTCGTTTCCGTTCCGCTCTCGCGGCCCGGCGACGTGTTGAACTCTAGCGGATTCCCGGGCCAGCACAAAAACGCGTTTGCGCAGCGTGCTGCGCTGCGCCTGCTCAGGGGGCGTGGCCAGGGCATCCGGCGGGACATGCCGAGGTCACCTTTCGGACACCCGCCCTAGACTCGACGCGTGCACGACCTCCCTCCTCTCGCCCGCTTCGGCACGCGCGTCGCCACCGGTCTCCGCGACGTCACCGCCGATCCCGCCGCCCTGGACTCCACCGGTTTCTGGGCCGTCGTCGCGGACTTCGAGGGCCGCCTGACCTGCGCCCGCTTCGACGACGTACGAGAGGAACCGGTGCCCGCGCCGGTGCCGGGCCGCTGGCAGGGGCCGGCGGCCGGGGACTGGTCGTCGTCCCTCGACCGCGCCGCGTACACGGCCGGCGTGCGCCGGATCCGTGAGCACATCGCGGCGGGCGAGGTCTACCAGGCGAACCTGTGCCGGGTGCTCGCCGCCCCCCTTGCCCCCGGGGCCGATGTGGACGATCTCACGGCGCTGCTGGCCCGCGGCAACCCGGCGCCGTATGCAGGAACGATCCGGCTGCCCGAGCACGGCGTCGAAACAGCCACCGCCTCGCCGGAGCTCTTCCTCCGCCGCCGGGGCCGGGTCGTGGAGTCGGGGCCGATCAAGGGCACCGGGCGCACCGAGGCCGACCTCCTCGACAAGGACTACGCCGAGAACGTCATGATCGTCGACCTGGTCCGCAACGACATCGGCCGGGTCTGCGCCACCGGCAGCGTCACCGTCCCCGACCTGTGCGCCGTGGAGAAGCACCCCGGTCTGGTCCACCTCGTCTCGACGGTCCGCGGCGAGCTCCGCGACGGCGCGGGCTGGCCCGAGCTGCTCGACGCCGCCTTCCCGCCCGGGTCCGTCACCGGCGCTCCCAAGTCCAGCGCACTGCGGATCATCGACGCCCTGGAGCCCGCGCCCCGGGGACCGTACTGCGGGGGCATCGGCTGGGTGGACGCCGACCGCGGAACCGGCGAGCTGGCGGTCGGCATCCGCACCTTCTGGATCGACCGGACCCCGGGGGGCGCGGCCGAGCTGCGCTTCGGCACCGGCGCCGGCATCACCTGGGGCTCCGACCCGGAGGCGGAGTGGCGGGAGACCGAGCTGAAGGCGTCCCGACTGCTCGCGGTAGCGTCGGGCACGTACGAGGTGAGTGGAGAGGGAATCACGACGTGAAGATCTGGCTCGACGGCGCGCTGCGGGACATCGAATCCGCCCGCGTCTCCGTCTTCGACCACGGACTGACCGTGGGCGACGGCATCTTCGAGACGGTGAAGGCGGTCGACGGGAAGCCGTTCGCGCTCACCCGCCATCTCGACCGGCTGACCCGCTCCGCGCGCGGTCTCGGACTGCCCGACCCCGACCACGACGAGCTGCGCCGCGCCTGCGCCGCCGTCCTCGAGGCCAATCCGATGCCCCTCGGCAGGCTGCGCATCACTTACACGGGCGGCCACGGCCCCCTCGGTTCCGACCGGGGCGAGCACGGCCCCACCCTCGTGGTCGCGCTCGGCGAGACCGCCCGCCGCCCCGACTCCACGGCCGTGATCACCGTGCCCTGGACGCGCAACGAACGGGGCGCGCTGACCGGCCTGAAGACGACCTCGTACGCCGAGAACGTGGTCGCGCTGGCCCGCGCCCATGAACACGGCGCCTCCGAGGCCCTGTTCGCCAACACGGTCGGGCAGCTCTGCGAGGGCACCGGCTCGAACGTCTTCGTCGTCCTCGACGGCGAGATCCACACCCCGCCGCTGGCCTCCGGCTGCCTCGCGGGCATCACGCGCGCGTTGGCGATCGAGTGGACCGGCGCCGTGGAGACCGAGCTGCCCCTGGACGTGCTGGAGCGGGCCGACGAGATCTTCCTCACCTCCACCCTGCGCGACATCCAGGCCGTCCACCGCGTCGACGACCGTGAACCGCCCGGCGCGCCGGGCCCGGTGACCGCCAAGGCCATGCGGATCTTCGACGAGCGGTCGGGAGCCGACCAAGATCCGTGACAGGCGCGGAAAATGGGCTGACGCAGGGCTTCCCGGCGGGTAGAACTCCCCTGATGACGACGACCCTGCGGCCGACCGAGCCGCTTCAACGTGCCGCCGACGGGGCGCTGTCGCGCCACTACCAGGTGTGCGTGAACGGCCGCCCCGTGGGCACGGTGCACCTCGCCACGAGTCCCGCCTTCGGCGAGTCGGTGGCCCAGATCCTGGACCTGAGCATCGAGGAACCGGACCGCCGGCGAGGCCGGGGCACGGTGGCCGCGCTCGCCGCCGAGGAGGTGCTGCGCGGCTGGGGCTGCAGGAGGGTCGAGGTGTCGGTGCCGGCCGCCGCCGAGGCGGCACTCAGGCTGGCGAGGACCCTCGGGTACGTCGTCCGCAACCGTCATATGGAGAAGCCGCTCGGTCCCACCGCACCCGAGCTGCCCGCGGGCAGCCGGGGCCGGCCCATGACCCCCGAGGAGTTCGAGCCCTGGCAGGAGCAGGACAAGGAGAGCTACGCCCAGAGCTGGATCGAGCGCGGGGTGCCCGAGGCGGAAGCCCGTGCCAAGGCCGAGCGGGACCATACGCTCGCGCTGCCCGACGGACCGGCCACCCAGGGAATGGACCTGAGCGTCCTGGAGCACGAGGGGGAGCCGGTCGGCGTCCTCTGGACGGGCTCCCGCGACGGCAAGGCCTTCGTCTACAAGGTGGAGACCGACGCCAACCACCGCGGCCGGGGCCACGGCCGCACGCTGATGCTGCTCGCGGAGGCCCAGAGCGTGGCCGCCGGCCGCCCCGCCATCCAGCTGAACGTCTTCGCGGGCAACACCCCCGCCGAGCGGCTCTACGAGTCACTCGGCTACGAGACGCTCACCTACCACCTGTACAAGGACCTGCTCTAGACGCCGGTGGCGGTCAGCAGGTCAGCACGCTCACGGGTTTTCGGCGAGCAGCCGGTCCGCGATCTCCTCGATCCGCTCGCGCAGGCGCTCCTGGCTCTTGCCGCCGTCCAGGCGCTGGCCGTCGATGACGTACGTCGGAGTGCCGGTGACGCCGATCGCCTTGCCCTCGGCCTGGTCGGCGTCGACGATCAGGATGTGCCGGCCGTCGATCAGCGCGGTGTCGAACTCCTCGGCGTCGAGACCGAGTTCGCGGGCGACCTCGACGAGGAACGGCTCGCCCGCACGGTCCAGCTCCTCAACGCGGCCCAGTACGGCCTCCACGTACTCCCAGCCCTTGCCCTGCTCCAGCGCCTCCTCGGCGGCCTGCGCGGCGGCGAAGGCGTGCTTGTGCTTCTCCAGCGGGAAGTGGCGCAGGCGCAGCTCCAGCCGGTCGCCGTAGCGGGCGCGCAGGGCGCGCAGGTCGTCCAGGGCGCTTCGGCAGTCCGGGCACTGGAGTTCGCACCAGACGTCGAGGACGGGGGCGGGGGAGGAGTCGCTCATGGGGACAGTCTTCCAGCCCCAGGGCGGCAGTCCCAATCGGCCCGCACCCCGGTGACCTGCGGGACCGGCCCCGAACCACTACTGGGGAGGCGCCCGATACCGGCACCTGCGGAGGAGCCGACCCGGAGATGTCCCTGATGTCCGCCCGGGGCATGGCCCGGCGGGGCCCGGGCGGTGCAGGATGGAAGGGAAGGGACGAACCGCCCCTGCCCGATCGAGCCCAGCCCCGCTCTGGAGGACCGGATGATCGCCGAGACAGTCTGTTCCGCCGTGGCCGCGGCCGGCCTGGGCATCGCGGCGGTCACCGCCTACCGCAAGCGTTTCCTCGCGGCCGCGCGCATCGCCGCCTACTCGCTGATCCCCCTCGGCCTGGTGATGACCGGGGTCGTCAACTGGCTGGCGGACACGGCCTTCAGCGTGACGGCCTGGGCGGGCTTCGCCGTGCTCGGCGTCTCCTGGCTGCTGTTCTCCACGACACGCGCGGTGGAGCGCCGCCGGGGCGGCACCCGCAAGGAGCGCAAGGAGGCCAGGGCGGCCGAACGGCGCGCTGCGGTGGCCCCCACGGCTCCCACCGCCTCCGCACCCTCCCTCGGTCCGGGCACCCGTGCCTCGACCCGGCCGGCGACCGCGCCGCGCGCCGACTCCGCGGACGACTTCAGCGACATCGAGGCCATCCTGAAGAAGCACGGCATATGACCTGCGCATGACGGCTGAAACGTCACACTGGACCAACGTGTCGTCCGTAAGTGATCACGCCCGAAACGGGACGTCACGGGATCCAGCGAACTCCCGGTCATTTCGGGTGTGTTGATCGCGCCGAGGGTGCCGTTTGCGCCATCATCGCCGCGAGATGCTGGACACGACACCAAGCGATACCGCGCCGCCGAAGGACGAGCCGCGCGGATGCCTCTTCGCCCTTTCCCAGCCACCGCTGATGATCTTCCTTGCGGTGATCGGGTGTCTGCTGCTCATGGCTGCGCTGCACGATCTGCTGCTGCTCTGAGCCGTACCCGTGGTCCCCGGCGTCACCCGTCGGGGACCACGTCGACATCGCCGGACCGTCGCCGGCCGGCCTCAGCCCGCGGCCTCCTTGCGCCGTGCTCGGTACGCGGCCACATGCAGACGGTTGCCGCAGGTGCGGCTGTCGCAGTACCGCCGCGACCGGTTCCGGGAGAGATCGACGAAGGCGCGCCGGCAGTCCGGCGCCTCGCAGCGGCGCAGCCGCTCCTGCTCCCCGGCCACCACGAAGAAGGCGAGGGCCATCCCGCAGTCGGCCGCCAGGTGGTCGGCGACGGACGCGCCCGGCGCGAAGTAATGCACATGCCAGTCGTAGCCGTCGTGGTCCGTGAGACGGGGAGTGGTGCCCGCCGCGGCCACCAGTTCATTGATCAGTACGGCGGCGCTCCGGGCGTCGGGCGAGGCGAACACCGAGGCGAACCGGCCGCGGATCTTGCGCACCGCCGAGAGGTCGAACTCCGACAGCACCCCGACATCGCTGATGTCGTGGTTTCGTACGAACTCCTCGAGAGCCGGGACGTCCGGCAGCGCGTCCGGCGTCGTGTCGTCCTCCGGCGCGGTGTTCACCAGATCGACCACGGTGTCGAGGGCGCACCGGGTGTCGTGGGTGATCAGCACGTTTCGCTCCCTGGCCTGGGGGTCGGGCACACGCCCGCCGATGCTGGCCGATGGTAATGCGTCTCACGGCGTCCGGACCGGTGCCGCCCGTCACGCAAAGCCGTATGCGGGCGAGGGGAGGGGGCGGACACGGTGCTCTGTGGGCGGGGGAGGGGCGGACGTGGTGCTCCGCGGAGGGAGGGGTGGACGTCGCTCTCCGTGAGCGGAGGGAGGCCGAAGATGTTCCCCTGACGGGAGGAGGTGTCACCCCGGACGGGAGGGACTGGATGTGCCCCTGGGCGGGGCAGGACCGCGCGCGGACACGCCGACGCCGTCCCGTGACGAAAACGGGACGGCGTCGGCGTGAGCCCTATGCGGTTGTTCCGGCCCGAGCCGTCTCCCCGAGTCGACGGCGCCGGGCGGCTTGGTGCGCTCTCGGCCTAGCTCTCCGCCAGGATGTGCGAGAGCTCCTGATCGAGATCGAAGTGCCGGTGTTCCGTGCCGGGAGGCACGGCGGCATCCGTCCGCTTCAGGAAGGACTCCAGCGCCCGTGCCGGGGCTTCCAGCAGGGCCTCGCCCTCTGGGGAGCTCAGGGCGATGCACACGACGCCCTGACCGTGACTGCGTGACGGCCAGACACGGACGTCGCCTGTGCCGGTCGGGCGGTGCAGGCCTTCCGCGAGGAGGTCGCGGGCGAACACCCACTCGACGGTCTCCTCGGCTCCGGTGTGGAAGGTGGCGTGCACGGCGTAGGGGTCGGCCGTGTCGTACCGCAGTCCTGCGGGGACAGGCAGGGAGGACTCGCTCGACACAACGAGGCGCAGGTGCAGCTCGCAGCTGACCGTGGTGTTCATAAGCGCCAGGGCCTTTCGCTCAGTGTGCGCTCGGGGATTCGCACGTCGGCGAAATCGACATGCCACCTACGGTGCCGTTGTAAACCCCTCTGAGTGTTTTGCGTGCGTTTACGTAACTCTTCCGGCCGAGAGCTCCTTCGTACGGTACGGCCATTCTGGTGACTGGTTTCCGGTCAGTAAAGTAAGGTAAAGTTTGGCCGTATGGATACGGGGAGTAACCGGACGGGCGGTGCGAGCGGCGAGATCGCCGTGGCGCCGGGCCGGTCCGAAACGGGCGGTACCGAGGCGGGCGACGTGCGGGACGGACAGGGGCTCGGATCCAGGGCACCGGGGTTCATCAAGCGGCGCCGCGCACTGCACCTGAGCTGGCAGGTCGGCGTCTTCGTCGTCGGGCTCGCGGTCGTCGCCGCCGGCATCGTCATGCTGCCGCTGCCCGGTCCGGGCTGGGTCGTGATCTTCGGCGGCATGGCCATCTGGGCGACCGAGTTCGTCTGGGCCCAGCTGGTGCTCCGCTGGACCAAGCGCAAGGTCACGGAGGCCGCCCAGCGGGCCCTCGACCCCAAGGTGCGGCGGCGCAACATCACGCTGACCGTCGTCGGGCTCGTGATCATCGGCGTGCTGGTCGGCGTCTACCTGTGGAAGTTCGGCGCCGTGATGCCCTGGAAGATCGAGGACCAGTGATCTTCACAGGAGGGTGCGGGGCGCCGCCTGACATGGGGTAATGTACTTCCTGCGCCCGGGCGATTAGCTCAGTGGGAGAGCGCTTCGTTCACACCGAAGAGGTCACTGGTTCGAACCCAGTATCGCCCACCCGGAAACGGCGGCCCATCTGCATCAGTGCAGGTGGGCCGCCGTTGTTTTGCGTGGGGCTGCCGGTGCCGGGGTGCGGGTGCGGGGCGTTCAGCGAGGGCCGGGTGCGCAGGTGGCTGGGGTGTGTCCCCCTCCGGCGGGGATGCGGTTGACCGTGACTGTGCGTGGGTCGGCCGGGGCGTCTTTGGGCGCGCGCCGAGCCTGCCTGTCCAGCACGTCTGGCACTGACGTACACCACGCACCGCGTGCACCACCCACCACGCACACCCCACCGCGTACCCCCCACTCCATGTTCCGCCCGCCCGCACCCCGTTCGACCACGCCCCAACCGCCTCCCGCCCCCCCTCAACACCCAACGCCCCGTCAACTCCCCTCCCCCCGGCGTCACTTTCAGCCGCCCGGTCTCGGCCCCCCAGGCCCCACCACCCGTTCGACCCCCCATCCACACCCCCCTCACCTGCGCATTCGCCCCGCAGCTCGCGCCGACCCGTCGCCCTCCGTCACTAGCCCTCCCGCGAGTCCCCCGAGAAATTCCTGTCCGAATCATTGACGCACCCCGAGCCCCTCCGTAACTTGTGCCAGCAAGCGCTTACTTGAAACGATTCATGCATGCGGCGACGATGCCGGGGAGGGCCCGACTGTGGGAACCAGCAGGAATGTTGAGAGGCGTACGATCCTCAAGGCCGCGGGGGCCACCGCGGCCACCCTGGGGCTGGCCGCGACGACCGGGTGCGGAGGCGACAGCGGCACCTCGGCCGACGGGACGGTGACGATCCGTTACTCGTGGTGGGGTGCCGACGAGCGGGCCAAGAAGATCAACCAGACCATCAAGCTCTTCGAGAAGAAGTATCCGAAGATCAAGGTGAAGACGGACTTCCAGGACTACGTGTCTTTCTGGGAGAAGTTCCAGACGCAGGCGTCCGGCGGAAATCCCCCGGACGTTTTCCAAAACGCCGTCACATTCCTTCGGAAGTACGACAAGAGAAGTGTTCTGCTCGACCTGAAGTCGCAGATCGACGCGGGCAATCTCAGCCTCGACAACTTCCGTGCGGGTGTCACCAAGGTCGGTGAGGTCGACGGCAAGCAGCTCGGCGTCCCCGTCGGCTCCAACACCATGGCGCTGGTCATCGACAAGAAGGTCTTCCGGAAGGCGGGCGTCGAGCCGGCGGCCGGCTGGACCTGGGACGACTACTTCAAGGCCCTGAAGACCGTCTACGACAAGACCAAGGTCCCTGGGGACACCGGCTACTTCAGCATCATGTACCTGTACGACCTGTACCTGCGCCAGAACGGGAAGGCGTTCTACACCAAGGACGGACTCGGCTTCGACAAGGCCGACCTGACGGAGTGGTGGCAGGACGGCTACAACCGGACGAAGGCCGGCATCATCACCAGCCCGAAGATCGTCGCGCAGGACCGGCCCAAGTCGTCCCTCTCCGCCGGGCACGGCGCCTCCGAGTTCACCTGGGACAACTTCACCGTCCGCTACACCGCCGAGGGCGACAGCGAGTACGGCCTCGCCCCGATCCCGACGACGGACGGCAAGCACACCGGCCAGTACCTCGCCTCCCTGATGCTGAGCGCCTCCGCGCGCACCCAGCACCCCAAGGAGGTCGCCCAGTTCATCGACTTCATGGTCCACGACCCCGAGGTCGGCAAGATCATGGGCTACGACCGGGGCATCCTCGCCTCCACCGAGCAGTACGACGCGTTCAAGCCGACGGACACCGTCAACAAGGAGATCGCGCAGTACGAGGCGGACACCGCGAAGGCGGGCGTACTCGGCACGATCACCCCGCACCCCTCCGGCGCCGACACCATCGAGGCCGCCTTCCTGCGGATCGGCGGCGACCTGGGCCTGGGCAAGGTCAAGGTCGCCGACGCGGTGAAGCAGTTCTTCGACGAGTCGCAGGCCGCCTTCCAGGCCTGACCGGACCGCACCGGAACCGATTGGGAAGCACCGTGACGCTCGTCAAGGACTCACCGCCCACTGCCCGCAAGGTCCGTTCCGTCGCCCCCGCCGCCGAGAAGCGGCGGGGCCGCCGGGAGAACCTGGCCGGCTATCTCTTCATGTCCCCGTGGATCGCGGGCTTCCTGCTCCTGACCGCGGGCCCCATGGCCGCCTCGCTCTACTTCGCGTTCACCGACTACAACCTCTTCAACACCCCGAAGTGGGTGGGTCTCGACAACTTCACCAAGATGTTCGACGACCCGCGGTGGCAGAGGTCGGTCGAGGTGACCGCCAAGTACGTCGTCATCGGCACCCCGCTGAAGCTGCTGCTCGCGCTCGGGGTCGCCCTCCTGCTCGCGCAGAGCCGCCGCGGCCAGGCCTTCTACCGGGCCGCCTTCTACGCCCCCTCGCTCATCGGTGCGAGCGTCTCGGTGGCCTTCGTCTGGCGGTCGATCTTCTCCGACAACGCCATCGTGGACCGCGCCATGTCGGCTGTCGGCATCCACGCCGGCGGCTGGGTCGGCAACCCCGACTGGATCCTGTACTGCCTGGTCGCCCTGACCGTGTGGCAGTTCGGCGCCCCCATGGTCATCTTTCTGGCCGGTCTCAAGCAGGTGCCCAGGGAGCTCTACGAGGCGGCCGAGCTGGACGGCGCGGGCGCCCTGCGCAAGTTCTGGAGCATCACGCTCCCGATGATCTCCCCGGTGCTGTTCTTCAACGTCCTGCTGGAGACCATCCACTCCTTCCAGATCTTCGGCTCGGCCTACGTCGTCTCCAACACCTACTGCGGTCCGGCCGACGCCACGCTCGTCTACACCTGCTACCTCTACCAGCAGGGCTTCAAGAACGCCCAGATGGGCTTCGCCTCAGCCATGGCCTGGATGCTGCTGCTCGCCGTCGCCCTGGTGACCGCCGTCCTGTTCTGGTCGCAGAAGAAGTGGGTGCACTACGAGGAGGACGCCCGATGAGCGCGACCACGACAGAGCCCGCGGCCACGAAACCCCTGGCCCTGGGCCGCCGCCGGACCGGCTCCCTGGCCTGGCACATCGGGGCGCTGCTGATCCTCGCGGTCATCCTGTACCCGGTCCTGTGGGTCATCGGCGCGTCGTTCAAGCCGAGCAAGGACATCATCAACGGCCTGCAGCTGTTCCCGTCCCATCCGATCCTGGCGAACTTCAAGGGCCTGGCCGACGGCATAGCCGACATCTCCATCTGGACCTTCTTCCAGAACTCCCTGTTCTACGCGGGCGGGGCCGTCGTCGGCATCCTCATCTCCTGCTCGCTCACCGCGTACGCCTTCGCCAAGATCAGGTTCGCCGGCCGGAACCTGCTGTTCTCCCTGATGATCGGCACGCTGCTGCTGCCGTACCACGTGCTGCTCATCCCGCAGTACGTGATGTTCCAGAAGCTGGAGCTCATCAACACCTATGTGCCGCTGCTGCTGGGCAAGTACCTGGCCACCGAGGCCTTCTTCGTCTTCCTGATGGTGCAGTTCATGCGCAACCTGCCGAGGGAACTGGACGAGGCGGCGCGCATCGACGGCTGCGGGCACCTGCGCATCTACTGGTCGATCGTGCTGCCGCTGTGCCGGCCCGCGCTCATCACCAGCGCCATCTTCACCTTCATCAACGCCTGGAACGACTTCATGGGCCCGCTGATCTACCTCAACGAGCCCGGCAAGTACACCGTCTCCCTCGGCATGATGATGTTCCGCGACTCCGACGGCGTCGCCGCCAACTACGGCGGCCTCATCGCGATGTCGCTGGTGGCGCTCCTGCCCGTCCTGCTGTTCTTCCTCGCCTTCCAGCGCTATCTGATCGACGGAATGGCGACCTCCGGACTGAAGGGCTGAGGCGGTCACCATGGCCCAGGCGCGCGTGAAGGCACGTAAGGAGTCCGTCCTCGCCGAGCGGTTCGCCGTGTTCGCCGAGTGCCTGCTCACCGGGGTGTGGATCGCGGTGGCCTCGCTCGGCGTGGTCACCTACCCGGCGGCGTTCGCGGCCGGCGCACGGCATCTGCGGCGCCGCACCACCCATCGGGGCGGTGGCCGGCGGGAGTTCGCGGACGACTTCCGTACGGCCCTGCGCGGCGGCTGGGCCGTGGGGCTCGGCGGATGGGTCGCGGCGGCCGTGGTCTGGGTGGACGTCCAGGCCGTACGCGCCGGGATTCCCGGCGGGCCGCTGGTCGGGGCCGTCGGCCTGTTCGCGCTGATCGGCGCCGTCGTCGCCGGGCTGCGGGCGTCGGCGGTCTGGGCACCGGGCGAGAGCTGGCGGACCCTGCTCGGAGCCGCCGGTCGCCGTACCGTCCTCGATCCCGCCGGATCCTCCCTGCTCATCGGCGGACTGGCGCTGGTCGCCCTGTCCGCCTGGTTCGTCGCGCCGCTGGCGGTCCCCGTCCTGGGGGCCGTCGCCGCGGCCGCCGTCGCCGTGGAGGAGCGGTACCGGCACCGCTGACGGGCGGTGCCCGCGCATCCGGTCGACGCCATCGGCGCCGTACCTCTCTCTGTCATGCCCCTGACCAGCTGCAAGGAACGCTCGCTTCCCGCACGGAAAGGAAAGGCTGAAGCCTCATGTCTCCCATCCCCCGCAGGTCCCTCCTCAAGGCGGCCGCCGTCGCCGGAGCCGCCGCGCAGTTCAGCTGGGCGCTGGGCGCCAAGGACGCGCAGGCCGCGCCGAGAGCCGAGGCCGCCGACGCCGATCCGGTGACCCTGGACTGGCTGGAGGACGGCGGCCTCGGCGCCGCCCCGGGCTCCACCGTCGGTGTCCCCTGGCCGAAGGGCGCGTACGAGGCCGACCAGACCTTCGCGCTCACGGACGCCGACGGCAAGGCCGTCCCCGTGCAGACCTGGCCGCTCGCGTTCTGGCCCGACGGGTCCCTCAAGTGGACCGCGCACGCCGTCAGTTCGGGCTCCGGCAAGCTCACCCTCGCCGCCGGTGACGCGGCCGTCCCCGACAAGAAGGTCACCGTCGACAAGAGCGGCGGGACGGTCGACGTCTCCACCGGCGTCATCACCGTGAAGATCGGCAAGGACGGCTCCACCCTCGTCAAGTCGGTCCGGCGCGGCTCCACCGAGATCGCAAGGAACGGCCGGCTCGTGCTCATCCGCCAGCCGGAGATCGAGGACGAGGACCAGGGCACCGTCAAGACCGAGCGCTTCGACGGCGCCATCGGAGAGGTGACGGTGGAGCAGGACGGACCGGTCCGCGCGGTCGTCCGCATCGACGGCAAGCACCGCAAGGGCAGCCGGAGTTGGCTGCCGTTCTCCATCCGCCTGTACTTCTACGCCGGTGCCCACTCCTTCCGCATGGTCCACACCATCACCTACGACGGAACGCAGGAACCCGGCAAGGCGAGCGGCGACTTCATCCGCGGGCTGGGCGTCCGCTTCTCCGTACCCATGCGGGACGAGGCCTACGACCGGCACATCCGCATCGGGGGCGAGGGCAAGGGCCTGCTGCGGGAGGCCGTCAAGGGCATCACCGGCCTGCGCCGCGACCCGGGCGCCGCCGTGCAGGCCGCCCAGTACGCGGGACAGAGACTGCCCGAGCCCTCCACCTGGGACCAGCGGGTCACCACCCGGCTGCAGTACATCCCGGAGTGGGGCGACTACACCCTCGCCCAGCTCTCCGCCGACGGTTTCACCCTGCGCAAGCGCACCAAGAAGGGGTACGGCTGGATCGGTGCCGGAGGCGGCAAGCGGGCCTCCGGCTTCGGGTACGTCGGCGGCGCGAGCGGCGGATTCTCCTTCGGCCTGCGGGACTTCTGGGAGAAGCACCCCGCCCAGCTCGACATCCGCGACGCCCACACCGACGAGGCCGAGGTCACCCTCTGGCTGTGGTCACCCGAGGCGCAGCCCATGGACCTGCGCTTCTACCACGACGGCATGGGCCAGGACACCTACGCCGAACAGCTCGAAGGCCTCAACATCACCTACGAGGACTACGAGCCCGAGTTCGGCACGCCCTACGGCATCGCCCGCACCTCGGAACTGCTGTTCTGGGCCAACGAGTCGACGCCCTCCGCCGACGCCCTCGCCCAACAGGTCGACGCCGTAAGGACCTTGCCGCAGCTCGTCGCCCCGCCCAGGCAGCTCATCAGGGCCAAGGTCTTCGGCCCCGGCCTGTACTCCGAGCCGGACCGCTCCACACCCGCCAAGGCGAAGATCGAGGACCACCTCGACTTCCTCTTCACCTACTACAAGGACCAGGTCGAGCAACGCCGTTGGTACGGCTTCTGGGACTACGGCGACATCATGCACACGTACGACACCGTGCGGCACGTGTGGCGCTACGACATCGGCGGCTACGCCTGGGACAACTCCGAGCTGTCGCCCGACCTGTGGCTCTGGTACGCGTATCTGAGAAGCGGCCGCGCGGACATCTTCCGCTTCGCCGAGGCCATGACCCGGCACACCGGTGAGGTCGACGTCTACCACCTCGGCAAGTGGGCGGGCCTGGGCACCCGGCACGGTGTGCAGCACTACGCCGACAGCGCCAAGCAGCAGCGCATCGCGAACACCACGTACCGGCGCTTCTACTACTTCCTCACCGCCGACGAGCGGGTCGGCGACCTCATGCACGCCAACGTCGACTCCGACGAGACCTTCCTCGTCCTCGACCCGCTGCGCAAGGTGCGCACCGACCCCTACACGCCCGACCGGCACGCCCTGTCCATCGGCTTCGGCACGGACTGGAGCGGGCTGGTGTCCGCCTGGCTGACCGAGTGGGAACGCAAGGGGCCCAAGTGGGAGAAGGCCAAGGCGCGCGTCCTGTCGACGATGGAGGGCATCGCCGCCCAGCCCAACGGATTCGTCCAGGGCAGCGGGCTGTACGACCTCGACACCGGCAAGTTCGCGGTCGCCTCGACGCCGGTGGTGTCGGTGTCCCACCTGTCCGCGGTCTTCGGCCTCAACGAGCTGTGCGCCGAGCTCATGCACCTCGTCGACATGCCGAAGTTCAACGACGCCTACTTCGACTACTGCCGGTACTTCAACGCCACCAAGGCGGAGCAGAAGGCCCGTTACGGCTCCGACTTCGGAACGCTCCTGCTCTTCCAGGGGCATTCGCGGCTCGACGCGTACGCCGCCGTCCAGACGGGGGACGCCGCGCTGGCGAAGCGGGCGTGGACGAAGTTCTACGGCTCCGACGGGTACATGGAGTCCTCGCCGTGGAAGACCGAGGCGGTGAGCGGCCCGATGGCGTTGGTCGCGGGCAGTGAGGCGAGTTGGGTGTCCTCGAACGACACCGCGTTGTACGGGCTCGCCGCCATCGAGAACCTGGCGTTGCTGGGAGACAAGATGCCGTAGCGCCGTCGCGGGCATGGTGGTGGGGAACTGCGGGACCGTTGTGGCCGGTCGCGCCGTTCCCCGCACCCCTGTCGGGGCGTGCTTCAGTGCATGCCTCCAAGGAAATCGCGGAGTTGGCGCGCCTGGCTCAGGCGGCGTTCGTAGGTGGCGCCCAGGGTGAGCAGGAGGAGGCCGGCCAGGGCGAAGGGGACCCAGCGGGGGAGGGCGCCGGTCAACTGGACCAGGTAGGGCGCCAGTTCGTGCAGGGCGTCCAGGACCAGGACCGAGCCGCCGAGGACGAGCGGGGCCTGGAGACGGTGACGGGCGCCGAGCAGGGTGGTCAGCAGGGCCGCCGCCGCCAGCAGGAGCGGGCGGACCCAGTGCGGGTCGGCCCAGGCCGCGACGAGGCTCGGCAGCAGCGTGCTGGCCAGGCCAGGTCCGTACGCCGTCCACGAAGAGGCCCGGGGATCGCGGCGCCTGCGCATCACGCCGACGACCAGCGCCGGAACGGTCACCGGCAGGGTGTACGCCTCCACGGTGCCGACGTCCCAGGCCGCCAAACGCACCCAGGCGGCCAGCACGAAGAGGGCGGCGGCCGCGTAGCCGACGGGACGGCGGTCCGGGCGTACGGCCGTGCCGGCGGCGAGCACCCCGCACAGGGCCAGCACCAGCGCGAGCATCGGCCGGTCCGGGACCGCGAGACCGATCGCGAGCACGGCGGCGGCGATGCCCGACGCCTCGACCGGCACGGTGGCCCGCGGATCGCCGAGGCGTGCGGCGAGCAGGGCCGCGGCCGTCGGCACCGCCAGGACCAGCAGAGCCGTGTGCTGGGCCCAGCCCGCCGCCGCGCCGATCGCGCAGGCCAGCGCGGTGGCGTGGACGAGGGCGGTCGGCGCCGTCACCGGCGTCAGCCGCGGGCGCAGGGACGCCGCGGCGAACAGCGCGGTCAGGGCGGACAGCACGGCGAGAGTGGCCGGTTGGGAGGGAAGGGCGAGGAAGACCAGGGGGACGGAGGTGCCCACGGCGAGCGCGATCCAGGGGTGCGGGCGGGAGGCGGCTGCCCAGAGGGCCCCGGCGGTCAGGAGGCCCGGCACCAACAGCGCGACCAGGTAGGGAAGTTGGAAGGCCGACGGGATCGTCATCACGGTCGCCCACGCGAGGACCGTCGCTCCGGTCAGCGCTCCTTGCCGCCAGGTCGTGTCGCGCACCAGCAGAGCGAGTACGACGGCCACGACCACGGGGGCGAGGAGCACTTGGGTCGGGAAGGCCGGCCAGGGCGTGTGGACGGTCACCGCCGCCCGCGCGTCCGAGGGAACACCGGACCAGGCCTCTCGCGCCCAGCCCAGCGGACCGAGGAGCGCGACGACGACCAGGGGCAGCGCGCACACGGCGGCGACCGCCTGCGCGACACCGGAGGCCCGCACGAAACCCCGCCGGACCGCCGTCGGCAGCGGCCCCCGCAGCGCCGCCAGCAGCGCGACACCGCAGGCCAGATACCCGGGCACGGTCCAGTCTCCGGGCAGCACCGCCCGCAGCAAGCCGCCGCCGGCCAGCACCAGAAGAAGCGCACCGAAGACCGCGTGACCGACCGCCACGCCGTCCTCGCCCGGTCCGGCGACCCGTCCGAACGGCGCCCGGACACCGGCCCGGCCGCGCCATGCGGCACCGTCGCCGACGGCAGCCTTACCGGAACCTGCTTCGGACTCGCCGGCACCCGCCCGGGCCGCGTCCCCGGTCGTCGCCCCGTCGACGTCCGCCCCGTCGACGTCAGCCCCATCGGCGGACGTCACACCCCCGGTCGCGCTCTGCGTCGCGAGTCGCCACGACGCCCCCACCGTGATCCCCGCCGCGAGGAGGAGGAGCGCCGCCGCACGGGCGGCGGCGCTCGGGCCGGCTGCGGTCCAGGAGAGCAGGCCGGCCGTCAGGGCGCCCCAGCCGCCCATGCCGTACGCGCCCACGGCGGCCGTGACACGTACGGGCGTGGGGGTCGAGGGGGTCGGGCGGAGCGCCACGACCGTGTCGAGTCCGGCCGTCACCAGCAGCGCGGCGGCGCAGCCGTACGGTCCGGTCTCGGCGGCCAGGGCCCAGAGCAGCAGCGGGAGTTGGGCGGCGGCCGCGGCCGCCGGGACCGCCAGCCGCAGGGTGGACGTGCGCGGCAGCAGACCGTACGCCACCCACAGGACCGCGAGCGTCGCCGTGGACGCGGCCGCGTAGGCCGTGCCGTCCGTTCCCGCGAACACCGTCTCGTGCAGGGCGTACGCGTCCAGCGCCGTCAGTGCCAGTCCGAGCCCGGCCACCGACTCGGCGGTCGAGCGCAGCCCGCGCCGCAGCAGCGGCACCGGCGCCGCGAGGACGCCGAGCGTGAGCACGCCGAGCACCGCGGCGCGCCCGGCGATCCCCAGGTGCCCCCAGCTGACCAGCGTGAACACCATGGCGGCGACGGTGAGCAGCACACCGCCGAGAAGGAGCAGCACGTTCTGTACGCGCGGCGCGTCCGTCTCGGGGCGGGCCGGCACGGCGTGCGGCGCCGGAGCGCCGGGCGGCTGCGGGACCGCCTGCAGGGCCGCGACCAGCCAGGCGCGGCGTGCGAGCAACTGGGCCCGGCGGTTGTCGAGCTGCCACAGCTCGGCGTCGAGGAGCCGCAACTCCTCGGCCGGGGGCGGAACATGCGTCATGCCACGAAGTGTGGTCCCGGTCACGCCGCACGACATGAGTGCCGGTACTCAGGGACTACTCAGATCCGGCACGAAAGCGCCCGGTGCGGGCAGACTCGTTCCATGGACTGGTCGCACTACCGCTTCCGCAGCCTGTGGCGGCTGACCGCACCGCCCGCCGTCGTGTACGAGGCGCTGGAGCGGGCGGAGGACTACCCCCGGTGGTGGCCGCAGATCCGCGAGGTCACCCGGCTCGACGACACCAGCGGCATCATCCGCATCCGCTCCGTCCTCCCGTACGACCTGCGGTTCGCCGCGCGCGAGACGCGCCGCGACCCCGGGGCCGGCGTCCTGGAGATCGCCATGACCGGCGACCTCGACGGCTGGGCGTGCTGGACGCTCACGGCGGACGGCACCGGCACCCTCGCCCGCTACGAACAGGTCGTCGACGTGAACAAGCCGCTGCTCAGGCGGTTCGCGATCCCGGGGCGCCCGGTGTTCAGGGCGAACCACCGGATCATGATGCGCGCCGGACGGCGCGGGCTGGCCGCCCACCTGGAAGCGGTTTGAACGAAACCCGTGGAGACCTGTATGGTTCAGTGCGTTCCCGGGCGATTAGCTCAGTGGGAGAGCGCTTCGTTCACACCGAAGAGGTCACTGGTTCGAACCCAGTATCGCCCACCGGGAGAGGCCGGTCCGCAGCAGCGGGCCGGCCTTTTTTCATGCCGCAGCCGGCAGGTCCGGGCGCAGCGGCCACGAGGTGTCCACGAGCTCGTCGGTGCCGCTGCGCGCGAACCACGCCTGCAGCCCGCGGGCCTGCGCCGCGTGCCAGGTCGCCTGCAGGGAGTGCAGCTCGGCGGGGGAGAGGCGCTCCAGCCGGGCCGCGAAACGGCGCCCGAGCGCCCGTACGACGTCCAGCGCGGCCAGCGCGTCCGCGGCCGCGTCGTGTGCGCCCTCCAGCGTCACCTCGTAGTGCGCGCACAGATCCGTCAGGGTGCGGCGGCCCTTGCGGTAGCGGTCGAGGTGCTTGTCCAGGACCCGGGGATCCAGGACCCGCAGCGCCGACGCCTGCAGCCAGCGGTCCAGCGACGAGGCGCGGTGCCGGCGCAGCTCGCGGTCCAGCAGCGTCAGGTCGAAGGGCGCGTTCATCACGACCAACGGCCGGTTCATCGCCGCCTGTTCGGCCAGCACCTCCGCTATCTCGTACATCACCGGCGCCGGCCAGCGGCCGTTGCGCTGCAGGTGTTCGTCCGTCAGACCGTGCACCTGCGTCGCCGCCTCGGGCACCGGTACACCCGGGTTGACCAGCCAACGGGTCACCCGGGGCCGGCTGCCCGGCGCGTCCTGGACGACGACGGCGGCCGACACGATCCGGTCGGTCTCCACGTCGACGCCCGTCGTCTCCGTGTCGAAGGCCGCGAGGGGCCCCTCGTACCAGCACGTCATGCCTACCCAACTCCTCGATCACGCCTGGCAGCTGACGTCCCGTCTTCTGCCCGTTTGGTGATACCCGGGCTGTTTGCGCACTACGCCGGAAGGACACAACAGGAGTACGGGTCTTTGCAGTTCAGCGGCCCGCAGCGGGGAAACACTTGGCTTGGAAGGCTGTTTGGTCATGGCGATAGCGCAGCCCGAGCGGGGCGGGCTGCTGCCCGAACGCACGGGCCCCCTTCGCGGCACACTCGCCACCACCGCCTGCATGGAGACACTGCAGGTGGGATATCTGCACGCCGTCGCCGCGGCGGCCGGCTGCTCGCTGTCGCAGCCGTTTCCGGACAACGGCATCGACTGGCACGTCAGTCACGGCTCGCCCGGGCACACCGTCGACGACGAGGTGACCATCAAGGTGCAGCTGAAGTGCACCTACCAGGTCCCACCGAACCCGCCGGGCCGCTTCTTCTCCTTCACGCTCGACAACGACCATCTGCGCAAGCTCGCGCGCACCCCGGTCTCGGTGCACAAGATCCTCGTCGTGATGCTCGTCCCCAGGACCCAGGACGACTGGCTCAGGGCCAGCCACGACCGCCTCGACCTGCGGCACTGCTGCTACTGGGTCAACCTCGCCGGCCACCCGGTCACCGGCCGCACCCGTACCACCGTCCGCATTCCGACCTCACGCATCTTCGACGACCGAGCGCTGTGCGAGATCATGACGCGGGTCGGGACGGGAGGCAGACCATGACGCACCGCCCCCTGGAGGAGCCGACCCGACCGGTGCGGCCGCACCCCGTGGACCTCGCCTGGCAGCGTCCGCCCGAGCCCGGCGAGGTCGACCCCGCCGTGCTCGGCGCCCTGCTGCACCGGCACGGCTGGCAGCGCCGCGGCGGCGCCGCCGGTCGCTACGGCCGCTGGACCCCGCCCGGGCCCGGCGGCAGCGGCACGAGCCTCCTGGTGCCCGAGAGCCGCGCCTTTCCCGACAGCGACGACCTGCTCGGTGAGGCGCTCGACGCCCTCACCCGCAGCGGCACCCTCTCCGCCCGGGAGGTCCTGGTCGGCCTCGCCGTGCCCAGCGACGAGGTCCGCTGGTGGCGCGACGTCCCCGCCGGCCCCGCCGACGCCGCGCCCTGGACGGTCGAGGAACAGCTGCGTTCCGCCGCCCGCCAGATGCTGCTCGCCGCCGCCCTCGCCACACGCGCGCGTGCCGGCTACTACGGCGCCCGGCACCGCCGTGCCGCCGCCGCCCTGCTGGAGAGCGTCCTCGTCGGCCCCGCGGCCGGCGGCGGCCGGCTGACCGCCTTCGTGCCCGTCGGCACCGGCCGACCCCTCGCCGTGCGCCTCCAGCAGGCCCTGTACGCGGCCCGGGAGGCCATCGACTACCGACGGGCCACCGGCGGCATGGACGCCTTCGACGGGGCCGTGGAGGCGGGCGTCAGCCGCGAGCTCACCGAGGCGCTGATCGCCCTCGTGCGCGGCACCGAGGGCGCTCGCATCGCCGTCGAGTGGGCGCCCGCCGCAGGGGTGCCCGAGGACTGCGTGGCGGGCGTCGAGCCCGTGGAGTTCTCACCGGGCGACCTGTCCGTGCTGCGCGAGGCCGGCGCCCGCTTCCTGCGCGACGAGCCGTCCGTGCCCGTCCATGTCACCGGAGCCGTGATACGGATGCGCAGGTCGGGGCCGCGCGGCGAGGGCAGCGTACGGCTGCGGGTGCTCGCCGGCGCCGACATACCGCACGTCCGCGTCACCCTGGACGAGGAGGACTACCGCATCGCCGGGCACGCCCACCTCGTGGGATTGCCGGTGCGGGTGCGCGGGCGGCTGGAGAGCCGGGGCGGCTTCCGGCGGCTGACCGGCGCCGAGGGCGTCGTACCGGTCCAGGTGGACGACGCGGAGCGGGACCGGCTGATGAAGTCGCTGCACGAGAACCTCGACTTCTTCGAGGAGGCGTGCGGCGGCGAGGAGTGCGACTGAGCACCCTGCGCCGGTGACCGTTTCGCGGTCGGTGGGTCCGGGTCGGTACGATCCCCTATTGCGCGCGCTCCTGGTATGGCGCCGCACCCACCTTCAGTCAGGAGAGACCGGTGTCAGACGTCCGTGTGATCATCCAACGCGATTCCGAGCGGGAAGAGCGCGTGGTGACGACGGGCACTACGGCCGCCGAGCTCTTCGCCGGCGAGCGCTCGATCATCGCCGCACGCGTGGCCGGGGAGCTGAAGGACCTCGCGTACGAGGTCCGGGACGGCGAGACCGTCGAGGGCGTCGAGATCTCCTCCGAGGACGGCCTGAACATCCTGCGCCACTCCACCGCGCACGTCATGGCGCAGGCCGTGCAGGAGCTCTTCCCCGAGGCCAAGCTGGGCATCGGCCCGCCCGTCAAGGACGGCTTCTACTACGACTTCGACGTCGAGAAGCCGTTCACGCCCGAGGATCTCAAGGCCATCGAGAAGAAGATGCAGGAGATCCAGAAGCGCGGGCAGCGCTTCTCGCGCCGTGTGGTGACCGACGAGGCGGCCCGCGAGGAGCTGGCGAACGAGCCGTACAAGCTCGAACTCATCGGCCTCAAGGGCTCCGCCGCCGGCGGCGACGACGGCGCGGACGTCGAGGTCGGCGCCGGCGAGCTGACGATCTACGACAACCTGGACGCCAAGACGGGCGAGCTGTGCTGGAAGGACCTCTGCCGCGGTCCGCACCTGCCCTCCACCCGCCTCATCCCGGCGTTCAAGCTGATGCGCAACGCGGCCGCCTACTGGCGCGGCAGCGAGAAGAACCCCATGCTCCAGCGCATCTACGGCACCGCCTGGCCGTCCAAGGACGAGCTGAAGGGCTACCTCGACTTCCTCACCGAGGCCGAGAAGCGCGACCACCGCAAGCTGGGCAGCGAACTCGACCTGTTCTCCATCCCGGAGCAGATCGGCTCCGGCCTCGCCGTCTTCCACCCCAAGGGCGGCATCATCCGCCGCGTGATGGAGGACTACTCGCGCCGCAGGCACGAGGAGGAGGGCTACGAGTTCGTCTACACCCCGCACGCCACCAAGGGGAAGCTCTTCGAGACGTCCGGGCACCTGGACTGGTACGCCGACGGCATGTACCCGCCCATGCAGCTCGACGAGGGCGTGGACTACTACCTCAAGCCCATGAACTGCCCGATGCACAACCTGATCTTCGACGCGCGCGGCCGCTCGTACCGTGAACTGCCGCTGCGCCTCTTCGAGTTCGGGACCGTGTACCGGTACGAGAAGTCGGGCGTCGTGCACGGCCTGACCCGCGCGCGTGGCTTCACCCAGGACGACGCGCACATCTACTGCACCCGCGAGCAGATGTCGGAGGAGCTCGACAAGACGCTCACCTTCGTCCTCGGCCTGCTGCGCGACTACGGCCTGACCGACTTCTACCTGGAGCTGTCGACCAAGGACCCGGAGAAGTTCGTCGGCTCCGACGAGGCCTGGGAGGAGGCCACGGAGACCCTCCGCCAGGTCGCCGAGAAGCAGGGCCTGCCCCTCGTGCCCGACCCGGGCGGCGCCGCCTTCTACGGTCCGAAGATCTCCGTCCAGACCAAGGACGCCATCGGCCGCACCTGGCAGATGTCGACGATCCAGCTCGACTTCAACCTCCCCGAGCGCTTCGACCTGGAGTACACGGGCCCGGACGGTTCCAAGCAGCGCCCGGTCATGATCCACCGCGCCCTGTTCGGTTCGATCGAGCGGTTCTTCGCGGTGCTCCTGGAGCACTACGCGGGCGCCTTCCCGGCCTGGCTGGCCCCGGTGCAGGCGGTCGGCATCCCGATCGGCGACGGGCACGTGGACTACCTGCAGAAGTTCGCCGCCGAGGCGAAGAAGAAGGGCCTGCGCGTCGAGGTCGACTCCTCCTCCGACCGCATGCAGAAGAAGATCCGCAACGCCCAGAAGCAGAAGGTGCCCTTCATGGTCATCGCGGGCGACGAGGACATGTCCAACAACTCGGTGTCCTTCCGCTACCGCGACGGCTCGCAGGAGAACGGCATCCCGTTCGACGAGGCCATCGCGAAGATCATGAAGGTCGTGGAGGAGCGGACGCAGGTCTGACCGTCCGCCTGACTCGGAGGCCCCCGGGGAGCTCAGCTCCCCGGGGGCCTCTGGTCGTCCTCCCTGGCGAACACCTGCAGCAGCCAGGAGGCGAACGTGCCGGTCACCGCACCCAGCAGGGCCAGGCCGACGGCCATCATGCCGACCGCGATCAGCCGGCCCATCGGTGTCACCGGGGTGATGTCGCCGTAGCCGACGGTGCTGAGGGTGGCGCAGGCCCACCAGACCGCGTCTCCGAACGACTTCATGGACGCGTCCGGCGCCCCGCGCTCCTGCTGGTAGACGGCGAGAGCGCCGGCGAAGCCGAGCAGTACGGTGGAGAGCCCCGAGTAGGCGATCACGCGCGCGTGCAGCGCCAGCCGGGGTTTTCCGTGCCGGCGCTGGACGGCCTCGTAGACCTTGACGACCCGCAGCGGGCGCAGCAGCGGCAGGATCACCACCACCGCGTCGAGCGGATGTTTGCGGATGTAGCCGAGGCCCTGCCCGCTCAGGTGCCACATCACCGCGTAATTGATCACGAACAGTGCCCAGGAGGCCAGCAGCACGGCGAGGGCCACCTCTTGCAGGAGGTCGGTCAGACCGGGCGCCAGGACGCGGGCCGCGTAGCAGGCGAGGAAGGCCAGCGAGGCTACGGCGAGCGGCAGCTCGGTGCGCTGCTCCCAGCGCGCTCTGCGAGTGTCATCGTCCACGAGCCCAGCTTGGCGCGGCAGGCTTATCGCACAACCCCGCCGACACGCCGCGAACGGGCGAAGCCATATGCTGCACTGCATGACGAGTGAGCCGGAGCAGCAGTGGGGAGTGGGCACCCAGGACGCCTTCCAGCGTCTGTGGACGCCCCATCGGATGGCCTACATCCAGGGCGAGAACAAGCCGACCGGCCCCGGCGCCGACGACGGCTGTCCCTTCTGCTCGATCCCGGCCAAGTCCGACGAGGACGGGCTGATCGTCAGGCGCGGCGAGCAGGTCTACGCCGTCCTCAACCTCTACCCCTACAACGGCGGCCACCTCATGGTCGTGCCGTACCGTCACGTCGCCGACTACACGGACCTCACGGACGCCGAGACGATCGAGCTGGCCACCCTCACCAAGCAGGCGATGACGGCCCTGCGCACGGCCTCGGGCGCCCACGGCTTCAACATCGGCATGAACCAGGGCACGGTCGCGGGCGCCGGCATCGCGGCCCACCTCCACCAGCACATCGTGCCCCGCTGGGGCGGCGACACGAACTTCATGCCGGTGGTGGGCCACACCCGCGTCCTGCCCCAGCTCCTGGCGGACACCAGGAAGATGCTGGCAGACGCGTGGCCGACGGCCTGATCACAGCCACTCCGGCACTGTCCAGCCCGTCCGGCGTTCGAGGACGAGGCCGAAGGCCGAATGGGGGCCGGGGGCACAGCCCCCGGACCCGCACCCCCACTCACCCGCACCGAGATCCGGTCGAACCGCCGGAGGCTCACGCGTCGTAGACGTCGGCCTTCCGAGGCGTCGGATCCTGCACCTGCGTGCTCAGGAACGCCGACCTCGTGCCGAACTTCTCCGTGTCCACGCCGTTCTCCTGCAACACCCGTATCGCCGCCGAGTGCACCACCCGCAGCACCGGCGTGGCCGCGCGCAGCGCGTCGTCGGCCATGAAGCGGTGCCGCCACGGCTGGTCGGCCCACGCGTGCCGCAGGCCGAACGGCTCGGGCAGGGCTATCGTGCCGCCGAGCCAGTTCAGCAGCGGCGGGTACCAGGAGAACGGGGCGCGCACGGTCAGCCGTACGACCTCGTCGGTGTTGACCAGCGGAAGCGCCACCTTGCGGGTCTCCCACGGCTTGAACGACTTCTGGACCTCCTTGGACGGCGCCTCGGGCTTGCTGGTGAACAGGCCGTTGACGGGGCCCAGCGCATGGCCGGTGACCTCGATGCGCAGGGTCTGGTGCAGCACGGTCACCGTGATCATCATGGTGATGACCAGCTGGCCGTCCCACAGCGTCCACTGCACGCCCAGATAGTGCCGGTCGCCCGCGCCGAACTGCTGCTTGTTGCAGATGTCCTGTATGGCGTGCGACTTGACCTGGAAGGCGTCCACGTCCGTGCCCTCGGGCCGCGAGACGGCCTTCGCGCCCTCCGCGATCGGCGTGACGATCCAGTGCCGTACCGACGGGGTCGGGAAACCGCCGGTGTTGATGGTGTTCCGCTCCAGCATGCGCAGGTCGTCGTGGATCGCCCTGATCACGTCCCAGCTGCGGAAGGGGTGGATCTCGCGGCTGGGGTCCGCCGGCACCAGGTCCTCGGCGAGCTGCCAGCTGCCCCAGCGCGTGCCCATGCCGAGGATGCCCTTGGGCCCGGCGTAGAACACGGAGTTGGACTGCTGCTCGGCGGCGAGCTTGGCCAGTGACTGGCGCAGCGCGTCCGCCTTCGTCTCACCGGGGCTGGTGGGCACCGCCTCGGGCACCTTGGCGCCGATGCTGCTGCCGGCGAGCAGGCTGTCCCAGCGCCCGCGCAGGTCCTGCGCCGTGCGCTCGCAGATCTGCTTGGCCCAGAACCAGCCGACGACGGGCATCACGACGCACGCGCGCGCGTACCAGGCCCAGAACCCGCTGAACGGCATACGGATCAGGAAGATCACCGCGAGGGCGCCTACGGCCACCAGGAGCGTCGTGCCCATCGCGCCGGCCCGCCGGTCCGCGCTGCGGGCGACGGCCATGCGGATCTGGAAGACCAGGAGCCACACGAGCAGGCCGGGCAGGAACAGCACCCCGCACAGCACCATCACGATGGACAGCATCTGGTCGCGGGCCTTGCGGATGTTGTTCGCCGCGAGGGCGTGCTCCACGGCGACCTGCGGCTCGGAGCCGAAGGACTGGATGAGCGGCTTCCGGCCCGGGGCCAGCATGCGGTCGACGATCGCCCGGGAGAAGGCCTCGCCCAGGTTGGGCCGGAATATCCCCGCCCAGGGGCGCGGCGGCTTGACCTCGGTCTGGTGCCACTCGTTGTCGGCCTTCTTGATGTCCAGCACCGGGTTGTCCCGGTAGGCCGCGGAGGCCAGCGCGAACGTCGCCGTCTGGCTCTCGTCACCCGTACGCGGCACCTGCGGACCGAAGATGTCCCCGTAGCCGCTCTCAACGGTCATTCCCGCCCCCGATCGCCGCCCGACACCGCCCTCTGCGGCTCTTCCCGACTTCCTTGCTCCGCACACCTGTTGATCAGGTCATCGCGCAGATACGTTGATTCGACCACGAGTTGATTCGACGACGAGTCGATCCGACGAACGCTCCCGCGGAAACTTGATCAGCTTGTCATCAGCGTATCCGCAGCCACCGACAATCGTCGGCGGACGGCCGAAGCCGCCCGCCGACGCGGAGGGGAGCCTTCCGCGAAAGCCGTCCACGCGCCCCCGCACGCCACTTGCGGAGCACCCGGTGCCAACTACGAGGCCTGCCGCGCCTCTTCACGAATCCTTTCCGCGATCTGCGGCGGCATCGGCTCGTGCCGCGCGTAGGAACGGTTGAAGCGCGCGGTGCCGTGCGAGAGGGAGCGCAGGTCCACGGAGTACCGCCCGATCTCGATCTCCGGCACCTCGGCCCGTACGACGGTGCGGCCGCCGCTGGTCTGCTCCGTGCCCAGCACCCGGCCCCGCCGCCCGGACAGGTCGCTCATCACGGCGCCCACGTAGTCGTCGCCGACCAGCACGCTCACCTCGGCGACCGGCTCTAGCAGGTGGATCTTCACGTCGGCCGCGGCCTCCCGCAGCGCCAGCGCGCCCGCCGTCTGGAAGGCGGCGTCCGAGGAGTCCACGGAGTGCGCCTTGCCGTCGAGCAGCGTCACCCGGACGTCGATCAGCGGATAGCCGGCCGCGACCCCCTTGGCCGCCTGGGCCCGCACGCCCTTCTCGACCGACGGGATGAACTGCCGCGGCACCGCGCCGCCGACCACCTTGTCCACGAACTCGATGCCCGAGCCGCCGGGCAGCGGCTCCACCTCGATCTCGCAGATGGCGTACTGCCCGTGTCCGCCGGACTGCTTCACATGCCGGCCGCGCCCGCCCGACTTGGTCGCGAACGTCTCCCGCAGGGACACCCGGTGCGGTACGACGTCGACCTGGACGCCGTAGCGGCTGCGCAGCCTCTCCAGCGCCACGTCCGCGTGTGCCTCGCCCAGGCACCACAGGACCACCTGGTGGGTGTCCTGGTTCTGTTCGAGCCGCATCGTCGGGTCCTCGGCGACCAGCCGGGACAGGCCCTGCGAGAGCTTGTCCTCGTCCGCCTTGCTGTGCGCCTCGATGGCCAGCGGCAGCAGCGGGTCGGGCATCTCCCACGGCTCCATCAGGAGCGGGTCGTCCTTGGCCGAGAGCGTGTCGCCGGTCTCGGCGCGGCCCAGCTTGGCCACGCACACCAGGTCGCCCGCGATGGCGTGCGTCACGGGCCGCTGCTGCTTGCCGAACGGCGTCGACAGCGCGCCGATGCGCTCGTCGACGTCGTGGTCCTCGTGCCCGCGGTCGGACAGTCCGTGCCCGGAGACGTGCACCGTCTGGTCGGGGCGCAGGGTGCCCGAGAAGACGCGGACCAGGGAGACCCGGCCGACGTAGGGGTCGGAGGCCGTCTTGACGACCTCGGCGACCAGCGGGCCCTCGGTGTCGCAGGCCTTGATCTCGCGCGGCTTGCCGTCGATGGTCGTGACCCCGGGGGTGGGGTGCTCGAACGGCGTCGGGAAGCCGCCCGTGACCAGTTCCAGCAGCTCGACCGTGCCGAGCCCCTGCTTGGCGCCCTCGCCCGCCGGGGCGGCGGCCAGGACGGGGAAGAACACCCCGCGCGCCACGGCCCGCTCCAGGTCCTCGATGAGCGTCTTGACGTCGATCTGCTCGCCGCCCAGGTAGCGGTCCATGAGGGTCTCGTCCTCGCTCTCCGAGATGATTCCCTCGATCAGCCGGTTGCGGGCCTCCTCGATCTGCGGCAGCTGGTCCTCGCCCGGCTCCGACTCCTTGCGCTCGCCGGTCGAGTAGTCGAACAGCTTCTGCGAGAGCAGCCCGACCAGGCCGGTCACGGGCGCGTGCCCGTCGGGGCCCTGGGGGCCGTGCAGCGGCGTGTAGAGCGGGAGCACGGCGTCGGGGTCGTCGCCGCCGAAGGCCTCGGCGCAGATGCGCGTCATCTCCTCGAAGTCCGCCCGGGCTGCCTCCAGGTGGGTGACGACGATCGCCCGGGGCATGCCGACGGCCGCGCACTCCTCCCACACCATGCGCGTCGAACCGTCCACGCCGTCGGAGGCGGAGACGACGAAAAGGGCCGCGTCCGCCGCTCGCAGACCGGCCCTGAGTTCACCGACGAAGTCGGCGTATCCGGGGGTGTCCAGAAGGTTGATCTTGATGCCGTCCCATTCGACGGGCACCAGGGAGAGCTGCACCGAACGGTTCTGCCGGTGCTCGATCTCGTCGTAGTCGGAGACGGTGCCGCCGTCCTCCACGCGGCCCGCCCGGTTCACCGCCCCCGCCGTCAGCGCGAGGGCCTCCACCAACGTCGTCTTGCCCGATCCGGAGTGGCCGACCAGCACCACATTCCGTACGGACGCGGGGTGGTCGGCCGCTGTTGCCCTGCCGGCGGCTCCGGGGTGTGCGTTCGCCTTGTCGCCCATGATCCTGCCTCCCGTGCACGGTGAGGTCACTGTGGGCGCGGGCGTACGGGGCCGCGTGCGGTGACGGCTCCGGTGACGCCCGCGGTTCTTCGAGCTTTCCACTCCCGTCACGGTGCGTCCATACGGAGGACGTGATCGTGCCCGTAGGTCCCTCCCGGCGACGGCCACTGGTCCCGTCCGACAGTGCCCGGCGGTCGCACACACGCGCGCGTGGCTACGATGGGCCAGCCGGTGGCCACAGGGGCCGAGCCGGTCACACCGACCGTCGGGAAGGCCATGCTGAACAAGTACGCGCGTGCATTCTTCACGCGTGTCCTCACACCGTTCGCCGCGTTTCTCATCCGCCGGGGCGTCAGCCCCGACACGGTCACGCTGCTGGGCACCGCGGGCGTGGTCGCCGGTGCCCTGGTCTTCTACCCCATGGGCGAGTTCTTCTGGGGCACCGTCGTCATCACGCTGTTCGTCTTCTCCGACCTGGTCGACGGCAACATGGCCCGCCAGCTCGGACGCACCAGCCGCTGGGGCGCGTTCCTCGACTCGACCCTCGACCGCGTCGCCGACGGCGCGATCTTCGGCGGATTCGCCCTCTGGTACGCGGGCGACGGCAACGACAACGTCCTGTGCGCCGTCTCCATCTTCTGCCTGGCCAGCGGGCAGGTGGTGTCGTACACCAAGGCCCGGGGCGAGTCGATCGGCCTGCCGGTCGCCGTCAACGGCCTCGTCGAGCGGGCCGAGCGCCTGGTCATCTCGCTCGTCGCGGCCGGTCTGGCCGGGCTGCACAAGTTCGGCGTGCCGGGGATCCAGTACCTGCTGCCCGTCGCCCTGTGGATCGTCGCCGTCGGCAGCCTCGTGACCCTCGTCCAGCGCGTCGTCACGGTCCGCCGCGAATCGGCCGAGGCCGAGGCGGCGGCCGCCGCCCAGGAGAGCGAGAATGCCTCTCAGGGGAGTGAGGCGGCGAAGTGAGTGTCCGGGATCAGCTGACCGACGGGCTGTACGGCCTGGGCTGGAGCACGGTCAAGAAGCTTCCGGAGCCGGCCGCGGTACGGCTCGGCCGGAGCATCGCCGACCTCGCCTGGAAGCGGCGCGGCAAGGGCGTGCAGCGCCTGGAGGCCAACTACGCGCGCGTGCTGCCCGACGCGAGCCCAGAGCGCCTCGCCGAGCTCTCGCGCGCGGGGATGCGCTCCTACCTGCGCTACTGGATGGAGTCCTTCCGGCTGCCCACGTGGAGCACCGAACGCGTCAGGACGGGCTTCGACCCCAAGGACCTGCACCACCTCACCGACGGGATCGCCTCCGGCAAGGGCGTCGTCATCGCGTTGCCCCACATGGCCAACTGGGACCTGGCCGGCGCCTGGGTCACCACCGCGCTCGAGACGCCGTTCACCACGGTCGCCGAACGCCTCAAGCCCGAGAGCCTCTACGACCGTTTCGTCGCCTACCGCGAGGGCCTGGGCATGGAGGTCCTCCCGCACAGCGGAGGCACCGCCTTCGGCACCCTGGCCCGCAGGCTGCGCGACGGCGGCCTGGTCTGCCTGGTCGCCGAGCGCGACCTGTCCTCCTCCGGCGTCGAGGTCCAGTTCTTCGGCGAGGCCACCCGGATGCCGGCCGGCCCGGCCCTCCTGGCCCAGCAGACCGGCGCGGTCCTGCTGCCGGTCACGCTCTGGTACGACGACTCGCCCGTCATGCAGGGGCGCGTGCACCCCCCGATCGAAGTGCCGGAGACAGGCAACCGGGCCGAGAAGGCGTCTGTCATGACACAGGCGATGGCCGACGCCTTCGCCACCGGGATCGCCGACCATCCGGAGGACTGGCACATGCTGCAACGCTTGTGGCTCAAGGACCTCGACCCCGCGCGTGATCCCGCCAAGGGGGCCTCGTGAGGATCGGCATCGTCTGCCCGTACTCCTGGGACGTACCGGGCGGCGTCCAGTTCCACATCCGTGACCTCGCCGAGTACTTCATCCGGCTCGGTCACGAGGTGTCCGTCCTGGCGCCCGCCGACGACGACACCCCGCTGCCGCCGTACGTCGTCTCGGCGGGCCGCGCGGTCCCGGTGCCGTACAACGGCTCGGTGGCCCGCCTGAACTTCGGTTTCCTCTCGGCGGCCCGGGTGCGCCGCTGGCTGCACGACGGCCACTTCGACGTCGTGCACATCCACGAGCCGACCTCGCCGTCGCTGGGCCTGCTGACCTGCTGGGCGGCGTCGGGCCCGATCGTGGCGACCTTCCACACCTCCAACCCGCGCTCCAAGGCGATGATCGCCGCGTACTCGATCCTGCAGGCGGCCCTGGAGAAGATCAGCGCGCGGATCGCGGTGAGCGAGTACGCCCGCCGCACCCTGGTCGAGCACCTCGGCGGCGACGCGGTGGTCATCCCGAACGGCGTGGACGTCGACTTCTTCGCCAAGGCCGAGCCCAACCCCGAGTGGCAGGGCGACACGATCGGCTTCATCGGCCGCATCGACGAGCCGCGCAAGGGCCTGCCGGTGCTGATGGGGGCCCTGCCGAAGATCCTCGCGGCCCGGCCGCAGACGCGGCTGCTGGTCGCGGGCCGGGGCGACGAGGAGGAGGCGGTCGAGTCGCTGCCCGTCGAACTGCGCTCCCGCGTCGAGTTCCTGGGCATGATCAGCGACGAGGACAAGGCCCGCTTCCTGCGCAGCGTCGACCTCTACGTCGCGCCCAACACCGGCGGCGAGAGCTTCGGCATCATCCTCGTCGAGGCGATGTCGGCGGGAGCGCCGGTCCTCGCCTCGGACCTGGACGCCTTCGCGCAGGTGCTGGACCAGGGAGCGGCCGGCGAACTGTTCGCCAACGAGGACTCCGACGCACTGGCGGAGGCGGCGGTGCGGCTGCTCGGGGACCCCGGGCGCCGGGCCGAGCTGCGCGAGCGGGGCAGCGCGCACGTACGGCGCTTCGACTGGTCGACGGTCGGGGCGGACATCCTGTCGGTGTACGAGACGGTGACGGACGGGACGTCGGCGGTCGCGGCGGCGGAGGACGTGCGGTCGCCGGGGCTGCGGGCGAGGTTCGGGCTGGCGCGGGACTGACGCCCCGTCCGGGCGCCGTGACGTGCCCGGTAACGTGAGCGCCCGTGACCGCAACCCTGATCTGGATCCTCGTCGCCCTCGTCGCGATCGGCCTGTACCTGAGCTGGACCGCGGGCCGCCTGGACCGGCTGCACGCCCGGATCGACGCCGCCCGCGCCGCCCTCGACGCCCAGCTGCTGCGCAGGGCCTCGGTGGCCCAGGAGCTGGCCACCTCGGGCGTCCTCGACCCGGCCGCTTCGATCGTCCTGTACGAGGCCGCGCACGCGGCCCGGCAGGCCGAGGAGGAGCAGCGGGAGGTCGCCGAGAGCGAGCTGAGCCAGGCGCTGCGGGCGGTGTTCGCCGAGCAGGCCCAGGTCGAGGTGGTGCGCGAGGCGCCCGGCGGGGAGGCGGCCACCCACGAGCTCACCGAGGCCGTACGCCGGGTGCCGATGGCGCGACGCTTCCACAACGACGCGGTCGGCGCGGCCCGGCGGCTGCGCGAGCACCGCAAGGTCCGCTGGTTCCGGCTGGCCGGTCACGCCCCCGTCCCGCTGTCCTTCGAGATGGACGACGAACCACCGGCCGGCCTGGCGGACCGGGCGGCCTGAGACGCCGGCCCGGCGGCGTACGGGTCCGGTGCCGGGCGGTCCGGTGTCGGGCGCTCCGGCGACGCGCGGTCCGCTGTCGCGGCGGACCGGCGGCAAAACGATCCACCGGGTTGTCATTGGCCCTTGCCGTGGACTGGTGCCCTCACGTTTCCTCGGGGATTGCAGAAACCCTCTTTCCCTTCAGTGAGGTCACCCGTGTCCAGCACGCTCTCCGAAAACCAGGCCCCCGAGACCGGCACCGCGCGCGTGAAGCGCGGCATGGCCGAGCAGCTCAAGGGTGGCGTGATCATGGA
Source organism: Streptomyces sp. NPDC085900 (assembly GCF_044540925.1). NCBI lineage: Bacteria > Bacillati > Actinomycetota > Actinomycetes > Kitasatosporales > Streptomycetaceae > Streptomyces > Streptomyces sp. NPDC085900. Next base: position 160,123 of record NZ_JBITSP010000006.1, on the reverse strand, counting down.
CGTCGTCACGCCGGAGCAGGCGAAGATCGCCGAGGACGCGGGCGCCGTCGCCGTCATGGCCCTGGAGCGGGTCCCGGCCGACATCCGCAAGGACGGCGGCGTGGCCCGCATGTCCGACCCGGACATGATCGAGGGCATCATCGAGGCCGTCTCCATCCCGGTCATGGCCAAGTCCCGCATCGGCCACTTCGTCGAGGCCCAGGTCCTGCAGTCCCTCGGCGTCGACTACATCGACGAGTCCGAGGTCCTCACCCCGGCCGACGAGGTCAACCACTCCGACAAGTGGGCCTTCACCACCCCCTTCGTCTGCGGCGCCACCAACCTCGGCGAGGCCCTGCGCCGCATCGCCGAGGGCGCGGCCATGATCCGCTCCAAGGGCGAGGCCGGCACCGGCAACGTCGTCGAGGCCGTCCGCCACCTGCGCCAGATCAAGAACGAGATCGCCCGCCTGCGCGGCTACGACAACCACGAGCTGTACGCCGCCGCCAAGGAGCTGCGCGCCCCGTACGAGCTGGTCAAGGAGGTCGCCGAGCTCGGCAAGCTCCCCGTGGTGCTGTTCTCCGCCGGTGGCGTGGCCACCCCGGCCGACGCCGCCCTGATGCGCCAGCTCGGCGCCGAGGGCGTCTTCGTCGGCTCCGGCATCTTCAAGTCCGGCGACCCGGCCAAGCGCGCCGCCGCCATCGTCAAGGCCACCACCTTCTACGACGACCCGAAGATCATCGCGGACGCGTCCCGCAACCTCGGCGAGGCCATGGTCGGCATCAACTGCGACACCCTGCCCGAGGCCGAGCGCTACGCCAACCGCGGCTGGTAAGGCACCGGATCACATGAACACCCCCGTCATAGGCGTCCTGGCCCTCCAGGGCGACGTACGGGAGCACCTCATCGCCCTGGCCGCGGCCGACGCCGTGGCCAGGCCGGTCAGGCGCCCCGAAGAGCTCGCCGAGGTGGACGGCCTCGTCATCCCCGGCGGCGAGTCCACCACCATCTCCAAGCTCGCCGTCCTCTTCGGCGTGATGGAGCCCCTCCGCGCGCGCGTGCGGGCCGGCATGCCCGTCTACGGCACGTGCGCCGGCATGATCATGCTCGCCGACAAGATCCTCGACCCGCGCTCGGGCCAGGAGACCTTCGGCGGCATCGACATGATCGTGCGCCGCAACGCCTTCGGCCGCCAGAACGAGTCCTTCGAAGCGGCGGTCGACGTCAAGGGCGTCGAGGGCGATCCTGTAGAAGGCGTGTTCATCCGCGCCCCCTGGGTCGAGTCCGTCGGCGCCGAGACCGAGGTGCTCGCCGAGCACGAGGGCCACATCGTCGCGGTCCGCCAGGGCAACGCGCTCGCCACGTCGTTCCACCCGGAACTGACCGGCGACCACCGCGTGCACTCCCTGTTCGTCGACATGGTGCACGCGAACCGGGCGACGGAGTCCTAGTAGGATTCCTGGCGTTCGTTGCAGAGATGGGTTACGCGAAGGAGACAGGCAGATGTCCGGCCACTCTAAATGGGCCACGACGAAGCACAAGAAGGCCGTGATCGACGCCAAGCGCGGCAAGCTCTTCGCGAAGCTGATCAAGAACATCGAGGTCGCGGCGCGCATGGGCGGCGTGGACCTCGACGGCAACCCGACGCTGTACGACGCCGTCCAGAAGGCCAAGAAGTCGTCGGTCCCGAACAAGAACATCGACTCCGCGATCAAGCGCGGCGGTGGTCTCGAGGCCGGCGGCGCAGACTACGAGACGATCATGTACGAGGGCTACGGCCCGAACGGCGTCGCGGTGCTCATCGAGTGCCTCACCGACAACCGCAACCGCGCCGCCTCCGACGTGCGCGTCGCCATGACCCGCAACGGCGGCTCCATGGCCGACCCCGGCTCGGTGTCGTACCTGTTCAACCGCAAGGGCGTCGTCATCGTCCCCAAGGGCGAGCTGACCGAGGACGACGTCCTCGCCGCCGTCCTGGACGCGGGTGCCGAGGAGGTCAACGACCTGGGCGAGTCCTTCGAGGTGCTCAGCGAGGCCACCGACCTGGTCGCGGTCCGCACCGCCCTGCAGGACGCCGGGATCGACTACGACTCCGCCGAGGCCAACTTCGTCCCGACCATGCAGGTCGAGCTGGACGAGGAGGGCGCCAAGAAGATCTTCAAGCTGATCGACGCGCTCGAGGACAGCGACGACGTGCAGAACGTCTTCGCCAACTTCGACGTCAGCGACGAGGTCATGGAGAAGGTCGACGCGTAACGCTGCCGCGAACCGAGCGGTGTCGGCGGGCCGATGGGACACGTCCCACCGGCCCGCCGCTGTTGTCAGTGGCAGCGGATAGCCTTGCGGCAGTCAGTGATCACCGCAGAGAGGGGAGGGGCGCGGTGCGCGTACTCGGCGTGGACCCCGGGCTGACCCGATGCGGAGTCGGCGTCGTCGAGGGGGTGGCGGGCAGGCCCCTCACCATGGTCGGCGTGGGTGTCGTACGGACGCCCGCGGACGCCGAACTGGGGCACCGTCTCGTCGCGATCGAGCAGGGCATCGAGGCCTGGCTGGACGAACACCGGCCCGAATTCGTCGCCGTGGAGCGGGTGTTCAGCCAGCACAACGTACGGACCGTGATGGGCACCGCCCAGGCCAGCGCCGTCGCCATGCTCTGCGCCGCCCGCCGCGGCATCCCCGTCGCCCTGCACACCCCCAGCGAGGTCAAGGCGGCCGTCACCGGCAGCGGACGCGCCGACAAGGCCCAGGTCGGCGCCATGGTCACCCGCCTCCTACGACTCGACGCGCCCCCCAAGCCCGCCGACGCCGCGGACGCCCTCGCGCTCGCCATCTGCCACATCTGGCGCACCCCCGCGCAGAACCGACTCCAGCAGGCAGTGGCCCTGCACGCAGCCCAGGCGGCCAAGGCGGCCCAGGCATCATCGAAAGGCCGTATCGCATGATCGCGTTCGTCAGCGGCCCGGTCGCCGCCCTCGCACCCGACTCCGCGGTGGTCGAGGTGGGCGGGATCGGCATCGCCGTCCAGTGCACGCCCAACACCCTCTCCGGGCTGCGCATGGGCCAGCAGACCAAACTCGCCACCTCCCTCGTCGTACGGGAGGACTCCCTCACCTTGTACGGCTTCGTGGACGACGACGAACGCCAGGTCTTCGAGCTGCTGCAGACGGCGAGCGGGGTCGGCCCCCGGCTCGCCCAGGCGATGCTGGCCGTGCACAGCCCGGACGCCCTGCGCCGCGCCATCGCCACCAGTGACGAGAAGGCCCTGACCGCCGTCCCCGGCATCGGCAAGAAGGGCGCCCAGAAGCTGCTGCTGGAACTCAAGGACCGGCTCGGCGAACCGGTCGGCGCCCCCGCGATCGGCGCCCCCGTCACCCAGGGCTGGCGCGACCAGCTGCACGCCGCCCTCATCGGCCTCGGATACGCCACCCGCGAGGCCGACGAGGCCGTGACCGCCGTGGCACCGCAGGCCGAGGCGGCCGAGGGCACCCCGCAGGTCGGCCAGCTGCTGAAGGCGGCCCTGCAGACCCTCAACCGCGCCCGCTGACCACCCCGAACCCGAGGCACACCACATGAACTGGGACGACACCACCGACACCTCCGCCGAGCGGCTCGTCGGTGCGTCCGCCGACCGTGAGGACCAGGCCGTCGAGGCCGCCCTGCGCCCCAAGGACCTGGGCGAGTTCATCGGCCAGGAGAAGGTCCGCGAGCAGCTCGACCTGGTGCTGCGCGCCGCCCGCGCGCGCGGCGCCACCGCCGACCACGTGCTCCTCTCCGGCGCCCCGGGCCTCGGCAAGACCACCCTCTCGATGATCATCGCGGCGGAGATGGGCGCCCCCATCCGCATCACCAGCGGACCCGCCATCCAGCACGCCGGCGACCTGGCCGCGATCCTGTCCTCCCTCCAGGAGGGCGAGGTCCTCTTCCTCGACGAGATCCACCGCATGTCCCGGCCCGCCGAGGAGATGCTGTACATGGCCATGGAGGACTTCCGCGTCGACGTCATCGTCGGCAAGGGCCCCGGCGCCACCGCGATCCCGCTCGAACTGCCCCCCTTCACCCTGGTCGGCGCCACCACGCGCGCGGGCCTGCTGCCGCCCCCGCTGCGCGACCGCTTCGGCTTCACCGCGCACATGGAGTTCTACGAGCCCGCCGAGCTGGAGCGGGTCATCCACCGCTCCGCGAACCTGCTCGACGTCGAGATCCAGGCCGACGGCGCCGCCGAGATCGCCGGCCGCTCCCGCGGCACGCCCCGCATCGCCAACCGCCTGCTGCGCCGCGTACGGGACTACGCCCAGGTCAAGGCCGACGGGCTCATCACACGGGACATCGCGGCCGCGGCCCTCGCGGTGTACGAGGTCGACGCCCGCGGCCTCGACCGCCTCGACCGCGGTGTACTGGAGGCACTGCTGAAGCTGTTCGGCGGCGGACCGGTCGGCCTGTCCACCCTCGCCGTCGCGGTGGGGGAGGAGCGCGAGACCGTCGAAGAGGTCGCCGAGCCCTTCCTCGTACGGGAGGGACTGCTGGCCCGCACCCCCCGCGGCCGCGTCGCCACGCCCGCCGCATGGGCGCATCTCGGCCTCACCCCGCCCCGCTCCGCCACTGCGGGAAACGGACAACAGGACCTGTTCGGGACGTGATGCCATTGTGACGGCGTCGGCATTGGCCGGGTCAGGAACCCAGGTGCCATGCTGAGCGTTGTTCCATGCGCGCGGACTCGCTTAGACTCCGCCGATGCCGCCTTTGTCGGCGGTATACATACCCCCATCCATGAGGCCGCTCTCCATCGCGGTCGTGCGAAGGAAATTCCGTCCCGTGAATATCACCATGCTCCTCCCGTTCATCGTGCTCATCGGGGCCATGTTCCTCATGACCCGTTCGGCCAAGCGCAAGCAGCAGCAGGCCCAGCAGATGCGGAACGAGATGCAGCCCGGCAGCGGCGTCCGCACGATCGGGGGCATGTACGCGACGGTCAAGGAGGTCAACGAGGACACCGTCCTCCTCGACGCCGGCCCGGGCGTCGATCTCCTCTTCGCGAAGAACGCCATCGGTACCGTGCTCAGCGATGACGAGTACAACCGCATCGTGCACGGCATCGAGCACGACCTGAAGTCCGACACCGACGTCGTCCCGGACGACGCCTCCTCCCTCACCGAGACCGACGACTCCGCCGACGAAGCTGCCGCCGCCTCCGACGACAAGTCCGTCGACCTCGGCAAGAAGGACGCGACCGAGGAGCCGGCCGACGAGACCGCCGCCACGGAGACGAAGTCGGGCGAGGAGCCGAAGAAGACCGACGGCGACTCCGACGCGAAGTAGTCACGTCCCGGGGCGCGCGGCCGACCTAGCGCGCCCCGGGACGTGCTCATCTCGCACACGGGGATCCCGACACCATGTCATGGCCGACACCGCGCTGACCCGGCGTGGAGCGGCCCGAGAGGGAGTACGAGAAGGTGGCAGCACCTAAAAAGGGCCGAAGCGCGAGCGCCCAGAGCAAGCCAGGGCGCTCGCTGGCCCTCATTCTGATCGCCATCGTGGCGCTCACCGGTGGAATGTTCGCCTCCGGGAACACCACTCCGCGCCTCGGCATCGACCTGGCCGGTGGTACGAGCATCACCCTTCAGGCGGTGAACGAGCCGGGCCAGCCCAACGCGATCAACAAGACCAACATGGACACCGCGGTCGCCATCATGAACCGCCGTGTCAACGGTCTGGGCGTGTCCGAGACGGAGGTCCAGACCCAGGGCAGCAGCAACATCATCGTCAACATCCCTCGGGGCACGAACTCCAAGGAAGCGCGCGACCAGGTCGGCACCACCGCCAAGCTGTACTTCCGCCCGGTGCTCACCACCGAGGTCTCCGGCGGCTCCGCGACGGCCAGCCCGTCGCCCAGCACCTCCGGCAGCCCCTCGGCCAAGGCCACCGACAAGGGACAGAAGGCCACCGGCACGTCGACGCCTTCCTCCTCCGCGAGCCCGTCGGCCACGGCCACCTCGCAGGGCCGCGCGGTCACCGACGCCCTCAAGGCGACCTCGACGCCGAGCGCCACCGCCTCCTCCGGCTCGAAGACGTCCGCCAGCCCCACCCCGTCGGCGAGCGGCAGCTCGGCCGCCAGCGACGCGGCCACCAAGCTGCAGGCGCAGTACGCCGCCCTCGACTGCACCAAGAAGTCGGCTCAGACCACCGCCGGCAAGAACGCCAAGGCCACCGAGTCCACCGTCGCCTGCGGCAAGAACTCCTCGGGCCAGTGGCAGAAGTACATCCTCGGCCCCGCGGCCGTCGACGGAACGGACGTGAAGAAGGCCCAGGCCGTCTTCAACACGCAGAGCAGCGCCGGCTGGACCGTCACCATGGAGTTCACCTCCAAGGGCGCCAAGAAGTTCGGCGACATCACCGGTGAGCTGGCCAAGAACCAGCCCCCGCAGAACCAGTTCGCGATCGTCCTCGACGGCAACGTGGTCTCCGACCCGCGCGTCTCGGAGGCGCTGACCGGCGGCAGCGCGGAGATCACCGGCAGCTTCAACCAGCAGGAGGCCCAGGGCCTCGCCAACATGCTGTCCTACGGCGCGCTCCCGCTCTCCTTCAAGGAGCAGAGCGTGACCACCGTGACGGCCGCGCTCGGTGGTGAGCAGCTGCACGCCGGTCTGATCGCGGGCGCGATCGGCCTGGGCCTGGTCATCATCTACCTGCTCGCCTTCTATCGCGGGCTGTCGATCGTCGCGATCCCCTCGCTGCTGGTGTCCGCGATCCTCACCTACGTGATCATGTCGCTGCTCGGCCCGACGATCCACTTCGCGCTGAACCTGCCGGCCGTCTGCGGCGCCATCGTCGCCATCGGTATCACCGCGGACTCGTTCATCGTGTTCTTCGAACGCATCCGGGACGAGATCCGCGAGGGCCGCTCGTTGCGTCCCGCCGTCGAGCGGGCCTGGCCGCGCGCCCGGCGCACCATCCTGGTCTCCGACTTCGTGTCGTTCCTGGCCGCCGCGGTGCTGTTCATCGTGACCGTCGGCAAGGTCCAGGGCTTCGCGTTCACGCTCGGTCTGACCACCGTGCTCGACGTGGTCGTCGTCTTCTTCTTCACCAAGCCGCTGATGACGCTCCTCGCCCGACGCAAGTTCTTCGCGAGCGGCCACAAGTGGTCGGGGCTCGACCCGAAGGGCCTGGGCGCCAAGGCCCCCCTGCGCCGCACCCGCCGTCCCTCCGGCCCCGTCGCCGGCCCTGTCGACCCGAAGGAAGCGTGAGCGATGTCGAAACTCGGCAACCTCGGCGCCCGACTCCACCGCGGCGAGATCAGCTACGACTTCGTCGGTAAGCGCAAGATCTGGTACGGCATCTCCATCCTGATCACCATCACGGCCATCGTCGGCCTGGCGGTGCGCGGCCTGAACATGGGCATCGACTTCCGGGGCGGCGCCGTCTTCACCACCGGGAAGACCAGCGTCTCGGTGGCGCAGGCGGAGTCCTACGCGGCGCGGGCGGCCGGCCATGACGCCGTGGTGCAGAAGCTCGGCACCGGCGGCCTGCGCATCCAGATCGCGGGCATGGACACCGCGAAGTCGGACGCCACCAAGGCCGAGCTGGCCAAGGACATGAACATGTCCCCCGAGTCCATCGCGGCCGACCTGGTCGGCCCGAGCTGGGGTGACCAGATCGCCAACAAGGCCTGGGAGGGCCTCGGCATCTTCATGGTCCTCGTGGTGATCTACCTGGCGATCGCCTTCGAGTGGCGGATGGCGCTCGCGGCCCTTGTCGCGCTGATCCACGACATCACCATCACGACCGGTATCTACGCCCTGGTCGGCTTCGAGGTCACGCCCGGCACGGTCATCGGTCTGCTGACGATCCTCGGTTACTCGCTCTACGACACGGTCGTCGTCTTCGACAGCCTCAAGGAGCAGACGAAGGACATCACCAAGCAGACCCGCTTCACCTACAGCGACATCGCCAACAGGTCGATCAACGGCACCCTCGTCCGCTCGATCAACACGACGGTCGTCGCGCTGCTGCCGGTCGCGGGCCTGCTGTTCATCGGCGGCGGCTTCCTCGGCGCGGGAACGCTCAACGACATCTCGCTGTCGCTGTTCGTCGGCCTCGCGGCCGGTGCGTACTCATCGATCTTCATCGCCACGCCGCTCGTCGCCGACCTCAAGGAGCGCGAGCCGCAGATGAAGGCGCTCAAGAAGCGCGTCCTCGCCAAGCGCGCCCAGGCCGCCGCGCAGGACGAGCAGCCGGAGACGGTGGACGACGGCTACGCCGACGAGCCCGAGGACGCCGCCGCGGCGGTCGTCGGCCCGCGCCACCAGCCCGCGTCCCGCAACCGCGGCCGTGGCCGTCCGTCCGGGAAGCGCCGATGACCGACATCCAGGAGTTGCTGCTCAGCCGTATCCGCGATGTCGCGGACTACCCGGAGCCCGGCGTGATGTTCAAGGACATCACGCCGCTCCTGGCGGACCCGGCGGCCTTCACGGCGCTCACCGACGCGCTCGCCGAGGTCGCGGCGACCACGGGCGCCACCAAGGTCGTCGGCCTGGAGGCCCGCGGCTTCATCCTCGGCGCCCCGGTCGCCGTCCGCGCCGGCCTCGGTTTCATCCCCGTCCGCAAGGCGGGCAAGCTCCCCGGAGCGACCCTCGCCCAGGCGTACGACCTGGAGTACGGCTCGGCGGAGATCGAGGTCCACGCGGAGGACCTGTCGGCAGACGACCGCATCCTCATCATCGACGACGTGCTCGCCACCGGCGGCACCGCCGAGGCCTCGATCCGGCTGATCCGCCGGGCGGGCGCCGAGGTCGCGGGTCTGGCCGTCCTGATGGAGCTGGGATTCCTGGGTGGCCGCGCTCGCCTGGAGCCCGCCCTCAAGGGCGCCCCCCTGGAGGCCGTACTCGCTCTCTGAGCAGAGTTCCGGAAAACGACGCGGCCCCGAATGCGCGCTTGTCGCACATTCGGGGCCGCGTTGTTTTCCCTGCTGTTTACGAAATCCGGTTGACGGCTAAATCAGCAGTCTTCGATGTCGTTGGTTATGATGGTGCCGGGCTCCTTGCGGTGGCCCTTCTCATCGCCCCCGGCGGTGATGCGGTGCAGGTTGTTCTCCTGGCCGTCCTTCCACCAGACACACAGGTGCTTCGTGGTGCTGCACGTGTTGTGGTAGTAGATGGTGGTCGTGGTGGTCCCGTCGGCCCAGGACCAGTTGAAGCACCCCGAGCTGCCTCGGTGCGTCGACATGGGGGCCGCGGTCGCCGCCTGGGCGGGAAGCGCGAAAGCCGCACTCATACCGACTGCCAGAGCCGCGGCCGCCACTGTCTTGCCAAGCATTCTCATGCTCATCCCGTTTCTTTTTTCTTTAGAAGCGGAATTGGTCATTTTCCGCTTCTGGGTCGAAGTGGATCTTATGCGGCGCCCGATGTTCGAGTCAACAGAATTGATTTCTCTGGTTTTCCCGCTCTGTCCAATTAGTGACTTTCAGGAAAAAGCTTTTCGATTTCTTTGCGAGGTCGTGGAATGTAGTGGCGGTCACCCGTGTTACGCGTGTAGACGGCCCTCACATCGGCCTGAAGGCGATCCTGCGCCCCAGGATCGCTACCATGGGTCCTCCGGAGCCTGACCGGGGGACCCGGATCGCGCACGAGGAGTCCTCTTGCCAGACGAGGCCCAGCACCTGACCGCCGCCAAGCCCGAGTCCGCCTCGGCAGCCGCGGCCAAGCCCGCGCCGACCGAGCCGGTCGCCAAGAACGACACCCGCGGGCCGGTCGAGCACGCCCAGTCCGCGCCCGTCGACAAGTCGGCCGAAGAGTCCCGCCCCAAGCCGGCCCCGTCCGAGAGCGCGGCGCCCGCCGCCCCTGCGGTGCGCCCGAACACCGGTCAGCCCGCCCGCTCCGGCTCCTCCAACCGCGTCCGCGCCCGCCTCGCCCGCCTCGGCGTCCAGCGCTCCAACCCGTACAACCCGGTGCTGGAGCCGCTGCTGCGGATAGTGCGCAGCAACGACCCGAAGATCGAGACGGCCACGCTCCGCAAGATCGAGACGGCCTACCAGGTCGCCGAGCGCTGGCACCGCGGCCAGAAGCGCAAGAGCGGCGACCCGTACATCACTCACCCCCTCGCGGTGACCACGATCCTCGCCGAGCTGGGCATGGATCCGGCCACGCTGATGGCGGGACTCCTGCACGACACCGTCGAGGACACCGAGTACGGCCTCGACCAGCTCCGCCGCGACTTCGGCGACTCCGTGGCCCTGCTGGTCGACGGCGTCACGAAGCTGGACAAGGTCAAGTTCGGCGAGGCCGCGCAGGCCGAGACCGTGCGCAAGATGGTCGTGGCGATGGCCAAGGACCCGCGCGTCCTGGTCATCAAGCTCGCCGACCGCCTGCACAACATGCGCACCATGCGCTACCTCAAGCGCGAGAAGCAGGAGAAGAAGGCGCGCGAGACCCTCGAGATCTACGCGCCGCTCGCCCATCGCCTGGGCATGAACACCATCAAGTGGGAGCTGGAGGACCTCGCCTTCGCGATCCTCTATCCCAAGATGTACGACGAGATCGTACGGCTGGTGGCGGAGCGGGCGCCGAAGCGCGACGAGTACCTGGCCATAGTGACCGACGAGGTGCAGCAGGACCTGCGCGCGGCCCGGATCAAGGCGACCGTCACCGGGCGACCGAAGCACTACTACAGCGTCTACCAGAAGATGATCGTCCGCGGCCGTGACTTCGCGGAGATCTACGACCTGGTGGGCATCCGCGTCCTCGTGGACACCGTCCGGGACTGCTACGCGGCCCTCGGCACCGTGCACGCGCGATGGAACCCGGTCCCCGGCCGGTTCAAGGACTACATCGCGATGCCGAAGTTCAACATGTACCAGTCGCTGCACACGACGGTCATCGGCCCCAACGGCAAGCCGGTCGAACTGCAGATCCGCACCTTCGACATGCACCGCCGCGCCGAGTACGGCATCGCCGCGCACTGGAAGTACAAGCAGGAGGCCGTCGCCGGTGCCTCCAAGGTGCGCACCGACGTGCCCAAGGCCGGCAAGAAGGACGACCACCTCAACGACATGGCGTGGCTGCGCCAGCTGCTGGACTGGCAGAAGGAGACCGAGGACCCGGGCGAGTTCCTGGAGTCCCTGCGCTTCGACCTGTCCCGCAACGAGGTCTTCGTCTTCACCCCCAAGGGCGACGTCATAGCGCTCCCGGCAGGTGCCACCCCCGTCGACTTCGCGTACGCGGTCCACACGGAGGTCGGCCACCGGACCATAGGAGCGCGGGTCAACGGCAGGCTCGTACCGCTGGAGTCCACGCTCGACAACGGCGACCTGGTGGAGGTCTTCACCTCCAAGGCGGCCGGCGCCGGCCCGTCCCGCGACTGGCTGGGCTTCGTCAAGTCGCCGCGCGCCCGCAACAAGATCCGGGCGTGGTTCTCCAAGGAGCGCCGCGACGAGGCGATCGAGCAGGGCAAGGACGCCATCGTCCGCGCGATGCGCAAGCAGAACCTGCCGATCCAGCGCATCCTCACCGGTGACTCGCTGGTCACGCTCGCCCACGAGATGCGCTACCCGGACATCTCCGCGCTGTACGCGGCGATCGGCGAGGGCCATGTCTCGGCGCAGAACGTCGTGCAGAAGCTCGTCTCCGCGCTCGGCGGCGAAGAGGCGGCCACCGAGGAGATCGACGAGTCGGTCCCGCCGACCCGAAGCCGCCGCAAGCGCCGCTCCAGCACGGACCCGGGCGTCGTCGTCAAGGGCGTCGACGACGTGTGGGTCAAGCTGGCCCGCTGCTGCACGCCCGTCCCCGGCGACCCGATCATCGGTTTCGTCACGCGGGGTAGTGGCGTATCGGTTCACCGCAGCGACTGCGTCAACGTGGAGTCACTGTCCCGCGAGCCCGAGCGCATCCTCGACGTCGAGTGGGCGCCCACCCAGTCCTCGGTCTTCCTGGTCGCCATCCAGGTCGAGGCCCTGGACCGCTCGCGGCTCCTGTCCGACGTCACCCGCGTCCTGTCCGACCAGCACGTCAACATCCTCTCGGCGGCCGTACAGACCTCCCGCGACCGGGTCGCCACCTCGCGCTTCACCTTCGAGATGGGCGACCCCAAGCACCTCGGTCACGTCCTGAAGGCCGTACGAGGCGTCGAGGGCGTCTACGACGTGTACCGGGTCACCTCGGCGCGCAACCGCACCTAGAGAGCACGAGAAGGGCCCCGTACGCGATGTACGGGGCCCTTCTCGTCGTATCCGCCGCCGGGACTAGCCGCCGAACTCCTGCAGGCCCTTGAGCGCCTGGTCCAGCAGGGCCTGGCGGCCCTCCAGCTCACGCTCGAGCTTGTCGGCCTTGGCGGTGTTGCCCTGGGCGCGCGCCTGCTCGATCTGGCCCCGGAGCTTGTCCACCGCGGCCTGGAGCTGACCGGTCAGACCCTCGGCACGCGCGCGTGCCTCCGGGTTGGTCCGGCGCCACTCGGCCTCCTCGGCCTCCTGGATGGCCCGCTCGACCGCGTGCATCCGGCCCTCGACCTTCGGGCGGGCGTCGCGCGGCACGTGGCCGATGGCCTCCCAGCGCTCGTTGACCGAGCGGAAGGCGGCCCGCGCCGCCCGCAGGTCCGTCACCGGGAGGATCTTCTCTGCCTCCTCGGCCAGCTCCTCCTTGAGCTTCAGGTTCTCCGACTGCTCCGCGTCACGCTCGGCGAAGACCGAACTGCGGGCGGCGAAGAAGACGTCCTGGGCGCCGCGGAAGCGGTTCCACAGGTCGTCCTCGTGCTCGCGCTGCGCCCGGCCCGCGGCCTTCCACTCGGCCATCAGCTCGCGGTACCGGGCCGCCGTCGGACCCCAGTCCGTCGAACCCGACAGCCCCTCCGCCTCGGAGACCAGCCGCTCCTTGGTCCGGCGGGCCTCCTCGCGCTGCGCGTCGAGCGCCGCGAAGTGCGCCTTGCGCCGCTTGGAGAACGCCGAACGGGCGTGCGAGAAGCGATGCCAGAGCTCGTCGTCCGACTTGCGGTCCAGCCGCGGCAGGCCCTTCCAGGTGTCCACCAGCGCCCGCAGCCGCTCACCCGCGGCCCGCCACTGGTCGGACTGCGCCAGCTGCTCCGCCTCGGCGACCAGCTCCTCCTTGGCGTGCCGCGCCTCGTCGGACTGCTTGGCCCGCTGCTGCTTGCGCTCCTCCCGGCGGGCCTCGACGGTCTGAACGAGCTTGTCCAGCCGCTGCCGCAGCGCGTCCAGGTCGCCGACCGCGTGGTGGGCGTCGACCTGCTCGCGGATGTGGTCGATGGCCGCCTGGGCGTCCTTCGCGGACAGGTCGGTGGTCTTGACTCGCTTCTCGAGGAGGCCGATCTCCACAACCAGGCCCTCGTACTTGCGCTCGAAGTAGGCCAGCGCCTCCTCAGGGGAGCCGGCCTGCCAGGAACCGACGACCTGCTCGCCGTCGGCCGTACGCACGTACACGGTCCCCGTCTCGTCGACGCGGCCCCACGGGTCGCTGCTCACAGCGCCTCCTCCACATGATGCCTGCGAGGGGCCTCACTGCCCCCGGGCATCGTCCACAGTTTCGTCACGGCCAACATAGGCGACGTGCGGGCGGCCTGTCCGCACCCGCACGACCGAAATTTCGCACCTCGGGGTCCGGATGCGGTGCTCAAAGGCTCAGGACTTGGTGACCGTGGCCTTGTTGATCACGACCGTGGCGTTCGGCGCGCCGTCGCCCTGACCCGTGCTCTCGCCCGCGGCGGCGATCTTCTTGAGAACCTTCATGCCCGACGCCGACACGGTACCGAACGGTGTGTAGCTGGCCGGCAGCTGACTGTCCTGGTAGACGAGGAAGAACTGGCTGCCGCCGGTGTGCTTCTGTCCGGTGTTCGCCATCGCGACCGTGCCCGCCGGGTAGACACCGCCCTTCAGGCTTTTGTCCTTCAGGTTCTCGTCCGGGATCGTGTAGCCGGGACCGCCGCTGCCGGTGCCCGTCGGGTCGCCGCACTGCAGCACGTAGATGCCGTTGGTGGTGAGCCGGTGGCACTTCGTGTGGTCGAAGAAGCCCTTCGAGGCGAGGAAGTCGAAGGAGTTCACGGTGTGCGGGGCCGCCGACGTCTTCAGCGCGATGTCTATGTCACCGCACGTCGTGGCGAGCTTCATCGTGTACTTCGCCGACTTGTCGATCGTCACCGCCGGCTCCTTCTTCCAGCTGAGCTTCTCCACGGAGCCCTTGGCGGCCTTCTCGCACGGGTCGGGCGCCTTGCTGGTGGGCGTGGCGCTCGGGGTGGTCTGCGAACTGGCGTTGGCCTTGTCGTCGCCCTTCATCACCCCGGTCGTGTACAGGGCCACGCTGCCGATCAGGATCACGCCGAGCACCGACGCGATCACCGAGTTGCGCATGCGTGCCTTGCGCCGCGCCTCCGTACGCCGCTGCTGCTGTCGCAGAAACTTCTCGCGCGCGAGCTGCCGCTTCCGCTGTTCCTGGCTGACCACCGGGTTTTCTCCTCATGCGTCTCGTACGTCGACTGGGACGCGTGCGTCTTGTGAGCCGACCGCCTGCGTGTGCCCCGTACCGTATATGGGTTCGCTGAGGATTCGGCAGCGCCGGTAGGCTCTGGCAGTGGCGACGGCCATTCGTTCACGGCCGTCGCAGCCGCCCGTACCGACACAACGAAGGACGATCGTGCTCATTGCCGGGTTCCCCGCCGGGGCCTGGGGGACGAACTGTTATCTCGTCGCCCCCGCCGCCGGTGAGGAGTGCGTGATCATCGACCCGGGCCATCAGGCCGCCCAAGGAGTCGAGGAAGCGCTGAAGAAGCATCGGCTCAAGCCCGTCGCCGTCGTCCTCACCCATGGCCACATCGACCATGTGGCCTCGGTCGTCCCGGTGTGCGGCGCGCACGACGTGCCCGCCTGGATCCACCCCGAGGACCGCTACATGATGGCGGACCCCGAGAAGGCGCTCGGCCGTTCCATCGGGATGCCGCTCATGGGCGAGCTCACCGTGGGGGAGCCGGACGACGTCAGGGAGCTGGCCGACGGTGCGCAACTGGCGCTGGCGGGACTGGAGTTCTCCGTCGCGCACGCGCCGGGCCATACCAAGGGGTCGGTGACCTTCCAGATGCCCGAGACGACCGACATCCCGTCGGTGTTCTTCTCCGGGGATCTGCTCTTCGCCGGCTCCATCGGACGCACCGACCTGCCCGGCGGTGACATGGCCGAGATGCTCGACTCGCTGGCCCGCGTGTGCCTGCCGCTCGACGACTCGACCGTGGTGCTGTCCGGCCACGGCCCCCAGACGACCATCGGCCAGGAGCGCGCCACCAACCCGTATCTGCGGCAGGTGGCCGCCGGCCAGGGAGCCGCCGAGGCTCCCCGACGAGGAATGTGACGAGAGACTTCGTGAGCACCTTCAAGGCCCCCAAGGGCACGTACGACCTGATCCCGCCGGACTCCGCGAAGTTCCTGGCGGTGCGCGAGGCGATCGCCGCCCCGCTGCGTGCCGCCGGCTACGGCTACATCGAGACCCCCGGCTTCGAGAGCGTCGAGCTCTTCGCGCGCGGTGTCGGCGAGTCCACCGACATCGTGACCAAGGAGATGTACGCCTTCGAGACCAAGGGCGGCGACAAGCTGGCCCTGCGCCCCGAGGGCACGGCGTCCGTGCTGCGCGCGGCGCTGGAGGCCAACCTGCACAAGCTGGGCAACCTCCCGGTCAAGCTCTGGTACTCCGGCTCGTACTACCGCTACGAGCGCCCACAGAAGGGCCGTTACCGCCACTTCTCGCAGGTCGGCGCCGAGGCGATCGGCGCGGAGGATCCGGCGCTGGACGCAGAGCTGATCATCCTTGCCGACCAGGCGTACCGCTCGCTGGGCCTCAGCGACTTCCGCATCCTGCTCAACAGCCTTGGCGACAAGGAGTGCCGGCCGGTCTACCGGGCCGCGCTGCAGGACTTCCTGCGCGGCCTCGACCTCGACGAGGACACCCTGCGCCGCGCCGAGATCAACCCGCTGCGCGTCCTCGACGACAAGCGCGAGTCGGTCCAGAAGCAGCTCGGCGACGCGCCGTTGCTGCGCGACTACCTCTGCGACGCCTGCAAGGCGTACCACGAGGAGGTCCGCGAGCTGATCACGGCGGCGGGCGTGGCCTTCGAGGACGACCCCAAGCTGGTGCGCGGCCTGGACTACTACACCCGTACGACCTTCGAGTTCGTGCACGACGGTCTGGGCTCCCAGTCCGCGGTGGGCGGCGGCGGCCGCTACGACGGCCTGTCGGAGATGATCGGCGGCCCCGCGCTGCCGTCCGTCGGCTGGGCCCTCGGCGTCGACCGCACGGTCCTGGCCCTGGAGGCGGAGGGCGTCGAGCTCGAACTGCCCTCCACCACCAGCGTGTTCGCGGTACCGCTCGGCGAGGAGGCCCGCCGGGTCCTCTTCTCGAAGGTCACCGAACTGCGCAAGGTCGGCGTCGCGGCGGACTTCTCCTACGGCGCCAAGGGCCTCAAGGGCGCGATGAAGAACGCCAACCGCAGCGGCGCCCGCTACGCGATCGTGGCCGGCGAACGCGACCTCGCCGAGGGCGTCGTACAGCTCAAGGACATGGAGTCCGGCGAGCAGACGGCCATCGGCGTGAACGAGATCGTGGCGGAACTGGAGTCACGGCTCGGCTGAGAACCGCACGAAGGGCGCCGGAACCACCCTCCGGCGCCCTTCTCACTGCTCCAGCAGCCCGAACCGCATCGCACTCGTCACCGCGGCCGTCCGGTCGTCGACGTCCAACTTGGTGAAGACGCGCAGCAGATGGGTCTTCACCGTCGACTCGCCTATGAAGAGGCGGCGGCCGATCTCCGCGTTGGTGCAGCCCTCCGCCACCAGGCGCAGCACCGCCGTCTCGCGATCCGACAGGCGGGGCCGCTCCGGCTTCGTCCGCAACTGGTCCACCAGCCGGGCCGCGACCGACGGGGCCAGTACCGTCTCGCCGCGCGCGGCCGCCCGTACCGCCTCCGCGAGTTCACCGCGTGGCATGTCCTTGAGCAGATAGCCCGCGGCCCCGGCCTCCACGGCCCGCAGGATGTCCCGGTCCGTCTCGTACGTCGTCAGGACGACCACCCGGCAGGCCAGCCCCGCCTCACTCATCCGCACGATCGAGTCGACGCCCCCGCCGCCCGGCATCCGCAGGTCCATCAGGACGATGTCGGGCCGCAGTTCGGCCGCCAGCGCCTCCGCCTGCGGACCGCTCGCCGCGTCGGCGACCACGTCGAGGTCCGGTTCGGCGCTGAGCATCGCCCGCAGACCTTCGCGTACGACGGGATGGTCGTCGGCGAGGACGATACGGATCACGGACGACTCCTCACCGGAGACAGGGGCAGGCTGACCGTCACCGTCGTGCCGCCCCCCGGTTCGCTGTCGATGCGTGCCGTGCCGCCGACCTCGGTGGCCCGGGCCCGCAGCCCCGCCAGGCCGTAACCGTCGCAGGGGGCGCCCGGGTCGAAGCCGCGGCCGTCGTCCCGTACCAGGAGCGTGAGCGCGTCGTCGGCGTACGTCAGCTCGATGCCCACCGCGGCCGAACTCCCGGCGTGCTTACGGGCGTTGGCCAGCGCCTCCTGGCAGGAGCGCAGGGCCACGACCTCGGGGCCGGCCGGCAGCGTGCGCACCGGGCCGCGCACCCGGAGCGCCGCCTCGTGACGAGCGGCCAGGCGGCGCAGGGCGTCGGGGAGGGAGGCGCCGTCGAGGTCGGCCGGTGCGGCGCCGGCGACCAGGGCGCGCGCCTCGGCGAGGTTCTGCCGGGCCGTCTCGTCCATCAGCGCGAGGTGACGGCGGGCCTCGGGCAGGTCGTGGTCCAGTTCCGCCTCCACCGCCTGGACCAGCATCAGCAGGCTGGTGAAGCCCTGCGCCAGGGTGTCGTGGATCTCCCGGGCCATCCGCTCCCGCTCGGCCAGGGCGCCGTGCGCGGCGGAGAGACGGGAGATCTCGTGGCGGCTGGCGTCGAGTTCGGCGATCAGCTCGGCCCGCTCCTCACTCTGCTCGATGATCCGGATGATCCAACTGCCCACCACCGTCGAGAAGCCGAGACTGACCAGCGCGGACAGCGAGTTGCCCAGCAGGTCCCTGCCGTCCGGGTGCCACAGCAGCGCCCAGCCGACGACCGGCGCGACATTGATCAGCGTGACGGCGACGAGCGCCCTGCGCATCCGCAGCGCCATGAAGCACTGGGGCACGAGCGCGAACGCCATCAGCCGGGTCTCGCCCGCCAGCACCGACGACGGCAGGAACAGCACCATCGTCCCGCTCAGATACCGCAGCGCCCGGCGCTCGTCCGGCTGCTCCTCCTGCAACAGGGCGCGCCCCAGGGCGATGTACCAGGGCACGAGGGGCACGAGCAGCCCGGCGGCGACCGCGCGCACCGGACCCTGCGAACCCCCGCCGACGAGAACCCAAGCCAGGGTGGCGGCCCACGCGATCGCGAAGTAGACGTCCCAGAGCCCGATCGTGCGGTCCCACGCGTGGTCGCCGCGGGCCGCGCCACGGCCGGTCAGCCGTCGCGCCGCTCCTTCCAGCGAAAGGTCAGCAGACACAGCACCAATCCTCCGACGCACCAGGCGGCCAGCACCAGGGCGACCTTCCCGAACTCCCAGCTCCCGGCCTGCTCCAGGACCCGCGCCGAGTCCGGCAGGAAGACGCCCCGAAGACCCTGGCACAGCCACTTCAGCGGGAACAGGGCACCGACGTTCAGCATCCAGTCGGGGATCGTGTCGATGGAGATGTACACCCCGGAGACGAACTGCAGGACCAGGAAGGGCAGTACGACCACGGAGCTCGCGCTCTTCGCCGACTTGGGCACCGAGCTGATCGCGATGCCCAGCAGCGAACAGCCCGTCAGCCCGAGCACGAAGATCCAGCCGAAGTCGAACCAGCGGGACGCGTCCGACGGCAGCCGCACGCCGTAGAAGGCGGTGCCGGCGAACAGCAGGATCGCCGTCTCCACGACACCGGTGAACAGAACCAGCCAGATCTTGCCCAGGAAGTACGCGGCCGGAGGCATCGGCGTGCCCCGCAGCCGGCGCAGCACCTTCTCGTCGCGCTCGACGGCGATCGAGATGCCGAGCGACTGGAAGCTGGTCGACATGATGCCGGAGGCCATCATCGCGGGGACGTACAGCTGGGAGGCGTCGACACCGGAGCCGCGTACGTCGTCGTGGAAGATCGCCGCGAACAGGAACAGGAAGACGACCGGGAAGGAGAAGGTGAAGACGACCTGGTCCCGCTGGCGGAAGAACTGCTTGATCTCCAGCGCTCCCCGGCTCAGCCCCAGGGCCCACGCCCCGGGCAGCCCCCCGGTCCGCGCCCGGGCCCGGGTCGCCATGGCGGTCGTGGTCATCGCGCGTCCTCCTGTCCGGTCAGCCGGAGGTAGACGTCCTCCAGGGTGGGGCGGGTCACCAGCAGCCCCGGGATCTCGCCGTCGAAGCGGCGCATGAGCTCGGCGACCGTCCTGGTCGGGGTGTCCGTGTTTTCGCGGCGGGCGGTGCCGTCGGCCTCGGTCCACTCGACCGTGGCCCCGGTGCCGTACCGCTCCCGGAGAGCGGCGGGCTCGCCCTCGGCCACGACCCGGCCCCGGGCGACCACCGCGAGCCGGTCGGCCAGGGCCTCCGCCTCCTCCAGGTAGTGCGTGGTCAGCAGGATCGTCGTGCCCTCGTCGGCCAGCAGTCGGATCAGGTCCCAGAACATGCGGCGGGCGGCCGGGTCGAAGCCGGTCGTCGGCTCGTCCAGGAGCAGCAGTTCGGGGTCGCCGATCACCCCCAGGGCCACGTCGAGGCGGCGGCGCTGGCCGCCCGACAGCGCCTTGATCCGGTTGTCCGCCTTCGCCTCCAGACCCACCAGCCCGATGACCTCCTCGGGGTCCCGCGGCCTGGGGTAGTAGCGCGCGAAGTGCCGTACCGTCTCGTGGACCGTCAACTCCGCGGGCGCCGATTCGTCCTGCCAGACGATTCCCACACGCGACCTCCACGCGCGGGTGCCGGTCGCCGGATCGGACCCGAGCACCGACACCTCGCCGGCGTCCCGGCCGCGGTTGCCCTGGAGGATCTCCACGGTGGTGCTCTTGCCCGCGCCATTGGGTCCGAGCAGGCCGAACACCTCGCCGCGCCGGATGCCGAGGTCGATGCCGTCGACCGCGGTGACGTCCCCGTACCGCTTGCGCAGCCCCCGAACATCCACCGCGAGTTCGTTCACGTGTGCTGTCATGCCGTCGAGCCTCGTCCGGAATCGAACGCTCAGGGACGACCGTGCGTACTTCCTTATGTCCATCGAACGGTGGACAAGGTGCCGGGTGCGGCACAATGGCCCGTGCCCGATGAAGGTCCAACTCTCAAGCAGACGGAATCGACGTGATGAGCAAGACCTCAGTCAAAGACGTCTCCACCGAGCCGGAGCCGAGCGGCGTGGCCGCCGAGACGCGCACGGCCGGTGGCAGCCGCGCCTTCGCCCTGCTGCTGATCATCACCGGCGCGGCCGGGTTGCTCGCCGCGTGGGTCATCACGATCGACAAGTTCAAGCTCCTCGAGGCCAAGGTCGCGGGCAAGACCTTCACCCCGGGCTGCAGCCTCAACCCGGTCGTCTCCTGCGGCAGCGTGATGGAGTCCAAGCAGGCGGCCGCCTTCGGGTTCCCCAACCCGATGCTCGGCCTGGTCTGCTACGGCATCGTCATCTGCGTCGGCATGAGCCTGCTGGCCCGCGCCCGCTTCCCGCGCTGGTACTGGCTGACCTTCAACTTCGGCACGCTCTTCGGTGTGGCCTTCTGCACCTGGCTGCAGTTCCAGTCGCTGTACCGCATCAACGCGCTGTGCCTGTGGTGCTCGCTGGCCTGGGTCGCGACGATCACCATGTTCTGGTACGTGACCTCGTTCAACGTCCGCAACGACTTCCTGCCGGCCCCGCGCTGGCTGAAGGGCTTCTTCGGCGAGTTCACGTGGGTCCTGCCCGTCCTGCACGTCGGGATCATCGGCATGCTGGTCCTGACCCGCTGGTGGGACTTCTGGACCCGCTGACCCCGCGCCCCACGGGGCCCGGAAGGATTGTCAGTGCGGTGATTTAGGGTTTCATCGTGGAGCCCGACCTGTTCACCGCAGCCGCAGAAGAACGCCAGGAGAAGGATCCGGCAGGAATCCCCCTGGCGGTACGGATGCGCCCGCGCACCCTCGACGAGGTGGTGGGCCAGCAGCACCTGCTCAAGCCCGGCTCGCCCCTGCGCCGCCTGGTCGGCGAGGGCGCGGGCGGCCCGGCGGGACCCTCCTCGGTGATCCTTTGGGGCCCGCCCGGCACCGGCAAGACCACCCTCGCGTACGTCGTCTCCAAGGCCACCAACAAGCGCTTCGTCGAACTGTCGGCGATCACCGCGGGCGTCAAGGAGGTCCGCGCGGTCATCGACGGCGCCCGCCGCGCCACCGGCGGATACGGCAAGGAGACCGTCCTCTTCCTGGACGAGATCCACCGCTTCAGCAAGGCCCAGCAGGACTCCCTGCTGCCCGCGGTGGAGAACCGCTGGGTGACCCTGATCGCGGCAACCACCGAGAACCCGTACTTCTCGGTGATCTCCCCGCTGCTGTCCCGCTCCCTGCTGCTCACCCTCGAACCCCTGACCGATGACGACGTCCGTGGCCTGCTCAAGCGGGCGCTGAGCGACGAGCGCGGCCTGAAGGACGCCGTCGCCCTCCCCGAGGACACCGAGGACCACCTCCTGCGCATCGCCGGCGGCGACGCCCGCCGGGCTCTGACCGCCCTGGAGGCCGCCGCGGGCGCCGCCCTCGACAAGGGCGAGGCGGAGATCTCCCTGACCACCCTGGAGGAGACCGTCGACCGGGCGGCGGTCAAGTACGACCGCGACGGTGACCAGCACTACGACGTCGCCAGCGCCCTGATCAAGTCCATCAGGGGCTCGGACGTCGACGCCGCCCTGCACTACCTGGCCCGCATGATCGAGGCCGGGGAGGACCCCCGCTTCATCGCCCGCCGCCTGATGATCTCCGCCAGCGAGGACATCGGCCTGGCCGACCCCAACGCCCTGCCGATCGCCGTGGCCGCCGCCCAGGCCGTCGCCATGATCGGCTTCCCCGAGGCCGCTCTCACCCTCAGCCACGCCACCATCGCCCTCGCCCTGGCCCCCAAGTCCAACTCGGCGACGACCGCGATCGGTGCCGCACTGGACGACGTACGCAAGGGTCTGGCGGGAGCCGTGCCGCCGCATCTGCGCGACGGGCACTACAAGGGCGCCGCCAAGCTCGGGCACGCGCAGGGGTACGTCTATCCGCACGACCTGGCCGAGGGCATCGCCGAGCAGCAGTACGCCCCGGACGCTCTCAAGGACCGCGAGTACTACACCCCGACCCGGCACGGGGCGGAGGCCCGGTACGCGGACGCCGTGGAGTGGACCAGGACCCACCTCGGTCGGAAGCGCCCCTGAGAAGCCTGTAGACTTCGCCGGAGTGCCGAGTCCCGCGCAGTCAGAGGGGGACATCCGGCCGGAACCCCCAGCGGGTTCCAGGAGCGTCGCGCACCGTTCGAATGGTGTCGCGGGCAGCCCACCACCACCCGTCGCAGGACGGGACAGGTCGGTGGGCCACTCGCGTGCTGCACGTAGTGCCCAGACCAGGGGAGCGGCTGCCCACCGAAGTCCACCAGGACGAGGAGGGTTTCCCCGGCTGCGGATGCGACCTCCCTCAACCCTGACGAGCCGAATATCAGAAGGAAGAAAGAGACAGTGGCGAACCAGTCCCGCCCCAAGGTCAAGAAGTCGCGTGCCCTCGGCATCGCGCTGACCCCGAAGGCCGTCAAGTACTTCGAGGCCCGCCCCTACCCGCCGGGTGAGCACGGCCGTGGCCGCAAGCAGAACTCGGACTACAAGGTCCGTCTGCTGGAGAAGCAGCGTCTGCGCGCGCAGTACGACGTCTCCGAGCGCCAGCTGGTCCGTGCCTACGAGCGTGCCTCCAAGGTGCAGGGCAAGACCGGTGAGGCCCTGATCGTGGAGCTCGAGCGCCGTCTCGACGCCCTGGTGCTGCGTTCGGGCATCGCCCGCACGATCTACCAGGCCCGTCAGATGGTCGTTCACGGCCACATCGAGGTCAACGGTCAGAAGGTCGACAAGCCGTCGTTCCGCGTCCGTCCCGACGACGTCGTGATGGTCCGCGAGCGCAGCCGCGAGAAGACCCTCTTCCAGATCGCCCGTGAGGGCGGCTTCGCCCCCGAGGGCGAGACCCCGCGCTACCTGCAGGTGAACCTCAAGGCCCTGGCGTTCCGCCTGGACCGCGAGCCGAACCGCAAGGAAGTTCCGGTCATCTGCGACGAGCAGCTCGTCGTCGAGTACTACGCCCGCTGATCCTCGGCAGGCGGCAGTACCACCTCAGCCCGCCGTCTCCCCGCCCTTTCGGGTGCGGGAGGCGGCGGGTTCGTGCGTCTGCGCGCTTGCCGTCGCGTACCGCGCGGGCTCCCGCGGTGACGGCATGGCCCCCAGGGGCCGCCCCAGCGCCCGCGACACCGCGGCCTCTCGCACCAGCCGCGCCCCTTCCCGTACGCACTCCTCGTACCGCTCGTCGCCGAGCCGCTGTCTGGCCGTCGCCTCGCACAGCTGGTGCGGGGCGTTGTACTGGGCCGAACCGAACAGCGGCAGCCCCACCGACGGCCACATCCGGGCCGCCGCGCCCTGCAGCACCGCCGCCTCGGCCGCGTCGCCCTCCACCACCGTGACCAGGGCCAGCAGCTCGACCGCCAGCACCGAACCGAGCAGGTCGTGGAAGGCGTGGGCGCCGGTGAGGCAGTCACTGAGCAGGGCGCGGGCCCGGGCGGGATCGCCGTCGGCCCAGGCCGCGTACGCCAGGACGTACAGCGCGTAGCCGCGCGCCCACCGCTCCCCGTGGTCCTCGCAGATCCGCCGCACGTCCTCGCACATCCGCACCGCGCCCGGCAGATCGCCCTGGAAGGCGCGCGTCATCGCCAGCTCGACCCGGCCCATCAGCACATTGCTGTTGAGCTCGCCGATCTCCTCGTAGCGCTCCAGCGCCGAGCGCAGCAGCCGCTCCGCGCGCGGCATGTCGTCCGTGACCAGGGCCAGACAGCCCGTGCGGTGCTCCGCGTACGCCACCGCCGTCGGATCGCCGCAGCGCTCCGCCTCCTCCCGGCACTCCCGCAGTGCCGCCAGCGCGGCCACCGAGTCACCCTGCAGGATCGCCACATAGCCGAGCACCCAGAGGGCCTTCAGCCTTGACCGGTCGTGGCCCGAGTCCAGCTCCACGACCTGCTCCAGCCAGTGCCGTCCCTCGGCCAGCCGCCCGCAGCCGACCCAGCAGAACCACAGCGAGCCCGCCAGGTACTGGCCCAGATGGGCTTCTTCCGGCTCGGTCAGGCAGTGCTCCAGGGCGCAGCGCAGATTGGGCAGCTCGGCCTCCACCCGCGCGGCCACCTCGGCCTGGCGCGGCGAGAACCAGTCCAGCTCGCACCAGGTCGCCAGGCCCAGATACCAGTCCCGGTGCCGCCGCCGCAGCCTGGCCGCGTCCCCCGTCGCCTCCAGCCAGTCGGCTCCGTACTCCCGTACGGTGTCCAGCATCCGGTAGCGCACCCCGGCCGGTGTCTCCTCCCGCGCGATCACCGACTGCGCGAGCAGCTCGGTCAGTACGTCGAGGACGTCGTCGGCGTCGAGACCGTGCCCGCCGCACACGTACTCGACGGCCTCCAAATCGAACCGTCCGGCGAACACCGACAGCCGCGCCCACAGCAACCGCTCCCGCGGTGTGCACAGTTCATGGCTCCAGCCGATCGCCAGACGCAGCGTCCGATGCCGGGGGAGCCCGTCCCGGCCGCCGCCGGTCAGCAGGCGGAACCGGTCCTCCAGCCGCTCCAGCAACTGGCCGGGCGACAGGGCCCGCAGCCGGCCCGCCGCCAGCTCGATCGCGAGCGGAATCCCGTCCAGACGCCGGCACAGCGCGCGCACGTCCCGGTCGTCCGTGACCGATACGGCGTGCAGCGCGGCCCGCTCGGTGAACAGCTCCACCGCCTCGTCCTCGCCGAGCGGCGCCACCGGGAACACCCGCTCTCCCGGCACGCCCAGCGGACGGCGCCCCGCCGCGAGCACCCGGAGCCCGGGGACGGTCCGCAGCAACTCGCCCACCAGCTCGGCACACGCGTCCACCAGGTGCTCGAACCCGTCCAGGACCAACAGGAGTTGACGCTCGGCGAGATGGGCGAGCAGCGCCTCGCGCGGCGGCCGGGTTGTGTGATCGGTCAGGCCGAGCGCTTCCGCGACGGCGTGGTCGACGAACTCCGGATCCCGTACCGGCGCCAGCTCCACGCGCCGGACGCCGTCGCGCATCGCGTACCGGGCGGCCGCCCGTGCCGCGAGCCGCGACTTGCCGACCCCGCCGGCGCCGGTCACGGTGACCAGCCGTGCGGCGTCGAGCGCCCGCGCCAGCCCGGCGAGTTCGGCCGAGCGCCCCACGAAGGCGTCGAGCTCCTCAGGGAGGTTGCCATCCGCTGAACCGCCGTCGCGCTGATGTTGCCGCATGGGATACGGAGCGTACTGAACCGTATTCAGTCCGTACAATCTGCTTGCGCAACTCGGCAGCGTGTGGAAGGGAATCCGGTGCGGAGCGCCACCCCCGGCGCGATAGGCTCGGCCTACGACTTTTCCAGTGTTCGGGCAAGCAGAGGGAGCGGGTGCGCGTGGTGTCCGGTGGTGAGGTGGCCGGGATCCTGGTGGCAGTGTTCTGGGCGATCCTGGTCTCCTTCCTCGCGGTGGCCCTCGCGAGGCTGGCCCAGACGCTCAAGGCGACCACCAAACTGGTCGCGGACGTGACCGACCAGGCCGTCCCGCTGCTCGCCGACGCCTCCGCCGCGGTGCGCTCCGCGCAGACCCAGATCGACCGGGTCGACGCGATCGCGACCGACGTCCAGGAAGTCACCTCGAACGCCTCGGCGCTGTCGACCACCGTCGCCTCCACCTTCGGCGGCCCCCTGGTCAAGGTCGCGGCCTTCGGCTACGGCGTCCGCAGGGCCCTGGGTACCCGCCGGGACGACATGCCCACGAAGGAGCCGAGGCGTACCGTGATCGTGGGCCGGACCGTCCCGGCGTCTCGGCGGGGCAAGCGGAAGAAGGACTGAGACCTAGCGATGTTCCGCCGTACGTTCTGGTTCAGCACGGGCGTGGCCGCCGGTGTGTGGGCCACCACCAAGGTCAACCGCAAGCTCAAGCAGCTGACCCCCGAGAGCCTCGCCGCCGCCGCGGCCAACAAGGCGATCGAGGCCGGTCACCGCATCAAGGACCGAGCGGTCGGTTTCGCGCTCGACGTCCGCGACAACATGGCCCTGCGGGAGGAGGAGCTGGGGGAGGCCCTGGGTATCAACGCGGCCCCCGAACTCCCCGCGCCCCGGCGCCACACCGCCATCGAGAACCGCAACAACCCGAAGTACGTCGAGGGATCGACGTACCAGACGCACTCGTACAACCGGAATGAGGACCACTGATGGAGTCGGCCGAGATTCGCCGCCGCTGGCTGAGCTTCTTCGAGGAGCGCGGGCACACCGTCGTCCCTTCGGCGTCGCTCATCGCGGACGACCCGACTCTGCTCCTCGTCCCCGCCGGCATGGTGCCCTTCAAGCCCTACTTCCTGGGTGAGGTCAAGCCGCCCTTCTCGCGCGCCACCAGCGTGCAGAAGTGCGTGCGCACGCCCGACATCGAAGAGGTCGGAAAGACCACGCGGCACGGCACCTTCTTCCAGATGTGCGGCAACTTCTCCTTCGGCGACTACTTCAAGGAAGGCGCCATCAAGCTCGCCTGGGAGCTGCTCACCAGCCCCCAGGACAAGGGCGGTTACGGCCTGGAGCCGGAGAAGCTCTGGATCACCGTCTACAAGGACGACGACGAGGCGGAGCGCATCTGGCACGAGGTCGTCGGCGTCCCCATGGAGCGCATCCAGCGCCTGGGCATGAAGGACAACTTCTGGTCCATGGGCGTCCCCGGCCCGTGCGGTCCCTGCTCCGAGATCAACTACGACCGCGGCCCCGAGTTCGGCGCCGAGGGCGGCCCCGCCGTCAACGACGAGCGGTACGTGGAGATCTGGAACCTCGTCTTCATGCAGTTCGTGCGCGGCGAGGGCACCGGCAAGGACAACTTCGAGATCCTCGGCGACCTGCCGAGCAAGAACATCGACACGGGCCTCGGCCTGGAGCGCCTCGCCATGATTCTGCAGGGCGTGCAGAACATGTACGAGATCGACACCTCCATGGCCGTCATCAAGAAGGCCACCGAGCTGACCGGCGTCCACTACGGCGCCGCCCACGCCTCCGACGTCTCCCTGCGCGTGGTCACCGACCACATGCGCACCGCCACCATGCTCATCGGCGACGGCGTCACCCCCGGCAACGAGGGCCGCGGCTACGTCCTGCGCCGCATCATGCGCCGCGCCATCCGCAACATGCGCCTGCTCGGCGCCACCGGCCCGGTCGTCCTGGACCTCGTCGACACCGTGATCGGCATGATGGGCCAGCAGTACCCCGAGCTGGTCACCGACCGCGAGCGCATCGAGAAGGTCGCCGTCGCCGAGGAGAACGCCTTCCTCAAGACGCTCAAGGCCGGCACCAACATCCTCGACACCGCCGTCACCGAGACCAAGCAGTCCGGCGGATCTGTCCTGCCCGGCGACAAGGCGTTCCTGCTCCACGACACCTGGGGCTTCCCGATCGACCTCACCCTGGAGATGGCCGCCGAGCAGGGCCTCTCCGTGGACGAGGACGGCTTCCGCCGCCTGATGAAGGAGCAGCGGGAGCGCGCCAAGGCCGACGCCCAGTCCAAGAAGACCGGCCACGCCGGCGCCGGCGCCTACCGGGAGATCGCCGACAAGACCGGCGAGACCGAGTTCATCGGCTACAGCGACACCGAGGGCGAGTCCACGATCGTCGGCATCCTCGTCGACGGCGCGTCCTCCCCGGCCGCCACCGAGGGCGACGAGGTCGAGATCGTCCTTGACCGCACCCCCTTCTACGCCGAGGGCGGCGGCCAGATCGGCGACACCGGAAAGATCAAGGTCGACTCCGGCGCCGTCATCGAGGTCCGCGACTGCCAGAAGCCGGTTCCGGGCGTCTACGTCCACAAGGGCGTCGTCCAGGTCGGCGAGGTCACCGTCGGCGCCAAGGCCGTCGCCTCGATCGACGCCCGCCGCCGCAAGGCCATCGCCCGCGCCCACTCGGCCACGCACCTCACCCACCAGGCGCTGCGGGACGCGCTCGGCCCGACGGCCGCCCAGGCCGGCTCCGAGAACCAGCCCGGCCGCTTCCGCTTCGACTTCGGGTCCCCGTCCGCCGTCCCGACGGCCGTGATGACCGACGTCGAGCACAAGATCAACGAGGTCCTCGCCCGCGACCTCGACGTCCGCGCCGACGTCATGGGCATCGACGAGGCCAAGAAGCAGGGCGCCATCGCCGAGTTCGGCGAGAAGTACGGCGAGCGCGTCCGCGTCGTGACCATCGGCGACTTCTCCAAGGAGCTGTGCGGCGGCACGCACGTGCACAACACCGCCCAGCTGGGCCTGGTGAAGCTGCTGGGCGAGTCCTCCATCGGCTCCGGCGTCCGCCGTATCGAAGCCCTCGTCGGCGTCGACGCCTACAGCTTCCTCGCCCGCGAGCACACGGTCGTCAACCAGCTGACCGAGCTGCTCAAGGGCCGCCCGGAGGAGCTGCCGGAGAAGGTCTCCTCGATGCTCGGCAAGCTGAAGGACGCCGAGAAGGAGATCGAGAAGTTCCGCGCCGAGAAGGTGCTGCAGGCCGCGGCCGGCCTCGCCGAGTCCGCCAAGGACGTCCGCGGCATCGCGGTCGTCACCGGGCAGGTCCCGGACGGCACCACCCCCGACGACCTGCGCAAGCTGGTCCTCGACGTGCGCGGCCGCGTCCAGGGCGGACGCGCCGCCGTGGTGGCCCTCTTCGCCGTCAACAACGGCAAGCCGCTGACGGTCATCGCGACCAACGAGGCCGCCCGCGAGCGTGGCCTCAAGGCCGGTGAGCTGGTCCGCACGGCCGCCAAGACCCTCGGCGGCGGCGGTGGCGGCAAGCCCGACGTCGCGCAGGGCGGCGGCCAGAACCCGGCCGCCGTCGGCGAGGCCGTCGACGCGGTCGAGCGGC
This sequence comes from Streptomyces sp. NPDC085900, assembly GCF_044540925.1. Lineage (NCBI taxonomy): Bacteria > Bacillati > Actinomycetota > Actinomycetes > Kitasatosporales > Streptomycetaceae > Streptomyces > Streptomyces sp. NPDC085900. Next base: position 131,055 of record NZ_JBITSP010000006.1, on the reverse strand, counting down.
TCGTGGCGGACACGGCCAAGTGAGTACCGGGCAGGAATCCGGTGAGGACGGCCCCGTGATGCGCCGGGGCCGCCGTCTCGCCGTCGACGTCGGGGACGCCCGGATCGGGGTCGCGTCCTGCGACCCCGACGGGATCCTCGCCACCCCGGTGGAGACGGTCCCCGGCCGGGACGTCCCGGCCGCCCACCGCCGACTCCGCCAACTGGTCGAGGAGTACGAACCGATCGAGGTGGTCGTCGGCCTCCCTCGCTCCCTCAAGGGGGGCGAGGGCCCGGCCGCGGCGAAGGTCCGTGCCTTCGCCCAGGAGCTGGCCAGAGGCATCAAGCCCGTACCGGTCCGCCTGATCGACGAGCGGATGACGACGGTGACGGCCAGTCAGGGACTGCGCGCCTCGGGCGTGAAGTCCAAGAAGGGCCGCTCGGTCATCGACCAGGCAGCCGCTGTGATCATCCTGCAGCAGGCCCTGGAATCCGAACGGGTGTCAGGTAAAGCACCCGGCGAGGGCGTCGAAGTGGTCATCTGATCGCGATACGGTAACGTTCCGCGCGATTGCGCCGCTGAATCGAACAGCCGGTGCACAGCAAGAGGCGGAACCGTGAGCGGGCCCCCACCGAGGCCGCGTGATCAACCGCCTCGCGGCTCTAGGGGTTTGATGACTGAGTATGGCCGGGGCCAAGGCTCCGAACCGTGGCATCCGGAGGACCCGTACTACGGGGACGACGGATGGGGTGGACAGCAGGCCCAGGTGGGCCCGCAGTCCCCCTACGGCGGCCAGCCGCAGCACTATCCAGAGCAGCCGCAGCAGCAGAACCACGGCGGCTGGCACGACGGTCAGCAGACCGGATACGGGCAGGCGCAGCAGTACCAGCAGTACGACCAGCAGTACTACGCGGGTCAAGGGCAGCAGCAGTCGTACGACCAGCAGGCCTGGGGCCAGGGCACGCAGACGCATGTCCAGTACACGGACGTCCGGTACACGGATCCGCAGGACCCCTACGCCCAGCAGGCCGCCGCCTCCTACGGCGGTGACCAGTCCGACTACTACGGCACCCCGGACGCCTACCCGCCGCCCGAGCCGCCCAGCCGCAGGCAGGCCGAGCCCGAACCGCAGCAGACCGACTGGGACCCCGGGCCCGACCAGGGCGAGCACGCCTTCTTCGCGGGCGGTGACGACGAAGAGGACGAGGACGACGACCCCGCCGAGGGGCGCAAGGCCCGCGGCGGCAAGAAACCGAAGAAGAAGAGCCGCAACGGCTGCGCCTGCCTGGTGCTCGTGCTGGTCTTCGGCGGCGGCCTCGGCGGCGTCGGCTATTTCGGCTGGCAGTTCTACCAGGATCGTTTCGGCCCGGCCCCCGACTTCGCGGGCGACGGCAACGGCCAGTCGGTCACCGTCGTCATCCCCAAGGGCGCCGGCGGCTATGTGATCGGGCAGAAGCTGAAGGAGGCGGGCGTCGTCGAGAGCGTCGACGCGTTCGTCTCGGCGCAGCAGTCCGACCCCAACGGCAAGAAGATCCAGGACGGCGTCTACACGCTGGAGAAGCACATGTCGGCCGCGAGCGCGGTCGAGCTGATGCTGAGCCCGAAGAGCCGCGACAACCTGATCATCCGCGAGGGCCTGCGCAACGCGCAGGTCTACGAGCTGATCGACAAACGCCTCGAAGTCCCGGACGGCACCACGGCGAAGGTCGCCAAGCAGGACTACAAGAAGTTCGGCCTGCCCTCATGGGCGCTGAACCACGCCAACGTCAAGGACCCGCTGGAAGGGTTCCTCTACCCCTCCAGCTACGCGGCCAGCAAGGGACAGAAGCCCGAGGCGGTCCTCAAGGACATGGTCACCCGGGCCAGCGACAAGTACGCGGCGCTCGGCCTCGCGAACAAGGCCAAGAGCCTCGGCCTCGACAACCCGTGGCAGCTGCTCACCGTGGCCAGCCTGGTCCAGGCCGAGGGTGTCAGCCACGACGACTTCCGGAAGATGGCCGAGGTCGTCTACAACCGCCTCAAGCGCGGCAACCCCGAGACCTACGGCTCGCTCGAGTTCGACTCGACGTACAACTACATCAAGAACCAGAGCAAGATCGACCTGAGCATCTCCGAGCTGCGCAAGTACAACAACCCGTACAACACGTACTACGTCAAGGGCCTGCCGCCCGGCCCGATCGACAACCCCGGCGAGGAAGCCCTCAGGGGCGCGCTCAACCCCACGCACGACGGGTGGTACTACTTCATCTCGTTGGACGGCAAGACCAGCAAGTTCACCAAGACGCTCGCCGAGCACAACAAGCTGGTCGACGAATTCAATGCGTCGAGGAACAAGAACTGATGGCAGCAACCCACAGGGCGGCCGTGCTCGGCTCGCCCATCGGCCACTCCCTGTCCCCGCGGCTGCACAACGCGGCCTACCGGGCGCTCGGCCTGGACGACTGGTCGTACGACAGGTTCGAGATCGACGAGGCCGCGCTGCCCGGCTTCCTCGAGGGCCTGGGTCCCGAGTGGGCGGGACTGTCTCTGACCATGCCGCTCAAGCGGGCGGTGATCCCGTTGCTCGACGAGATCACCGACACGGCGGCCTCGGTGGAGGCCGTCAACACCGTCGTCTTCCGTGAGGACGGGAGGCGCGTCGGCGACAACACCGACATCCCCGGGCTGATCGCCGCGCTGCAGGAACGCGGCGTGGAGAAGGTCGAGTCGGCGGCCATCCTGGGCGCGGGCGCCACCGCCTCGTCGGCGCTGGCCGCACTGGCCAGGCTCTGCACCGGCGAGGTCACGGTGTACGTGCGCAGCGAGCGGCGCGCCGACGAGATGCGGCAGTGGGGCGAACGCCTCGGCGTCCAGGTCCGGCCGGCGGACTGGGCCGACGCGATACACGCCTTCGACGCGCCCCTGGTGATCTCCACGACGCCCGCCGGAGGCACCGACGACCTCGCGACGCGGCTTCCCGACCGCGTCGGCACCCTCTTCGACGTCCTCTACGAGCCGTGGCCCACGCCCCTCGCCGCCGCCTGGCAGGACCGCGGCGGCCCGGTGCTGAGCGGCCTCGATCTGCTGGTGCACCAGGCGGTCTTCCAGTTCCGCCAGTTCACGGGGGACCCGCGCTCGCCGCTGACCGCGATGCGCGACGCCGCGCGGACGGCCTGATCTGTCCGTTTGCCGGACGCGGATCGGAGTCGCATCCCGGACATGGGAGGATCGGGGGTGGCGGGCCGGAGCCGCGCACCCGGTCGCGCCGTCGCCGTACGCGAGGACGCGCGTACGCAGGGCTGTACGGGCGCGCGAGCATTTGAGGAGCACCGTTGAGCAGGTTGCGCTGGCTGACCGCGGGGGAGTCCCACGGCCCCGCACTCGTGGCGACGCTGGAGGGCCTTCCCGCGGGCGTGCCGATCACCACGGAGATGGTGGCGGACCACCTGGCCCGGCGCCGGCTCGGCTATGGGCGCGGTGCGCGCATGAAGTTCGAGCGTGACGAGGTCACCTTCCTCGGCGGTGTCCGGCACGGTCTGACCCTCGGCTCGCCGGTCGCGATCATGGTGGGCAACACCGAGTGGCCCAAGTGGGAGCAGGTCATGGCGGCCGACCCGGTCGACCCGGAGATCCTCGCCGGGCTGGCCCGCAACGCGCCGCTGACCCGCCCCCGTCCCGGCCACGCCGATCTGGCGGGGATGCAGAAGTACGGCTTCGACGAGGCCCGCCCGATCCTGGAGCGCGCCTCGGCCCGGGAGACCGCGGCGCGTGTCGCGCTCGGCGCGGTGGCGCGGTCGTACCTGAAGGAGACGGCCGGCATCGAGATCGTCAGCCACGTCGTGGAGCTGTGCTCGGTGAAGGCGCCGCAGGGCGTGTACCCGACGCCGGCCGATGTGGAGCGGCTGGACGCCGACCCGCTGCGCTGCCTGGACGCGGACGCCTCCAAGGCGATGGTGGCCGAGGTCGACCAGGCCCACAAGGACGGCGACACCCTCGGTGGCGTGGTGGAGATCCTGGCCTACGGCGTGCCGGTCGGCCTGGGCTCGCACGTGCACTGGGACCGCAAGCTGGACGCCCGCCTGGCCGGTGCGCTGATGGGGATCCAGGCGATCAAGGGTGTCGAGCTCGGCGACGGCTTCGAACTCGCCCGCGTTCCCGGTTCCAAGGCGCACGACGAGATCGTGGGCACCGACGAGGGCATCCGGCGTATCTCGGGCCGCTCGGGCGGCACCGAGGGCGGTCTGTCCACCGGTGAGCTGCTGCGGGTGCGGGCGGCGATGAAGCCGATCGCGACCGTGCCGCGGGCCCTGCAGACGGTGGACGTGGCCACCGGCGAGGCCGCCCAGGCCCACCACCAGCGTTCCGACGTCTCCGCGGTGCCGGCCGCCGGCATCGTCGCCGAGGCGATGGTGGCCCTGGTCCTGGCGGACGCGGTGGCGGAGAAGTTCGGCGGCGACAGCGTGCCCGAGACCCGCCGCAACGTGCGCTCCTACCTCGAGAACCTGGCCATCCGATGACCGCTGCGCAGGTCGTCCTGGTCGGACCGATGGGTGTGGGCAAGTCCACGGTGGGCCGGCTGCTGGCCGAGGCGCTGGGGGTCGGCTACCGGGACACCGACGACGACATCGTCGCGGCCCAGGGCCGGACCATCGCCGAGATCTTCGTCGACGACGGCGAGCCGGCCTTCCGGGCGATCGAGAAGGCCGCGGTGCGCGAGGCGCTGGCCGGACACGAGGGCGTGCTGGCGCTGGGCGGCGGCTCGATCCTCGACGCCGACACCCGCGCGCTGCTGGCCGGTCACCGGGTCGTCTACCTCTCGATGGACGTCGAGGAGGCCGTCAAGCGCACCGGACTGAACACCGCCCGCCCGCTGCTCGCGGTCAACCCGCGCAAGCAGTGGCGCGAGCTGATGGAGGCCCGGCGCTCGCTGTACGAGGAGGTCGCCTCGGTCGTCGTCGCGACCGACGGCCGCACCCCCGAAGAGGTCACGCAAGTCGCCCTGGACGCGTTGGAGTTGAAGCAGGCATGAGCGAGGCAGTCACCCGGATCCAGGTCGGTGGCACGGCGGGGTCCGAGCCGTACGAAGTCCTGGTGGGGCGTCAACTCCTGGGCGAACTGGCCGGGTTGATCGGGGAGAAGGCCAAGCGGGTCGCGGTGATCCACCCCGAGGCGCTGGCCGAGACCGGCGACGCGCTGCGCGCCGACCTGGCCGAGCAGGGCTACGAGGCGATCGCCATCCAGGTGCCCAACGCCGAGGAGGCCAAGACCGCCGAGGTCGCCGCCTACTGCTGGAAGGCCCTGGGCCAGTCCAACTTCACCCGCTCCGACGTCGTCGTCGGCGTCGGCGGCGGTTCCACCACCGACCTGGCCGGGTTCGTCGCCGCGACCTGGCTGCGCGGGGTGCGCTGGATCGCCGTACCCACCACCGTGCTGGCCATGGTGGACGCCGCGGTCGGCGGCAAGACCGGCATCAACACCGCCGAGGGCAAGAACCTGGTGGGCGCGTTCTTCCCGCCCGCCGGCGTGCTGTGCGACCTGGCCGCGCTGGACTCCCTCCCGGTCAACGACTACGTCTCCGGGCTCGCCGAGATCATCAAGGCGGGCTTCATCGCCGACCCGGTGATCCTGGAGCTCATTGAGTCCGACCCGCAGGCCGCCCGCAGCCCCGACGGCCCGCACACCGCCGAACTCATCGAGCGCTCCATCCGGGTCAAGGCCGAGGTCGTCTCCGCCGACCTCAAGGAGTCGGGTCTGCGGGAGATCCTCAACTACGGCCACACGCTGGGCCATGCCATCGAGAAGAACGAGCGCTACCAGTGGCGGCACGGCGCCGCGGTCTCGGTCGGCATGCACTTCGCCGCCGAACTCGGTCGTCTGGCGGGCAGGTTGGACGACGCGACGGCGGACCGTCACCGCACGATCCTCGAATCCGTCGGCCTTCCGCTGCACTACCGCTACGACCAGTGGCCCAAGCTGCTGGAGGCGATGAAGGTCGACAAGAAGTCCCGCGGCGACCTGCTCCGCTTCATCGTCCTCGACGGTCTGGCCAAGCCCACCGTCCTGGAGGGCCCCGACCCGGCCGTGCTGCTCGCCGCGTACGGCGAAGTGGGCGAGTAAGTCCGCCGGAGCGCGTTCCGTCCCATTTGCCTTGCCGGCGTGGGCACTTCGAGCCGTCCCCGGCCGTTCAACAAACGGCGGCCGGGGAAGGTACCGTTCGGTAGGAAGCGGGGCCCGTACCCTGCTGCCAGGGTCAATCGCCTGTACGAGACGGAGTGGCACCGGATGCAGCACGCAGTGGGTTCTCCGCTGCCGCCGCCCCACCGGCCGGGGCACGGACCTGGCGCCGGCTGGTCGCCGGCCGCACACCACCCGGGCCACCCGGGGCCGCCCCAGGGCTCCGCCCCCGTGCCCCCGCCGCCTCCGGCGCCGGGGTTCACGCCCCAGGGCCCGGTTCCGCCCGCCCCGCACCACAACCCGGCCCCGCCGCCCCCGGACACCACCGGCCACGTCCCGCTGCCCCCGGGCGGCCCGGTCACCATGCCCGGCACGGCGCCCGCGAGCGCCCCCGACCCGGCCACCACGACCCTCGCGGTCCTGCTGATCGGCCCCGCGGGCGCCGGCAAGACGAGCGTCGCCAAGTACTGGGCCGAGCACCGCAGGGTGCCCACGGCCCACATCAGCCTCGACGACGTCCGCGAGTGGGTCCGCTCCGGCTTCGCCGACCCCCAGTCCGGGTGGAACGACAACTCCGAGGCCCAGTACCGCCTGGCCCGCCGCACCTGCGGCTTCGCCGCCCGCAACTTCCTGGCCAACGGCATCTCCTGCATCCTCGACGACGCCGTCTTCCCCGACCGTCCGGTGGTCGGTCTGGGCGGCTGGAAGCGCCATGTCGGCCCGGGCCTGCTGCCGGTGGTCCTGCTCCCCGGCCTGGAGATAGTCCTGGAGCGCAACGCCGAGCGCTCCGGCAATCGCCGCCTCACCGACGAGGAGGTCGCCCGGATCCACGGCCGCATGGCGGGCTGGTACGGCTCCGGCCTCCCGATCATCGACAACAGCCAGCTGGACGTCCCCCAGACGGCAAGGGTCCTGGACGAGGTCCTGGCGAGGTCGATCGCCAGCCCGCCGAGCTGGTGAACGCCGGGGGCGCGCACGCCCTCGGAAGCGCGGGGAACTGCGCGATCAGCCCCCGCGGACCCGCGCCCGGCAGACCACGCCTCCGCGCACCCCATCCCCCGATCGACACCTAAACCGGCACAAATCGCCCATCCCTCCTACGCTCATCTCATGTCAGAGATGTACGCGAACCGCCGAACCCGGCTCAGGGAGCAATACAGCGCGGCCGGCCACGCGGCAGCGCTCGTCTCCCGCCCCGCCAACGTCCGCTACCTCGCGGGCCCCGCCCCGCACGGCGCCGTCCTCCTCCTGGGCCGGACGACGGACCTGCTGCTGTGCCCGGGCCCGCCCGAAGACCGACCCACGGAGGGCCGGCCCGACGAGGCCCTGCGTGTGCAGTACCTCACGGCGGGCCAGGGCGATCCCGCAGTCGCCGCCGCCGACCTCGCCGCGGGCCAGGGCGCCGACTCCCTCGCCGTGGAGGAGCACCACCTCACGGTCGCCCGGCATCGTGAGATCCGCTCCGTCGCCCCGCGCCTGCGCATCGCCGACCTGGGCGGCGCCGTCGAACAGCAGCGGGTGGTGAAGGACGAGGAGGAGATCTCCTGCCTGCGCATCGGCGCCGAGATCGCCGACCAGGCGCTCGGTGAACTCCTGGAGTCCATCCTGGTGGGGCGCACCGAACGCCACCTCGCCCTCGAACTCGAACGCAGGCTGGTCGACCACGGCGCCGAGGGGCCGGCCTTCCCCACCTCGGTCGCCACCGGACCGAACTCCGGCCGCCGCGCGCACCGCCCCACCGACCGGCGGGTGGAGGAGGGTGACTTCCTCTCCGTCTGCCTCGGCGCCACCTACCGGGGCTACCGCTGTGAGATCGGCCGAACGTTCGTGATCGGCACCTCGCCCGCGGACTGGCAGATCGAGCTGTACGACCTGGTCTTCGCCGCTCAGCGCGCCGGACGGGAGGCCCTCGCACCCGGCGCGGCCTGCCGTGACGTCGACCGCGTGACCCGTCAGGTGCTCGACGCGGCGGGGTACACAGGGGGACTTCCCTCGCTCACCGGCCACGGCGTGGGACTCGAAATCGACGAGGACCCGCAGCTGGCCCCTGCGGCCATGGGTAAACTGGACGCTTGCGTGCCGGTCACCGTCGAACCGGGGGTCCACCTCCCGGGCCGGGGCGGCGTCCGGATCGATGACACGCTCGTCGTCCGCCCCGAGGCGGACGGCGGACCCGAGCTACTCACCATCACGACCAAGGAGCTGCTCGCACTATAGGCAAGGTGCGTGCGCCGGGGTCGTCCACGTCAGTCCAGGAGATTCCGCAACCGTGGCTTCCACGAACGACCTCAAGAACGGCCTGGTGCTCAAGCTCGAAGGCGGCCAGCTCTGGTCCGTCGTCGAGTTCCAGCACGTCAAGCCCGGCAAGGGCCCCGCCTTCGTGCGCACCAAGCTCAAGAACGTGCTCTCCGGCAAGGTCGTCGACAAGACCTTCAACGCCGGCGTCAAGGTCGAGACGGCCACTGTCGACAAGCGCGACATGCAGTTCTCGTACATGGACGGCGAGTACTTCGTCTTCATGGACATGGAGACCTACGACCAGCTCATGATCGACCGCAAGGCCGTCGGTGACGCTGCCAACTTCCTCGTCGAGGGCTTCACCGCCACCGTCGCCCAGCACGAGGGCGAGGTGCTCTTCGTCGAGCTGCCGGCCGCCGTCGAGCTCGTCGTCCAGGAGACCGAGCCGGGTCTGCAGGGCGACCGCTCCACCGGTGGCACCAAGCCCGCCACCCTGGAGACCGGTCACCAGATCCAGGTCCCGCTCTTCATCACCACCGGTGAGAAGATCAAGGTCGACACCCGTACGAGCGACTACCTCGGCCGGGTGAACAGCTAACCGTGGCTGCCCGCAACACGGCCCGCAAGCGCGCCTTCCAGATCCTCTTCGAGGGCGACCAGCGCGGCGCCGACGTCCTGACCGTCCTCGCGGACTGGATCCGGCTCTCCCGGGGCGACACCCGGCAGCCGCCGGTGAGCGAGTACACGATGCAGCTGGTCGAGGGCTACGCCAAGCAGGCGAAGCGGATCGACGAGCTCATCGCGCAGTACTCGGTCGGCTGGACGCTCGACCGGATGCCGGTCGTGGACCGCAACATCCTGCGTCTGGGCGCCTACGAGCTGATCTGGGTGGACGAGGTCCCGGACGCCGTCGTCCTCGACGAGATGGTGCAGCTCGCGAAGGAGTTCTCCACCGAGGAGTCGCCCGCGTTCGTCAACGGGCTGCTCGGTCGGCTCAAGGAGCTGAAGCCCTCCCTGCGCCGCGAAGAGGCGTAAAGAGGCAGACACATCGCCAGGGGGCCCGCAGCGTGACTGCTGCGGGCCCCCTGGCGTTCCCGGACCGCCGTGACGTCCGGAGGCCGCAGAAAGCCGCCGGGGTGGCCGGAACCGTGAAGTTCCGGCCACCCCGGCGGCACGTTTCTGCTGTGGTGCTGTGGGGCTCAGCCCTCCTCGTGAGCCACCGCGCGGCGCGCGTCCGCGTCGAGGACGCCCCAGCTGATCAGCTGCTCGGTGAGGACCGAGGGGGACTGGTCGTAGATGACGGCGAGTGTGCGCAGGTCGTCCTGGCGGATCGACAGCACCTTGCCGTTGTAGTCACCGCGCTGCGACTGGATCGTGGCCGCGTAGCGCTGCAGGGGGCCGGCCTTCTCGGCCGGCACGGTGGCCAGCCGCTCCAGGTCCAGAACCAGCTTCGGCGGGGGCTCGGCGGCGCCGCCGGGGGTGGTGCCCGGGAGCAGCTCCTGCACGGGCACGCCATAGAAATCCGCCAGTTCGGCAAGGCGCTGTACGGTCACCGCGCGGTCACCGCGCTCGTACGACCCGACCACGACCGCCTTCCAGCGTCCCTGGCTCTTCTCCTCGACACCGTGGAGGGAAAGGCCCTGCTGGGTGCGGATGGCCCGGAGCTTGGCCCCGAGCTGTTTGGCGTATTCGCTGGACATATAGCTCCCCGGACACTGTGTCGACGCGGCTGCGGACGTTCCGCCGCCGCGCGTCTGGTAACTCACTGTGAGGTTACGCAGCGTGATTCTTCTGCGTCAAGCCGAATGGTCCACACCGACTCTTCCGTGGTGGCGGTGGCTGATTACGCCAGGGGGGTGATCAGGCGTGTCGTACGGGCCTGCTAACGTGGATGGCGCAAATCCGACGTCCTTTAAGGTCCGTCCCGTGAGGCGGAGAAGGAGGTCCGTTTCGTATGGACACGCAGGACACGCAAGCCTCCGATGCCCGGCCCGTTCTCGAGGGCCCCGACATCGCGCGGGTACTGACCCGCATCGCCCACGAGATCGTCGAGCGCGCCAAGGGTGCCGACGACGTGGTGCTCCTCGGCATTCCGACGCGGGGCGTCTTCCTCGCCCAGCGGCTCGCCGCCAAGCTCGAGCAGATCACGGAACGCAAGATCCCGGTCGGTTCGCTCGACATCACCATGTACCGCGACGACCTGCGCATGCACCCGCCGCGCGCGCTGGCCCGCACCGAGATCCCCGGTGACGGCATCGACGGCAAGCTGGTCGTCCTCGTCGACGACGTGCTCTTCTCCGGCCGGACCGTCAGAGCCGCCCTCGACGCGCTGAACGACGTCGGGCGCCCGCGCGCGGTCCAGCTCGCGGTCCTCGTCGACCGCGGCCACCGCGAACTGCCCATCCGCGCCGACTACGTCGGCAAGAACCTCCCCACGTCGCTGCGGGAGACGGTCAAGGTCCTGCTCGCCGAGGAGGACGGTCGGGACACCGTGCTGCTCGGTGCGAAGCAGACCCAGTAGCGGCCGCTGGGCACGCGCCGTTTCGGCGTGCCCTGGTCTGCCCGGAATCTCCCGAATCCCGAATTGCCTTACGGAGCCTGACAGATGCAGCGTCATCTCATCTCGGCCGCCGACCTCACCCGCGACGACGCCGTCCTGATCCTCGACACCGCCGAGGAGATGGCCCGGGTCGCGGACCGGCCGATCAAGAAACTGCCGACCCTGCGCGGCCGTACGATCGTCAACCTCTTCTTCGAGGACTCCACGCGCACGCGTATCTCCTTCGAAGCCGCCGAGAAGCGCCTCTCGGCGGACGTCATCAACTTCTCCGCCAAGGGCTCCAGCGTCTCCAAGGGCGAGTCTCTGAAGGACACCGCCCAGACGCTGGAGGCCATGGGCGTCGACGCCGTGGTCATCCGGCACGGCGCCTCGGGAGCCCCCTACCGGCTGGCCAACTCCGGCTGGATCGACGCCGCCGTCATCAACGCCGGTGACGGCACCCACCAGCACCCCACGCAGGCCCTGCTGGACGCCTTCACCATGCGCCGCCGCCTCGTCGGCCGGGACGCCGGGCTCGGCCAGGACCTGTCCGGCAGGCGCATCACCATCGTCGGCGACGTCCTGCACAGCCGGGTCGCCCGCTCCAACGTCGACCTGCTGCACACCCTCGGCGCCGAGGTCACCCTGGTCGCCCCGCCCACCCTGGTGCCGGTCGGCGTCGAGACCTGGCCCTGCGAGGTGTCGTACGACCTCGACTCCACCCTCACCAAGTCCGACGCGGTGATGATGCTGCGGGTCCAGCGCGAGCGCATGAACGCCGCCTTCTTCCCGACCGAGCGCGAGTACTCGCGGCGCTACGGCCTCGACGGCGACCGCATGGCGCGGATGCCCGAGCACGCCATCGTGATGCACCCCGGCCCGATGGTCCGCGGCATGGAGATCACCGCCGAGGTCGCCGACTCCGACCGCTGCACCGTCGTCGAGCAGGTCGCAAACGGAGTCTCCATCCGGATGGCCGTCCTGTACCTGCTGCTCGGTGGCAACGAGCCCGCCGTCACCCACGCCCGTATCGAGGAGAAGTAAGACACATGAGCAAGATCCTGATCCGTGGTGCGAAGGTGCTCGGCGGCGAGGCGCATGACGTCCTGATCGACGGTGCCACCATCGCCGAGGTCGGCACCGGACTGAGCGCCGAGGGCGCCGAGGTCGTCGATGCCGACGGCAAGGTCCTGCTGCCGGGCCTCGTCGACCTCCACACCCACCTGCGCGAGCCCGGCCGCGAGGACTCCGAGACCGTGCTGACCGGCACCCGCGCCGCGGCGAGTGGCGGCTTCACGGCCGTGTTCGCCATGGCCAACACCTTCCCGGTCGCCGACACCGCCGGCGTCGTCGAGCAGGTCTACCGGCTCGGCCAGGAGCACGGCTACTGCGACGTGCAGCCCATCGGCGCCGTCACCGTCGGCCTGGAGGGCAGGAAGCTCGCCGAGCTGGGCGCCATGCACGAGTCGGCCGCCGGCGTGACCGTCTTCTCGGACGACGGCAAGTGCGTCGACGACGCCGTGATCATGCGGCGGGCGCTGGAGTACGTGAAGGCCTTCGGCGGTGTCGTCGCCCAGCACGCGCAGGAGCCGCGGCTGACCGAGGGCGCCCAGATGAACGAGGGGATCGTCTCCGCCGAGCTGGGGCTCGGGGGCTGGCCCGCGGTGGCCGAGGAATCGATCATCGCCCGGGACGTCCTGCTCGCCGAGCACGTCGGCTCCCGCGTGCACATCTGCCACCTCTCCACCGCCGGGTCCGTCGAGATCGTCCGCTGGGCCAAGTCCCGCGGCATCGACGTCACCGCCGAGGTGACCCCGCACCACCTGCTGCTGACGGACGAGCTGGTGCGCACCTACAACCCGGTCTTCAAGGTCAACCCGCCGCTGCGCACCGAGCGCGACGTGCTCGCGCTGCGCGAGGCGCTCGCCGACGGCACGATCGACATCGTCGCCACCGACCACGCCCCGCACCCGCACGAGGACAAGGACTGCGAGTGGGCCGCGGCCGCCATGGGCATGGTGGGCCTGGAGACGGCGCTGTCGGTGGTGCAGGAGACCATGGTGGACACCGGCCTGCTCACCTGGGCCGGGGTCGCCGAGCGGATGTCCTTCAAGCCGGCCGCGATCGGCGGGGCCAAGGGCCACGGGCGTCCCGTCTCGGCTGGTGAGCCCGCCAACCTCACGCTCGTCGACACGGCATACCGTGGGTCGGTGGACCCCGCGGGCTTCGCCTCGCGCAGCCGCAACACCCCCTACGAGGGGCGTGAGCTGCCGGGCCGTGTGACGCACACGTGGCTGCGGGGCAAGGCCACGCTCGTCGACGGGAAGCTCACGTGACACCTGTAATCCTGCTGGCCGCCGAGAAGAAGTCGGCCGAGGTCACCGACTGGGCCGCCCGCCTCGGCTGGCTCGTCGGACTCGCGCTCTTCGTCGCGCTCGTCTACTGGCTGATGCGCGAGGGCTGGAAATGGCGCGGCACGCTCCAGGGCGACCTGCCCGAGCTGCCCGGCGCGCCGGACGAGCCCGGCGAGGCGAGACTGACCATGAGCGGCCGCTACCACGGCTCCACCACCGCCGGTCAGTGGCTCGACCGCATCGTGGCGCACGGCCTCGGCACCCGCAGCCGGGCCGAGCTCACGCTGACGGACGCGGGACTGGACGTCGTACGCCCCGGAGCGACCGACTTCTTCGTCCCGGCCGCGCAGCTGCGCGAGGCCCGGCTGGACAAGGGCATCGCCGGCAAGGTGCTGACCGAGGGCGGGCTGCTCGTGGTGACCTGGCAGCACGGCGAGCGGCTGATCGACTCCGGCTTCCGCTCCGACCACGCGGCCGAGCACACGGAGTGGGTCGAGGCCCTGAATGTGATGATCAACAAGACGGAAGGCGCACGATGACAACCTCCACCAGGGGAGCTTCCCGGACTCCCGCCGTACTCGTCCTGGAGGACGGCCGGACTTTCCGCGGCCGTGCCTACGGGGCCGTGGGGGTGACCTTCGGCGAGGCGGTCTTCTCGACCGGCATGACCGGCTACCAGGAGACGTTGACCGACCCCTCGTACCACCGCCAGGTCGTCGTGATGACCGCCCCGCACGTCGGCAACACCGGCGTGAACGACGAGGACCCGGAGAGCAAGCGCATCTGGGTCGCCGGATACGTCGTGCGCGACCCCGCGCGCGTGCCGTCCAACTGGCGCTCGCGCCGCTCGCTCGACGACGAGCTGCGCCACCAGGGCGTCGTCGGCATCTCCGGGATCGACACCCGCGCGCTCACCCGCCACCTGCGCGAGCGCGGCGCCATGCGCGTCGGCATCTTCTCCGGCAACGCCCTGCCCGACGAGGGCACCATGCTCGCCGAGGTCCGCCAGGTCCCGGAGATGAAGGGCGCCGACCTCTCCGCCGAGGTCGCCACCAAGGAGGCGTACGTCGTCCCGGCGATCGGCGAGAAGAAGTTCACCGTCGCCGCCGTCGACCTCGGCATCAAGGGCATGACCCCGCACCGGATGGCCGAGCGCGGCATCGAGGTGCACGTCCTGCCCGCCACGGCGACCGCCGAGGACGTCTTCGCCGTCGAGCCGGACGGCGTGTTCTTCTCCAACGGCCCGGGCGACCCGGCCACCGCCGACCACCCGGTCTCCGTGATGCGGGCGGTCCTGGAGCGCGGCACCCCGCTGTTCGGCATCTGCTTCGGCAACCAGATCCTGGGCCGCGCGCTGGGCTTCGGCACGTACAAGCTCAAGTACGGCCACCGGGGCATCAACCAGCCGGTGCAGGACCGTACGACCGGCAAGGTCGAGGTCACCGCGCACAACCACGGCTTCGCCGTCGACGCCCCGCTCGACCAGGTCTCCGAGACCCCCTACGGCCGCGCCGAGGTCTCCCACGTCTGCCTCAACGACAACGTGGTCGAGGGCCTGCAGCTCCTCGACCGCCCGGCCTTCAGCGTCCAGTACCACCCCGAAGCGGCAGCCGGTCCGCACGACGCCGCCTACCTGTTCGACCGCTTCGTATCCCTGATGGAGGGCCAGCGTGCCTAAGCGCACCGATATCCAGTCCGTCCTGGTCATCGGCTCCGGCCCGATCGTCATCGGCCAGGCCGCCGAGTTCGACTACTCCGGCACCCAGGCGTGCCGCGTCCTGAAGTCCGAGGGTCTTCGTGTGATCCTCGTGAACTCCAACCCGGCGACGATCATGACCGACCCGGAGATCGCCGACGCCACCTACGTCGAGCCGATCACCCCGGAGTTCGTCGAGAAGATCATCGCCAAGGAGCGGCCGGACGCCCTGCTGCCCACCCTGGGCGGCCAGACGGCCCTCAACACGGCCATCTCCCTGCACGACAACGGCGTCCTGGAGAAGTACGGCGTCGAGCTGATCGGCGCCAAGGTGCAGGCGATCCACAAGGGCGAGGACCGCGACCTGTTCAAGGAGGTCGTGGAGGAGGTCCGCAGGAAGATCGGGCACGGCGAGTCCGCCCGCTCCGTCATCTGCCACACCATGGACGACGTCCTCGCGGGCGTCGAGACCCTCGGCGGCTACCCGGTCGTCGTCCGCCCGTCCTTCACCATGGGCGGCGCCGGCTCCGGCTTCGCGCACGACGAGGAGGAGCTGCGCCGCATCGCCGGGCAGGGCCTCACCCTCTCGCCGACCACCGAGGTGCTCCTGGAGGAGTCCATCCTCGGCTGGAAGGAGTACGAGCTGGAGCTGATGCGCGACAAGCACGACAACGTCGTGGTCGTGTGCTCCATCGAGAACTTCGACCCCATGGGCGTGCACACCGGCGACTCGATCACCGTGGCGCCCGCGATGACGCTGACCGACCGCGAGTACCAGGTGCTGCGCGACGTCGGCATCGCGATCATCCGCGAGGTGGGCGTCGACACCGGCGGCTGCAACATCCAGTTCGCGGTCAACCCCGTGGACGGCCGGGTGATCGTCATCGAGATGAACCCGCGCGTGTCGCGCTCCTCGGCGCTCGCCTCCAAGGCGACCGGCTTCCCGATCGCCAAGATCGCCGCCAAGCTCGCCGTCGGCTACACCCTCGACGAGATCCCGAACGACATCACGCAGGAGACCCCGGCCTCCTTCGAGCCCACGCTCGACTACGTGGTCGTCAAGGCCCCCCGGTTCGCCTTCGAGAAGTTCCCGCAGGCCGACTCCACGCTGACCACCACCATGAAGTCGGTCGGCGAGGCCATGGCCATCGGCCGCAACTTCACCGAGGCCTTCCAGAAGGCGCTGCGCTCGCTGGAGAAGAAGGGCAGCCAGTTCACCTTCGTCGGCGACCCCGGCGACAAGGACGAGCTGCTGCGCGAGTCGGTGCGGCCCACCGACGGCCGGATCAACACCGTCATGCAGGCCATCCGCGCAGGCGCCACGCCCGAGGAGGTCTTCGAGTACACGAAGATCGACCCGTGGTTCGTCGACCAGCTCTTTCTCATCAAGGAGATCGCCGACGAGCTCGCCGAGGCGCCCGAGCTGACGTCGGAGCTGCTCGCCGAGGCCAAGCGGCACGGCTTCTCCGACCAGCAGATCGCCGAGATCCGCGGGCTGCGCGAGGACGTCGTGCGCGAGGTGCGGCACGCCCTGGGCATCCGCCCGGTCTACAAGACGGTCGACACCTGCGCCGCCGAGTTCGCCGCGAAGACGCCGTACTTCTACTCCTCCTACGACGAGGAGACCGAGGTCGCGCAGCGCGAGAAGCCGGCGGTCATCATCCTGGGCTCCGGACCCAACCGCATCGGCCAGGGCATCGAGTTCGACTACTCGTGCGTCCACGCGTCCTTCGCGCTGAGCGACGCGGGCTACGAGACGGTGATGGTCAACTGCAACCCCGAGACCGTCTCCACCGACTACGACACCTCCGACCGCCTCTACTTCGAGCCGCTGACGCTGGAGGACGTGCTGGAGATCGTCCACGCCGAGCAGCAGGCCGGTCCGGTGGCGGGCGTGATCGTGCAGCTGGGCGGCCAGACCCCGCTCGGCCTCTCGCAGGCGCTCAAGGACAACGGCGTGCCGATCGTGGGCACCTCGCCCGAGGCCATCCACGCCGCCGAGGACCGCGGCGCCTTCGGGCGCGTGCTCGCCGAGGCGGGCCTGCCGGCCCCCAAGCACGGCACCGCCACCACCTTCGCCGAGGCCAAGGCCATCGCCGACGAGATCGGCTACCCGGTTCTCGTCCGGCCGTCGTACGTCCTCGGCGGGCGCGGCATGGAGATCGTCTACGACGAGACCCGGCTGTCGTCCTACATCGCCGAGTCGACCGAGATCAGCCCCTCCCGGCCGGTCCTCGTCGACCGCTTCCTCGACGACGCGATCGAGATCGACGTCGACGCCCTCTACGACGGCACCGAGCTCTACCTCGGCGGCGTCATGGAGCACATCGAGGAGGCCGGCATCCACTCCGGCGACTCCGCGTGCGCACTGCCCCCGATCACGCTGGGCGGCTTCGACATCAAGCGGCTGCGGGCCTCCACGGAGGCCATCGCCAAGGGCGTCGGCGTCCGCGGCCTGATCAACATCCAGTTCGCGATGGCCGGCGACATCCTCTACGTCCTGGAGGCCAACCCGCGCGCCTCCCGCACCGTCCCCTTCACCTCGAAGGCGACCGCGGTGCCGCTGGCGAAGGCCGCCGCCCGGATCTCGCTGGGCGCGACCATCGCCGAACTGCGGGCGGAGGGCCTGCTGCCGGCCAACGGCGACGGCGGCGAGCTGCCGCTCGACGCGCCGATCTCCGTCAAGGAAGCCGTCATGCCGTGGTCGCGCTTCCGCGACGTCCACGGCCGCGGCGTCGACACGGTCCTCGGCCCGGAGATGCGCTCCACCGGCGAGGTCATGGGCATCGACGCCGTCTTCGGCACGGCCTACGCCAAGTCGCAGGCCGGCGCCTACGGCCCGCTGCCCACCAAGGGACGCGCCTTCATCTCGGTCGCCAACCGCGACAAGCGCTCGATGATCTTCCCGGCGCGCGAGCTGGTCGCCCACGGCTTCGAGCTGATGGCCACCTCCGGCACCGCCGAGGTCCTCAAGCGCAACGGCATCAACGCCACCGTCGTGCGCAAGCAGTCCGAGGGCACCGGCCCGAACGGCGAGAAGACCATCGTCCAGCTCATCCACGACGGCGAGGTCGACCTCATCGTCAACACCCCGTACGGCACCGGCGGCCGCCTCGACGGCTACGAGATCCGTACGGCGGCCGTGGCACGGTCGGTCCCGTGCCTGACGACGGTCCAGGCGCTCGCCGCCGCGGTCCAGGGCATCGACGCCCTCAACCACGGAGACGTGGGCGTCCGTTCGCTCCAGGAACACGCCGAACACCTGACCGCGGCCCGCGACTAGCAGCCGACGAGGGGGACACCGGAAACGGTGTCCCCCTCGTCATGAGGACACCATGTACAAGATCTTCTTCAACCTCGTCTTCCAGCGCATGGACCCGGAGAAGGCCCACTACCTGGCCTTCCGCTGGATCCGCCTCGCCGCCCGCGTCCCCGTGCTGCGGACCTTCGTCGCCGCCGCCCTCGCGCCCCGCCACAAGGAGCTGCGCACGGAGGCCTTCGGGCTTCGCATGCACGGCCCCTTCGGGCTGGCCGCGGGCTTCGACAAGAACGCCGTGGCCATCGACGGCATGTCGATGCTCGGCTTCGACCACGTCGAGATCGGCACCGTCACCGGGGAGGCCCAGCCCGGCAACCCCAAGAAGCGGCTGTTCCGCCTGGTGCCGGACCGCGCGCTCATCAACCGCATGGGCTTCAACAACGAGGGCTCGCTGGCCGTAGCGGCCCGCCTGGCCTCCCGCGAGCCGGTCTTCAAGACCGTCGTGGGCGTCAACATCGGCAAGACCAAGGTCGTCCCCGAGGCCGAGGCCGTCGGCGACTACGTCAAGTCCACCGAGCGCCTCGCGCCGTACGCCGACTACCTGGTCGTGAACGTCTCCTCCCCGAACACGCCCGGACTGCGCAACCTGCAGGCCACGGAGGCCCTGCGGCCGCTGCTGAGCGCCGTCCGCGAGGCAGCCGACCGCGTGGTGTCCGCCCGCCGGGTGCCGCTCCTGGTCAAGATCGCACCGGACCTCGCCGACGAGGACGTCGACGCCGTCGCCGACCTGGCCGTCGAACTCGGCCTCGACGGCATCATCGCCACCAACACCACCATCGCGCGCGAGGGGCTCGGTCTGACCTCCGACCCCTCGCTGGTCAAGGAGACGGGCGGGCTCTCCGGCGCTCCGCTCAAGGCGCGCTCCCTGGAGGTGCTGCGCCGCCTCTACGCGCGCGTGGGCGACCGCATCACCCTGGTGGGCGTCGGCGGCATCGAGAACGCCGAGGACGCCTGGCAGCGCATCCTCGCCGGCGCCACGCTCGTGCAGGGCTACAGCGCCTTCGTCTACGAGGGACCCTTCTGGGGCCGCGCCATCCACAAGGGGCTCGCCGCGCGGCTGCGCACCAGCCCCTACGCCACCCTCGCCGACGCGGTCGGCGCCGACGTGAGGAAGAACGCATGACGGTCCTCGAACCCTTCGGCGCGCGCCTGCGCCGTGCCATGGACGCCCGCGGCCCGCTGTCCGTCGGCATCGACCCGCACGCGTCCCTGCTCACCGAGTGGGGCCTGAACGACGACGTGGCCGGCCTGGAGCGGTTCAGCCGCACGGTGGTCGAGGCGGTGGCCGACCGGGTCGCCGTCCTCAAGCCCCAGAGCGCCTTCTTCGAGCGCTTCGGCTCGCGCGGTGTCGCCGTCCTGGAGAAGACGGTCCAGGAGGCGCGCGCGGCCGGCGCCCTGGTCGTCACGGACGCCAAGCGCGGCGACATCGGCTCCACCATGGCCGGCTACGCCGAGGCCTTCCTGCACAAGGACTCCCCGCTGTTCTCGGACGCCCTGACCGTCTCGCCGTACCTGGGCTACGGATCGCTCAGCCCGGCCGTCGCGCTGGCCCGGGAGAGCGGCACCGGCCTGTTCGTGCTGGCCCTCACCTCCAACCCGGAGGGCGGCGAGGTCCAGCACGCGGTGCGCCCCGACGGCCGCAACGTCGGCGCGACGATCCTGGGCCACCTGGCGGCCGAGAACGAGGGGGAGCAGCCCATGGGCTCCTTCGGCGCCGTCGTCGGCGCCACGCTGGGCGACCTGTCCTCGTACGACCTGGCGATCAACGGGCCGCTCCTGGCGCCCGGCGTCGGTGCCCAGGGGGCCACCCCGGCCGACCTCCCCAAGGTCTTCGGGGCCGCCGTGCGCAACGTCGTGCCGAACGTCAGCCGGGGGGTGCTGCGGCACGGTCCCGACATCGTCGCGCTGCGGGATTCCGCGGACCGCTTCGCGGAGGAGATCCGGGCGGCGCTCGCCGGCGTGTGAGCTGTACCACGTCCGGGGCCTCCGGGACGGCCGTATGAGGCGTTCATGACGGCCGTCCCGGCTGTTCCCGAAGGTCGCGGGAGTCTTCCAACAGGTGTTCGGAAGCCCGCTTGAGTCTGAATACATCCTCAAATCCAGGGCATTATGTCCTAAATGTCCGGCCTGACGGAGGCTGACCAGGACTTTTCCGCTGTTCTCGCTGACTCTGGCGGACTTGACCGCTAGTCTCCGACGAGAGTCAAAGGGCAAGCGTGTTGCTCGTGGCTCCCCAGGTGTGGGGCGACTAGGTTCCTCACCGGTCCGTATCCGACAGTTCGACATCCGAGGTGACGTAGGCGTGGCTCTTCCGCCCCTTACCCCTGAACAGCGCGCAGCCGCGCTCGAAAAGGCCGCCGCGGCTCGCCGGGAGCGGGCCGAGGTCAAGAATCGACTCAAGCACTCCGGCGCCTCCCTGCACGAGGTCATCAAGCAGGGCCAGGAAAACGACGTCATCGGCAAGATGAAGGTCTCCGCCCTGCTCGAGTCCCTGCCGGGCGTGGGCAAGGTCCGCGCCAAGCAGATCATGGAACGACTCGGCATCTCCGAGAGCCGCCGGGTTCGCGGCCTCGGCTCCAACCAGATCGCTTCCCTGGAGCGTGAGTTCGGCAGCACCGGCTCCTGAGTCCGGGACCTCCGGACCAGGAGTCCCGGGCACACCGGGATTGCTGGAATAATCGCTGCATGGCTGCAACATTCCGGGGGACGACCCCCGAGCCCCCGGACGTACGTCCGCGGCTGACCGTGCTCTCCGGCCCCTCCGGGGTCGGCAAGAGCACGGTCGTCGCCCATATGCGCAAGGAACACCCCGAGGTCTGGCTCTCGGTGTCGGCGACGACCCGCAAGCCCCGCCCCGGCGAGAAGCACGGCGTCCAGTACTTCTTCGTCACCGACGAGGAGATGGACAAGCTGATCGCCAACGGCGAGCTGCTGGAGTGGGCCGAGTTCGCCGGCAACCGCTACGGCACGCCGCGTGCGGCCGTTCTGGAGCGGTTGGAGGCGGGGGAGCCCGTCCTGCTGGAGATCGACCTCCAGGGTGCCCGGCAGGTGCGTGAGTCGATGACGGACGCCCAGCTGGTGTTCCTGGCTCCTCCCTCCTGGGAGGAGCTCGTACGCAGGCTCACGGGACGTGGCACCGAACCGCCCGAGGTGATCGAGCGTCGCCTCGACGCGGCGAAGGTCGAACTGGCCGCCGAGCCGGAGTTCGACGTGACCTTGGTCAACACCTCCGTCGAGGACGTGGCTCGCGAGCTGCTAGCCTTGATGGATGTTGTGTGATCGCACGTGATGTGATCACGACCGATCTTTTCCCATCCATCGGAAGGTAGAGCGTGTCCTCTTCCATCTCCGCGCCCGAGGGCATCATCAACCCGCCGATCGACGAGCTCCTCGAGGCCACCGACTCGAAGTACAGCCTCGTGATCTACGCGGCCAAGCGGGCCCGCCAGATCAACGCGTACTACTCGCAGCTCGGCGAGGGCCTCCTCGAGTACGTCGGTCCGCTCGTCGACACCCACGTGCACGAGAAGCCGCTCTCGATCGCCCTGCGCGAGATCAACGCGGGTCTGCTGACGTCCGAGGCCGTCGAGGGCCCCGCGCAGTAGTACTTTCGTATCGCGGTTGACTTATCCACAGGCCCGGCAGCGCGACTGTCGGGCCTGTGGTCTGCCGGGGGCGCGGGGGTCGCCCCCCGCTGTGATGCAGCATGGGACGTGCACGTTGCCGAGCCGGGGAGAAACGGTGGACAAGCCGAAGGTCGTTCTGGGGGTCAGCGGCGGCATCGCCGCGTACAAGGCCTGTGAGCTGCTGCGCAGGCTGACGGAGTCGGGTCACGACGTGCGCGTGGTGCCGACGGCCTCCGCGCTGCACTTCGTCGGCGCCGCCACCTGGTCCGCCCTCTCCGGCCACCCCGTCTCCACCGAGGTCTGGAACGACGTCCACGAGGTCCCCCACGTCCGCATCGGGCAGCACGCCGACCTGGTCGTCGTCGCCCCCGCCACCGCGGACATGCTCGCCAAGGCCGCCCACGGACTGGCCGACGACCTGCTCACCAACACCCTCCTGACCGCCCGCTGCCCGGTCGTCTTCGCCCCCGCCATGCACACCGAGATGTGGGAGCACCCGGCCACGCAGGAGAACGTGGCGACGCTGCGCCGCCGCGGCGCCGTCGTCATCGAGCCCGCGGTCGGCCGCCTCACCGGCGTCGACACCGGCAAGGGCCGGCTGCCCGACCCGGGCGAGATCTTCGAGGTCTGTCGGCGCGTCCTCGCCCGGGGCGTCACCGCACCCGACCTCGTCGGCCGGCACGTCGTCGTCAGCGCGGGCGGCACCCGCGAACCCCTCGACCCCGTCCGCTTCCTCGGCAACCGCTCCTCCGGCAAGCAGGGCTACGCCCTCGCCCGCACCGCCGCGGCGCGCGGCGCCCGCGTCACGCTCGTCGCCGCCAACACCGGCATGCCGGACCCGGCGGGCGTCGACGTCGTCCAGGTCGGCACGGCCGTGCAGCTGCGCGAGGCGGTGCTCAAGGCCGCCGCGGACGCCGACGCCGTCGTCATGGCCGCGGCCGTCGCGGACTTCCGGCCCGCGGCCTACGCCGCCGGGAAGATCAAGAAGAAGGACGGCCAGGATCCCGAGCCCGTTGCGCTCGTACGGAATCCGGACATCCTCGCGGAGATCTCGGCCGAGCGGGCCCGCGACGGGCAGGTGATCGTCGGCTTCGCCGCCGAGACCGACGACGTGCTGGCCAACGGCCGCGCCAAGCTGGAGCGCAAGCGCTGCGACCTCCTGGTGGTGAACGAGGTGGGCGAGCGCAAGACGTTCGGCTCCGAGGAGAACGAGGCGGTCGTACTGGGCGCCGACGGCACCGAGACACCGGTGCCCCACGGGCCGAAGGAACATCTGGCCGAAATCGTCTGGGACCTGGTGGCGGAGCGGCTCGGCTGAATGTTTCATTCGCTTCTCGGCCCCCTCAAACCTCTGCCACAAGGGCGTGGCGACCCTGGCCAAGCCCGCAGGGTATTGGGCAGAATGCCCGTGCCGCTGGTCACAGCCCTCCCGAGAGGCGAGACGGAGAGGCCGGTGGCCGAGACAGACCGATAAACTGTTCTCGGACGGTGCCGGGCGCAGCCCCCGAGCCCGTCCGCCCATGATCAGCCAGCAGCCGCTGCAACCCCAGGGAGCGTTGTGTCCCGTCGCCTGTTCACCTCGGAGTCCGTGACCGAGGGCCACCCCGACAAGATCGCTGACCAGATCAGCGACACCATTCTCGACGCGCTCCTGCGCGAGGACCCGACCTCCCGGGTCGCCGTCGAGACGCTGATCACCACCGGCCTGGTGCACGTGGCCGGTGAGGTCACCACCAAGACCTACGCGGACATCGCGACCCTCGTCCGCAACAAGATCCTCGAGATCGGCTACGACTCCTCCAAGAAGGGCTTCGACGGCGCTTCCTGCGGTGTCTCGGTCTCGATCGGCGCGCAGTCGCCGGACATCGCGCAGGGCGTGGACACGGCGTACGAGTCCCGGGTCGAGGGTGACGAGGACGAACTCGACAAGCAGGGCGCCGGCGACCAGGGCCTGATGTTCGGCTACGCCACGGACGAGACGCCGACCCTGATGCCGCTGCCGATCTTCCTGGCGCACCGACTGTCCAAGCGCCTGTCCGAGGTCCGCAAGAACGGCACCATCCCCTACCTGCGCCCGGACGGCAAGACCCAGGTCACCATCGAGTACGACGGCGACAAGGCCGTCCGCCTCGACACGGTCGTCGTCTCCTCGCAGCACGCGTCCGACATCGACCTGGACTCGCTGCTCGCGCCCGACATCCGCGAGTTCGTCGTCGAGCCGGAGCTCAAGGCGCTCCTGGACGAGGGCATCAAGCTCGACACGGAGAACTACCGCCTCCTGGTCAACCCGACCGGCCGCTTCGAGATCGGCGGCCCGATGGGCGACGCCGGCCTGACCGGCCGCAAGATCATCATCGACACGTACGGCGGTATGGCCCGCCACGGCGGCGGCGCCTTCTCCGGCAAGGACCCGTCCAAGGTGGACCGCTCGGCCGCCTACGCGATGCGCTGGGTCGCCAAGAACGTCGTCGCGGCCGGCCTCGCCTCCCGCTGCGAGGTGCAGGTGGCGTACGCGATCGGCAAGGCCGAGCCGGTGGGTCTGTTCGTCGAGACCTTCGGCACCGCCACGATCGACCACGAGAAGATCGAGAAGGCGATCGACGAGGTCTTCGACCTCCGCCCCGCCGCGATCATCCGCGACCTCGACCTGCTCCGCCCGATCTACGCCCAGACGGCGGCCTACGGCCACTTCGGCCGCGAGCTGCCCGAGTTCACCTGGGAGCGGACGGACCGGGTGGACGCGCTGAAGAAGGCCGTGGGGCTGTAGCCCTTCCCGTCGTTCCAGGGCCCGGCCCCCTTCCCAGGGGGCCGGGCCCCGTTCGTCGTTCTCGGGGGACCACCACGCCGTCGTTTGTCAGTGGGGTTTGGTAAGAATGCAAGCGTGAGCAGCGAGAACGGTTCGGGGGGCGGTGGCGGCGAGGGTGCGCCGCCGGAGCAGCTTGCGCTCATCAGGGAAAGTGTGCGGAAGGCCAGGGAGCCGCGGGCCAAGCCGCGGACCTGGCGGGGGGCTGCCTTGGCGGGGGCGCTGCCGGTCGCGCGGGTGCTGGTCGACAAGGGCGTGCTGCATCTCGACCGGTACTTCGACTACGCGGTGCCGGAGGAGCTCGATGCCGACGCGCAGCCCGGGGTGCGGGTGCGGGTGCGGTTCGGGGCCGGGCGGCACCGGGTGCGGGAGGGACGGCGCGAGGGCGGCGGGCTGATCGACGGGTTCCTGATCGAGCGGCGTGCCGAGTCCGACTATTCGGGGCCGCTGGCCGCGCTCGCCCAGGTCGTGTCGCCCGAGCCGGTGCTGAGCGAGGAGCTGCTGGGGCTCGCGCGGGCCGTCGCCGACCGGTACGCGGGCAGTCTCGCCGACGTACTGCAGCTCGCCGTGCCGCCGCGCAGCGCCCGGGCCGAGCAGCGGCCCTCGCCCGAGCCGCTGCCGCCGCCCGGCGCGCCGGAGACGGGGTCCTGGGCGCGGTACGAGCGGGGGGCCGCGTTCCTGGAGTCGCTGGCGTCCGGCGGAGCCCCACGCGCCGTGTGGAACGCGCTGCCGGGGCCCGGGTGGAGCGAGGAGATCGCGCGGGCCGTGGTGGCCACGCTGGCCTCCGGACGCGGGGCACTCGTCGTCCTGCCGGACGGGCGGGCCGTCGCGCGCGTCGACGCCGCGCTGACCGCCCTGCTGGGGGAGGGGCGGCACGCGGTGCTCACCGCCGACGCCGGGCCCGAGAAGCGGTACCGGGAGTGGCTGGCGGTGCGGCGAGGGTCCGTACGGGCCGTCGTCGGGACCCGGGCCGCCATGTTCGCGCCCGTCCAGGACCTCGGGCTCGTGGCCATCTGGGACGACGGCGACGACAGCCACAGCGAACTGCACGCCCCTCAGCCGCATGCGCGCGAGGTGCTGCTGTTGCGGGCCGCGCAGGACAAGTGCGCCTTCCTGCTGGGCGGTTGGAGCTGCACCGTGGAGGCGGCTCAGCTCGTCGAGAGCGGCTGGGCGCGGCCGCTCGTCGCCACGCGGGAGCAGGTGCGGGCTCTCGTTCCGCTCGTGCGGACCGTGGGGGACGGCGATCTCGCGCGCGACGAGGCCGCCCGGGCCGCCCGGCTGCCGACCCTCGCCTGGCAGGCCGTCAGGGAGGGACTGCGCCACGGGCCGGTGCTCGTACAGGTGCCCCGGCGGGGATACGTGCCGCGCATGGCGTGCGCCGACTGCCGTGCGCCCGCCCGGTGCCGGCACTGCTCCGGGCCGTTGGAGGGGCAGGAGTCGGGAGCGGCGCTGCGGTGCGGGTGGTGCGGCCGCGAGGAGAGCGGCTGGCACTGTCCGGAGTGCGGCGGATTCCGGCTGCGGGCGCAGGTCGTGGGCGCGCGCCGGACGGCCGAGGAGCTCGGGCGCGCCTTCCCCGCCGTTCCCGTGCGGACGTCGGGGCGTGAGCACGTGCTGGACACCGTGCCGGACGCGCCGGCGCTGGTCGTCAGCACACCGGGGGCCGAACCCGTCGCCGAGGGCGGTTACGCGGCGGCGCTGCTGCTGGACGGCTGGGCGATGCTCGGGCGGCCCGATCTGCGGGCCGGCGAGGACGCGCTGCGGCGGTGGATCGCGGCCGCCGCGCTCGTCCGCCCGCAGGGCGCCGGGGGCACCGTGGTCGTCGTCGCCGAACCGACGCTGCGGCCCGTGCAGGCGCTGGTGCGGTGGGATCCCGTCGGACACGCGGTGCGGGAGCTCGGCGAGCGCGCCGAGCTGGGCTTTCCGCCCGTGTCGCGGATGGCGGCCGTGTCGGGGACGCGGGAGGCGATCACCGAGTTCCTGCGTACGGCCGAACTGCCGCCGGAGGCCGAGCTGCTGGGGCCCGTCCCCCTACCGGTCACATCGGCGGGCCGACCGCGCCGGGTGGGCGCACCGCCCCCCGGCGAGCACTGGGAGCGGGCGCTGGTACGGGTGCCGCCCGGCAGCGGAGCCGCCCTGGCATCGGCGTTGAAGGCCGCCCAGGCGGCGCGGATGGCCCGGGGCGGGGGCGCCGGTACCGCGGAAGCGGCGGTGCGGGTGCGGATCGACCCACCGGACATCGGCTGAGACGCACGTCCCGATTTCCGGGGCGCGATGCCCCGGTGCCGTGGGGGGAGTGGCCTGGGGCGGACCGGCCGCCCCAGACGGCGGGCCGCCGGCGGCCACCGAGCACTCGCCCCCGCCGGGGCGGCCTGCGGGGCAGCGGACCGGTCGCCGTCGGAACCGCCGGCACTCGCCCCGCCCCGGCCGTGGCGCCCACGGCGAGGACCCGGCCGGGTTCGTCGCCGCCGTGCTTGCCTGCGGGGCAGCGACCGGTCGCCCTCGGAACCGCCGGCACTCGCCCCGCCCCGGCCGCGACGCCCGCGGCGGCGATCCGGCCGGGTTCGTCGCCGCCGTGCTTGCCTGCGGGGCAGCGACCGGTCGCCCTCGGAACCGCCGGCATCGCCCCCGCCCCGGCCGCGACGCCCGCGGCGGCGATCCGGCCGGGTTCGTCGCCGCCGGGCCGGCCTGCGGGGCAGTGGACCGGCCGCCGTCGGCCCGCGGGGCAGTGGACCGGTCGCCGTCGGCCCGCGCGCACGGTAGGCGGCCGTATGCCAGCCCGCGGCCGTTCCTGACCCGTGGCCGGCGGCCCGTCCGCAGCAGGCACTGTCCAAGCCTGCTGCCTCGTGGCCGACAGGTGCGCCGGACCGCGACCGATGTCCCGGCATGCGTCTGCCCTCCCGGAGCCGGATGTGGGCCGGGAGGGCAGGAGGTGAGGTGGTTCAGCCGTTGCGCGGGCCGGGGAAGGCCGTCGGTCTGGCCTCTTCGCGCAGGACGGGGCTGCCCGCCGTCGGCTGGGTGGGCATGGCGCGGGCGGCGGGGACCGTCGGCACCGTGGGCATGCCGGTGTTCACGGTGACCGCCCTGCTCGACGACGTCTCGGCCGTGCGCTCGGCCTCGGCGGCGGCCTGGGCGGCGGCGCGACGGGCGCCGTAACGGCGGTGCACCGCCTGCTTGGTGACGCCGAGTGCGGAACCCACCGCGTCCCACGAGAAACCGAGGGAGCGGTCGAAGTCGACCGCGGCCGTCACCAAGGTCTCGACACTGTCCCGCAGTTCCTGGGCGAGGCGGACCGTCGGGGCGGGGGCACGTCCGTAGACGACGAAGCCCGTGGAGGGGCCGGAGCGGCGCGGGCGGTAGACGTTGCCCAACTGGGCGGTGAGTGTGCGCAGTGCGTCCACCTGCCGGCGGACCCGCTCGATGTCCCGCACCAGCAAGTGCAGGCTGGCCCGAGCCTGGGCGTCGTGGGTTGCGTGGTCGGCCATGAACAAGCCTCTCGAACCGGCGTTGAAAAGGATCGGGCCGCGCTGAAGCGGCCCGTTGTGGTCAACTCTTTCTTGACCAACGCGGCAACGCTCCGCGGGTCACGCAGTGGGGGCGTGTGGGCATATGCGTGCGCCCCGGTGGGGGACGGCGCGCCTCGACCGTCGGCCGTGGGCCCGGCCGTTCTCCCGCCCGCACCAGCCCTTTCCGCTCGGCCGTGAGGTCATAGACTGGGTCGCTGCCCGCAACCCGACTGGGCGCTGCCCGCAACCCGCTCCCCGAGAGGCCCGAACCCACCCATGAAGCTCGTCTTCGCCGGGACCCCCGAGGTCGCCGTTCCCGCTCTGGACGCTCTGATCGCCTCCGGGCGGCACGAGGTGGCCGCCGTCGTCACGCGGCCCGACGCCCCGGCGGGACGGGGGCGCCGGCTGGTCGCGTCGCCCGTGGCGCAGCGGGCGGAGGAGGCCGGCATCGAGGTGCTGAAGCCGCTCAAGCCACGGGACCCGGAGTTCCTGGAGCGGCTGCGGGAGATCGCGCCCGACTGCTGTCCCGTCGTGGCGTACGGCGCCCTCCTGCCCCGCGTCGCCCTCGACGTGCCCGCCCACGGCTGGGTCAACCTGCACTTCTCGCTGCTGCCCGCCTGGCGGGGCGCGGCGCCCGTGCAGCACTCCATCATGGCCGGGGACGAGATCACGGGCGCCTCGACCTTCCTGATCGAGGAGGGGCTGGACTCCGGCCCCGTCTACGGCACCGTCACGGAGGTGATCCGGCCCACCGACACCAGCGGCGACCTGCTCACCCGCCTCGCCTTCGCCGGCGCCGGCCTGCTCGCCGCGACCATGGACGGCATCGAGGACGGCACGCTGAAGGCCGTACCGCAGCCGGCCGACGGCATCACCCTGGCCCCGAAGATCACCGTCGAGGACGCCCAGGTGGACTGGCGCGCACCGGCGTTGCGGGTCGACCGGGTCGTGCGCGGCTGCACGCCCGCGCCGGGTGCCTGGACCGTCTTCCGGGGCGAGCGGCTCAAGCTGATCCAGGTGACGCCCGTGCCGGAGCGGACCGACCTCGCGCCCGCCCGGCTGGCCGTCGGCAAGAACAGCGTGCACGTCGGCACCGGCTCGCACGCCGTCGAGCTGCTGTGGGTGCAGGCCCAGGGCAAGAAGCCGATGCGGGCCGCCGACTGGGCGCGCGGGGTGCGCATCGCCGACGGCGAGAGCCTCGGCGCGTAACCGGCGGGCCCGGGCGACGTACGCTGGGGGCGTATTTCCCTGATCTCACCTCCGGAGCACCTTTTTCGTGAGCGACACCCCCCGTGGGCCCCGCAAGCCCGGCAAGCCCTACCGGCGGCCCAAGAAGGACCCCGTCCGCATCCTCGCCTTCGAGGCGCTGAGGGCCGTGGACGAGCGGGACGCCTACGCCAACCTCGTCCTGCCGCCGCTGCTGCGCAAGGCGCGGGAGAAGGAGGGGCCCGACCGGTTCGACGGGCGGGACGCGGCGCTGGCGACCGAGCTGGTCTACGGGACGCTGCGGTGGCAGGGGACGTACGACGCCGTCATCGCCGCCTGTGTCGACCGGCCGCTGCGCGAGGTCGACCCGCCGGTGCTCGACGTGCTCAGCCTCGGCGTGCACCAGCTGCTGGGGACGCGCATCCCGACGCACGCCGCCGTCTCCGCCTCCGTGGAGCTGGCGCGGGTCGTGCTCGGTGACGGGCGGGCCAAGTTCGTCAACGCCGTGCTGCGCAAGGTCGCCCAGAACGATCTCGACGGGTGGATCGAGAAGGTCGCGCCGACCTACGACGAGGACCCCGAGGACCATCTCGCCGTCGTGCACTCGCATCCGCGCTGGGTGGTCTCCGCCCTGTGGGACTCGCTCGGCGGCGGCCGCACCGGCATCGAGGCGCTGCTGGCGGCCGACAACGAGCGGCCCGAAGTGACGCTCGTGGCCCGTCCCGGCCGCTCCACGACCGAGGAGCTGCTCGACGAGGACGCCGCGGTGCCGGGGCGCTGGTCGCCGTACGCCGTGCGGCTGACCGAGGGCGGCGAGCCCGGGGCGATCGAGGCCGTGCGGGAGGGGCGGGCCGGCGTGCAGGACGAGGGCAGCCAGCTCGTCGCGCTCGCGCTGGCCAATGCGCCGCTGGACGGGCCCGACGAGAGGTGGCTCGACGGATGCGCCGGGCCCGGCGGTAAGGCCGCGCTGCTGGCGGCCCTGGGCGCCGCGCGCGGGGCCGTGCTGCTCGCCGCCGAGAAGCAGCCGCACCGGGCCGGCCTGGTGGCCAAGGCGCTCAGCGGCAACCCCGGGCCGTATCAGGTCATCGCGGCCGACGGCACCCGCCCGCCGTGGCGGCCCGGCTCCTTCGACCGCGTGCTGATGGACGTGCCCTGCACCGGGCTCGGCGCCCTCAGGCGGCGGCCGGAGGCACGCTGGCGGCGCCGCCCCGAGGACCTGGAGGGCTTCGCGCCCCTGCAGCGGGCCCTGCTGCACTCCGCCCTGGACGCCGTGCGCGTCGGCGGTGTGGTCGGCTACGCCACCTGCTCGCCGCACCTCGCCGAGACCCGGGCCGTCGTCGACGACGTGCTCAAGCAGCGCCCGGAGGCCGAACTCCTCGACGCCCGCCCGATGTTGCCGGGCGTGCCGGACCTCGGCGACGGTCCCGACGTACAGCTGTGGCCACATCTGCACGGGACCGACGCGATGTACCTGGCGCTCATTCGGAGGACTGGCTGACCCTGGGGCCGACCGCCTCGGGGGAGCGGGTCTCTCCGTCCGCGTGCGCGAGGTGGTGCGGCCACCACACCTTCTTGCCCACGTCCAGGAAGAGCGACGTCACCAGCACGGACCGCACCACGAACGTGTCCAGCAGCACGCCCAGCGCCACCGCGAAGCCGATCTCGGCGAACCCCACCATGGGCAGGGTGCCGAGTGCTGCGAAGGTGCCCGCGAGGACCAGGCCGGCCGAGGTGATCACCGCGCCGGTGGCGGCGAGACCCGTGACGACGCCCGGGCGGGTGCCCTGGCGCAGGGCCTCCTCGCGGATGCGGGTGGTCAGGAAGATGTTGTAGTCGATGCCGAGCGCCACCAGGAAGACGAAGACGAAGAGCGGGAAGGCCACGTCCTCGCCCGCGTAGTCGAAGACGTACCGGAACACCAGGGCGCTCAGCCCCAGCGCCGTGGCCAGCGACAGGCAGACGGTCCCGATCAGCAGAAGTGGTGCCACCAGCGCGCGCAGCAGGAGACAGAGCACCAGCAGGACGACCGCCAGGACGAGCGGGATGACCAGGTAGTTGTCGTGGACCTGGGCGTTCTCCATGTCCAGCAGCGCCGCCGTGCCGCCGCCCACCAGGGCGTCGGCGCCGGGCACGGCGTGCACCGCGTCGCGCACCCGCTCCACGGTCGCCTTGGCCGCGTCGCTGTCGGAGGGCGCCCGCATGGTCGCCTCCAGCAGCACCTGGCCGTTGTGCTCGGGCGCCGCGCCGGGGGGAATGCCGATGCTCTGCGGGACGACACCCCGGTCCGCGGCGATGGCGCGGCCCACCTGCTCGGCCTGCGCCCGGTTGGAGACGATGACGAGCGGATCGCCGGTGCCCGCCGGGAAGTAGCGTGCGGAGACCTTCTGTCCGGTGATGGAGTCCGGGGTGTTGGTGAAGGCGTCCGCGTTGGCGATCCCGTCCGCGCGCAACTGGAACAGGCCCATCGACAGCGCGACCAGCACCGCGGTCGTGATGCCCCAGATCATCCGCGGACGCGCGGCGATACGGCGGCCCATGCGGGCCCAGATGCCCCGCTCGGTGGGATCGGCGGAACCGTAGTGCGGGATCGCGGGCCAGAAGATCCACCGGCCGAAGATCAGCAGCAGGGCCGGGAAGAGGGTCAGCATGGCCACCAGCGCGACCATGACGCCGATGGCGGCCACCGGACCGAGGCCCCGGGTGGAGTTCATCTCGGCGACCAGGAGCACCAGCATGCTCAGCACCACGGTGGCGCCGGAGGCGAGGACTGCGGGACCGGCCCGGTTCATGGCGAGTTCCATCGCCTCGTGGCGGTCCGTGTGCCGCCGCAGCTCCTCCCGGTAGCGGGCGACGAGCAGCAGCGCGTAGTCGGTGCCCGCCCCGAAGACGAGGACCGTCAGGATGCCCGCGCTCTGGCCGTTGACGGTCAGGCCGGCGTGTTTGGCGAGCACGTAGATCAGCGCCTGTGCCGTGAACAGCGCGGCCACCACCCCGATCAGCGGCACGAACAGCAGCGTCGGACTGCGGTAGGTGAACAGCAGGATCACGATCACGATGGCCATCGCCGAGAACAGCAGCGTCGAGTCGATGCCCTCGAAGGCCTTGGAGAAGTCCGCCGAGGTGCCGCCCGGCCCGGTGATGTGCACCGTGAGGCCGCCGCCGCCCTTGCCCACCTGTTCGCGGATGGAGTCGACCGCCGGCGCGATGCGCTGCCAGCCCTGCGCGTCCATGGTGATGGGCACGTAGATCTGGGCGGCGCGCGGTGCCGTCGCGCGGTCGTAGACGGGGCCGCGGGTCTCGGCGCCGCGGATGCCGTGGGCGCGCAGCGTCCTGATCTGCTGGACGTCCTGGGCGATCTGCTGCCGGTCGCGGACCGTCAGCCCGTCCGCGCGGGCGTAGACGACCACCGCGGGGATCTGCTCGGGCCTGAAGTGCTCGGAGGCGTTGAGGACCTGGGTGGACTCGGCGGAACCGGGCAGCCAGGACTGGGCGTCGTTGTCCTGGGCACTGTTGAGCTTCGAACCGAACGGGGCCGCGATCACCAGGATCACCAGCCACAGGATCACGATGAGCCACTTCGAGCGCCGGCCGCACACGAACCGGACGGCGTTCCGCTTCCAGACGTACAGCTGCCGCATGGCTACCCCCGTGGACGTACGTGGTGCCGGACGGCGGCCCAGCATGGCACGCGGCGCCCGCCGACGGCATCCGATGAACGGCTTAGGTCCGGACCGGCGCGAACAAACGTGCCCGGACATGGCAGGCTTGGGTCATGGCCGTGCAGATCAACCCCAGCATCCTGTCCGCAGACTTCGCCCGCCTCGCGGACGAGGCGAAGGCGGTCAAGGGAGCCGACTGGCTCCACGTCGACGTGATGGACAACCATTTCGTCCCGAACCTCACGCTCGGTGTGCCGGTCGTAGAGTCCCTGGCCCGTGCGACGGACACCCCGCTGGACTGCCATCTGATGATCGAGGCCCCCGATCGGTGGGCGCCCCAGTACGTGGAAGCGGGGGCCGGTTCCGTCACCTTCCACGTGGAGGCGGCCACCGCTCCGGTGCGGTTGGCCCGGGAGATCCGGGCCAAGGGCGCCCGTGCTTCCATGGCGCTGCGGCCCGCGACGCCCATCGAGCCGTACGAGGACCTGCTGCCGGAACTCGACATGCTGCTGATCATGACGGTCGAGCCGGGCTTCGGCGGGCAGGCGTTCCTGGACATCATGCTTCCGAAGATTCGGCGCACCCGCGAGTTGATCAGCAAGCACGGGCTGGAGCTGTGGCTCCAGGTCGACGGAGGCGTCTCGGCCGCGACCATCGAGCGCTGCGCGGAGGCCGGCGCGGACGTCTTCGTCGCGGGCTCCGCGGTGTACGGCGCCGACGACCCCGCCGAGGCGGTACGTGCCCTGCGCAATCAGGCGGAGTCGGTGACCGCTGAGGCGTCCTGGGCGTGCGACCACTGAGCCACAGGTCGGTGAACAGCTGTGAACGGCGCCCAACGGGGCGGATCAACTACGCCGGATCTGCAAGGATGACGGCGAATCCAGAGTGTGAACAGCAGTGAGGAGAACGCCGTGTCGGGTATGACGGCGGGCGGCCGGTCAGCAGTGCGGATGGGACCCGCCGAGCTGGTGCAGGCGGCGGCCATGGCCCGCCGCTTCTACCTCGAGGGCAAGTCCAAGATCCAGATCGCGGAGGAGTTCGGCGTCAGCCGCTTCAAGGTGGCCCGGGTCCTGGAGACCGCTCTCGAACGGGATCTCGTACGCATCGAGATCCGGGTCCCGGCCGAGCTGGACGCCGAGCGCTCGGACGCGCTGCGGGCCCGCTACGGCCTCAGGCACGCGGTCGTGGTGGAGTCGCCGGCCGAGGCCGAGGAGACCCCCGACCCGGAGAACCTCGGCGAGGTGGCCGCCGACCTGCTCGGCGAGCTCGTCAACGAGGGCGATGTGCTCGGGCTCGCCTGGGGCCGCTCCACCATCCACATGGCCGCCGCCCTGGACCGGCTGCCACCGTGCACCGTGGTGCAGCTGACGGGCGTGTACGACGCCGGTACCGCCGAGCGCGGGTCCGTCGAGGCCGTGCGCCGCGCCGCCCAGGTCTCCGGCGGCGACGCCCACCCCATCTACGCGCCGATGCTGCTGCCGGACGCGGCGACCGCGGCGGCGCTGCGCCACCAGACCGGCATCGCGCGGGCCTTCGAGTACTTCGACAAGGTCACGGTCGCCTGCGTCTCCATCGGCTCCTGGGAGCCCGGTATCTCGACGGTGCACGACATGCTCAGCGACGAGGAGCGCGCGCACTACGCCTCCCTCGGTGTCGCCGCCGAGATGTCCGCGCACCTGTTCAACGCCGAGGGCCGCCGGGTCGGACGGGACCTCGGCGAGCGGTGCATCACGGTCAAGGCCGACCAGCTGCGCCGTATCCCCGAGGTCGTCGCCATCGCCGGCGGGGCGCGCAAGGCGGCGGCGATCGACGCGGTGCTGCGCTCCGGGCTGGTGACCAGCCTGGTGACGGACACCTCGGCCGCGGACGTGCTGATGACGGCCGGGCCGACGCCGAGGCCGGCCCTCAACAGGGCGGACCCCGACGGGCCCTGACGGAAGGTCATGCGGGGACGGCCGTGGCAGCATCGGGCGCATGGTGCTCCGGTTCGTCCCCCGTGTGCTGCTCTGCCTGCTCCTCGCGCTGCTGACGGCGTGCTCGTCGGGCGACGCGACGACCACGCCTGCGTCCTCCGGCCCGGCCGCCGTCCAGGCGTCCCGACTCCCCGCCGAGGCCCGGCGGACGCTGGCCCTCATCGACGAGGGCGGCCCCTTCCCGTACGCCAAGGACGGTGCCGTCTTCGGCAACTTCGAGGGGCTGCTGCCCCGGCAGCGGCGCGGCTACTACCACGAATACACGGTCCCCACGCCGGGCTCGCGCGACCGCGGGGCCCGGCGCATCGTCACCGGGCAGGGCGGCGAGATCTACTACACCGATGATCACTACCAATCGTTCGAGGTGGTACGGAGATGACGGAGCACGTGGTCACGCTGGACCTGGGCGGGGTCCGGGACAAGGCCGGGCTGATGGACCGGTGCGCCCGGGACCTGCGGCTGCCGGACTGGTTCGGCCGCAACTGGGACGCGCTGGCCGACGTCCTGTCCGACCCGGGAGTGTGGCCCGCGGACGCCGCCGACAAGGGGCTGCTGGTCGTCGTGCGCAACTGGCGGCCCTACGCCGAGGCACGCCCCGACGAGTGGGAGACCGCCCTGGACGTCTTCTCGCACGCCTCCGCCGCCACAGTGGCCCTCGCTCTTGGAGCATCCTCCCAATAGCCCCCTGACCAGCCTGGACGATCCGCCCGGGCATCGCATTCCGGCCGACATGGGACAATGAAGTACGTGCTCTTCCCCCTGGCTGACCTGTCCGGGGGCCACCTCTGATCGACTGGGATGTGCAGCACGTGCGTTTCCTCAACGACATCCAGCCCCCGTACGACCTGACGTACGACGACGTCTTCATGGTCCCGAGCCGCAGCGCCGTCGGCTCGCGGCAGGGCGTGGACCTCAGCGCCCCGGACGGCACGGGCACCACGATCCCGCTGGTCGTCGCCAACATGACCGCCATCGCCGGCCGCCGCATGGCCGAGACCATCGCCCGGCGCGGCGGCCTGGTGGTCATCCCGCAGGACATCCCGATCGAGGTCGTCACCGACGTCATCTCCTGGGTCAAGAGCCGCCACCTCGTCCTCGACACCCCGATCGTCCTCACCCCGCACCAGACCGTCGCCGACGCGCTGTCCCTGCTGCCGAAGCGGGCGCACAACGCGGGCGTCGTCGTCGACGGGGAGGGGCGGCCCGTCGGTGTCGTCACCGACCGGGACCTGTCCGGCGTCGACCGGTTCACGCAGCTCGAGGTCGTCATGTCGAAGGACCTGCTGCTCCTCGACGCCGACATCGACCCGCGCGAGGCCTTCAACCGCCTCGACGGCGCCAACCGGCGCTACGCCCCCGCGGTCGACGCCGAGGGGCGCCTGGCCGGCATCCTCACCCGCAAGGGCGCCCTGCGCGCCACGCTCTACACGCCGGCCGTCGACGCCCAGGGCAGGCTGCGCGTCGCCGCCGCCGTCGGAATCAACGGCGATGTCGCGGGCAAGGCCAAGCAGCTGCTCGACGCGGGCGTCGACACGCTCGTCATCGACACGGCGCACGGCCACCAGGAGTCGATGATCAGCGCGATCCGCACGGTCCGCGCGCTCGACCCGGGGGTGCCGATCGTGGCCGGGAACATCGTCGCGGCCGAGGGTGTCAGGGATCTCGTCGAGGCCGGTGCCGACATCATCAAGGTCGGCGTCGGACCCGGCGCCATGTGCACCACCCGCATGATGACCGGCGTCGGCCGGCCGCAGTTCTCCGCCGTCCTGGAGTGCGCGGCCGAGGCCCGCAAGTACGGCAAGCACGTGTGGGCCGACGGCGGTGTCCGGCACCCCCGCGACGTCGCCATGGCCCTCGCGGCCGGCGCCTCCAACGTGATGATCGGGTCCTGGTTCGCGGGCACCTACGAGTCGCCGGGCGACCTCCAGCAGGACTCCTCCGGCCGGCTCTACAAGGAGTCCTTCGGCATGGCGTCGGCCCGTGCCGTGCGCAACCGCACCTCCGAGGAGTCGGCCTACGACCGTGCCCGCAAGGCGCTGTTCGAGGAGGGCATCTCGACCTCCCGCATGTTCCTCGACCCGACCCGTCCGGGCGTCGAGGACCTGATCGACTCGATCATCGCGGGCGTCCGCTCCTCCTGCACCTACGCCGGCGCGGGCTCCCTGGAGGAGTTCGCCGAGAAGGCCGTCGTCGGCATCCAGAGCGCCGCGGGCTACGCCGAGGGCAAGCCGCTGCACGCCAGCTGGAGCTGAACGCTCCGCTCGGGGGTGCGGAGGCCGTGGGGCAGCTGCGGGCCGGTTCGTGGCCGGTCGCGCAGTTCCCCGCGCCCCTGGGGCGTCGTCCACACGTTCCGACACACCGGCGCAACGAACACCCACCCTCTTCGCGATGAACGCAACGATCTTGCGGGTATCCGCAAGGTTGCTGCATTTCGCCTGCGAAGGCCTGGCCCGTAGGGTCATGCGCTGTACGAGGCGTGGCGAGGACCCCGCTCGATGGGTCCCTGCTCGCGCGGGGACGCCTGACGGTCCCCGCCGCGCTGACCGCAGCGACGAAGGAGTCAGCGCGTGCTCGACCAAGGCGCACCCCCGCAAAGCCGTACCACCGATGCCCCGCCGTCCCCGGGCCTCGGCGCGCGCCTCATGCGTCGCAAGCCGGTGGAACGCCTGGTCGCAGAGGGCGGCCAGGGCGAAGGCGGCAGTCTGCGCCGCTCCCTGGGGCTGTGGCAGCTCACCATGATCAGCATCGGTGCCACCCTGGGCACCGGCATCTTCGTGGTCCTCGGCGAGGCCGTCCCCAAGGCCGGTCCGGCCGTCACCCTCTCCTTCGTGATAGCCGGTCTGACCGCGCTGTTCTCGGCCCTGTCCTACGCCGAGCTCGCGGGCACGATCCCCGTCTCCGGCTCCTCGTACTCGTACGCATACGCAACGATGGGCGAGCTGATCGCCTGGATCTGCGGCTGGTGCCTGGTCCTGGAGTACGGCGTCTCCGTGGCGGCCGTCGCCGTCGGCTGGGGCGAGTACCTCAACGAACTCCTCCACGGGACCATCGGCGTCACCATCCCCGCCGCGCTGTCCGCGCCTCCCGGCGACGGAGGCGTCTTCAACCTGCCCGCGCTGATCGTCGTCCTGCTCGCCATGGCGTTCCTGCTCGGCGGCGCCCGTGAGTCGGCCCGCGCCAACACCGTCATGGTGTGCGTGAAGATCGCCGCCCTGGTGATGTTCTGCGCCATCGGTATCCAGGGCTTCCGGTCCGGGAACTACGAGCACTTCATGCCGCTGGGCATGGCGGGCGTGAGCGCCGCCGGGGCCACGCTGTTCTTCTCCTACATCGGCTTCGACGCCGCCTCCACCGCCGGTGAGGAGGCGAAGGACGCCCAGCGCGACCTGCCCCGCGCCATCATGCTGTCGCTCGTCATCGTCACCGCGCTCTACGTCCTCGTCGCCGCCGTCGCCGTCGGCGCCAAGCCCTGGCGGCGGTTCAACGACTCCGAGGCCGCGCTCGCCCAGATCATGCGCGACGTCACCGGCCAGTCGTTCTGGGGGACCCTGCTCGCCGCCTGCGCCGTCATCGCCATCGCCAGCGTGGTGCTCACGGTGCTCTACGGCCAGACCCGCATCCTCTTCGCCATGTCCCGCGACGGCCTGGTGCCCAAGGTGTTCTCCAAGGTGCACCCGAAGACCGGCACCCCCCGCGCCAACACCGTGATCGTGTCCCTGTTCTGCGGTGTCCTCGCCGCCGCGATCCCGCTCGGCCAGCTCGCCGACGCCACCAGCATCGGCACGCTGTTCGCCTTCGCCCTGGTCAACATCGCCGTCGTGGTGCTGCGCCGGACCCGTCCGCACATGAACCGCACCTTCCGCGTCCCGCTCTCGCCCGTCCTGCCCGCGCTCGGCTTCGGCTTCTGCGTGTGGATGATGGGCAGCCTGTCCGCCGTCACCTGGGTGGTCTTCGGTGTCTGGATGGCCGTCGGGCTCGTGTTCTACTTCGTGTACGGCCACCGCCGCTCCCGACTCGCACCATCTGAGAGCTGAACGACCCACCGTGCTGAACGATCTCGACGAACGCATCGTGCACGCCCTCGCCGAGGACGCCCGCCGCTCCTACGCGGACATCGGGCAACTGGTCGGCCTGTCCGCGCCCGCCGTGAAGCGCCGCGTGGACCGGCTGCGCGCCACCGGGGCCATCACCGGTTTCACCGTCCGCGTCGACCCCTCGGCCCTCGGCTGGGAGACCGAGGGGTTCGTCGAGATCTACTGCCGGCACAACACCTCGCCGGAGACCATCCGGCGCGGACTGGAGCGCTACCAGGAGGTCGTGGCCGCGTCGACCGTCACCGGCGACGCGGACGCGATCGTCCAGGTCTTCGCCTCCGACATGCGGCACTTCGAACGCGTCCTGGAGCGGATCGCCGGCGAGCCCTTCGTGGAGCGGACCAAGTCCGTGCTGGTGCTCTCCCCGCTGCTGCGCCGCTTCTCGTCGGGCTCACCGACCTGACCCCTCGGCACGGCGCCGGACCGTCGCCAGCAGACGCCCGGTGAGCAGCGCGTGCGCACCCGTGCCGATGACCAGCAGCCGGTAGAGGGCACCGCCCGGCCCGGGGAACCGGGCCCGGGTCTCCGCCCGCAGCCGGGTCCGCCCGATCCCGGCCGTCTCCATCCGGAAGACCAGGGCGTACGTCGAGAAGTGATGCCGGCCGACGAGCACCAGCTCCCGTTCCGGAACCGCGTCGGCCACCCGGAACCCGGGGAAGGCCGAACCCCGGGAAAGGGGCCGCGGCCCGGACACCGTCCGGTCGGCGACGCCGACGAGACGGGCGTAACGGGCCGAGCGCGGTCGCCCGAAGGACCGCTCCAGGGTCTCGCCGAGCGCGTGCCAGACGGCACCGCCCTCGGCCCCGACCACCGTCTCGTGCTCGTCGATCCGGGGCAGCACCGCGATGTTCACCGCAACCTCCGTAACGGGCTGGTGGTGCGACCCTACGGGCTGATCCCTTCCAGGAAGAGCCCTCACGCCGGGTCCGCTCCGCATTCTCGCTGGGCGTCGGGCCCGGAACTCTCTAGCATCGGTCTCATGACCTGGCGACATTGATCCACCAGCCGAGCCTCCCGAGGGCCGCCTCGGACGCCGTACCCACGACGTCCGAACCGCCCTTCCGGGAAGGCCACATGACACTCTCATCAACCCGTCCGCCGGCGACCGGTGTCCGCCGGCTGACGGCCACCCTGTACGGCTACTCGTTCCTCGACGAGTTCGTGCTGCTCTACCCGGTGTACACGCTGCTGTTCAGCGACACCGGGCTGTCCGTCTGGCAGATCTCCTCCCTGTTCGTGCTGTGGTCGGTCACCGGCGTCGTGCTGGAGGTGCCCTCCGGTGCCTGGGCCGACGCCGTCTCGCGGCGGACGCTGCTGTGGCTCGGCCCGCTGCTGACCGCCGTCGGCTTCGCGCTGTGGGTGATCGTCCCGTCGTACTGGGCCTTCGCCGTGGGCTTCGTGCTCTGGGGGGCGCGGGGAGCGTTCGTCTCCGGGGCGCTGGAAGCGCTGGTGTACGAGGAACTGGAGCGGCTGGGCGCGGCCGACCGGTACGCCCGTCTCATGGGCAGGTCCCGGGCGGTGGGCCTGGTCGCGGTCATGGCCGCGATGGGACTCGCCGGGCCCGTCCTCGCGTGGGGCGGCTACCCGGCCGTCGGCGCGGCGAGCGTCCTGGTCTGTCTGGCGTCCGCGGTGACGGCCTGCGCGTTCCCCGAGCAGCGGCCCGCGGCCGCGCACGACGACGGGAGCGAGGCCGCGACCCTCTGGGCGGGACTCGCGGAGGCACGGCGCAAGCCCGCGGTGCGCGGGGCGATCCTGCTCGTACCGGCCGTGACCGCCGTGTGGGGGGCGCTGGACGAGTACACGCCGCTGCTGGTGCGCGAGACCGGGGTGCCGGACGCCCGGGTCCCCTACCTGCTCCTGCTGATCTGGGCGGGCGCCACGGCCGGCAGCCTGCTCGCCGGCCGCTTCGAACGCCTGGGGACCGGCGGACTGGCGTGGCTCCTCGGGGTGGCCGCCGTCGCCCTCGCCGTGGGCGCGGCGGTCCGTACACCGCTCGCCCTCGGGCTGGTGGCCGTCGCCTTCGGGGGCTTCCAGCTGGCGACCGTCCTCGCCGACGTCCGCCTCCAGCAGCGCATCGACGACACCGGCCGCGCCACCCTCACCTCGGTCGCCGGCCTGGGCACAGAACTGGTCACGGTCGCCGTGTACGCCGGATACGCGGCGATCGCGACGAGATCCGGCCACGGCACGGCCTTCGTCCTGTTCGCGCTGCCGTATCTGCTGACCGCTCTGGCGCTGGCGATCCGCGCCCGCGCCGGGGCGCGCAACGAATCGCCGCGTCAGGGGTGCCGTACGCAATGAACCGCTCACCGGCGCGCAACGGGTCCTTCTTGCTGGTCGCAGCCCGGCGACCGTACCTTCTAGATGACCCTCCAACCTCTCCGTACCCGTCGAGGACCACGCATGCGCACCGCCCTGCTGCAGAGCTCCGGACGCCCCGGATCCGTCGCCGAGAACCTCAAGGTCCTCGACGCGGCCGCGAGCCGTGCCGCCGCCGCCGGGGCCGCGCTGCTGGCCGCGCCGGAGATGTTCCTGACCGGGTACGCGATCGGCGACGACATCGCCCGGCTCGCCGAGCCCGCCGACGGGGACTCCGCGGACGCGGTCGCCGACATCGCCGGGCGGCACGGGCTCGCGATCGCCTACGGATACCCCGAGCGCGACGGCGAGACGGTCTTCAACTCCGCGCAGCTGATCTCCGCGGAGGGCGTCCGCCTCGCGAACTACCGCAAGACCCACCTCTTCGGCCCCGCCGAGCGCGAGCACTTCACCCCGGGCGAGCAGTCGCTCGTCCAGGCCCGGCTGGGCGACCTCACCGTAGGCCTGATGATCTGCTACGACGTCGAGTTCCCCGAGAACGCCCGCGCCCATGCCCTGGCCGGCACCGACCTGCTCGTCGTGCCCACGGCGAACATGCACCCGTTCCAGTTCGTCGCCGAGTCGATGGTCCCGGTGCGTGCCTGGGAGAACCAGATGTACGTCGCCTACGTCAACCGGGTCGGCCCGGAGGGCGAGTTCGAGTTCTTCGGGCTGTCCGCCCTCGCGGGCCCCGACGGCATCGCCCGCACCCGCGCCGGCCGCGGCGAGGAGCTGGTGGTCGCCGACGTCGACCCCGCCTTCCTCGCCGCCTCCCGCGAGGCGAACCCGTACCTGAAGGACCGTCGCCCCGGTCTGTACCGGTCGCTCGTCTGAACACCCCCTCCAGCCCTCACCCAGCAGTTCTCGCAAGGAGTCCGTACCCCATGACGTCCACCGTGCCCAACGCCGTCGAGCATGCGGACGAGCAGCAGCTGCCGCCGATCACCATGTTCGGCCCGGACTTCCCCTACGCCTACGACGACTTCCTCGCCCACCCGGCGGGCCTCGGCCAGATACCGGCGACCGAGCACGGCACCGAGATCGCGGTCGTCGGCGGCGGCCTGTCCGGCATCGTGGCCGCGTACGAGCTGATGAAGATGGGTCT
Organism: Streptomyces sp. NPDC085900; assembly: GCF_044540925.1. Classification (NCBI taxonomy): domain Bacteria; kingdom Bacillati; phylum Actinomycetota; class Actinomycetes; order Kitasatosporales; family Streptomycetaceae; genus Streptomyces; species Streptomyces sp. NPDC085900. Next base: position 88,450 of record NZ_JBITSP010000006.1, on the reverse strand, counting down.
GAAGCCGGTCGTGTACGAGGCCGACCAGATCGGCGGGCGGCTGCGCACCGTCGGCTTCGACGGCCCCAGCACCGAGGGCCTGACCGCCGAGATGGGCGCGATGCGCTTCCCGCCCTCCTCGACCGCCCTCCAGCACTACATCGACCTGGTCGACCTGGAGACCCGGCCCTTCCCCAACCCCCTTGCCGAGACGACCCCTTCGACCGTCGTCGACCTCAAGGGCGAGTCGCACTACGCCGAGACCATCGACGACCTGCCGCAGGTCTACCGCGATGTGGCCGACGCCTGGAACAAGTGCCTCGAAGAGGGCGCCGACTTCTCCGACATGAACCGCGCCCTGCGCGAGCGGGACGTGCCGCGCATCCGCGAGATCTGGGGCAGGCTCGTCGAGAAGCTCGACAACCAGACCTTCTACGGCTTCCTCTGCGACTCCGAGGCCTTCAAGTCCTTCCGGCACCGCGAGATCTTCGGCCAGGTCGGCTTCGGCACCGGCGGCTGGGACACCGACTTCCCCAACTCCATCCTGGAGATCCTGCGGGTCGTCTACACCGAGGCCGACGACCACCACCGCGGGATCGTCGGCGGCTCCCAGCAGCTGCCGCTCAGGCTGTGGGAGCGCGCGCCCGGGAAGATCGTCCACTGGGCGCAGGGCACCTCGCTGGCGACGCTGCACGAGAACGGCGAGCCCCGCCCGGCCGTGACCCGCCTGCACCGGGCGGCCGGCAACCGGATCACCGTCACCGACGCGCGCGGCGACATCCGCACCTACAAGGCGGCCGTCTTCACCGCCCAGTCCTGGATGCTGCTGTCGAAGATCGCCTGCGACGACTCGCTCTTCCCGATCGACCACTGGACCGCCATCGAGCGCACCCACTACATGGAGTCCAGCAAGCTCTTCGTGCCCGTCGACCGGCCGTTCTGGCTGGACAAGGACGAGGAGACCGGCCGGGACGTCATGTCGATGACCCTCACCGACCGTATGACGCGCGGTACCTACCTGCTCGACGACGGCCCGGACAAGCCGGCCGTCATCTGCCTCTCCTACACCTGGTGCGACGACAGCCTGAAGTGGCTGCCGCTGTCCGCGAACGAGCGGATGGAGGTCATGCTGAAGTCGCTCGGCGAGATCTATCCCAAGGTCGACATCAGGAAGCACATCATCGGTAACCCGGTGACCGTCTCCTGGGAGAACGAGCCGTACTTCATGGGCGCGTTCAAGGCCAACCTGCCCGGCCACTACCGCTACCAGCGGCGCCTGTTCACCCACTTCATGCAGGACCGGCTGCCCGAGGACAAGCGGGGCATCTTCCTCGCCGGCGACGACATCTCCTGGACGGCCGGCTGGGCCGAGGGAGCCATCCAGACCGCGCTGAACGCGGTCTGGGGCGTCATGCACCACCTCGGCGGCTCGACCGACCCGTCCAACCCGGGCCCGGGCGACCTGTACGACGAGATCGCGCCGGTCGAACTGCCCGAGGACTAGGGCCCGTTCGCGCTAGATCCCGGCCGCGCGCACGGACTCGTGGATCTCGGCGGCCACGTCCTTGAGTTCCTCGGCGTCCCGGGCACTGCCCTGGAGTTCGAAGAAGAACGCGTCGAGGCCGGTGCCGGCGACGTGGGCCGCGAGGTCCTCGACGATCTGCGCGGTGCTGCCCTGGAAGGGGGAGCGGTCCGTGCCGTCGTAGGCCTTGGGGGAGTGCCGGGCGTTGATCCGCACCACCGTCTCGATCGGGTCGGTGCGGCCGCGCTCGGCCGCCAGATCCTGCAACTGCCGCCACTGCGTGGCCAGTTGCTCGACACCCATGGCGATGGGCATCCAGCCGTCGGCGCGGTCGACGAGCCGGGTCATGGCCTTCTTGCTGTTGGTGGGCAGCAGGATCGGGATCGGTCGGGCGGGCTTGGGCGCCACCACGGCCGAGGCGATCTTCGTGATCCTGCCCTCGTACGTCACCGGGTCCGGGCCCCACACCGCCCGGCAGACGTCGATGATCTCGTCCAGGACCCGGCCCCGCTCCTCGAACGGCGCCACGCCGGCCGCGGCGTACTCGTCGAGCGACCAGCCCGTGCCGAGGCCCGCCACCACCCGGCCACCGCTCGCCGCGTCCAGCGTCGCGAGGGATTTGGCCAGTTGGAAGGGGTTGTGCAGCGGCGCCACCAGGATGCTCGTGCCGAGCCGGGCCCGCTCGGTCGACGCGGCCGCCAGGGTCAGCGTCACCAGGGGATCGGGAACACCGCGGTACATGTCGGGCCAGGCCAGCCCCTCGATGCCGTACAGGCCCTGGGTCGCGGGCTCGGGGAACAGGGCCCGCTCGTAGACCCACAGGCTCTCGTAACCGATTTGTTCGGCGGTGCGGGCCACGTCGGGCACGTCCCGTCCGATGTCGTACTGCCGCGCTTGGGGAAGGCTCAGTCCCAGCCTGATGGCCATGCGTACGCTCCTTTGGGTCGGTACAACCGTCAACTTAATCCGGGAGCGGCGTCAGCAACATGCGGCTCGCGAAGCCGACGGCCGTATCCAGCCGTTCGGTGAACTCCTCGGCCACGTCCGGCAGTCGGCGCAGCGCCCACAGGGCCCGCGCGGCCGTCCAGGTGGCCTCCCGCGCCCGCTCCAGGCTCCACGAGCCGAGCAGATGGGTGAGCGGGTCGGCGATCTGGAGGAGGTCGGGGCCCGGCATCAGCTCTTCGCGGATGCGCTCCTCCAGCGAGACGAGGAGGTCGCCCACACGGTCGAACTCGTCCTCCAGATCGGCCGGTTCGCAGCGCAGGCTACGACAGCTGTCCACCACGGCGAGCGCCAGGTCGTGCCCGATGTGCGCGTTGATGCCCGCCAGCGCGAACTGCAGCGGACGTACGCCCGGATGCCGGCGGAACTGGAACAGGGGCCGCCAGCATGCGGGCGGACGCCGGCCGTCCGCCACCGTGTCGACGGCCGCGAGAAAGCGCTCCGCGAACCGCACGTCCAGGGTGATCGCGGCCCGGGCGTCCGGGAAACGGCCGGCGTCGATCCGGCGGTCGACGGCCTCGGTGACGGCGAGGTAGACGCGGTTGAACACCGCGATCCCGTCCCGCTCGGGGAGGGCCGCGTCGAGGGCGCGCAGACGCGAGACCACCGCGTCCACGGTCGGGTCGAACTGGTGCAGTTGCGGCATGGGGGAAGGGTCCCAGTCCTACGCTGACCGCAGTGGCGGCGGGCCCGAGGCTTCCCCGAAACGGGGGAACGCTCCGCCGTGGGGGAGGGGGAGCGAGGCCGTGTCAGGCTTACGCGCGCAGCGTCTGGCCGCACGCCGGGCCCGGCGCGGACGCGCCCGGCGCACCGCCATGGTCGCGGCGGCCTCGGCGGTGGTCGCCGTCGCCACCGTCACCGGCGCGATCTCCGCGCTCGACGGGGGCCGCGACGCCGACGCGGCGAAGCCGGCGGCGACCGGTTCGCCGCACCCGGACCGGCAGACCGCGGCGCCTCGGCCGTCGCTCACGGTCACGAAGTCCCTTTCGCCGAGCCCGACTTCGCCCTCGCGCTCATCCTCGCCATGGCTGTCGAGGAGCGCGGCCGCCTCCGCGCCCACGCAGCGGTCCTCGACCGTCTCCGCCCTTCTCTACCGCCATCCCGACTCCCACGTCCTCGACTGGGTCCGCGCCCACCCGGCCGACCCGCGCACGCCGGTCATCGCGTCCCGGATCGCCGACCGGCCCGCCGCGGTGTGGCTCACCGACCCCTCACTGTCGACCATCGCCTCCCGGGTCCGCGCGGTCACCTCGGGCGCCGCCGCGCAGGACCGGGTGCCGGTGCTCGTGGCGTACGCGATCCCGGACCGCGACTGCGGCGGGGCCTCCGAGGGCGGGGCGCCGGACCTCGACGCCTACGACCGCTGGATCGACGCGTTCGCCGCGGGGCTCGGCTCCGGCGAGGTCGTCGTCGTCCTGGAGCCCGACTCCGTCGCCCAGGCCGGCTGCCTCTCCGCCGGCCGGAGGGCCGCGCGTCTCGCTTCGCTGGCCCGCGCCGGCCGCGTGCTGAAGGCCGCCGACCCGAAGGCCCGGGTCTACTACGACGCCGGTCACTCCGGCTGGCACCCGGCCGGCGAGCAGGCGGCCCTGCTCCGGCAGGCGGGCGCCGCCTCGGCCGCCTCCTCCGACGGCATCTTCAGCAACGTGTCCAACTTCCGCACGACGGCCGACGAGATCGCCTACGACCGCCGGGTCCTCGACGCCCTCGGCGGCCCCGCGAGTCTCGGCGCCGTCATCGACACCAGCCGCAACGGCAACGGCGCCCCGGCCGACGGCGCGTGGTGCGACCCGGCGGGCCGCAGGATCGGGCGGGCGCCGACGCTGAGCACGGGGCAGGCCCGGATCGACGCCTACCTGTGGGTGAAGCTGCCGGGGGAGTCGGACGGTTGCAAGGGGGCGCCGGGGACGTTCAGCCCGTCGTACGCCTACGCCTTGGCCTCGTCGTAGGAGGACGTGCCCTCGTCGAGGAGCGGCTCCTGCTGCTTGAGGTGGGCGGGGGCCAGGGCCCGCAGCCCGTGGTAGCCGGTGATGACGACCACCGTGCCCAGCGCGATGCCGCTGAGGGAGAAGTGGTCGGAGAACTTCATGGTGACGTCGCCGACACCGATGATGACGCCCGCGGCGGCCGGCACCAGGTTGAGCGGATTGCGCAGGTCCACCCGGGCGTTGGTCCAGATCTGCGCGCCGAGCAGGCCGATCATGCCGTACAGGATGACGGTGATGCCGCCGAGGACGCCGCCCGGGATCGCGGCGACGACCGCGCCGAACTTCGGGCACAGGCCGAAAAGGAGGGCGAAGCCGGCGGCGGCCCAGTAGGCGGCGGTGGAGTAGACGCGGGTCGCGGCCATCACGCCGATGTTCTCGGAGTACGTGGTGTTGGGCGGGCCGCCGAGCGCGGTGGACAGCATGGAGCCGACGCCGTCGGCCGAGATCGCCGTGCCGAGCTTGTCGTCGAGCGGGTCACCGGTCATCTCGCCGACCGCCTTGACGTGGCCGGCGTTCTCGGCGACCAGGGCGATGACGACGGGGAGCGCGACCAGGATCGCCGACCACTGGAAGGTCGGCCCGTGGAAGGACGGCAGGCCGATCCAGTCCGCCTTGCCGACGCCGGAGAGGTCCAGGCGCCAGTGGTCGGTGACCTTGCCGCTCGCGTCGGCCGAGTGGATGCGGCCGAAGATCCGGTCGAAGGCCCAGGAGATGCCGTACCCGAAGACCAGTCCCAGGAAGATCGCGATCCGTGACCAGAAGCCGCGCAGGCCGACGACGGCCAGAGCGGTGAAGATCATGACCAGCAGGGCCGTCCACTGGTCCTGCGGCCAGTAGGTGGAGGCCGTGACGGGCGCGAGGTTGAAGCCGATCAGCATCACCACCGCTCCGGTGACGATCGGCGGCATCGCGGCGTGGATGATCCGCGCGCCGAAGCGCTGCACGGCGAGACCGACGAGGAACAGCGCGAAGCCGACGACGAGGACCGCGCCGGTGACGGTGGCGCTCGTGCCGCCCTGCGCGCGGATCACGGCCGCGACGCCGACGAACGACAGCGAGCAGCCCAGGTAGCTCGGCACCCGGCCGCGCGTGGCCAGCAGGAAGATCACGGTCGCGACGCCCGACATCATGATCGCCAGGTTGGGGTCCAGGCCCATCAGTACCGGCGCCACGAAGGACGCGCCGAACATGGCCACCACGTGCTGGGCGCCGAGGCCGACCGTGCGGGGCCAGGAGAGCCGTTCGTCGGGGCGTACCACCGCTCCGGGCGCGGGCGACCGCCCGTCTCCGTGCAGTTTCCAGCGCACGCCGAGATCCATGGTGAGGGTTCGCTTTCTTCGTACCTGAAGTCTTGTCCGGACCATTGTCACGGGTACCTCGGGGTTCTACGCTCGCACGGTCCTACTCGTGAACTGCGTTCACATTTCTGACCGCTCCTCTTGATGGATCGGAGTCCGGATGAGTGGAAGATCCCGCGCGGCCGTGCTGCTCGCGACGGTGGCGACCATCGCGGCCGCCCTGGCCCCCTCCGCGCACGCGAGCCCCAAGGCACCCGCCACCGTTGTCCTCGACGGCGCCCGACTGCAGCGGACGAAAGCCCTTCTCGACCGCGGCGATCCCCGACTCCGCCGGGAACTGGCGGCGTTGACGGCCCGCGCCGACAACTGGCTGCACCAGGGCCCCTGGACGGTCGTCGACAAGCCCCGGCCCGCCCCCGGCGGCGACCCCCACGACTACCTCAGCCAGGCCCCCTACTGGTGGCCCACCACCACACCCACCGCCGACAACCCCTGGGGCTGCCCCTACGTCCAGAAGGACGGACAGCGCAATCCCGAGGTCGACTCCGGCACCGACCGCCAGGACGTCGAGAAGGTCTTCGACTCGACGTACGACCTCTCGCTGGCCTGGTACTACACGGGCCGGAAGGCCTACGCCGAGAAGGCCGCCCGGATCCTGCGCACCTGGTTCCTCGACCCGGCCACCCGGATGAACCCGAACCTGGACCACGCCCAGTTCATCCCGTGCAGGTACGACGGCCGGGCCATCGGCGTCATCGACTTCTCCCAGTCGTACACGAGCGTCCTGGACGCCCAAGCCCTCCTGGCCACCGGAGCACCCGGCTGGAGCGCCCAGGACCGCGCCGCGATGCGCGAGTGGAACTCCGACTTCCGCGACTGGCTGGAGAACAGCGACTTCGGCAAGCAGGAGGGCGCGGCCGGCAACAACCACGGCACCTTCTACGACATGCAGCTCGCCGCCCTCGCCTTCGCCACCGGCGACCGGGCGCTGGCCCGGCGGACGGTCCTGGACGCCCGCACCAGGCGCATCGACCCGCAGATCGCCGCCGACGGCAGCCAGCCGCAGGAGCTCGCGCGGACCAGGAGCTGGCACTACTCCACTTTCGACCTGGTCGCCTACACACGGCTCGCGGCGATCGGCCGGCACGTGGGCGTGAACCTGTGGGCCTATCGAGGTCCGCAAGGGCAGGGCCTGTTCGGGGCCGTGGACTATCTGCTGCCCGCCGCGACCGGGGCGGCGGCCTGGCCGCATCCGGAGCTGGAGTTCCACCGGTACGCCGCGAGCGACGTCGTGCACGCGGCGGCCGATGCGGGCGACGAGGCGGCCCGCGAGGCCGTCGGGAAGCTGGAGGCCCCGCCCGGCGGCGACCTCTGGGCGCTGCGCCCGGCGGCCGAGCAGCTGGACTCGATCGTCGGCTGACCAGGCCCTTCCCGACCGGGACTCCTGAGCGTCCGCTTAGGATGGAGCGACCCCACCGCTTCACCCTTGACGTTCAGGAGTCCCACCCGTGACCGCCGAAGCCCCGATCGCCCCCGCCCTGTCGTACGGCCGGCTGATCCCCGTCACCGTCCACTTCGACGACCTGGACGCGCTCGGGCTGCTGCACAACGCCCGCTACCCGCTGAAGGTCGAGCAGGCCTGGACCGAGCTGTGGCAGGAACACGGGATCCACTTCGACGGCGACTGGGCAGCGGCCGGAGACGCCTGCAACGCGGTCAAGGAGCTGACCATCGGCTACGAGGCGCCGGTGACCCGGCCGGGCGAGTACGCCGTCCACCTGTGGCTGGAACGGCTCGGCAACACCGGCCTGACGTACGGCTTCCGGTTCTGCTCGGCCGACGGGACCGAGACCTACGCGCGGGGCACCCGGGTCCTGGTCCGGCTGGACGCGGCCACGATGCGCCCCACGCCGTGGAGCGAGGGCTTCAGGGCCGCGGGTCGGGCACTGCTGCGGCCTGCGGACTGACCTCGGTACGGATGCCGCGCTCGCCCGTGCGCAGGACGCCCGCGAAGGCGGCGAGCCCGCAGGCCAGGACGGTCACCAGCACGAACGACACCACCAGACTCGTCGCCTGGGCCACCCCGCCGATCAGGCTGGGCGCGATCAGGCCCGAGGTGTAGGTGATGGTGGCGACGCCCGCGATGGCCTGGCTCGGGTTCGGCCCGCTGTGCCCGGCCGCCGCGAAGCACAACGGCACGACGACGGCGATGCCGAGACCCAGCAGCGCGAAGCCCGTCATCGCCACCGCCGGATGACCCGCCAGGACGATCAGCACTCCACCGAGCACGGCGAACGCCCCGCCCGCCCGGACCGTGCGGACCGCGCCGAGCCGGTTGACCACCGCGTCGCCCACCAGCCGTGCCGCCGCCATGGTCAGCATGAACCCGGTCGTGCAGGCGGCCGCCAGGCCGGCCGAGGTCTCCAGCTGGTCGCGCAGGAAGACCGCCGACCAGTCGAGGCTGGCGCCCTCCGCGAACACCGCGCAGAACCCGACCGCGCCGATCAGCAGCGCGGACCTCGGCGGCAGCGCGAACCGCGGCGGCGGCTCCTCGTCCTCGGCGGGCTGCAGGTCGAGCACCCAGGAACAGGCCAGCAGGCCGAGGACGGTGAGGGTCGCCGACGCCAGCGCGAAGTGCACCCGCGCGTCGGCCCCCAGGTGCGCGGCGAGCGTGCCGCCCGCCGAGCCGATCAGGGCGCCCGCGCTCCACATGCCGTGCAGCCCGGACATGATCGACTTGTTCAGCCGGTGCTCGATCTCCACACCCAGCGCGTTCATGGCCACGTCCGCCATGCCCGCGCTCGCGCCGTAGGTGAACATCGCCAGGCACAGGATGAGCATGTTCGGCGCCACGGACGGCAGCACGAGCGACAGCGTCCACAGGGCGATCAGTCCACGCAGGGCCGTACGGCTGCCGAAATGGTGGCTGATCCGGCCGGCCAGCGGCATCGAGCAGGAGGCGCCGAGCGCGGTGAAGGCCAGTGCGAAGCCCAGCTGGCCCGCGCTGAGGTGCGCGTGCTCCTGGATCCACGGCACCCGGGTCGCGAACGTGCCGGTGACGGCGCCGTGCACGGCGAACACGGCGGCCACGGCGTACCGGGCGCGCCTCACCTCACGCAGGTCTTCGGCCACGTCGTCGCTCATTCTCCCGTCCCCTCCCGTTCCTTCCGGACCTCGGTCGCGCCGCGTAAACTATCAGGGTCCCTTCCTGATAGATAGAGGATTAATGGCCGAGCGGGGCCCGGAGGTCCGCCCTCGCGGCCCCGCCGATCTGGAAGGATCCCCGGCATGCCCGCATCCCCCAGCACCGCCCGGGCCATCAACGACCGGCTCGCCCTGCGTCTGCTGCAGCAGGAGGGCCCGTTGACGGCGGGGCAGTTGAAGCAGCTGACCGGACTGTCCCGGCCGACGGTCGCCGACCTCGTGGAGCGGTTGTCCGACGCCGGTCTCATCACGGTGGTCGGCGAGGCCGGGGAGCAGCGGCGCGGACCCAACGCGAAGCTGTACGGGATCCTGGCCGACCGTGCCCGGCTGGCCGCGCTGGACGTGCGCACCGAGAGTGTCTCGGTGGTCGTCGCCGACCTGGTGGGGCGGGTGCTGGCCGAGGCGTCGGTGCCGATCGGCGGGGAGACGGGCACCGGCCCGGTGGTCGAGCAGGCGGTGTCGCTGGTCGAGCGCGTCGCGAAGGAGGCCGAGGCGAGCGGGGTGCCCCCGCGGGCGGACGTGCGGGCCTGGGGGAGCCTGCACACCGTGGGCATCGGCGCGCCCGGCCTGATCGACCCGGCCACCGGCGAACTCCGTGACTCCTCGGGGCTGCCCGCCTGGCACCGGCGCCTGGTCGCCGCGCTCCAGGAGCGGTTCCCCGAGGCCCACGTGAACATCGACAACGAGGCCAACCTCGCGGCCCTCGCCGAACAGCGCGACGGCACGGCCCGCGACCGCGACACGTTCGTCCTGCTCTGGCTGAGCTACGGCACGGGCGCGGCGGTCGTGCTGGACGGCGCGCTGCGCCGGGGAGCCTCCGGCGGCACCGGGGAGATCGGTTTCCTGCCGGTCCCCGGCACCACCGGACTGCCCTCGGCGACGGACTGCGACGGTGGCTTCCACTCCCTGGCCGGATCGGCGGCCATCACGGAACTGGCCCGCCGGCACGGGCTGAGCGCGACGCCGACGGGAGAGGAACCACCGGCCGCGGCGCTGGTCAGATCGGCGGCCGAGCAGGCGGCGGGGAGAACGGCGCCGGTGACCGGGCCGGCCTCGGGAGCCGGTACGCCGGCCGAGAGTCCGCTCCCGGAAGCGCGGCAGGCGGCCCCGGATCCGGCGGAGGCCGCCGGGTCCGGACTCGGCGGCGCGGGCCCTTTTCTCGACGAACTCGCCGACCGGCTCGCCGTGGGGGTGGCCTCCGTCGTGGCGATCCTCGACCCGGGGTGCGTCGTGCTGGGCGGTGAGGTGGGACAAGCGGGCGGCGAGGAGCTCGCCGCCCGCGTGGAGGAGCGGGTCCGGCGGATGTCACCCCTGGTCACCGAGGTCCGACCGAGCACCCTCGGCGGCGGCGCCGTCCTGCGCGGCGCCCTGCTCACCGCCCGGGACCGGGCCCAGGACGACCTGTTCGCGCCTGCGGACCGGTGATCCGGGGCGTCTTAGCCGTGGGCGCCCAGGGCGACCTGTTCGCGCCGGTTGGCCGGTGATCCGGGGCGCTTTAGCCGTCGGCGCCCGGGACGAGCTGCTCGCGCCGGCTGACGGTGACCCGAGGTGCCTCTGCCTTCGGCGCCCGGGATGACCTGTTCGCGTCGGCCCACCGTGTTCGGTGCTCGCGCGAGCGCTTCATCCCCGATGCCGTGCCAGGTACTCCTCGAACGTCCCCTTCCCGACGGCGTGTTCCGAGGTCAGGTGGCCGCCCTCGCGGAAGGCCCGGTACGCCTTGCCGAACAGCGGCACGCTGAGCACGGCCCGCTTGCGCCCCGTCGCCTTGAGGTAGGAGCGGGCCAGCGACTCCAGGGTGCGGATCTGCGGGCCGCCCATGTCCTCGACCCGCCCGGCGGGCTCGCCCTGCGCCAACTCGGCGAGCCGGTCGGCCACTTCGGCCACCTCGATCGGCTGGTCCGCCACCATCGCGGGCAGCAGCAGGACCGGCAGCCTGGCCAGCGTCCGGAACAGCATCACGGGAAGGTCGTGGAACTGGGTCGCCCGCAGCACCGTCCAGCCGAGCCCCGACTCCTCCACCGCCTTCTCCACGGCGAGCTTGGTCCGGTAGTACGGGAACGGCACCCGGTCGACGCCGACGATCGAGATGTAGACCAGATGGCGCACGCCCGCCCGCCGCGCCGCCGCGATCAGGTTCGCCGCCGCCTTCTCGTCCCCGCCGGTCTGCGTGGAGGCGCAGTGCACGATCGTGTCCACTCCGTCGACCGCCGCGTCCAGTCCGGCACCGCCCTCGCGCAGGTCGACGGCGTACGGAGGGGTGCGCCGGCTCAGCACGCGCACCTCGTGGCCGTCCGCGCGCAGCCGCTCGGTGACGAGTCGGCCGAGGGTGCCCGTCCCGCCGGTCACCAGGATCGTCGTCATGCCGTCAGTCCCTTCGAACGCGGGCGCTCCCTGGTGGAACACCCCACGTCAGCTCAGACCGCGCGGCCCCGGCGAAATGTGACACGCCCCTACGGCCGCGCGAGCTGACGCCGTACGAAGTCCAGCTTGTCCGGGTTCACCACGACCCGCAGATGCGCGATCAGACCGTCCCGCACCTCGAACGCGACCACGCCGGCCAGCACGTCGCCCGCCCACGCGGCCAGCCCGTACTCGCCGTTGACCTCGGCCGGCGTGTACCGCAGCCCCGCAGCGAACCGCTCGGCGCCGCCCACCGCGAGCCGCGCGACCTTCTCGCGCCCCTCGACCGGCCGGCGGGCCGCGCTGACCTTGCCGCCGCCGTCGCTCGACCAGGTCACGTCCGCCGTCAGCAGCTTCTCCAGCCCGGCGAGATCACCGTCCCGGGCCGCGTTGAGGAACGAGGCGACGAGCTCCGCCTGCCGCTCGGGCGCCGGCTCGAACCGCGCCCGGTCCTCGCCCACCCGGCGCACCGCACGCCGGTACAGCTGACGGCAGTTGGCCTCGGTCACCTCCAGCACCCCGGCGATCTCCCGGTGGCCGTACCCGAAGGCCTCCCGCAGCACGTACACCGCCCGCTCGGTCGGTGTGAGCCGCTCCAGCAGGACCAGCATCGCCATGGACACGGCCTCGCGCTGCTCGGCCGACTCCAGCGGTCCGAGGGTGCCGTCCGAGGTGACCACGGGCTCCGGCAGCCAGGGCCCGACGTACCGCTCGCGCCGTGCTCGCGCCGACGTCAGCCGGTTGAGGCAGAGGTTGGTGACGACCTTGGCCAGCCAGGCCGCGGGATGCTCGATGCCCGCGCGATCGGCGCCGCTGAAGCGGAGATACGCGTCCTGGACCGTGTCCTCGGCCTCCTCGGCGGAGCCCAGCATGCGGTAGGCCAGCCCGAACAGACGGGGGCGGTGGAGCTCGAACTCCTCGGCGGTCGCGCTGCTCATGGCACCACCCTGCCAGAGCGCGCCGACCACGCCGTGGGGAGGCCCGGCGGCGGGCAAGGGCCGTCGTCACCGCCGCCGGACCGGTCTGCGAGATCCAAAAAGGACTAGACCATAGGGTCCAACAGCGGGACGGGAGTTGAGAAGTCCAGCGACGTTCGCTGTGAGCCAACCCACATCCATCACCCGTATGGACGTCGATCAGGCGTGGCACACTGGCTCTGTACCAGAAGCAGCGCACTCCGGGGTCGGTGAAATTCCGAACCGGCGGTTACAGTCCGCGACCCGGTCGCTTCCAGCGGCCGGTTGACCAGGTGAAATTCCTGGACCGACGGTTAAAGTCCGGATGGGAGGCAGTGCGCGGCGGGCGGGCATTCGTGCGCGCCGCCGTATGCGCTCATCCAAGTGGATGAGTCTGTCCGGCGTCGCCCCCGGTGTCCTCGCTCGTACTCTGTCGTCTTCGACAGCCCCGGAGTCCGTGCCCGAATGAGGCAGGAGGACCCGGGAAGTGTTCACCGGAATCGTCGAAGAGCTGGGCGAGATCACCGCGGTCGAGAACCTCGGCGACGCCTGTCGCTTCCGAGTGCGCGGCCCCGTAGTCACCGAGGGCGCGAAGCACGGGGACTCCATCGCCGTCAACGGCGTCTGCCTCACCGTCGTGGACCACGAGGACGACGAGTTCACCGCCGACGTCATGGCGGAGACCCTCAGCCGCTCCAGCCTCGGCGCCATCGCCGCCGGCTCCCGCGTCAACCTCGAACGCCCCACGGCCGTCGGCGCGCGCCTCGGCGGCCACATCGTGCAGGGCCATGTCGACGGCACGGGCGAGATCCTGGAGCGCAAGCCCTCCGAGAACTGGGAGATCGTCAAGATCTCGCTCCCGGCTGACCTTTCGCGCTACGTCGTCGAGAAGGGCTCCATCACCGTCGACGGCATCAGCCTCACCGTCGTCGACGCCGGCCCCGACTACTTCACGATCAGCCTCATCCCGACCACCCTCGCCCTGACCACCCTGGGCATCAAGCAGCCCGGCGACCCGGTCAACCTCGAGGTCGACGTCGTCGCCAAGTACGTCGAGCGCCTGCTCGCGAGCGGTCAGGGGGCGGCCAAGTGAACTGGCTGAACTCCCAGGCGTTCGTCATGTTCGGCCAGCACATCATCTGGTCGGACATGATCGGCAACATCCTCGGCCTGATCACCCTCGCCCTCGGCTGGCGCCGCTCCCTGCTGACCTGGCCCGTGCAGTTCCTCTCCGGCCTCGTCCTGTTCATCGCCTTCTACGGCCATCTCGCGGGCAGCGCCGGCAAGCAGGTCGTCGTCATGGTGGTCGCGCTCTACGGCTGGTGGCAGTGGAACCGCGACAAGGACCGGTCCGCGGACGGCCACATCAACCCGCGGTTCGCCACCTGGCGGGAGCGCGGCGCGATGATCGCCGCCGCCGCGGCCGGCACGGTCGCCGTCGCCCTGCTCTTCAAGGCCTACCCGTCCCTGTCCTGGGACCCTTGGCCGGACGCCTACATCTTCGTCGGCACCGTCGTCGCCATGTACGCCCAGGCGCGCGGCATGGTCGAGTTCTGGATCGCCTGGCTCCTCGTCGACGTCGTCGGCGTCCCCCTCAACTTCGCCAACGGCTACGCCTTCTCCGGCTTCGTCTACGTCATCTACGGCGCACTCGTCCTGTGGGGCATGCGCGACTGGTGGCTGCGCTCCCGCAGGACGCCGCAGCCCGTCCTGGAAGGAGCGCCGGCATGAGCACGGCACCGATCCTGTACAGCGCGGACGGCATCGAGGACTGGTCCCTCGACCCGATCGAGCAGGCCGTCGCCGACATCGCGGCCGGTCGCCCCATCGTGGTCGTCGACGACGAGGACCGCGAGAACGAGGGCGACCTCGTCATCGCCGCCGAGAAGGTCACGCCCGAGATCGTCGCCTTCATGATGAGCGAGTGCCGCGGCCTGATCTGCGCCCCCATGGAGGGCGAGGAACTCGACCGGCTGGACCTGCCGCAGATGGTCGGCGACAACACGGAGTCGATGAAGACCGCCTTCACCGTCTCCGTCGACGCCTCCGGCGCCCACGGCGTGACCACCGGCATCTCCGCCGCCGACCGGGCGACCACGCTGCGGCTCCTGGCGAGCGGCGACGCCGAACCGGGCGACTTCGTCCGCCCCGGACACATCTTCCCGCTGCGCGCCAGGCCCGGCGGCGTCCTGACCCGCAACGGCCACACCGAGGCCGCCGTCGACCTCGCCCGGCTCGCGGGCCTGCGCCCGGCCGGCGCGATCGTCGAGATCGCCGGCGAGGACGGCCGCATGCTGCGCCTGCCCGAACTGATCCCGTTCGCCCGCAAGCACGGCCTGACGATCATCTCCATCGAGGACCTGATCGCCTACCGCCGCAGCTCCGAGCCCACCGTCCGGCGCGAGGCCGAGACCCGGCTGCCCACCGCCCACGGCGAGTTCACGGCCTACGGCTACCGCTCCACCGTCGACGGCGTCGAGCACGTCGCCCTCGTCCACGGCGAGATCGGCGACGGCGAGGACGTCCTGGTCCGCGTCCACTCCGAGTGCCTGACCGGCGACATCTTCGCCTCCCTGCGCTGCGACTGCGGCCCCCAGCTGAACGCCTCCCTGGACCGCATCCAGGAAGAGGGCCGGGGAGTGGTCGTCTACCTGCGCGGCCACGAGGGGCGCGGCATCGGCCTGCTGTCCAAGCTGCGCGCCTACGAACTCCAGGAGCGCGGCCGCGACACCCTCGACGCCAACCTGGAACTCGGCCTGCCCGCCGACGCCCGGGACTACGGCGCCGGCGCCCAGATCCTGGAGGACCTCGGCGTCCGCAGCGTTCGCCTGATGACGAACAACCCCGACAAGACCGACGCGCTCGTCCGCCACGGCCTCAAGGTCACCGGGCGCGAGCCGATGCCCGTACAGGCGGGCGAGCACAACCTCCGCTACCTGCGCACCAAGCGGGACCGGATGGGACACGACCTGCCCTGGCTGGACACCGTCCCGGCGTCCACCTGCAACAACCAGTAACAGCACCCCGAGGAGACAAAGAACGTGAGCGGCAAGGGCGCACCGGAGCTGTCCGTACGCAACGTCGGAGACCTGCGGGTCGCCGTCATCGCGGCGCAGTGGCACGAGAAGGTGATGGACGGCCTGGTGGACGGCGCCCTGCGCGCCCTGCACGACCTCGGCATCGACGAGCCGACCCTCCTGAGGGTCCCCGGCAGCTGGGAGCTGCCGGTGGTCGCCAAGGTCCTCGCGGGCCGCGGCTACGACGCGATCGTCGCCCTCGGTGTCGTCATCCGCGGCGGCACCCCGCACTTCGACTACGTGTGCCAGGGCGTCACCCAGGGCCTCACCCAGGTCTCCGTCGACACCGGCGTCCCGGTCGGCTTCGGCCTGCTGACCTGTGACAACGAGGAGCAGGCTCTGGACCGGGCCGGCCTGGAGGGCTCCAACGAGGACAAGGGGCACGAGGCGGTGACGGCGGCGGTGGCGACCGCGGCCACCCTCCGCTCAGTATCTGAACCGTGGCACTGAGCCAACGTCCCTTTGGCGTAGTCTGACGCTCACCATGTCCAATAAGACGTTCGAGGAGCTCTTCACCGAGCTCCAGCACAAGGCCGCCCACGGCGATCCCGCCACTTCCCGCACCGCTGAACTGGTCGGCAAGGGCGTCCATGCCATCGGCAAGAAGGTCGTCGAAGAGGCCGCCGAGGTCTGGATGGCCGCCGAGTACGAGGGCAAGGAGGCGGCCGCCGAGGAGATCTCGCAGCTGCTCTACCACGTCCAGGTGATGATGGTCGCCCGCGGGATCTCCCTCGACGACGTCTACGCCCACCTGTAAGTCACACCCCGTTCCCACACGAAACGAACGCGAAGGAAGCCGACCTCATGCTGCGCATCGCCGTCCCCAACAAGGGTTCCCTGTCAGGCCCTGCGGCGGAGATGCTGCATGAGGCCGGCTACCGGCAGCGCCGCGAGTCCAAGGAACTGCGCACCGTCGACCCGTCGAACGACGTCGAGTTCTTCTACCTCCGCCCCCGCGACATCGCGATCTACGTCTCCTCGGGACAGCTCGACATCGGCATCACCGGCCGCGACCTGCTGGTCGACTCCGGCGCCGATGCCGAGGAGATCCTGCCGCTGGGCTTCGCCCGCTCCACCTTCCGCTTCGCCTCCAAGCCGGGCGCCGCGTCGGGCCTGGCGGACCTCAAGGGCAAGACGGTCGCCACCTCCTACGAGGGCATCGTCGCGGGCCACCTGGCCGAGAACGGCGTCGAGGCCTCCGTCGTCCACCTGGACGGCGCCGTGGAGACCGCCATCGAGCTCGGCGTCGCCGAGGTCATCGCCGACGTCGTCGAGACCGGCACCTCGCTGCGCAACGCCGGCCTGGAGGTCTTCGGCGAGCCGATCATGAAGTCCGAAGCCGTCGTCATCCGCCGCACCGGCGCGGACGGCGAGGAGCCCAAGGTGCAGCAGTTCCTGCGCCGGCTCCAGGGCGTCCTGGTGGCCCGGACGTACGTGATGATGGACTACGACTGCCGGGTCGAGCAGCTGGAGAAGGCCGTCGCCCTCACCCCCGGCCTGGAGTCCCCGACCGTCTCGCCGCTGCACAACGAGGGCTGGGTCGCCGTCCGCGCGATGGTCCCGGCCAAGGAGGCCCAGCGGATCATGGACGACCTGTACGACATCGGCGCTCGGGCCATCCTGACCACGGCCATCCACGCCTGCCGTCTCTGACGGCCGCAGGAAGCCCCGGAGAACCGTAGAGAGATGTCCGACCTGCCCACCCTTCCCGTCACGTTCCGGCCGGGCCGCACCCGCGTGGTCCTGCTCACCGCCGGCGTCGCGATCTTCGTGGTCATCACCGCGGTCGCGCTGCTGCTGGAGGGCCTCGGCCCGGGGGAGCGGCTCAGCTTCATCGTCACCGGCGCCCTGATGGCCGGCGTACTGGCCATGCTCGCCCGGGTGAAGGTGGTCGCCGACGAGACCGGCGTCACCGTGGTCAACATCGCCACCAGGCGGCACCTGGACTGGCCCGAGATCCTGCACGTCAACCTGCGCCCCGGCGACCCCTGGGTGTTCCTCGACCTCAGCGACGGCACCAGCATGCCGGCGCTCGGCATCCAGCCCGGCATCGCCAAGGAACGGGCCATCGCCGACGCGCGCACTCTGCGCGCGCTCGCCGAGGCCCGCTCGCCGAGGGATCTGCCCTAGAGACCCCTGTCTTGATTAATCTGTTGGCGGAGGCGTTTTCGTCGCGCCTCCGCCGCCGGTGCTCCCGCGGACACCGGCTGCCCCTGCTACCCGAGGAGTGACTCCCTCCAGCGATGGACGGATCGTCCTGTAGTACCTGCGCCGCCCCCTCCCGACATAACGAGGCGGCGGCATCATGACCACCCCCCTGCTGCTCCTTGGAGCGGCCTTCCTGCTGATCCTCGCGAACGGCTTCTTCGTGGCCGCCGAGTTCGGTCTGGTCACCGTGGAGTCCACGGACGCCGAGAAGGCCGCCGCCGAGGGCGACAAACGCGCCCGCAGGGTCGCCGAGTCGCTGAAGGAACTGTCCTTCCAGCTCTCCGGCACCCAGCTCGGCATCACCATCACCTCCCTCGTCGTCGGCATGCTCGCCGAACCGGCGCTCGCCCGGCTGCTGCACGGCCCGTTCACGGCCCTCGGCATCCCCGAGGGCGCGGTCTCCGGCGTCGCGGTCGTCGTCGGCATGCTGCTGGCCTCGGCCGTGCAGATGGTGATCGGCGAACTCGTGCCCAAGAACTGGGCGGTGTCCAAGCCCATGCAGGTCGCCCGTTTCGTGGCCGGCCCGCAGCACGTCTTCGCCCGCCTGTTCCGCCCGGTCATCGCCGCGCTGAACACGGTCGCCAACCGGCTGGTGCGGGCGCTGGGCGTCGAGCCCGCCGAGGAACTGGCCTCCGCCCGCACCCCGGGCGAGCTCGTCTCCCTGGCCCGGCACTCGGCGCAGGCCGGCGCCCTGGAGCAGGACACCGCCGACCTCTTCGTACGGACGCTGTCGCTCGGTGAGCTGACCGCGCAGCACGTCATGACCCCGCGCGTGAAGGTCAGCGCGCTGCAGTCCTCGGCGACCGCCGAGGACGTGGTCAACCTGACCCGCGCCACTGGCCTGTCCCGCTTCCCCGTGTACAAGGAGAAGATCGACGAGGTCGTCGGCATGGTCCACCTCAAGGACGCGCTGGCGGTCCCGGCGCACGACCGGCTGCGCACCCCCGTGGTCCGCATCGCCCGCCCGGCCCTGCTGGTCCCCGAGACCCTGCCGGTCCAGCCGCTGCTGGCCCAGCTGCGCAGCGAGCAGCCCATCGCCGTCGTCGTCGACGAGTACGGCGGCACGGCGGGCGTGGTGACGCTGGAGGACATCGTCGAGGAGATCGTCGGCGAGGTCCGCGACGAGCACGACGGCCAGGACGTGCCCGAGCTCGCCGCCGCCCCGCCGGAGGACGGCAAGCCGGCCTGGGACGCCGACGGCAGCTGCCGGGTCGACATCCTGCAGCGCATCGGCCTCGACGTGCCCGAGGGGCCGTACGAGACCGTCGCCGGGCTCGTCGCCGACCTGCTCGGCCGCATCCCGGCCGCCGGCGACCGGGCCGAACTGCCCGGCTGGCGGCTCACCGTGCGCCGCGTGGGCCACTACCGTGCCGAGCGGGTCCGCCTGGTGCGCACCGGGCCGGTCGTGGAGGTCGCCCGATGAGCGTGCTCCAACTCCTGTTCGCCGCCCTGCTCGTGCTCGCCAACGGCTTCTTCGTCGGCGCCGAGTTCGCCCTGGTCTCGGTCCGCCGCAGCCAGATCGAACCGCTCGGCACGGCACGGGCCCGCCAAGTGCTCTACGGCCTGGAGCGGCTGCCCCAGATGATGGCGGCGGCCCAGTTCGGCATCACGGTCTGCTCGCTGACCCTGGGCGCCGTGGCCGAACCGACGGTGGCCCACCTGCTGGAACCGCTCTTCGAGTGGATCCACCTGCCGGAGGGCATGATCCATCCGCTGGGCTATGTCATCGCGCTCGCCGCGGTGGTCTTCTTCCACCTCGTCATCGGCGAGATGGTCCCGAAGAACCTGGCCATGGCGGCCCCCGAGAAGGCCGCCCTGTGGCTCAGCCCCGGGCTGGTCTACTTCGCCCGCCTGTGCAAGCCGATCACCGTCGCCCTCGGCGCCTGCGCCCAGGGCATCCTGCGGCTGTTCCGGGTCGAGCCGAAGGACGAGGTGGAGGCCGTCTTCACCAGCGAGCAGCTCAACCGCCTGGTGGAGGACTCCGGCCAGGCCGGCCTCCTCGACCCCGAGGAGCAGGAACGTCTGGAGGACGCGCTGGAGCTGGGCTCCCGCCCGGTGACGGACGTGCTCCTGGGCCGCGAGTCACTGGTGACGGTCCCGCCCTCGGTCACCCCGGGCCGGATCGTCGAGCTGACCGCCCGCACCGGGTACTCCCGTTTCCCGGTCGCCGCGGACAACGGCGCCTTCATGGGCTACCTGCACGTGAAGGACGTACTCGACCTGGAGGACTCGGAGCGGGCGGTGCCGCAGCAGCTGTGGCGGCCGATGACGACCCTGCGCTCCGACCTCCCCCTGGACGACGCCCTGACGGTCATGCGCCGCGCGGCGACCCACCTGGCGCAGGTGGCCGACGGGTCCGGCAAGGTGCTGGGCCTGGTGGCGCTGGAGGACGTCCTGGAGCTGCTGGTCGGCGAGGTGACGGACCCGGCGCACCGGGAGGTGCCGCCCGCCCCGCGGCTGGCGGAGCCGAAGGAAGCGGCACTGCCCGGTTGACGCGGAGCACCCGCGCCCCGAAAGGGGCGCGGGGAACTGCGCGACAAGCCACAACGCACCCGCGCTCGCGCCACGTCGGAACCGCCCGTGCTCGTCGGCGTGCGGCTCACATCCCCGAAGGGTCCTGCGGCCCCCGTCCCGACAGCACCTCACCGTAGGCCTGCATCAGATCCGGCAGGCGCAGTGTCGACAAGTCGTCCCTGGACAGCATCCCGGGATAGGTCGACAGCCGCAGATCCCGGTAGGCGCAGCTCTTCTCGTACAGGGTCCGCAGGAACCGTCCGTTGCCCAGCTCGTCGATCCACCCCTGGTCGACGACGTGCCCGGCGATCGAGCGCAGCTCGTCCAGCGCCTCCTCGTCCCAGACGTCCCCGTTCTCGGCGGCCAGCACCTCACCGATGGAGGTCAGTTCGAGGGGGCGGTAGGACGGGAAGTCGACGCGGGTGGTGAAGCGGGACGACAGCCCCGGGTTGGCCGCCAGCAGCCGGTCCATCCCCTCCGGGTAGCCGGCCAGGATCACCACGAGGTGGTCCCGGTTGTCCTCGGCCCGCTTCAGCAGGACCTGGAGCGCCTCGTCTCCGTACGCGTCGCCCTTGCCGTAGCCGGAGTTGGAGAGCGAGTAGGCCTCGTCGACGAAGAGCACGCCGCCGATGGCGGAGTCGATCAGCTCGTTGGCCTTCACCGCCGTCTGGCCCAGGTACTCGCCCACCAGGTCGGCGCGCTGGGCCTCCACCAGATGGTCGCCGCCGAGCAGCCCGAGGGCGTAGAAGACGCGGCCCAGGATGCGGGCCACCGTGGTCTTGCCGGTGCCGGAGGGGCCGGAGAAGACGAAGTGCCGCTTGGGCGGCTGGACCGGCAGCCCCTGGCCCGCCCGCAGCCGCGCCATGTTCAACTGCGCGGACAGCGCCTTGACCTGGCGCTTGACGGGTTCCAGGCCCACCATGCGCTCGAGTTCGGCGAGCGCCTCCTCGAGCAGGGCGGGGTCGGTGGGACCGGCGGGCAGCGGCGAGCCCGGGATGGTCTTCTCCCGCACCAGCGGATCGATCGCGGACGGCATCGCCCCGGCCGGCGGCAGGTCCGGTTCCGGGAACCTGAGGTCCCGGCCGTCGGTGCCGAAGAGCGGGTCGAACCCGTCCGGGCCCTCCAGGACGTCCTGGGCGCCGGAGAGCGCGATCGCCGCGAGGTCGGCGGAGTCGTCGTAGCCGTCGCCCTCGGCGATCGCGGCGAGCCGGGCCGAGGTGTCCATGAAGGCGGGGTCGACGCGGTGCACGGCCCGGTACAGGGGGAGCGCGGCGGCGGAGCGGCCCGTCCCCTCATGGGCGCGGGCCAGCCAGTACCGCAGCTCCTTGCGCTGCGGCTGTTCGCTGCGGCAGCGCATCAGGGCGGCCGCCAGCAGCGGTTCGGCCTGGCCGTACATCTCCAGCCGGACCCGTGCCATCCCGCCGAACAGGCCCGCCTCGATGCCCAGCAGCGGGTCGTCGATCAGCGGGTCGGTGTGGCGGACGAGCTGCTCCCAGTCCTTGACCAGATAGGCGCGGCACGCGTGCAGGAAGCGGACCTGGTGGTCGGTGTCGACGGGCGGCAGGCCGGCCAGCGCCCGGTCCAGCTCCGGGACATGGCGGCCGTCCAGCCAGTGCGAGGCGTGCGCGAGCAGCAGGTCGCGCGGGCTCTCCAGCACCGGCTGCACCCACCAGCCCAGCCAGTACCAGGAGTTGAGGGCCCGGCGGTGCCGGGCGCGCTGTTCCCCGAAGCGGTCCCGGTGGCGGAACATCCTGAGCAGCGCGGTCGTCGTGTCGACGCGCAGCGCGTGCAGCCCGAGCCAGCCGTCGGCCATCCCGGGATCCATCCGCACCGCGGCCCGGAACTCCTCCTCCGCCTGGGGATAGGCGCCCATCGTGTAGGCGTCCACACCTCGCGTCCAGGCGAGGTCGGCCGGGGCCTCGGGGCCCTGCGTGCCGAAGTCCATCACGTCCCCCACAAACCGTGCCCCCGTCGGTTGGCCGCCGGGCGGTCACCCGGTGGCCTCCTTGATCGAACCGCCGTACCGCGGACCGGAGTTGCGGTGCGCGCAGCCGTCGTCCACAGGTCGCACCGAGGGCATCGTACCTGCGCTGTGTCGCCCGTCGAAGGGTGCCGTACAGGACGTTTGACGAGGTGGGAGCGGATGAGTCCCGGATCGGACGGTGACCGAGGGTGAGCAAAACACGTCGCACGGCGTCCGGATGAGCGGGTCAGGGCAGAACGAAGCCCCCGATCACGGGGGAACAACCGGGGGCTTCGCGTGCGTGGGCGGCCACGCTTGACCGCACATTGAGAACGTAAGACCTGTACGGCCCCTCGGTCAAGCCGAGTTGAGGCCCTCCGGGAAGTTCACAAGCGCCGATCTTCACAAGTTCAGCACACTGCGGATGGTCCGTCACTGTCCGTGTTCGCTTGGTCCGGTCCAAGTGTGTGCGCAGGCCCCGGCAGCACCACATATCCCTCTATTCCCTGCCGTACCAACAGGTCGGCGAAGGGGCGCGAGGGATCCTCGGCGAAGTGTCGCCGTTCCGCGGAAACCCACGCGGCCCAGAACTCCCGCTGCTCCTCCCCGTCCCGCAGGCGTCCGCGGGCCCAGGAGTCCTCGTGCGGCAACTCCATCCACAGCAGCCGGGCGAGGTGCGGGCGCAGGGCGCGGCGACCCGCGCCGACGCCCTCGACGAGGATCACGGGGGCCGGCGGCAGGGCCCGGGGGGCGGTGAGGCGGCGGGCCCGCCAGTCGTAGGGGGCGTAGTGGGCGGTCTCGCCGCGCCGGAGCGGGTCGATCACCTCGGCCCGGAGCCGGCCGGTCCAGTCGAACAGCTCGTCGTGGGTGGCGATGTCGTCGAGGTGCAGCACCGGGGCGTCGCCGAGCGCCCGGGCCAACTGCCCGGCGAACGTGGTCTTCCCGGATCCGGCGTGTCCGTCGACGCCGACCAGACGGACCGGGCCGCAGGACGGAGGCAGGCGACGGAGCAGGGAGGCGAGGTGCTGAATCGTCGTTCCTTGGCTCGGGGGAGGGGAGCGGTCCTCGCGGCCAGTCTAGTCGGGCAAGGTCCTCGTTCCGGCAGGTGACGCCAGTGGTTCAGACCAATATTGGTGGGCGCGGCACGAGCCGAAGTGCTGGCCGCAGGGGCGGTCGACGGCCATAGTGGGCGCACAACGGTGCATGTCAAAAGAGCTGTACCGCTGTGCGACCGGACCTGCCCCGACTCGGACACCTGGGGGTCATTCCACCCATGAGCAGAGCCGAACAGCCGTCCCGCAGAACCGTTCTCGCCGCGGCGGTGGCCGCGGCGGTGGTGGGCCCCTCGGTCACCCCGGGGGTGGCCGACGCGGCGGACGCCGCCGAGGATCCCGCCCGCACGGTGGACTACCGCGCCTGGACCTCGTACCCCGACTGGCGCTCCGGCGGCGCCCAGGGCACCCGTGCCGTCGCGGGGCTTCGTCCCGGCGTCGTCATCGCGCACCCGGCCGGCACGGTGGACTACACCGACCCGCACACCGGCAGGACCGCCACCTGGGAGTACGCCACCTGGACCTCACCGGTGCACCGGCTGCGCGTCCCGGCCACGGAGGCGATCGCCTCCTGGAACGCGCACACCCCGGCCGGCACCTGGCTCCAGGCCGAACTGCACGGCACCTACTCCGACGGCACCGACACCCCGTGGTACGTCATGGGCCGCTGGGCCGCGGGCGACCAGGACATCAGGCGGACCTCGGTCGACGGCCAGAGCGACGGCAGGAGCACCATCTGGACCGACACCTTCGCCGTCGACGACGCCACCACCGGCCTGCGCCTGGTCTCGTACCGCCTGCGGCTCACCCTCTACCGCCGGCCCGGCACCGGCCTCACGCCCCTCGTGTGGCGGCTCGGCGCGATGGGCTCCGACGTGCCCGACCGCTTCACCGTCCCGGCCTCCACCCCCGGCCTGGCGAAGGAGCTGATCGTCCCGCGGTACTCGCAGGAGATCCACAAGGGGCAGTACCCCGAGTACGACAACGGCGGTGAGGCCTGGTGCAGCCCCACCTCCTCGCAGATGATCATCGAGTACTGGGGCGGCCGGCTCACCCCCGAGCAGCTGTCCTGGGTGGACCCGTCCTACGCCGACCCGCAGGTCGACCATGCGGCCCGCTACACCTACGACTACCAGTACGAGGGCTGCGGCAACTGGCCGTTCAACGCCGCCTACGCGGCCACGTACAAGGGGCTGCAGGGCGTCGTCACCCGGCTCGGCTCGCTCACCGACCTGGAGACGCTGATCGCGGCCGGCATCCCGGCCATAACGTCCCAGTCGTTCCTCAAGGGGGAGCTGACCGGGGCGGGTTACGGCACCGCGGGGCACCTCATGACCGTCATCGGCTTCACCGACGAGGGCGACGTGATCGCCAACGACCCGTTCTCGCCGGACGACGAGGCGGTGCGGCGGGTGTACAAGCGGCGCGAGTTCGAGAACATCTGGCTGCGCACCAAGCGGTACAACGCCTCCGGCAAGGTCGTCTCGGGCAGCGGCGGCGTCTGCTACCTGTACTTCCCCGCCCGTCTCGGCCTCCACCGGCGCAGGGCGCTGGCCGCGGTCGGCGTGCGCTGACGGTACCGGCTCGACGTGAAGGCCCCGGATGAACCGGGGCCTTCACACTGTGACCGACGTCTCTGCCGCAAAAGCCGCCCGGAGTGGCAAGGTGGACAAAGCAGCGGGGGGAGTCCACCGCACACGTCCGACCTCAGTGAGACACCATGACCGCACACTCCGCCACCGCCGTCCGCACCCGCACCGGCGGTCCCGAGCACGACGGCCCGAAGGTCTTCGAGCACCTCATGGGCTGGGCCCTGGTCATGGTCGTCGCCATGCTCGTCACCCAGCTCGGCCTGCTCTGATCCGGGGCGGGACGGCCCCGGTCCCCTCCGCCCCCGCTCGTCGATCAGAGTCGAACGAGTGGACGTTGTTGTTCTGACATACTGCGGATGTCCCGCCACCCCGCCCGAGACCAGGGTCGAAATTGAAGATCAGCGAACAGCGCGACGGCGCCCGTCCCCGAGCGCGCGGCACCGAACGCTCGCTGGCGCGCCGCGCCGAACTCATCGCCATCGGGCGGAAGTTGTTCGCCGACACCTCCTACGACGCGCTGTCCATGGACGACATCGCCAAACAGGCCCATGTCGCCAAGGGACTGATCTACTACTACTTCCAGTCCAAGCGCGGCTACTACCTGGCGATCATCCACGACTCGGTCGCCGACCTGATCGGCTTCGCGGCGAGCGGTGCCGAACTGGAGCAGCTGGACCGGGTCCACCGCACCATGGAGAGCTACCTCCGCTGGGCCGAGCACAACCAGGCCGCCTACCGCACGATCGTCAGCGGCGGAGTCGGCTTCGACGCCGAGGTGCAGGCCGTCCGGGACGGGGTGCGCGAGGCGATCGTGGCGACCATCGCCGACGGCGCCTACGGCCGCACCGACATCTCGCCGCTGGCCCGCATGGGCCTGTTCAGCTGGGTGTGCAGCGTGGAGGGCGCCGCCCTCGACTGGATCGACCGCCCCGCCCTGACCCGCGCCCAGATGCGCGAGCTGCTGGTCAAGACCCTCGGCGGCGCGATGCGCGCCATCGAGGAACTCGACCCGGCCTACCCGGCCCCGGCCCCGGCCCGCCGCGACGCCTGAGGCGAGGCGCGCGGACCTTCCCACGCCCTCGCCCCACGCTCTCGCCCCAAGTCCCGTCCGGTCAAGGTCAGTTGATGGCCTTGATCAGCTCACCGCTCGCCGTGTCCCCGCTCAGCTCCCAGAAGAACGTGCCGCCGAGACCCTGCTGGTTCTTGTACGTCATCTTCGTCGCGATGGTCGAGGGCGTGTCGTAACTCCACCAGTCGCTGCCGCACTTGGCGTAGGCGGTGCCGCCCACCGTGCCGTTCGCCGGGCACTTGGACTTGAGGACCTTGTAGTCCTCGATGCCCTGCTCGTAGGTGCCCGCCGCCGGACCGGTCGCCGTGCCGCCCGGTGCCGCCTGGGTCACGCCCGTCCAGCCGCGGCCGTAGAAGCCGATGCCGAGCAGCAGCTTGGCGGCCGGGACGCCCAGTCCCCTGAGCTTGGCGATGGTGGCGGAAGTGTTGAACTCGGCCTTGGGGATGCCCCGGTAGGAGGTCAGCGGGGAGTGCGGGGCCGTCGGGCCGCTCGCGTCCCAGGCGCCGAAGTAGTCGTACGTCATCGGGTTGTACCAGTTCACGTACTGGGCCGCGCCCGCGTAGTCCGCCGCGTCGATCCTGCCCCCGGCGGTGGCGTCCGCGGTGATCGCGGCGGTGACGAGCGAGCCGCTGCCGAACTTCGAACGCAGCGCCGCCATCAGGTTCTTGAAGGCCTCCCGGCCGCTGGTGTCGCAGGTGTTGCCGCAGGCGTTGGGGTACTCCCAGTCGATGTCGATGCCGTCGAACAGGCCCGCCCACTTGGAGTTCTTCATCAGGTCGTAGCAGGACTGGGCGAACGCGGCCGGGTTCTTCGAGGCCTCGCCGAAGCCGCTGGACCAGGTCCAGCCGCCGAAGGACCACAGGACCTTCAGCCCCGGGTGCTTCTTCTTCAGCTTCAGCAGCTGGTTGAAGTTGCCGCGCAGCGGCTGGTCCCAGGTGTCGGCGACGCCGTCCACCGACTCGGCGGCGGTGTAGGCGCGGTCGGTCGCCGCGTAGGAGTCGCCCATCGCGCACTTGCCGCCGGTGACGTTGCCGAAGGCGTAGTTGATGTGCGTGAGCCTGGCCGCCGAGCCGGACGTCTCGACGTTCTTGACGTAGTACTTGCGGTCGTAGGTGCCCCATTCGGTGAAGTAGCCGACGACCTTGGAGCCGGCCGCCTCGTGGGTCGAGGGCCTGGCGGCGGCGGGGCCCGCGCCGGCCAGCAGCCCGGCGCCGAGGACCGCGCAGCAGGCGGCCGAGGCGAGTGCCCGCAGGGAGGCGCGGGGGCGATGCGAAACGTGCATCGGGTGTCTCCTCGTGGGGGAGAGGGGAACGCGCGCCGATTGGCATGAACGCGGTAAAGCGTTGGTCATGAACACTAGGAGGACTAGACCAGTCGGGTCAATGGTGCGGACCAATATGCCGCGGGCCGGACAGGGTCCCGGGCCGCTTCGGATATTCTTGAAGTGAGCGGTCGTTAACTGGTGACGGGGCGCCCCCGATCGGGCATACTCACAGCGCACAGCCGCTGGTCAGCAGCTTCCGAGACCCGGGAGAGCGAGCGTCGGCTGGGCCCGTGGAAGACCCGGCGGCCGCCCCCACCCAAGGCGCACGTCCGCCGATGTGCCCTAAACAGGGAGGAGAGCGTCGCCATGCCCGATCGCGCCGTGCACCCGGTGGACCGTGAACTGCCCACCGACGAGGCCCGGGATCTGATCTCGCTCGTCCGGGACATCGCCCAGCGGGAGATCGCTCCGAAGGCGGCCGAGGAGGAGGACGCGGGGCACTTCCCGCGCGAGGTCTTCACACTGCTGTCCAAGGCGGGACTGCTCGGCCTGCCGTGCGACTCCGAGTGCGGCGGGGGCGACCAGCCCTACGAGGTCTACCTCCAGGTGCTCGAGGAGCTCGCCGCGGCCCGTCTCACGGTGGGCCTCGGGGTCAGCGTCCACACCCTGGCCTGCTACGCGCTCGCCGCCTACGGCTCCAAGCAGCAGCAGATCGAGTACCTGCCCGCGATGCTCGGCGGGGGCCTGCTGGGGGCGTACTGCCTCTCGGAGCCGTCCTCCGGCTCGGACGCGGCCTCCCTGCGCACCCGGGCGGTCCGGGACGGTGACCACTGGGTGATCACCGGCACCAAGGCCTGGATCACGCACGGCGGGGTCGCCGACTTCTACACGGTCATGGCCCGCACGGGCGAGGAGGGCTCGCGCGGGATCAGCGTCTTCCTGGTCCCGGGTGACGCCGAGGGCCTCAGCGGCGCCGTGCCCGAGAGGAAGATGGGCATGAAGGGCTCACCGACCGCCCAGGTCCACTTCGACGGTGTGCGGGTGCCGGACGAGCGGCGGATCGGGGAGGAGGGCCAGGGCTTCGCGATCGCCCTGTCCTCGCTCGACGCCGGCCGGCTCGGCATCGCGGCCTGCGCGATCGGCCTGGCCCAGGCGGCTCTCGACGAGGCGGTCGCGTACGCCACCGACCGGCGGCAGTTCGGGCGGCCGATCGCCGACTTCCAGGGCCTGCGCTTCATGATCGCCGACATGGCGACCCAGATCGAGGCGGGCCGGGCGCTGTATCTGACGGCGGCGCGGCTGCGCGACGCCGGACGGCCGTTCGCCAAACAGGCGGCGATGGCCAAGCTGCACTGCACCGACACCGCGATGAAGGTGACCACGGACGCCGTGCAGATCCTCGGCGGCTACGGCTACACCGCCGACTTCCCGGCCGAGCGCTACATGCGCGAGGCCAAGGTCCTGCAGATCGTCGAGGGCACCAACCAGATTCAGCGGATGGTCATCGCCCGTCACCTTGCGGGTCCTGAAACCCGCTGAACTCGCCGGTTCTGACCTGCGGCGCCGCGAGCCGGGCCCACTCCGGGTCGTGGCGCCCGGGCAGGGTGCGGCCCCGGTCGGCCCAGGCGCGCAGCAGGTCACGGTAGATGGGCGGGTCCTGGAGCGGTGCCGGGGGACGCGGAACCGTTCCTGTGGGCGGGGGCACGAACACCCGGCGCCGCCGCTCGGCCGCTGCGTAGGTTGAGGTCATACCAAGGCAACGGGCGGGCAATGGGACAGGTCACCCGTCCGGGGAATCGACCGTGAGTTCGCGGATGTCCGGCCCGCGGATCTGGTGGGCGCACGCCACCTGACGTACCGTCAGCCGAGCCGTCTCCAGGGAGGTGTGGCATGGCCGACGACCGTCCCGTACCGCTCGACGAGTACCCCGTGCACCAGGTCGCCCTGTCCATGAGGCACGTCGCCACCGGCGACCGCAACGCCTACGACCGGTGCATCTTCCACGTGCTCGACGACGAGGGGAGGGCGCTGCTGATCACCGGACTCGGCGTGTACCCGAACGTCGGCGTGATCGATGCCTACGCGACCCTGCGCACGGGCGACACGCTGCATGCCGTCCGGGCGTCGGACGCGCTCGGCGACGACCGCATGCGGCTCACGGTGGGCCCGCTGCGCATCGAGGTGGAGGAGCCGCTGCGCAGGATCAGACTGCGCTGCGACGACGGGTCGTTGTCGTACGACCTCGTCTGGACCGCCGACTTCCCCGCCCTGTGGGAACCCCACCACCTCCAGCGCCGCGGCGACCGGCTCACCCTGGAAGGGCGCCGGTTCGTGCAGGCGGGGAGCGTGGAGGGCGTGATCCGGTCCGCCGAGGGGGAGTTCGAGGTCACGGCCGGAGGCTGGACGGGCACCCGGGACCGCAGCTGGGGCGTACGGCCCCTGCCGGGGGAGGAGGGCGGCCGGCTCGCCGAGGAGCACCCCACCGAGGGCTTCCACTGGCTGTGGTGCCCGGTGCGCTTCGAGGACCGGTTCCTGATGGTGATCGTCCAGGAGGACGCCGACGGCTACCGCACCCTCAACGACGCCACCCTCGTCCGCCCCGGCCACCGGGACCGTCAACTGGGCTGGCCCCAGGCCGAGATCACCTACCGACCCGGCACCCGTCACCCCGAGCGCGCCCTCGTCCACCTCGGCGACCCCCGCAAACCCCAGGAGCTGGAGGTGGAGATCCTCACCTCCTCCCCGCTCGCCCTCGGCGCCGGCTACCCGCCCGCCGACGACTGGCAGCACGGCACCTGGCGGGGCAGGGGCTGGACCGACCGGCGCACCTACGACCTGACGGCGGGCCACCCGCTCGCCGCCTACGGGGTCACCGACCACGCCGCACGCTTCCGCCTCGACGGACGGGTCGGCCACGGCATCTTCGAGCACGGCTCGTTCGGGCGGCACGACCCGAGCGGCTTCACGGACTTCACGTCGGTCGCACCCTAGGCGGTATGTGACATGGCACCCACGGCACCGCGCCCCCGCACCACCACCCGCGACCCCGAGGACATCGCCCGTCGCCTCACCGCCTGGCTCGGCACCCGCCTGCCCGGCGCGAAGGCGACCGGCGTCGGCGTCCCCGAGTTCAACGGCATGTCCAGCGAGACCCTGCTGTTCGACATCGAGCACCCCGAACCGCCGCTGCGGGCCTGCGCGTTGAGACTGGCGGCCGATCCGGCGGCGTACACCGTCTTCCCGGTGTACGACATGCCGCGCCAGTACCGCACCATGCGCCTGGTCGCACAGCACACCGACCTGCCCGTGCCCAAGGTGCTGTGGCTGGAGGAGGATCCCACGCCGCTCGGCGCGCCGTTCTTCGTCATGGAGCGGGTGGCGGGGCGTGTGCCGCCGGACGTCATGCCGTACACCTACGAGGGCAACTGGCTGCACGCCGCGAGCGACGCCGAACGCGAACGCCTGGAGGCCGCCTCGATCGGACTGCTCGCCCGACTGCACGACCAAGTGCCGCTGGAGCAAGCCCAGTTCCTCACGCTCCCCGGACAGGGCGACGCGCTGCACCGGCACGTCGAAGCCCAACGCGCCTACTACGACTGGGTCGTCGACGGACGGCCCCGCTCACCCCTCATCGAGACGGCCTTCGACCGGCTGGCGGAGACCTGGCCCGACGATCCGGGCACACCGGTCCTCAACTGGGGCGACGCACGCATCGGAAACGTCGTCTACGACGGGTTCGACCCCGTCGCCGTCCTGGACTGGGAGATGGCGGCCCTGGCCCCGCGCGAGGTCGACCTCGGCTGGACCGTCTACCTGCACCGCTTCTTCCAGGATCTGACGGTCGCCTTCGGACAGCGCGGCCTGCCGGACTTCCTGCGCCGTGACCGCGTCGAGGCCCGCTACGCCGAACTCACCGGCCATGCACCACGCGACATGGACTTCTACACCCTGTACGCCGCGCTGCGGCACGCGATCGTCATGCTGCGCGTCGCCTACCGGCAGGTGCACTTCGGTGAGACCGCCGTCCCCGCGGACCCGGACACCCTGATCCTGCACCACGGCAGTCTGCGCGCCATGGTGCAGGGCAGTTACTGGGACTGAGCGGGCTCAGGCGGCCTGACGGCGCATCACCGGCACGCGCATCGGGCGCGAGCCCGGGCCGCCGACGTGCGAGAAGGGCTGCGTCCGCCAGTCGAGCCCCTGAGGGAGCGTCAACAGCAGCGCGGTGTCCTGCTCCTGGGGCTCGGCCGACTCGTCGGCCGAGCGCGCCTCGGAGGCCTGGCGGCCGGTGCCGGTGCAGACGGTGAGGCCGAACGGATTCCACGGCGAGGCGCACAGCGCGTGCTCCGGCAGCACCTCCTCCTCGGCCAGCAGGGCGATGGGCTGGGCGCAGTCCGGGCAGATCACCCGGTACATCTCGAAGGTGTCGTACGCGTCGAGCTCGTCGTCGAACTCGTCGGGTTCGACGCCCTCCGGCTCGGGCTCGACCACCGGCTGGAGCCGCTTGGGCGCGGTGCGACCAGGGCGCTTGACACTCTGCATGGATAACTCCCCCTTGGGCTGGGGCCGTGAAGGCGCTGCGGCCTCGACCACAGCAAGCACTTCCCGCCCGGTCTCGGCGGTAATCACGACAGCATCACGGAGACGCGTCGGGGGGTGTGGCGTTCGTCACATGCCGCTCGCAGATGCCCACGGCGGACGTCCACATCACGAACCGGGCATGACCTGGGGTGCTGAGGTATCCGAGGAGATCAGGCGCACTGTAGGTTCTTGCGCCATGGAGGAGCTCGACCGACAGATCGTTCAGCTGCTCGTCAAGGACGGGCGGATGAGCTACACGGACCTGGGCAAGGCCACGGGCCTGTCCACGTCGGCCGTGCACCAGCGGGTGCGACGGCTGGAACAGCGGGGCGTCATCCGCGGCTACGCCGCGGTGGTCGACCCCGAGGCGGTCGGGCTGCCCATGACCGCGTTCATCTCGGTCAAGCCCTTCGACCCCAGCGCACCGGACGACATCGCCGAGCGACTGGCGGGAGTGCCCGAGATCGAGGCCTGCCACAGCGTCGCGGGCGACGAGAACTACATCCTCAAGGTGCGCGTGGCCACACCCCACGAGCTTGAGGAGTTGCTGGCCCGGCTGCGGTCCCTGGCCGGGGTCTCCACCCGGACCACGGTGGTGCTGTCGACGCCCTACGAGGCACGGCCCCCGCGCATCTGAGCCGACCCGCGTACGACGCCGGAACCGCGGCACGAGAAACTGTCGGTCATGAGTGAACGCACCGACCGGCCGAAGACCGTCCTGCTCCGCCGAGGCGAGGTGCACAGCCCCGCCGACCCCTTCGCGACCGCGATGGTCGTGGAGGCCGGACAGGTCGCCTGGGTCGGCTCCGAGGGCGCCGCCGACGCCTTCGCGGACGGCGTCGACGAGGTCGTCGACCTGGACGGCGCGCTCGTGACCCCGGCGTTCACCGACGCCCATGTGCACACCACCTCCACCGGCCTCTCGCTCACCGGCCTCGACCTGTCGGACGCCCCCTCCCTGGACGCCGCCCTCGCCCTCGTACGGGACTTCGCCGCAGCTCGGCCCGGCGATCGCGTCCTGCTCGGGCACGGCTGGGACGCCGCCCGCTGGCCCGGCGGCCGGCCACCGACCCGAGCCGAACTGGACGCGGCCACGGGCGGCCGTCCCCTGTACCTGAGCCGCATCGACGTCCACTCGGCGGTCGTGACCTCGGCCCTGCTCGACATGGCCGGCCTGGGCGTGGTGGACGGTCCGCTCACCGCCGACGCCCACCACGCCGTGCGCGCCGCCGCGTTCGCGGCCGTGACCCCGGCCCAGCGGACCGAGGCCCAGCGCGCCGCCCTCGCGCAGGCCGCGTCCCTCGGCATCGGGTCGGTGCACGAATGCGCGGGACCGCAGATCTCCTCCGAGGGCGACTTCACCGGCCTGCTGCGGCTCGCGGCCGAGGAGACCGGGCCCCGGGTGATCGGCTACTGGGCCGAGCAGGACGTCGAGAAGGCCCGTGAGCTCGGCGCGGTGGGCGCCGCGGGGGACCTGTTCGTCGACGGCGCCCTGGGCTCGCACACCGCCTGCCTGCACCTGCCGTACGCCGACGCCGACCACGCCGGCTCCGCCTACCTGGACGCGGACGCCGTCGCCGCCCACGTCGTCGCCTGCACCGAGGCCGGCCTCCAGGCGGGCTTCCACGCCATCGGGGACGCCGCCGTGACCACCGTCGTCGAGGGCGTCCGCGCCGCCTCGGAGAAGGTCGGCCTCGCGCGCGTCCGCG
This sequence comes from Streptomyces sp. NPDC085900, assembly GCF_044540925.1. Taxonomy (NCBI): domain Bacteria; kingdom Bacillati; phylum Actinomycetota; class Actinomycetes; order Kitasatosporales; family Streptomycetaceae; genus Streptomyces; species Streptomyces sp. NPDC085900. Next base: position 55,075 of record NZ_JBITSP010000006.1, on the reverse strand, counting down.
CCGCCCGGCACCGCGTCGAGCACGCCGAGATGCTCACGCCGCAGACCGTCGCGGCCTTCGCCGAACTGGGCCTGACCGCCTCCGTGCAGCCCGCCTTCGACGCGCTGTGGGGCGGCGAGGAGGGCATGTACGCCCAGCGCCTCGGCGTGGAGCGCGCCCGGACCCTCAACCCCTTCGCCGCCCTGCTGCGCGCCGGCGTCCCGCTCGCCTTCGGCTCCGACAGCCCCGTCACGCCCCTCGACCCGTGGGGCACGGTCCGTGCCGCCGCCTTCCACCGCACTCCGGAGCACCGCGTCTCCGTGCGGGCCGCCTTCACCGCCCACACCCGCGGCGGCTGGCGGGCGACCGGCCGCGACGACGCCGGTGTCCTGGTGCCGGGAGCGCCCGCCGACTACGCCGTCTGGCGTACCGACGAACTCGTGGTCCAGGCGCCCGACGACCGCGTCGCCCGCTGGTCCACCGACCCCCGCTCCGGCACCCCCGGCCTGCCCGACCTCAGCCCGGGCCGTGACCTGCCCGTCTGCCTGCGCACGGTGGTGGGCGGCCGCACGGTGTTCGTACGGCCGGGCGAGTGATCTCCCGGGGTGGCGCACCGCCGATCGTGGTCCGCACGCCGGTGGTGCGACCTGCGCCTCCGCCCCGCTGACCAGGCATTTGCCTGAAGAGCCGCAGGTCGAACGGCTGTTGACAGGCGGAGGCGGGGGGCCGGTAGGTTCGGCGAGTCCACCACCGGACGCCCGACCGGGGAACTCCGCGCACTCGCCCGCGGCGCCGCTGGGTCAGGGACGGTGTGCCGCACCGGGGCACCGCCACTGGGAGCCAGGCTCAGCGCCCGCACCGCTGCGAGGGAACGTTCCGGCCGGTCGGGGAGGTGCGACCCGGGTGGGGCCCGGATGCTCAGTAGACAACGGCTTTCGGTCGACCCGCAGCCAGCGGGCCCCAGGTCGGCCCGAAGGGCGCCGGGCCCCCATCCGCAGCCAAACTGGTAAAAGGGTTGCTCTTACCCCGCTCTTGCGGAATCGACACCACCATACGAACGTCCTTGTCACGTCATCGCAGGCCGCGGCCACTATGGTGGACGTCTGCGTACGGACATGAAGGGGCAGCAGTGAACGACGGCGACGAGACCCTCGCGGCATCTGACCGGGGGAAAAAGTTCGGCCCGCTCGGCACGGCCTTGGTGATCATTCCGACCTACAACGAGGCGGAGAACATCAAGAAGATCGTCGGCCGGGTCCGCGCGGCCGTCCCCGAGGCGCACGTCCTCGTGGCCGACGACAACAGCCCCGACGGCACCGGCAAGCTCGCCGACGAACTGGCCGCCGAGGACGACCACGTCCAGGTCATGCACCGCAAGGGCAAGGAGGGCCTCGGCGCCGCCTACCTCGCGGGCTTCCGCTGGGGCCTGGAGAACGGCTACGGCGTCCTGGTGGAGATGGACGCCGACGGCTCCCACCAGCCCGAGGAGCTGCCCCGGCTGCTGACCGCCCTGAAGAGCGCCGACCTGGTGCTCGGCTCCCGCTGGGTGCCCGGCGGCCGGGTGGTGAACTGGCCCAAGAGCCGTGAGTTCATCTCCCGCGGCGGCAGCCTGTACTCCCGTCTCGCCCTCGACCTGCCGCTCCGGGACATCACCGGCGGCTACCGCGCCTTCCGCCGCGAGACCCTCGAGGGCCTCGGCCTCGACGAGGTCGCCTCCCAGGGTTACTGCTTCCAGGTGGACCTCGCCCGCCGCGCGGTCAAGGCCGGCTACCACGTCGTCGAGGTGCCCATCACCTTCGTCGAGCGCGAACTCGGCGACTCCAAGATGAGCCGCGACATCCTCGTCGAGGCCCTGTTCCGGGTCACCGCGTGGGGCGCCACGGAGCGGGTCGACAAGGTCCTGGGCCGCGGCAAGAAGGCCTGACCCGGCCGCGCGGTGCCGCGGGGCTCCCGGCGATCACCCGTTTATCCCGTCCTGAGCCGCCGACAGGCACACTGGACGTATGACGACTGGCGCTTCCACTCCCACGTACCCCGCCCGGCCCCGGCGCTCCCGGCTGCGGACGTTCTTGCCGCTGGGTGTGGCGGCCTGGCTGGTGCTGGAGATCTGGCTGCTGTCCGTGGTCGCGGGCGCGACCAGCGGGTTCGTGGTCTTCCTGCTGCTCGTCGCCGGGTTCGTGCTCGGCGCGGCGGTGATCAAGAAGGCCGGCCGTCGCGCTTTCCAGAACCTCAACGAGGCGCTGCAGCGGGGCGGCACCCCGCAGAGCGGCGGGGGCAACGGGCTGATGATGCTCGGCGGCCTGCTGCTGATGATCCCGGGCCTGATCTCCGACGCGCTGGGCCTGCTCCTGCTGATCCCGCCGGTCCAGAAGGCGGTGAGCCGCTTCACCGAGCGCACCGTCGACCGCAAGCTGCGCGAGGCCGTCCCGGGCGGCTTCGGCGACGCCTTCCAGCAGGCCCGTATCCACCGCCCCGACGGCAAGATCGTCCAGGGCGAGGTCATCCGCGACGAGCGGTCCGGTGACGCCCCGCAGGAGCCGCGCCCGCCGCTGACGCGGTGACGGCGGCCCTGCCGAGGACCCCGGCACACGACGGCGGGCGCCTACGTGAACTCACGTAGGCGCCCGCCGTCTGTTTCGTGTGTTGGTGTCTGCCCGACCCCGGCAGGGACTAGGCCGACTTGCGGCTGTCCCGCGGATGGATCGCGATGTTCATCGCGCCCGAACGCAGAACTGCCAGACGCTCCTCGAGGACCTCTTCGAGTTCCTCTCGGGTGCGTCGCTCCATCAGCATGTCCCAATGGGTACGCGCGGGCTTGGCCTTCTTCTCTTCCGGGCCGTCGCCGTCAACGAGGAGTGCCTGGGCTCCGCAGACCTTGCACTCCCACTCCGGCGGGATCTCCGCCTCGACCGAGAAGGGCATCTCGAACCGGTGCCCCTTCTCGCATGCGTACTCCACGGCCTGGCGCGGGGCCAGGTCGATGCCGCGGTCCGTCTCGTAGCTGGTCACCACGAGGCGCGTGCCGCGAAGAGCTCGCTCACTCATGAATCGTGCCTCCCGGGCTTGTCGCCCACAGGACAGGTGTCGCTGTCGTCGTCATCCGGTCAACGTCCGGTCGGCGGTAAAGATTCCCGTTCCGGGCAATGCGTCGCCGTCGTAGCCGCCCCTTGTTGTACCCACCGGCGCCCGGTTTGTCACATCTGCTAGCAGATGTCACCCAGCGTTTCGGTATCTTTGACGCGCAGTAACGGTACGCCTGGCAGGCCAAACGCGTACACTACAGCCCTTTCGCCTTGAGTGCTAAATCATCTCGGGAACCGGGTTCCCCGCGTCGTGGATCGCCCGCCGCACCGGAACCCGTGCGAGCAGCGCGAATCCGATGACGAAGAACGCCACCAGCGAGATGATCGCGTCCCGGTAGCTTCCGGTGAGCTGGTAGGTGATGCCGAACAGAAGCGGACCGAGCCAGCTCATACCCCGGTCGCTCATCTCGTACGCGGAGAAGTACTCGGCCTCCTTGCCGGGCGGCACGAGATGGGAGAAGAGGGAGCGGGACAGGGCCTGGCTGCCGCCGAGCACGAGCCCGATGCCGGCGGCGAGCACGAAGAACCACACCGGCGCCCCGGCCGGCAGGAAGTACCCGGCCGCCAGCGTCACCGTCCACGCCACCAGCGAACCCAGGATCGTGCGCTTGGCCCCGTACGTCCGCGCCAGCCGCCCCATGCCCAGCGCGCCCGCCACCGCCAGCACCTGGACCATCAGCACGGCCGTGATCAGCGTGGACTGGCTCAGGCCCAGCTCCTCGGAGCCGTACACCGAGGCCTGCGAGATCACCGTCTGGATGCCGTCGTTGTAGATGAGGTAGGCGAGCAGGAAGGCCAGGGTGAGGGGTTTGCCCCGCATGTCCCGAACGGTCGAGGCCAGCTGCCGCCATCCGTGTACCGCCGGCGCGGCCGACGCCGTACGACGGTCGTGCAGTCGCTTCAGCGGTACGAGGGTGAAGGCGCCCCACCACAGGCCCGCGGACGCCAGACAGATGCGGACCGCCATCGACTCGGAGACGCCGAAGGAGTCATGGGCGGTGAACAGCACCAGGTTCACGATCAGCATCGACGAGCCGGCCGCGTAGCCGAAGGCCCAGCCGCGCGAGGAGACCCGGTCGCGGTCCTCGGGCGGGGCGATCTGCGGCAGGTAGGAGTTGTAGACGACCATCGAGACGGCCACCGAGGCGTTGGCGACGATCAGCAGCAGCCCGCCCAGCAGATACCGGTCGCCCGAAAGGAAGAACAGCCCCGTCGTGGCCGTCGCGCCGAGGTAGGCGCAGGCGGCGAGCAGGGGCTTCTTGCGGCCCGTGCGGTCGGCCGCGGCACCCACCAGGGGCATCACCACGATCGACACGATCACCGACGCGGAGACGCAGTACGCGAAGAACGACCCGGCCCGCACCGGGATGCCCAGCGGGTGCACGAACCCGTCCGCGTCCGCCGCCGACTTCGCGACGGAGGTCAGGTAGGGGCCCAGGAACACCGTGAGCACGCTCGTCGAGTAGACGGAGCAGGCCCAGTCGTAGAAGTACCAGCCGCGCTGCTCGCGCCGCAGGTCGGTGGTGCCCGTCCGCACGGTGTCGGTGGTGCTCACCCGCGCCTCGCTTTTCCGGTGGATGTCCCGCGCGAGGGCGGCGGGTGCGGGTGTCAGGGGTGGGGGACCCAGACGCCGCGGTCCTCCATGACCTTGCGCAACGTGTCGATGTGATCGGTCATGATGCCATCGACTCCCAGATCCAGGAGACGGTGCATGCGCTCGGCCTCGTTGACGGTCCACACGTGCACCTGCAGTCCGCGCGCGTGGGCGGTGCGCACGAAGCGGTGGTCGACGACCTGGATGCCGGACTGCGCCTCGGGCACCTGGGCGGCGACCGCCGAGCGGCGCAGGGCCGCCGGCACGCCCCAGGAGCGCAGCCGCAGGTTGAGCACGCCTCGGGTGCCGTACGACGTCGCCAGGCGCGGGCCGGCCAGGCGCTGGGCGCGGACCACGCGCGCCTCGGAGAACGAGCCCACGCAGATCCGGTCCCAGGCGTTCGTGTGTTCGACGAGTTCCAGGAAGGGCATCAGCGAGGACTCCGCCTTGAGATCGACGTTCCAGCGCACCTCGGGGAAGGTCTCCAGCAGCTCCTCGAACAGCGGAATGGGCTCCTTGCCCCCCACGCGCGCCCGGCTCACCTCCGCCCACGGCAGGTCGGCGATCCGGCCCCCGCCGTCCGACACCCGGTCCAGCGTCGCGTCGTGGAAGGCGACCAGCCGGCCGTCGGCCGTGGTGTGGACGTCGGTCTCGATGTACCGGTAGCCCGCCGCCACCGCCCGCCGGAACTGCAGCAGGGTGTTCTCCAGGCCGTCCGCGGCACCGCCCCGGTGAGCGAAGGCGATCGGACCGGGATGGTCGAGGTAGGGGTGGCGTATCGCTGGGGTCACCGTCGCAGTATGGCTCCCTGCGGTTGCCCGCCGGCAACGACCGTGCTGCCGTCGGATGCCGACGGGACGTCGAACACCCTGAGGAACAGCTGGGCGAGCGGGCCGATCGACAGGGCGTACAGCAGCGTGCCGATGCCGACCGTGCCGCCGAGGACGAACCCCGTTGCCACGACCGCCACTTCGATCGCCGTCCGCATCAGCCTGATCGAGCGGCCCGTACGGCGGTGCAGTCCCGTCATCAGGCCGTCGCGCGGACCCGGACCGAAGCGGGCGGAGATGTAGAGCCCGGTGGCCACGCCGTTGAGCACGATGCCGGCCACGAGAAGGGGGAGGCGTACGGCGAGGGAATGGACGTCGGGGAAGAGGGCGAGCGTGCCGTCCATCGCGATGCCGATCAGGAACACGTTGGAGACGGTGCCGAGCCCCGGGCGCTGGCGGAGCGGTATCCACAGCAGCAGCACCGCCGCGCCCACGATGATCGACACGACGCCGATGGTGAGGCCGGTCAGCCGGGCGAGCCCTTGGTGCAGCACACCCCAGGGTTCGAGTCCCAGGCCCGATCGGACGAGGAGCGCGGAGCTCGTGCCGTACAGCGTGAGCCCGGCGTAGAGCTGGATCAACCGTCGCCCGAAACGGTCCCTGGTGGCCAAGAGATACCCCCTGTGGTCGTGGTGGCCTGGTGCATGCCACCCTGGAGGGTGAGTGGAAACCTCATCCATGGCCAATCCGGGGAAGGTGGACTGATTTCCATGGGGCAGTGGACCTCGGCGATGGGTGCCGCGCAGCTCGCTCGGCTCCTCAAGTCCCAACAGGACCGGCCGGCCGGTCCGGGCACCCGCCGCCCACCCGCCTACCGGGCGCTCGCCGACGGCATCCGCCTGCTGGTCCTGGAGGGCCGCGTCCCGGTTGCCGCCCGGCTGCCCGCCGAGCGCGAGCTGGCCCTCGCCCTGTCCGTCAGCCGCACCACGGTCGCCGCCGCCTACGAGGCATTGCGCACCGAGGGCTTCCTGGAGTCCCGGCGCGGCGCCGGCAGCTGGACGGCCGTACCGGCAGGAAACCCGCTCCCCGCGCGCGGTCTCGAACCCCTTCCGCCCGAGGCCCTGGGATCGATGATCGACCTCGGCTGCGCGGCACTGCCCGCCCCCGAGCCGTGGCTCACCCGGGCCGTCCAGGGAGCCCTGGAGGAACTGCCGCCGTACGCCCACACCCACGGCGACTACCCGGCCGGGCTTCCCGCGCTGCGCTCGATGATCGCCGACCGCTACACCGCGCGCGGGATCCCGACCATGCCCGAGCAGGTCATGGTGACCACCGGTGCCATGGGCGCGATCGACGCGATCTGCCACCTCTTCGCCGGGCGCGGCGAGCGCATCGCCGTCGAGTCGCCGTCGTACGCCAACATCCTGCAGCTGATGCGGGAGGCGGGCGCCCGCCTGGTGCCGGTCGCCATGGCCGAGGGGCTGACCGGCTGGGACCTGGACCGCTGGCGTCAGGTCCTGCGGGACGCGGCCCCGCGGATCGCCTACATCGTCGCCGACTTCCACAACCCGACCGGCGCGCTCGCGGGCGAGGACCAGCGGCGGCAGCTCGTGGAGGCGGCCCGGTCGGCCGGGACGGTGCTGATCGCGGACGAGACGATGAGCGAGCTGTGGCTGGACGAGGGCCTCGACGAGGGGACCATGCCGCGGCCCGTCTGCGCCTTCGACCCCGCCGGGTCCACCGTCATCACCGTCGGATCGGCCAGCAAGGCCTTCTGGGCGGGGATGCGCATCGGCTGGGTGCGGGCGGCGCCGGACGTGATCCGCAGCCTCGTCGCCGCGCGGGCCTACGCCGACCTGGGCACGCCGGTGCTCGAACAGCTCGCCGTGAACTGGCTCTTCAACACGGGGGGCTGGGAGCAGGCCGTGGAGGTGCGGCGCGAGCAGGCCCGGGAGAACCGGGACGCGCTGGTCACCGCGGTACGGCGGGAGCTGCCGGAGTGGGAGTTCGAGGTGCCCCGGGGTGGACTGACCCTGTGGGTGCGCACGGGCGGCCTGTCCGGCTCTCGGCTCGCGGAGGCGGGGGAGCGGGTGGGGGTACGGGTGCCCTCGGGGCCTCGGTTCGGGGTCGACGGCGCCTTCGAGGGGTATGTGCGGCTGCCGTTCACCGTGGGAGGCGCGGTGGCCGACGAGGCGGCCGTGCGGCTCGCGGCGGCGGCGAAGCTGGTGGAGTCGGGGGCATCGGGCGGCGGGGAGACGCCGCGTACGTTCGTGGCGTGAGACGCGCGCACGTTCGTTACGTGAGGTGCGCGGCCTCCCCGCGCCACCCGATGCTCCTGACGGCTCACGAGCTCTCGGCGACCGCGGCCTCCACGGCCTCCACGGGCAACGGCTCGGCCTGGATCGGCTCCGCCTCGACCTGGCCGGTCTCGACGGTCTCCCCGTCGGCCGGCGTCGTCCGCGGGGGCAGCAGCGCGAGCACCGCCTGCCGGTCCGCGTCGCTCGTCGCGTCGTCGTAGGGGTCCGGTGTCGACGGCACCTGCAGGCGGTGCACGGGTCCGGCGCCCAGGCGCGCGTACCCCCGGCCGGGCGGCACCTGCGCCACCGGTGTCGTGTTCGGCGGCTCTCCCAGTACCGACCGCAGCTGCTCGGCGGTGGCGGGTCCGAGCACGACACGCGCGCGCGTGTGCTGCCGTACCGCGTCGCTCAGCGCGTCCGCGCTGTCGAACTGGTCGGCCACCACCACCGTGACGTTGGCCGCGCGGCCGTGCCGGAGGGGGACCTGGAGCAGGGCCTGCGGGTCCTTGCGGCCGTCCGCCGCGGCGAGGTGGGAGAAGGCGGTGGGGCGGTCCAGCAGGAGCCACAGCGGGCGCTTGGTGTCCTCGGGCGGCGGGTGGCCGGCCTGCCGGGCGCGGTTGGCGGCGATGAGCCGGCGTTCCGTCTCGGTGGCCGCCCACTCCAGGCTGGCCGTCGCCCCGGAGAGCCCGCACTCGACGGCGAGGACGCCGTCCCGGCCGGTCAGGCACGCGTACTCGCCGGTGCCGCCGCCTTCGACGATCACGACGTCGCCGTACTGCAGGGCCTGCAGGGCGATCGAGCGCAGCAGGGTCGAGGTGCCGCTGCCCGGCTGGCCCATGACCAGCAGGTGCGGCTCGGTGGATCGGATGCCGGTGCGCCAGACGACCGGCGGGACGTCGCGCTGCTCCTCGCCGTAGCCGAGCGGGAGCGTGCGCTGGACCTGGGTGGGGTCGGTGAAGCCGAGGACCGTCTCGCCCGGTGCCGTCACGAAACGCTGGGCGGCGATGTCGGTGGGCAGCGGGGACAGGACCGTGACGGTCAGCTGGTTGCCCTCCTCGTCCCAGGCGAAGTGGTACTCGCGGCCGCGGCCCGACTTGGCGTGCAGCAGCTGCTCGATCCGGGCGCGGGCCTCGGCCTCGCCGTCCGGGAAGTAGGCGGGGTAGCGGATCACCAGCTCGGTGGTGCGGCCCGTCTGGTCGAACTCGTACGCCGGGAACACCTTCTCCCACTCGCCGCCGTGGGCGTAGAGGGGGTCCGGGTCCTCCGGGGTCGAGAAGTACGGCACCAGGGCCTCGTACAGGGACTTGAGGCGCTGGGTCTGCGACTCGTCGGGGCCGTCGGGCTCCGGCGGCTTGCGGTCACGGCCCTGCCAGGCCGCCGCCGACATCACGACGACGGCGGCGAGCAGCGGCCCGTACGGCACGAGCGCCACGACCAGGACCACCGACGCCGCCAGGAACAGCAGCGGACCGCGCCTGTCCTTGGGTGTCTCGGCCCATCTGCGCCGGCCGGCGGCCGCCAGCCGGCGCAGACCGCGCGTGATCGTGATCAGCGGATGGAGAACGTCGGTGGCGCTGTCGGCCGCCGTCCGGGCCAGCTCCCGGCTCCGGGCGATCTGCGCGCTGCCTGTGCTCAGGATGCGGGGGAGGGGGCGCCGGGCCACTGCTGTCTCCTCAGGGTGCGTACGGGACGGAGGAACGGCGTCAGAACTTGATGCCGCCGAGGAGGCTGGCCAGGCTCTCGCCGCCCGCCTTGATGCTCGGGGCGATCGCCGTACTGGCCAGATAGAAGCCGAAGAGGGCCGAGACCAGCGCGTGCGAGGCCTTCAGGCCGTCCTTGCGGAAGAAGAGGAAGACGATGATGCCGAGCAGGACCACGCCTGAGATGGACAAGATCATTTGAGTTCTCCTGGTTCGCGGGGACAGTCACCATGAGTACTTCCAGGATCACAGGATGTATCCATACGATAAAAGGTGCAACTGGGTGAATTTCGGTGGATTTCCCTCGGATGGCTGAGCCTTGCTGCCCCTGTTGAGCAGGGCATTTGCGTCCGACCGGGTCTGTGGTGATCTTTACCTCCGGCACATCGGGTCATGTGCGGCGCGAGCCAGTACCCTTGCGATTCACCTGAACGGTTGTATGAGAGGCGGTCCGGCCGATGACTGAAGCCCCCGACCCCGAGGTCGTGGAGCTGGCGACCAAGATCTTCGACCTGGCCCGTCAGGGTCCGGCCGAGGCGCTTGTGGCGTACGTCGACGCGGGCGTTCCGGCCAACCTCACCAACGACCGGGGCGACTCGCTCCTCATGCTCGCCGCCTATCACGGGCACGCGGACGCGGTGCGCGAACTGCTCGCCAGGGGCGCCGCCGCCGACGAGATCAACGACCGGGGGCAGACCCCGCTCGCCGGGGCCGTCTTCAAGGGTGAGACGGACGTCATCAAGGCCCTCCTGGAGGGCGGCGCCGACCCCTCCGCGGGCACGCCGTCGGCCGTGGACACCGCTCGGATGTTCGGCCGGACAGAACTGCTCGAATTGTTCGGCGCACACTGATCCGTCTGTTCTGACCAGCGAAAACACAGAAAACGGGGGAGGCGGTACAGGGCCGCCGAAATTTCGGTCGCGGCAGGTCGAACTGCCGAGTCATCATGACGTCGTGATTCACGGACGCGATGGCTGGGCAGGTGATGCCGCACCGCGCGGGCCGTGATGCGGTCCGCATGGGCCACCGACGAGAGGCAGAGGAAAATGGTCTACAGCAAGCAGGAAACGGCGGGCGCCCCGACGTGTTGTCACGCGGCCAGGTGAAGCAGGACCCCCGGTTGCGTCGACGCTTGATGTGAGGCTGTTTCCCATGTTCGAACCGGTCATAGCGCCCAGCGGTACGCTGCTCGGCCTGCTTCAGCGGGGCCGCGGCGACGGAACACTGCACGCGCTCACCGCGCCGCGCGCCGAAGCGCTCGCGGCTCTCAACCACTGTGTACTGCGCGACCCACGCCACGACTGGCAGGTGGAGAACCGCTCCCTCTACTACGCCCGTCTCTACCTCGACCTGCACGGCGAGCTGGACGAGATCGAAGCCCACCTCTTCGACGTCGAGGACACCTTCGACACCGAGGAGTCACGCACGGGCCTGGCCCTCGCGGTCCTCGGCCATCTCGCCTCCTACGGCCGGCGGGACGCGCTCCAACTGCTGCGCAGGTACGCCGCCTCCGGCTCCAACTGGGCCTGGGCCCTGGACGAGCTGGCCCTGCGGGACGACGACGCCGGTCTGCGATCCCTGGCCGCGCCCGTTCTCGCCCGCTTCGCCACCGACGCCGAGGGCGAGGCCGAGCTGGCCGCCGCCGTGCGGGACGCCTTCGAGCCCCGGCCCTGGCGGCTGTGGGCCGAGGATTCCCGCGAATCGATCGCCACGCGCGTGCGTGCCGCCCACGAGGCCGGCTGCTTCGACCGCTGGCAACGGCAGATGCGACCGACCGGGCCCCGTCCGGGGTGGAGCGTGCAGGCCGTCTTCGAGTGGGCCCAACAGGGCTTCGAGCGGGGCGCGGCCCTGCACGTGCCCGCCGCCCGCTGTCTGGTCGCCGTCGCGGGCCCCGAGGACCGGCCGGAGATCGTCCGGGCCGCCGAGGACGGCTTCGACGGGGCGCGCTGCACCGCCCTGCGCTACCTCGCCGACGGCAACGATCCCGACGCCCTCGACCTGATCGAGGGCGCTGTGGCAACGGGCTCACCGGCCGTCGTGGAGGCCGCCGTGGGCGCCTTCGAACGGATGCGGAGCATCGCCGCCGTCGACCGGGCCCGCGGCTGGGCCCACCGCCCCGACCCACTGGGCGCCGCCGCCGGTCGCATGCTCGCCTGCCGCGGCGGAGTCGAGGACAAGGACCTGGTCCTCGGCGCACTGCGGGAAGCGGTACGCGGTGAGGGCCCCGACGCCCCCACCCTGTGGACGCTCGTGGACGGCACCGGCCGGCTCGGCATCGCCTGCGCCGCCCCCGTCCTGCGCCACATCTATCGCGAGACCGCCTCCTCCCACCTGCGTGGCCGGGCCGCCCGGGCTCTCGCCGCGACCGATCCCTCCTTCCCCGCCGGCTTCGCCGTCGAATGCCTCTGGGACTGCGAGGAGTCCACCCGCGAGATCGCCGCCCGGCACGCCGAGACCGGCGACGCCCGGGTCGTCGAACAACTCCGCCGCCTCGCCGCCGATCCGGCCGAGGAGGCCGAGGTCCAGACGGCGGTACGCAGCCGGATCGCGCCGGAGGGGCCTGTCGTGTGAGGGAGGCCGGGCTGAGCGGGGGCCGTGTGAGGCCGGCCCGAGGGGCGGTTGTGTGAGGCCGGGCCGAGTGGTTCTCGTGTGAGGCCGGCCCGAGTGGCCGCGTGGGATTGCCCCGAGCGGGGGCCGTGTGAGGCCGTGCCCGAGTGGGTCGTGTGAGGCCGTATCCGAGGGCTGTCGTGTGAGGTTGGCCCGAGTGGCCGCGTGAGATCGCCCCGAGCCGGGGCCGTGCGAGGCCGTATCCGGGTGGCGGTCGTGTGAGGCGGGCCCGGGTGGCCGCGTGAGATCGTCCCGAGCGGGGGCCGTGTGGGGCCGTACCCGAGGGTGGGCTGTGTGAGGTCGCCCCGAGCCGGGGCCGCGTGAGGCCGTATCCGAGCGGCGGTAGTGTGAGGCGCGCCCGGGTGGGCCGTGTGAGATCGCCCCGCGCGGTGGCTATGTGAGGCCGCCCCGGGCGGCGAAAACCGGGCAGTCCCGGTTCTGGGGAGGCCCGCCCCGGACCGTGACGTCGGGTGGTGGCAAGGGCGTCGGGTGAACGAGGGATGGCCTGCGGGTCAGGCGGTCATGGACGTGGTCTGACCTGCTCGGGTGTGCGAAGGAACGCTCACGGGACGTTCATCGTTCGCAAAGATCCACGTTGACGCGGCCACGTCCGGCACGGCGAGAACACCGGTATGCGTGTCGTCATCGTGACCGAATCCTTTCCCCCCGATGTGAACGGCGTGGCCCACTGCGCGCTCCAGACCGCCCGGCACCTCGTAGATCGCGGTCACCATCCGCTCGTCGTCGCCCCGGCCGGCACCGCTCTGCTCGGCCGGGCCGGGACCGGGCCCGACGCCCAGGCGCCGTGCCCCGTCGTCCGTGTCCCCTCCCTCCCGCTCCCGGGCTACCCCCAGGTCCGTGTCGCCCTGCCCAGCCGGCGCCTCGCCGCCGCCGTCGTCGAGCACCGGGCCGACATCGTGCACCTGGCCAGCCCCTTCGTCCTCGGCGTCCGCGGCATGGCCGCCGCCGCCCGGCTCGGCATCCCCGCCGTGGCCGTCTACCAAACCGACCTGGCCGGGTACGCCCGCACCTACATGGGCGCCGGCGAGGCCGCGGCCTGGCGGCGCATCCGGTCCGTCCACGCCGCCGCCGACCTCACCCTCGCCCCCTCCAGCGCCTCCCTGCGCGACCTCGAAGCCCACGAGGTCCCCCGGGTCAAGCTGTGGCCGCGCGGTGTCGACACCGTCCGGTTCCGTCCCGGCCTGCGCGATCCGGACCTGCGCCGCGAACTCGCCCCGAACGGCGAGCTGATCGTCGGCTACGTCGGCCGGCTCGCCCCCGAGAAGCACGTCGAGCTCCTGTCCGGAGTGTGCGGACTCGAAGGCGTGCGGGTCGTGGTCGTCGGTGACGGCCCGAGCGCGCCGAGCCTGACCGAGGCGCTGCCGGGCGCGGTCTTCCTCGGCCGCCGTACCGGCGACGAACTCGCCCGGATCTACGCCTCCCTGGACGTCTTCGCGCACACCGGCCCGTTCGAGACCTTCTGCCAGACCGTGCAGGAGGCCATGGCCAGCGGCGTCCCGGTCGTCGCCCCCGCCGCCGGCGGACCGCTCGACCTGGTCGCCCACGAACGCACCGGACTGCTGGTGCCGCCGCACGACGCGGACGCCGTCCGCGACGCGGTGAAGTCCCTGATCGCCGATCCCGAGCGGCGCTTCGTGTTCGGGGCCACCGCCCGCGCCACGGTCGAGGGACGCACCTGGGCGGCCGTCGGCGACCAGCTGATCGGGCACTACGCGGACGTGCTCGCCGCCCGGAAGAAGACGGCGGTGGCGGCATGACCTCGCTGCGGATCGTCCGGCTGGCCAACTTCGTCGCGCCCGCCTCCGGCGGACTGCGCACCGCCCTGCGCGAACTCGGCAAGGGCTACCGGGCGGCTGGACACGAGCCCGTGCTCATCGTCCCCGGCGCACGCGCCGACGACCGCGACACCGAACAGGGCCGCGTCATCACCCTGCCCGGGCCGCTGCTCCCCGGTACGGGCGGCTATCGCGTGCTGACCGACAAGCGGCGGGTCGCCGCCCTGCTGGAGGAACTGGCGCCGGACCGGCTGGAGGTCTCCGACCGGACGACCCTCAGGTGGACCGGCAAGTGGGCCCGGCGGCACCGGGTGCCCGCCGTGATGGTCTCCCACGAGACCGCCGACGGCGTGCTGCGCACCTGGGGCCTGTCCGAGGGCGCCGCCCGGCGCGCCGCGGACGCCCTCAACATCCGTACGGCGCACACCTACGCGCGCGTGGTGTGCACGACCGAGTTCGCCGAGCGGGAGTTCGTGCGGATCGGCGCCCGCAACGTCGTACGGGCACCGCTGGGGGTCGACCTGGTGGAACGGCGTCCCGCGCTGCGCGACGTGGGGCTGCGGGCACAGTACGCGCGCGCGACCGAGACACTGCTCGTGACCTGCACACGGCTGTCCGTGGAGAAACGGCCCGGCACGGCCCTGGACGCCCTGGAGGCGCTGCTCCGCCGAGGCCGTCCGGCGGTGCTGGTCGTCGCCGGCGACGGGCCGCTGCGGGCGCGGCTCGAACTGCGGGCGCGCGAGCGCCGGTTGCCGGTGACCTTCCTCGGGCACGTCTCGGACCGGGCGAGGCTCGGCGCGCTGCAGGCCTCGGCCGACGTGTGCCTGGCTCCCGGGCCCGCCGAGACGTTCGGTCTGGCCGCGCTGGAGGCGATGGCCTGCGCGACGCCCGTCGTGGTGAGCGCGTCGTCGGCGCTGCCGGAGGTCATCGGCTCCGCGGGGGCCGTCGCGGCGGACAACGGGGAGGCGTTCGCGGACGCCGTGGACACACTGCTCCAACTCCCGGAAGGGGAACGGCGCGACGCGGCACGCGCGCGTGCGGAGTGCTTCGGGTGGAACGCGGCCGTGGACGCGTTCCTCGCCGCACACGACGCGACGGTACCGACGCGTCGCTTCGTCCCCGGGGGCGTGGCATGAGAGCCACGCGTTTCGTCGCCCTCGGGGACTCCCTGACCGAGGGCGTGGGCGACCCGGCCGGGGACGGGTGGCGCGGCTGGGCCGCGCTGCTCGCCGGCGGACTCGCCGACGCGGACGTCGAGTTCACCAACCTGGCGGTCAGCGGGGCGCAGACCCGGGAGGTGCTGGAGGTCCAGACGCCGGCCGGTCTCGTCCTGGAACCGGACCTGGTGTCCGTGGTGATCGGGGTCAACGACACTTTGCGCCGCACGTTCGACATCCACGCCGTCGCCGAACGACTGGACCAGGTGTACGCCGCCTTCGCCGCGCGGGGCGCGACCCTGCTCACCGCCTGTCTGCCCGATCCCGGCTCGATGCTCGGGCTGCCGGGCTCCCTGGCCCGTCCGCTGGCCAGACGGCAGCGGGCGGTCAACCAGGTGGTCCACGTGCTGTCCGAGCGCTACGGGGCGGTGCATCTGCACGCGGCCGAGGCCGACTGGATCACGGACCGCGCCATGTGGAGCGCTGACCGGCTGCACCCCGGCGAGCGGGGACACCGGCAGCTGGCGGTGCGCTTCCACGCGCTGCTCGCGGAGGCGGGCCTCGCGACGGGGGCCGCGCCAGCGCCCGAGCCGGAGCATCCCGCCCCCACCAGGTCGGCGAGCCTGTGGTGGCTGGCCACGGCGGGGACCGCCTGGGTGGCGCGGCGATGCACCGATCTGCTGCCGCAGCTGCTTCGGCTGGCCGCCGATGAGGTGCGGCACGGGGTGCGGGGGACGAGCGCGCGGCTGGATCTGCGGGCAGCGGCCGCCGTTTCGGCGGCGCTGGCCGGGGTGTCGGTCGTGGAGCAGGCGGACGTCGTGTGAACCGCACGGGTCCCTGCGGGTTCGGTGCGGCTGGTCGCGCGGTTCCCCGCGCCCCTTTCGGGGGCTTAGCGCGCGGGTTTCCCCACGAAGCGGACCGGGGTGCCCGGTGTCGCCTGGGCGGCGGCCGGGAGGTCCTGGGCCCGGACGACCGCGATCACGGGGTAGCCCCCGGTGGTCGGGTGGTCGGACAGGAAGACCACCGGTCTGCCGTCGGGCGGCACTTGGACGGCGCCCAGAACCATGCCCTCGCTGGGGAGTTCGCCGGGACGGGCTCGCTCCAGGGCGGGCCCCTCCGTGCGCAGGCCGATGCGGTTGCTCGCCGGGGACACCCGGTAGGTGCGGGACGTGAAGGCGCGCAGTGCCGCCTGCGTGAACCAGTCGTCGCGCGGACCGAGCGTCACCCTCAGGACGAGTTCGGCCGGTGGCGCCGGCTGCGGGGCGGCGTCCACGCGCGCGTGCAGGGCCCCCGGCGTGCCCAGGGGCAGCACCGTGCCGTCCGTGAGCGGCGGCGGGCCCAGACCCGACAGCAGGTCCGTGGAACGGCTCCCCAGCACCGGGTCGACGGCGACGCCCCCGGAGACGGCGACGTAGCTGCGTACACCCGAGACGACGGTGCCGACGTCCAGGAGGGCACCGGCGGGGACGCGTACGGGCGCGCCCCAGGCCACCGGGCGGCCCTCCACCGTCACCGGGCAGGGCGCGCCCCCGACCGCCACCGTGACCGCCGAACGCGGCCGTACGGAGCAGCCGTTGACCGTGGTCTCCAGGACGGCGGCGCCGGGCGGATTGCCGACGAGACGGTTGACGAGCCCCGCCGCGGGGCCGTCGAGCGCCCCGGAGCGCGGCACACCGAGGTGGGCGTGGCCCGGGCGGCCCCCGTCCTGGACGGTGGTCAGGGCGCCGGCGCGTACGACGACGAGCGCACGGTCCGTCATGAGCGCCCCACCGGGACGAACCGCACGCGCGTGCCGGGAGACAGCAGCGCGGCCGGCACGCGCGCGTGGTCCCACAGGACCGCGTCCGTACTGCCGATCAGCTGCCAGCCGCCGGGGGAGGAGCGCGGGTACACGCCCGTGTAGGGGCCCGCGAGCGCCACGGCGCCCGCTGGGACGGCCGTGCGCGGGGTGGCCCGGCGCGGGACGTCGTAGTGCCGCGGCAGGCCGGTCAGGTAGCCGAATCCGGGGGCGAACCCGCAGAAGGCGACGCTGAACTCGGTGTCGGCGTGGATGCGGGCCACCTCGCGGGTGTCGACGCCCCAGTGCGCGGCCACGTCCGCCAGGTCGGGACCGTCGTAGCGCACCGGGATCTCGACCGCCTCACGCGCGCGTGGGGGAGCGGGGGGAACCTCGGCGGCCGTCAGTTCGGCGGTGAGGCGGACCGGGTCGTCCACGCCGTCCAGGAGGACCGTGCGGGCGGCGGGGACGATCTCGCGGGCCGACAGCGCCCCTTCGGCGCGGCGGCGCAGCAACTCGGCGTGCAGCGCCTGCGCCTCCTCCCCGGAGGCCACCTCGACCAGGACGGCGCGTTCGCCGACGGGCAGCACCCTCATGCGAAGGCCTCCACCCGGACGCCGGAGGCCTGCAGGCGCTCCCGCACCAGCCGGGCCAGTTCGACCGCGCCCGGAGTGTCGCCGTGCAGGCACAGGGAACGCGCGCGTACCTCCACGCGCGCCCCGGAGCGCGCGTCGACCACGCCGTCGCGGGCCAGGCCGACCGAGCGCTCAACGACCGTCTCCGGGTCGGTCACCACGGCGCCTTCGTGGGTGCGCGGCACCAGCGTGCCCTCCTCGGTGTACGCGCGGTCGGCGAACGCCTCGGTGACGGCCGGGAGACCGGCCTTCTCGGCGTACTCCAGCAGCCGCGAGCCGGGCAGACCCAGCACGGGCAGCGTGGCGTCGGCGAGCCGGACGCCGTCGACGACCGCGCCGGCCTGTTCCTCGTCGCGCACCACGCGGTTGTAGAGCGCGCCGTGCGGTTTGACGTACGACACGCGCGTGCCCGCCGCGCGTGCGAAGACCTCCAGGGCGCCGATCTGGTAGGCCACTTCGGCCGCCAGTTCGGCGGGCGGCACGTCCATCGCCCGCCGCCCGAAGCCGGCCAGGTCCCGGTAGGAGACCTGGGCGCCGATCCGGACGCCGCGCTCGGCCGCGAGCTCGCACACGCGCCGCATGGTGGCCGCGTCGCCGGCGTGGAAGCCGCAGGCCACGTTGGCGCTGGTGACGACGGACAGCAGCCGCTCGTCGTCGGTGAGCTGCCAGCGGCCGAAGCCCTCGCCGAGGTCGGCGTTCAGATCGATCGAGGTCATGGTCCTTCGTGTCTCGTCTCAGGCCACGCGGTACTGCTCGTCGCGGGCGTCCGTCAGGAACATCTGTCCCGGTGCGTGCGTGATGGCGAACGGCGGGCGGGAGGCCATCACCGCGGCCTGCGGGGTCACACCGCAGGCCCAGAACACCGGGATGTCGTCCGGTGCCGCGTCCACCGCGTCGCCGAAGTCGGGCCGGCCGAGGTCGCCGATGCCGAGCCCCGAGGGGTCGCCGCAGTGCACGGGACTGCCGTGCACCGCCGGGAGCAGACTGCTCTCCCGGATCGCCGCCGCCAGGTGCTGCGGCGGCACCGGCCGCATGGACACCACCATGGGGCCGTGCAACCGCCCCGCCGGGCGGCACTGACGGTCGGTCACGTACATCGGGACGTTGCGGCCCTGCTCGACGTGCCGGATCGGCACGCCCGCCTCGGCCAGCGCCCACTCGAAGGTGAAACTGCAGCCGATCAGGAACGACACCAGATCCTCGCGCCAGTGCGCGCGCACGTCCGTCGGCTCGTCCACCAACCCGCCGTCCCGCCAGACCCGGTAGCGCGGCAGATCGGTGCGCAGGTCCGCGCCGTCGGCGAGCACGGTGGTCCAGGAACCGGCGTCCGTCACGTCGAGGACCGGGCACGGCTTGGGGTTGCGCTGGCAGAACAGAAGCATGTCGTACGCCCAGTCGGCGGGCACCGAGATCAGGTTGACCTGGGTGTGGCCCGCCGCGACCCCGGCGGTCGGGCCGGAGAGGCCTTCCCGGAAGCGGGCGCGGGCGGTTCTCGGGCTCCACGCGTGCGTGTGCTCGTCGACCAGGGTCAGGGGGCGGTCGGCGACCGTGTCGTCGGTGCGGTTCACGCCAGCTCCTTCCCGCGCGTCTCCGGCAGGCCGAGCAGCGCCAGCGCCGCGATGCCGTAGCCGATCGCGCCGAACACCAGGGTGCCGCCCACACCCCAGCTGTCGGCCAGGAAGCCGACCGCCGTGGGGAAGACCGCGCCGACGGCGCGCCCGGTGTTGTACGTGAATCCCTGGCCGGTGCCCCGCACGGCCGTCGGGTACAGCTCGCTCAGGTAGGAACCGAAGCCGCTGAAGATGGCCGACATGCAGAATCCGAGCGGGAAACCGAGCACCAGGAGCAGGGTGTTGGCGCCCTGCGGGATGTTGGCGTACGCCAGGATGCAGACCGCGGACAGCAGGGCGAACAGCCAGATGTTGCGCCGGCGGCCGAGCCGGTCGGTGAGGTAGCCGCCGGTCAGATAGCCGAGGAAGGCGCCGGAGATCAGGAAGGTCAGATAGCCGCCGGTGCCGACCACCGACAGGTCGCGGTCGGTCTTCAGGTACGTCGGCACCCAGGTGGCCAGCGTGTAGTAGCCGCCCTGGACGCCGGTGGACAGCAGACCGGCGAAGACGGTGGTGCGCAGCAGGCCCGGCTTGAAGATCGCGGTGAACGAGCCCTTCTCGGTGGCCTTCTCCCGTACGGCGACCGCCTCCGGAGCGTCGTGCACCCGGCGCCGCATCCAGATCACCAGCAGCGCGGGCAGGGCGCCCGTCCAGAACATGATGCGCCAGGCCAGGTCGTCCCCCGCGTACGAGAACACGACCGTGTACATGATCACGGCCAGCGCCCAGCCCACGGCCCAGGAGCTCTGTATCGCGCCCAGGGTGCGCCCTCGGTGCCTGGCGCTCGCGTACTCGGCGACGAGGATCGCGCCGACCGCCCACTCGCCGCCGAAGCCGAGGCCCTGCAGCGCCCGGAAGACCAGCAGTGTCTCGTAGTTGGGCGCGAAGCCGCAGGCCACGGTGAAGACCGCGTACGTGATGACCGTGATCATCAGCGCCTTGACCCGGCCCACCCGGTCCGCCACCACGCCGGCCAGGGCGCCGCCGACCGCGGAGACCACGAGCGTGACGGTGGTGAAGAGGCCGGTCTGGCCGCTGTTCAGGCCGAAGTACGCGGACAGGGCGACCATGCTCAGCGGCAGGGTGAAGTAGTCGTACGAATCCAGGGCATAGCCGCCGAAAGCGCCGGCGAAGGCGCGTCGGCCGCGCGGGCCGAGGGCGCGCAGCCAGCCGAACGCGCCGTCTTGGTCAGGGAGTTCTCCGGCGCGCGCGCCGGTCGTCAGGGCCTGCGGTGGAGGGGTCGTGCTCATGGGCACCTCGCAGAGGGAGGACGGAGGGTGCTTCGGGAGTGAGCCGTGCCGTGCGGGAGAGCCGAGTTGTGCGGGTGAGCCGTGCCGTGCGGAAGAGCCGAGTTGTGCGGAGAGAGCCGTGCCGTGCGGGAGCGGTCGGCGCCGCGGAGGGTCGGGACGGTGCCGCGAAGAGAACCGTAGAGGATTGTTCAACGATCCCTCAATACCCATGTTGGTTCGTTCTTGTGATCTGCGATTGAATTCCGGCATGGCAGAGCAGCTGACGTCACTCGCCGAGGACCGCGCCCTCCTGGGGCGCACCAGCACCGCCGAACGGGTTTCGGACATTCTCAGAAGCCGCATCGCCGAAGGCTTCTTCCCGCCCGGCACGCGGCTGTCGGAGGACAGCATCGGCGGCGCGCTCGGGGTCTCCCGCAACACCCTGCGCGAGGCGTTCAGGCTGCTCACGCACGAACGCCTGCTCGTCCACGAGCTCAACCGCGGTGTGTTCGTGCGGGTCCTGGCGGTCGAGGACGTCGAGGACATCTACCGCACCCGCGGCCTCGTCGAGTGCGCCGTCGTCCGCGGGCTCGGAGAGCCGCCGTACAGGCTCGAAGCGCTGTCGGCGGCCGTCGAGGAGGGGCTGCATGCGGCGCGCGAGGGTGACTGGAAAGCACTGGGTACCGCCAACATCCACTTCCACCGGGAACTGGTGGCCCTCGCGGGCAGCGCCCGCACCGACGAGCTGATGCGCAGCGTCTTCGCCGAACTGCGCCTCGCCTTCCACGTCGTCGACGACCCCAAGCGGCTCCACGAGCCCTATCTCGCCCGCAACCGCCAGATCCTCCAGGCGCTGGAGGCCGGGGACCGGGCCGAGGCCGAGAAGCTGCTCGCGGTCTATCTCGAGGACTCCCTGGAGCGGGTCGTCGAGGTGTACCGCAGGCGGGTCGGTGAGGAGGCGTAGGGGGCCGGTACCGGGCGCGACGGGGGCTTCCTCGCACTGGCGGGCGAAGTGTGACGCCAGGGCCCGTCTGAGTCGTTTGGGCCGTTGTCAGACCGAGGACCTAGTCTGTGCACCGTGACTTCGCCTGCACCGACGGACCGTGTTCCGCCCCAGCTCAGCGCGGGGCCGCGCCCCGCACCGGGCCCGGCCGCCGACGAGGGACTGGCGCGGCGGCTGCGCGCGCTCGCCTGCACCGCGCCGCTGCACGACCTCGACGCCCGCAAGGCCAACCTCGCCGGTGAGTACTCGGTCTACGGCATGGCGGAGGTGGCCCTCGCGGCCATCGACCTGGTCACCCTGAACATGGACTTCGACACGGGCGCCGACCACGACCAGATAGTCGCCCGCCTCATCCCCCGCATCGCCGCCCAGGCCCCGCAGCGGCCCGTCGCCGAGCACGAGCGCGTGGCCCGCTGGGTGCTGGAGAACCTGATCAACGTCGGAAGCGTCGACCGCGGCTTCCGGGCCGTCTACGGCACGTTCACGACCGACGGCAGCTACGTCCGGCGCGACTACGACTTCAAGCTGATCGAGGAGGTGCCCGGCCCCGGCGGCACGGTGTACCTCCGTACGACCGACGAAGCGGTCAACGTCCTGGTCGGCGCCCTCGACACGGACGTGACCAGCGCCCAGATCGCCGCCGAGGTCAAGCTGGAGGTGCTCATCAACCGGGGCCGCCTCGCCGACGCGCAGCTCGCCGCCGAGCAGGCCCGCTACCGCACCGTCCAGTACTCGGAGACCCTGCGCCGCGCCCTGGACGCGACCCGGCGCAACGTACGGGCCGTGGACTGGCTCAACTCCGTGCCCGACATGATCGCCGAGGCGCTGGACCACGTGGCCGACCGGTACCGCCACGAGAACGCCATCCTCACCAACATCCGGAAGGCGCGCGACGAGACGGAGGACGCCGAGCACAAGCGGCGCGCCGCCGAACTCGTCGACATCGTCAAGGACTGCATCCGCCGGCACACACAGCTGCAGTCCCGGCTGCTGGAGGCCGGGCCGCTGTTCCGCGCGGAGCAGGACCGGCAGGCGTTCGCCACCCCCATGACCTCGTCGGGGATCGACCTGTACGGACATCTGGTCGCTCCCGTGCTGCCCCTGCCGCTGGAGCACGCGGTCCGTGTCACGGACGCCTTCTTCGCGCGCGGGACGGGCCTGCGCACGCCGGTGTCGGTCCGGGTGGGCGACCTGGTCGACATACTGTTGACGCCGCCGGTGGAGCGGGAGCACCTCGGCGCCGAGATGCCGGAGCCCGATCTCATCGCGACACCGGACGACAGCCGGTTCAGCGAGGAGCAGCTGGCCGCGGCGACGGAACTGCTCGACCTGCCGGCCGACGCGCCGCGCCGGCTCTCCGGACTGCTCGCGGAGGCCCGCCGACGGGATCCGGATCTGCCGTACCTCGTGGCCCTGCTCGCGGTGCACGCGGCCAGCCCGCCCGTCGGCACGGCCTACCGGCAGGGCGAGGAGAAACTGCTGTTCGCCGTGGACGACGGCACGGAGCTGGACGATCCCGAGTTCGGCGGCGCCGACCTGATCGTCGGGACCGCCCTGCTGGACGCGGCGGGGATGGCCGCGGACCGGACGGAAGCGGCATGACCGAGCAACGACGCGACAAGGAGCCCGAGCAGTGACCGAGCACGTCGATCGGAGTGACACGGAGGTCCCGGCGCCCTCGGCGCCCGCCCCCGTCACACCCGCCGACGCCGCCGACGCGGCGCGGCTCGTCGCCTTCGGGCTGCAACCCAAACTGCAGCCCGCGCGGGACCAGGAGTACGCGGAACTGCTCCGGCGCTACCGGGAGGACCCGCCCTTCGCGCGCCTCGCGGACGCCGTGGCCGCCGGGCTCGGACTGATCGTGCTGGAGGTGTCCCCGCGCGCGGGGATGGCCGTGACCGCGGCCGAGGACTCCGTGTTCGCCGTCCGCATGGGCGACTACGCGCGTCGCACGTCCGCCGACGGCGGCGACCGCTTCCTGCACGGACTGGCCCACCTCGCCGTCGCCGCCATGGCCTTCCCGCGCCCCGAGGACCTGGCCGACGACGGCTACATCGGGCGCGTGACCGTCAACGGCGTCGACGCGTTCGTCCGGCAGGCCTGCCGACGGCTGGAGGAACGCGCCGAGGAGCAGGGCGAGAACACCGACCCGGCCACCGACGCCCCCGGGCTGGAGGCCGCGTGGCGGATCTGGATGAGACGCAGCGCGGCCGGCGCCACCAAGGACGCGCGCAGACTCGCCGGTTCGACGACCGGCATCGTCGGCAAGGCGGTCGCCTTCCTCACCGACTCCGGGTTCCTCCAGCGCACCGGTGACGACAACGGCGGCACCTACCGGACCACCGCCCGCTACCAGCTCCAGGTGCGGGACATGGCGGGCAGCGCCGCGATGGCCGAACTGCTGGAGCTGGGCGTCGTCCCGGTGACCGACGGCACGCCCAGCCTGCTGCCCCCCGAGGACACCGACGACCTGCACCTGGCGGCCGACGCCGGACTGCCGTTCCACTCGTCGTCCCCGTCCTGAACCCCCCGACCTGCCGAAGACTTACGAGAGTCCGCCATGTACGAGCTGTCCCGGGTCCGCCTCTACTCCATCGGGCCCGCCGGTGCGCGCTACGCCGACACCGTGCTTGACCTGCGCGGTGTGGGCGAGCCCGTGCCCGACCCCGCGCCCACCCAGGCGGAGTTCTTCGAGGAGGAGCCCGTCGGGCCGCCGCGCCGCCCCGCGCCCGCCGGCGTGCTCTTCCTGGAGAACGGCGGCGGCAAGTCGGTCCTGCTGAAGCTGATCTTCTCGGTGATGCTGCCCGGCCACCGCAACACCCTCGGCGGCGCCAGCTCCGGCGTCCTGCGCAAGTTCCTGCTCGCCGACGACTGCGGGCACGTCGCCCTGGAGTGGCAGCACACGCTGACGGGCGAGTGCGTCGTGGTCGGCAAGGTCAGCGAGTGGCGTGGCCGGCAGGTCTCCAACGACCCGCGGAAGTTCGCCGAGGCCTGGTACTCCTTCCGGCCCGGACCCGGACTGTCCCTGGACAACCTGCCGGTGGCCGAGTCCACCGCCGTACGCCCCGCGGTCGAGGGCCAGTCGGGCGCCCAGGGCCGCCGCCGCACCATGAAGGGCTTCCGGGACGCCCTCACCGAGGCCGGCAAGGCCTACCCCCACCTGGAGGTGCACTGGGAGGAGATCCACGACCGGTGGATCGAGCACCTCGGCGACCTCGGCCTGGACCCCGAACTCTTCCGCTACCAGCGGGAGATGAACGCCGACGAGGGCGAGGCGGCAGGCCTCTTCGCGGTCAAGAAGGACTCCGACTTCACCGACCTGCTGCTGCGCGCCGTCACCGACACCCGGGACACCGACGGACTCGCCGACCTCGTCAGCGGCTTCGGCAACAAGCTGGGCCGTCGCGCCGAGCTGATCGCCGAACGGGACTTCACCGCGGGGTCCGTGGACCTCCTCGGACGGATCATCGAGGCCGCGGAGGCACGCGCGCGTGCGCGTGACGTCCACACCGCGGCCGAGCGCCGTACCCGGACCCTGGCCCGCCGGCTGTCGGCCCGAGGCACGCAGGAGCGGGTGCGGGCCGCCGACCTCGCCCAGCGCGTCACCGCCGCCGCCTACGCGGTCACGCATGCCGAGGGGGCCCGCGAGCGCAGCGCGCTGATCGCCGCCGAACTCGCCTACCGCAACGCCTCCCTGGCGCTCGCCGCCGCCGAGAAGTCCGCCGCGGCGCAGAAGCGCGAGCTGGCCGACGCCCGCACCCTGCACTCCGCTTGGCAGGCCGCCGAGGCCGTACTGCGCCACCGCGCCGCCGCCGACCGCGTCGCGCGCGTGGCCGCCGCCATCCAGGAGGCCGAACGGGACGCGGCCCCCGCGCTCGCCGCCCGCGCCAGGGCCGCCGTGGATCTCGTACGGGCCCTGCAGTCGGCCGCCGACAGCGCCGAGACCCTCGCCAACGAGGAGGAGGAGCGCTCCGCCGCCCTGCAGGAGGTCGGTGAGGCCGCCCACCGGGACTCGACCGCCGCCGCGACCGAGGCGCAGCGGGCCCGCAGCGAGATCGGACATCTGCGGCAGCGCCTCACCGAGGTCGAACAGGAGACCGCCGAGGCGGTGCGGGCCGGCTGGCTCGACGACAGCGCGCCCGACGCCGACCCCGCGCGCGCCGCCCTCGCGGCCAGCGACGCCGAGAAGACGGCCGTGGCGGCCTGGGACACGGCCCGTGAGGCCTCCCGCAAGGCGGCCGAGCACGCGCGCGAGGCGGCCTCGGCCGAGTCCCGCGCGGAGTTGACCGCGGCCCGCGCGGCGGACGCGGCGACCGCGACCCAGCGCTCCTACGAGGCCGAGCGGCGCCTGGCCGAGGCTCTGGCGGCCGAGGAACGGCTGGCGGAGCTGCTGAGCCTGTCCGGCGGATCCGGCGAGCACGACCGGCCGGCGGTCCCGCGGCCCCGTCAGGAGACGGAGAGCGAAGAGGGAGCGCTCACGCCCGAGGACCTCGACCGCTTCGCCGACGAACTGCGCGAGCTGCTGGAGGACTCGGTCTCCACCGCCGAACGCCACCTCTTCGAGCTGCGCACGGCCGCGGCCGACGACTCCCGGATCCTCGGCGCGCTCGGCGACGGCGGGCTGCTTCCGCCCGGCCCCGACGTGCTGGCCACGGTCGAGTTCCTGGGCGAGCACGGCATCCCCGCACTGCCCGGCTGGCGCTACCTCGCCCAGGCCGTCGACCCCGCCGACCACGCGCGCGTGCTGGCCGCCCGGCCCGAGCTGGTCGACGGCGTGATCATCACCGACCCCGACACGCACGCACGTGCCCGGGACGCCCTCGCCGACGCGGCGCTGCTTCCGCGTTCGGCCGTCGCCGTCGGCACGGCGGCCGCCCTGCTCGCGCCGACCCCGGCGCACGACGCCGAACACGGCGGTTCCGGCGGCGTGTTCCTCGTCCCGCCGAACCCGGCCATGCACGACGAACGTGCCGCCGACGAGGAGCGGCAGGCGCTGCGCGCGCGGGCGACCGAGCGCGACGAGGAGATCCGGTCGCTCGCCGCCCGGTTGGGCAAGGACCGTGAGCTGGCTGCCCGGCTCGCCTCCTGGCGCACGGGCTGTCCGGCCGGCCGACTCGTGGAACTGGCTCAGGCGGCGCACGACGCCCGCGCGTTCGCCGAGGAGGCGGAGGCCGAACTGAGCGAGGCGCGCACGGTGCGGGCCGAGGCCGACGAGGCCGCCGCCGAGGCCGCGCAGGTGCGGGACGAGCGGCAGGAGGCCGCGCAGAAGGCCCGCCGCGCCGCCGACGCCCTCGCGGGACTCGCCTTCCGGCTGCGCGAGCGGGCCGGCTGGCAGGCCAAGCTCCGCGAACTGGCCGACGAGGGCGCCGAGTCGGAGGCCCGCGCCCAGGTCTGCCTGGACCGGGCCCGGGCCGCCGACGAGGACCGGCGCGCCGCCCAGCGGGCCGCCGACGACGCCCGGCGCACCGCCCGCGCGCTGCGCGCCGAGCGCTCCGAGATCGCGGGCGCCCCCGACGACGTGCCGGAGGACGACGCGGCGGCCCCGAAGGCGTCGCTGCCCGCCCTCCGCGAGGCCTACCGGGCCGCCTCCCAGGTCTACGAGAAGGTCGGCGTCGGCGCCGACCTGCGCGCCGAGCAGGCCCGCGCGGAGAGCGACGAGAGCGCCGCCCGCGCCGAACTGGACCGGCTCAGCAACAAGGTCCGCACCCGCGCCGAGCAGCTGCTGCAGTCGCCCGACGGCTCCGACGGCCCCTCCCGCCAGGCCGCCGCCGCCCGGGCCGAGGAACTGGTCCAGCTGCTGGAGACCCGGATGTCCAGCGCGAGCGAGCAGCTCGGCCGGCTCCGCGGTGAGACGGAACGGCACGCACCCGAGGACGGAGAGGCGCACACCGAGCTGCCCGAGGAGCTCCAGCCGCGCGACGCCGAGCACGCCCAGGCACTGCTGCGCACGGCGACCACCGAACTGGCCTCCCGCACCGAGGCGTTGAGCCGGTCCCGGCAGGCACACGCCGAACTGCTCGACGCCCACCGCGCCGCCGAGGACTCGGCCGGAGGCTTCGACGAGATCGCCGCGATGCTGCGGGACCTGCTGCGTGAGCACGCCTTCGAGGAGGAGCAGGAGGAACCGGAGCCCTACCCGGGCAGCCTGGAAGAGGCCCGGCACTCCGCGGCCGAGGCCCGCCGCTCGCTGCGCGGGTGCGCCGCCGATCTGTCGGCCGCCGAGTCCGCCGTACGGGAGGCGAGCGACGTCCTCGTCCGGCACGCCAACTCCACGCGCTACGAGCAGGTCCGCACCCCCGCGCGTCAGCAGATCCGAGAACTGCCCGCCTCCGCGCTGCCCGAGCACGCGCAGAAGTGGGCCGACGCCTTCGCGCCCCGACTCCGCGTCCTCACCGACGAGTTGGCTCAATTGGAGCGCAACCGCGACTCGATCGTGGACCGTCTGCGCGGCCTCGTCGAGTCGGCGCTGGCGACCCTGCGGTCCGCCCAGCGGCTGTCCCGGCTGCCCGAGGGACTCGGCGAATGGTCCGGGCAGGAGTTCCTGCGCATCCGCTTCGAGGAACCCGACCAGGCCACGCTCACCGAGCGCCTGGGCGAGGTCATCGACGAGGCGACCCGGGCCGCCGTGAAGAAGAACTCCGACCTGCGGCGCGACGGCATGTCCCTGCTGCTGCGCGGCGTGGCCGCGGCCCTGCAGCCCAAGGGCGTCGCCGTCGAGATCCTCAAGCCGGACGCCGTACTGCGCGCCGAGCGGGTGCCCGTAGGGCAGATGGGCGACGTGTTCTCGGGCGGCCAGCTGCTCACCGCGGCCATCGCCCTGTACTGCACCATGGCAGCCCTGCGCTCCAACGACCGTGGCCGGGACAGGCACCGCCACGCCGGCACACTGTTCCTCGACAACCCCATCGGGCGCGCGAACGCCACGTATCTGCTGGAGCTGCAGCGGGCCGTGTCCGACGCGCTGGGCGTCCAACTCCTCTACACCACCGGTCTGTTCGACACGACCGCGCTGGCGGAGTTCCCCCTCGTGATCAGGCTCCGCAACGACGCCGACCTACGGGCCGGGCTGAAGTACATCAGCGTGGAGGAGCACCTCAGGCCCGGGCTGCCGCAGCAGAGCCCGAACGGCGAGGACGAGGCGGTGCGCAGCGAGATCACCGCCACCCGGATGTTCAAGCGGCCGGCGCCGACGAACGGTTGAGCAGCGGGCCGTCAGGGGTGCGACAGCTGCCCCGCGCCACCCTGACGCCGTATCCGCTCCTGCGTCCGCACGGCGGCCTTCTCCTGGCGCCGCTGTCGGCGCCGCTCGCGCCGCAGGGCCCGGGCGGTGCTGCTCGGGGTCGACACCACGCCGTTGCGCTGGTTCCACACCTGGCGGGTCACCCACACGTCCACGGCCCCCCAGGTGGCGACCACCGTGCTGACGACGCTGCTGATGACCATCGGGAAGGCCAGCCATGAGCCGGCCATGGTGCACAGGAAGGCCACCATCGCCTGCAGCAGCGTCACGGCGATGATCAGCACCGCTCGCACGGCCGCCGTGCGCACCGGGTCGGGCAGCCGGCGCCTGCGCGCCGTCTCCTCGACCCACAACGGGCGGTACGACTGGGCCCGGGCCGCGCCACCCTCTTCCGCGGCCACACGTCCGCCTGCCGGAATGTCGCGATCCGGTGCTTCGGTGCCCCGCCGCACCGCCGTGCGTGTCACCCCACCGTCCCCGGGCGCCTTGCTCAGCTCCGCCGTGCCCATCACCGTGTCACTCCCCACCGCCAGCAGACCGCTCGCCTCCGTGCCTCACAGCACGACTCCCCAGTTGGCTGCCCGGCTTGCGCTGTTTTACGCCGCCGGGTTGCGGGATGCGGCTCCTGTGGCCGATTCCGCGCCCATTTCCTGTAGAGAAGGACGAACGGCACCCGTCGAAGATTCCCGAGCAGCGAAAAATTTCGGCCAACACGTCGGCCAGAGGCGCGCGATGAACTTCCGTCATCTCCAGGGCAAACCGGGAGGCAATCTGCCGCAATGAACGGACAACTCCCCATGTCTCGCCGCCCGTGCGGAAGTTCATCCTCCGGACCGGTCTTCGAGTTACCTGTGCTTCGGTAGTAGGCTCGCGCCGTTTGTTGACGTACATGTGTACCCCCGTTCGACGGGGGTCGAGCTGGGGGAGGCCATGCGCTTTCGCGGGAAGTCGATCCGCCGGAAGATCGTGGCGCTGCTTCTCGTGCCGCTGGTGTCCCTCACCGCGATCTGGGGCTTCGCCACCGTACTCACGGGACGTGAGGCGGAACAGCTGTTCAACGTGTCGGACGTGGTGGAGAAGGTCGCCTATCCGATCGAGGACACCGTCCGCGTCGTACAGCAGGAACGCCGTCAGTCCCTCGTCTATCTCGCCGACCCCCGGGCCTCCAAGGGGATCAGCGACCTGCGGCGCACCCGGGCCGCCACCGACAAGGCCGTCGCACGGATCCGGAAGAACTCCACGAACCCCGACGTCCGCGACGCCATGGGCGAGGAGACGACCAACCGCCTGAGCACCGTGCTGGACGCGTTCAAGGGCCTCGACGACCTCCGGCACAGCGTCGAGGACGGAACGGTCGACCGCGCCCAGGCCCTCGACCTCTACAACCGCCTGATCGACCCCTGCTACGTCCTGCTCACCAACCTCCACGTCGTCGACAACGTGGAGATGGACAAGCAGTACCGCGCACTGGTCAACCTCGCCCGCGCCCGCGAACTGCTCTCGCGCGAGGACGCGCTCCTGGGCTCCGCCCTGGTCGTCGGCAAGCCCTCCCGCACCGAGCTGCGCAAGGTCACCGACCTCATCGCCCAGCGCAGCCTGATCTACGACTACAACCTGCAGCTGCTGCCCTCCTCGGAGAGCGATCGCTACCAGCGGTTCTGGAAGAACGCCGAGACCGCCCCGCTGCGCGTGGCCGAACAGTCCGCGGTCTCCGCGGGAGCCGGCACCTCCCCCGAGGTCACCGCCAAGAACTGGGACTCCGCCGCCGGGAACGTCCTCGACGAGCTCGGCACCCTCAACGACCAGGCGGACGACCGCTACCAGGACCGCGTACGCCCCGTCGCGATGGGGGTCATCGCCAAGGCCGCCGTCGCCGGTGTCCTCGGCCTGCTGGCCCTGCTCTTCTCGCTCTTCCTGTCCGTGCGCATCGGCCGCACCCTCATCCGCGACCTGCGAAAGCTGCGCCTGGAGGCCCATGAGGCGTCGGGCGTGCGGCTGCCCAGCGTCATGCGGCGCCTGTCCGCGGGCGAGCAGGTCGACGTGGAGACCGAGGCACCGCGCCTGGAGTACGACAAGAACGAGATCGGCGAGGTCGGCCAGGCCCTCAACACCCTGCAGCGCGCCGCCGTCGAGGCCGCCGTCAAACAGGCCGAACTGCGCGCCGGCGTCTCCGAGGTGTTCGTCAATCTCGCCCGCCGCAGCCAGGTCCTGCTCCACAAGCAGCTCACCCTCCTCGACAGCATGGAGCGCCGCACCGAGGACACCGACGAACTGGCCGATCTCTTCCGGCTCGACCACCTGACCACCCGTATGCGCCGGCACGCCGAGGGCCTGGTGATCCTCTCCGGCGCCGCCCCGTCCCGGCAGTGGCGCAAACCCGTCCAGCTCATGGACGTCGTGCGGGCCGCCGTCGCCGAGGTCGAGGACTACGAGCGCATCGAGGTCCGCAGGCTGCCCCGGGTCGCCGTCACCGGCCCGGCCGTCGCCGACCTCACCCACCTCGTGGCCGAACTCCTGGAGAACGCCACCGTGTTCTCGCCCCCGCACACGGCCGTCCAGGTCGTGGGCGAGCGGGTCGCCAACGGCTTCACCCTGGAGATCCACGACCGCGGTCTGGGCATGGCCGCCGACGCACTGCTGGACGCCAACCTGCGGCTCGCCGAGACACCCGAGTTCGAGCTGTCCGACACCGACCGGCTCGGTCTGTTCGTGGTCAGCCGGCTCGCCCAGCGGCAGAACGTGCGCGTCTCCCTGCAGACGTCCCCGTACGGCGGCACCACCGCCGTCGTCTTCATCCCGGACGCGCTGCTGACCGACGACGTCCCCGACACCAACGGCATCGGCTTCCGCCTCGACCGGCCCCAGCCCTCGAAGGAGGCCGAACTCGAGGAGAGCCGCCGCAACGAGCTCTCCCGGGTGCCCGTACAGCTCCCCGCCGCGCTCCTCAACGGGCCGGTCGAGCTGGAGGCCCCCGTCGACCTCGACGACTTCCCGGGCGGGCTCGACGACGAGGACGACGAACGCGGCGGCATCTTCCACCCCCTGCGGTCCAGGGCCCTCGCCGACGACGAACCGGGCGGCCGGCACGACGACCTCCGGCGCCCCGACGCCGACGGCCGCGGGCCCGCCCACGGCGACCAGGACGACCGGGCGGGCTCGGCCGTCCCACTGCCCCGGCGCAGCACACCCAAGCTGGTCAGCTCCCACGGACGCCCGGTCTCCGAGCCACGGTCCCGGCGCGAGGACACGCACGAGGCCCCGTCGGCCCGGTCCGGCCGCCCCGACCCGAAGACCGCCGTGCCGCTGCCCTCCCGGCGCCGCGAGGAACTCCTGACGGGCGGCGGGCCGGACGCCTCGGACCCCGAAGCCGCACCGCCCCTGCCCAACCGGCGGCGAGGCACGTCGCCGCTGCGTCCGGGCCCGGACGAAACCCGCAGTCCCGGTGAGGGCGCCGCGGCCGGGGCCCCCGGCGAGTACCCGCTGAGCCCCGCACTCCCAGCCCGCACCCGCCCCGCCGCGGCCTCGCCCGGCAGAGCCGATGCCATCGGCGGGCGTCCCGGCGCCGGCACGCCGGAGGCCGGACCCGGCGCGGGCGCACTGCCCCGGCGGGTGCGCCAGGCCAACCTGGCCCCACAGCTGCGCCAGAGCGCCGTGCGGCGCACCGATGAGCGCGCGGAACCCGTCGAGCGGGACGCCGACGAGGTACGCAACCGTATGGCCTCGCTCCAGCGCGGCTGGCAGCGCGGTCGCGAGGAGAACGCCGCGGGCGACGACGCCCACCGCGGCACAGCACCACAAGGAACGACTAAGGGGGACGGTCGATGACCGCACCGAAGGCGACCGGCCACAGCGCGACCGATCAGTCCGGAGAGCTGAACTGGCTCCTGGACGAGCTGGTGGACCGCGTCGCGAGCATCCGCAAGGCTCTCGTGCTCTCCGGCGACGGCCTACCGACCGGCGTGTCCAGGGACCTGACCCGGGAGGACAGCGAGCACCTCGCCGCCGTCGCCTCCGGGTTCCACAGCCTCGCCAAGGGCGTGGGCCGCCACTTCGAGGCGGGCAACGTCCGGCAGACCATCGTGGAACTCGACGAGGCCTTCCTGTTCGTGACGGCCGCCGGCGACGGCAGCTGCCTGGCCGTCCTCTCCGACGCCGACGCCGACATCGGCCAGGTGGCGTACGAGATGACCCTCCTGGTCAAGCGCGTCGGCGCGCATCTCGGCACCGCTCCACGCACCGATCTGCCCGCAGGCGGGTAGTGAGATGTCATGAGCGCTGACGGTCAGGGAACAAGCCACTGGTTCGACGACGAGGCCGGACCGGTCGTCCGCCCCTACGCGATGACACGCGGTCGCACGACCAGCCCGGGGCAGCACCGCCTCGACCTGATCGCGGTGGTGGTGGCCGAACCGCACGCGGACGACCCGGACGCCGACACGACGCTGTCCCCCGAACACGTGGACATCGTCGACCTGTGCCGGGACACCCCCCAGTCGGTCGCCGAACTCGCCGCCGGGCTCGACCTGCCCATCGGCGTGGTCCGGGTCCTCGTCGGAGACCTCGTGGACGCGGAATTCGTCCACGTCAACCGGCCGATCCCGCCTGCCGAGCTGGTGGACGAGAGTATTCTGCGCGACGTGATCAACGGCCTCCGGGCGCTGTGAGCGGCGCGGAAGCGGGGTACTGACGTGACTGGCTGGCAGTTCTGGGTGGACCGGGGCGGCACGTTCACCGACATCGTCGCGCGACGCCCGGACGGCCGCCTGCTCACGCACAAGCTGCTGTCGGAGAACCCGGCGCGGTACTCCGACGCGGCCGTCGCGGGCGTCCGGGAACTGCTGGACGGCGCCACGGAGCCCGTCGAGGCCGTCCGCATGGGCACGACGGTCGCCACCAACGCCCTGCTGGAGCGCAAGGGCGAGCGCACACTGCTCGTGGTCACCCGCGGCTTCCGCGACGCCCTGCGCATCGCCTACCAGAACCGGCCGCACATCTTCGCGCGCCGCATCGAACTCCCCGAACTGCTCCACGAGCGGGTCGTCGAGGTCGACGAGCGCATCGCCGCCGACGGCACCGTGCTGCGCGCCCCCGACCTGGACGCGCTGACCGGGCCCCTCCAGGAGGCGTACGACGACGGGATCCGCGCCGTCGCCGTCGTCTGCATGCACAGCCACCTGCACCCCGCCCACGAGCAGGCCGTCGGGGAGCTGGCCGCCCGTATCGGCTTCCCGCAGATCTCGCTGTCCAGCGAGGTCAGCCCGCTGATGAAGCTCGTCCCCCGCGGGGACACCGCGGTCGTCGACGCCTACCTCTCGCCGGTGCTGCGCCGCTACGTCCGGCACGTCGCCGACGAGCTGCACGGTGTGCGGCTGATGTTCATGCAGTCCAACGGCGGTCTCGCCGAAGCCGGGCAGTTCCGCGGCAAGGACGCCATCCTCTCCGGCCCCGCGGGCGGGATCGTCGGCATGGCCCGCATGTCGCAGCTGGCCGGGTTCGACCGGGTCATCGGGTTCGACATGGGCGGCACCTCCACCGACGTCTCGCACTTCGCCGGTGAGTACGAGCGGGTCTTCACCACACAGATCGCCGGCGTCCGGCTGCGCGCCCCGATGCTGGACATCCACACCGTGGCGGCCGGCGGCGGCTCGGTCCTGCACTTCGACGGCTCCCGCTACCGCGTAGGGCCGGACTCGGCGGGAGCGGACCCCGGGCCCGCCTGCTACCGCGGCGGCGGCCCGCTCGCCGTCACCGACGCCAACGTCATGCTCGGACGCATCCAGCCCGCCCACTTCCCGAAGGTGTTCGGCCCCGACGGCGACCAGCCCCTCGACGCGCAACTCGTCCGCGACCGCTTCGCCGCCCTCGCGCGCGAGATCCGCGAGCGGACCGGCGACGACCGCACGCCCGAGCAGGTCGCCGAGGGCTACCTTCGGATCGCCGTCTCCAACATCGCCAACGCCGTCAAGCGGATCTCGGTCCAGAAGGGCCACGACGTCACCCGCTACGCCCTGACCACCTTCGGCGGCGCGGGCGGCCAGCACGCGTGCATGGTCGCCGACTCGCTCGGCATCCGCACCGTCCTCGTCCCGCCCATGGCCGGTGTCCTGTCCGCCCTCGGCATCGGCCTCGCCGACACCACCGCCATGCGTGAACAGTCCGTCGAGGCCCCCCTGGAACCCCCGGCCATGCCCGCCGTCCTCAAGACGGCCGACGACCTCGAGGGGGCGGCCCGCGCCGAACTCCTCGCCGAGGACGTCCCTCAGGACCGCATCCGGGTCGTCCGCCGCGCCCAGCTCCGCTACGACGGCACGGACACCACTCTCACCGTCGAGCTGACCGAGCCCGACACGATGCGTCACGTCTTCGAGGAACGTCATCGCGCCACGTACTCCTTCACGCTCGACCGCCCGATCGTGGTCGAAGCCCTCTCCGTGGAAGCCACCGGCGTCACCGAACCCCCCGATCTCTCCGTCCTCGCCCCGTACGAAGGCCACCCGGCCGCTCCCGACGCCGTCCGGCTGCACACCGGCGGCACCTGGCGCGACGTACCCCTCCACCGCCGCGAGGACCTCCCTCCCGGCGAGACGGTCATCGGCCCCGCGATCATCACCGAGGCCAGTGCGACGACCGTCGTCGACGACGGCTGGCAGGCCGTGGCACGCGACGACGGGCATCTGGTCATGGAACGCGCGGTGATCACGCAGAGTTCCGATGTCGACACGAAAGCCGATCCGGTTCTGCTCGAGGTCTTCAACAACCTCTTCATGTCGATCGCCGAACAGATGGGCGCGCGGCTGGAGTCGACGGCCCAGTCCGTCAACATCAAGGAGCGCCTGGACTTCTCCTGCGCGCTCTTCGACCCGGACGGAAACCTGGTGGCCAACGCCCCCCATATCCCCGTCCACCTGGGCTCCATGGGCACCAGCGTCAAGGAGGTCATCCGCCGCCGGGGATCGTCCATGCGGCCCGGCGACACCTACGCCGTCAACGACCCGTACCACGGCGGAACCCACCTCCCGGACGTCACCGTGATCACGCCGGTGTTCGACACGGAGGGTGACCGGATCCTCTTCTACGTCGCCTCCCGCGGCCATCACGCCGAGATCGGCGGGATCGCGCCGGGCTCCATGCCCGCCGACAGCCGCACCATCGAGGAGGAAGGCGTCCTCTTCGACAACTGGCTGCTCGCCGAGGCCGGCCGCTTCCGCGAGGAGGAGACCCGCCGGCTGCTCACCGAGGCGCCCTACCCCTCCCGCAACCCGAAGACCAACCTCGCCGACCTGCGCGCCCAGATCGCGGCCAACCGGAAGGGCGTCGACGAAGTCGCCCGCATGATCGAGGACTTCGGGCTCGATGTCGTCCAGGCCTACATGAGGCACGTCCAGGACAACGCCGAGGAGGCCGTCCGGCGGGTGATCGACGCTCTCGACGACGGGGAGTACGCCTACGAGACCGACTCGGGCGCCGTCATCCGCGTACGCGTGCGCGTGGACCGCGAAAAGCGCTCGGCGGCCGTCGACTTCACCGGCACCTCCCCGCAGCTGGCGGGCAACTTCAACGCGCCCTTCGCGGTGGTCAACGCGGCCGTCCTGTACGTCTTCCGGACTCTCGTGGCCGACGACATCCCGCTCAACGACGGCTGCCTGCGGCCCCTGGACATCATCGTGCCGCCCGCCTCGATGCTGGCGCCCGAACCGCCCGCCGCCGTCGTCGCGGGCAACGTCGAGACCTCCCAGGCCATCACCGGCGCCCTGTACGCGGCGCTCGGCGTCCAGGCCGAGGGCTCGGGCACCATGAACAACGTCACCTTCGGCAACGAGCGGCACCAGTACTACGAGACCGTCGCCTCCGGTTCGGGCGCGGGCGACGGGTTCCCCGGCGCTCCCGTCGTCCAGACCCACATGACCAACTCGCGGCTCACCGACCCCGAGGTCCTGGAGTGGCGGCTGCCCGTGCGGCTCGAGGAGTTCGCCGTCCGGCACGGCAGCGGCGGCGCGGGACGCTGGCGCGGCGGAGACGGCGCGGTGCGCCGCATCCGCTTCGAGGAGCCCATGACCGTCTCCACCCTGTCCCAGCACCGCCGGGTGCGGCCGTACGGCATGGCGGGCGGCGAGCCCGGCGCGCTGGGAGCCAACCGGGTGGAGCGGGCCGACGGCACCGTCACCGCGCTCGCCGGAAGCGACTCCGCGGACGTCGGTCCCGGCGACGTACTCGTCATCGAAACCCCTGGCGGCGGGGGCTACGGCCCACCGTCCCACCACCCCCATCAAGCAGGAGAAGAGATCGATGATCTTCGGGCGTTCTGAGCGCGGGAAGTCTCCGGTCGAGCCCGTCACGCTCAAGATCCTGGTGGCCGGCGGCTTCGGCGTGGGCAAGACCACGCTCGTCGGCGCGGTCAGCGAGATCCGGCCGCTGCGCACGGAGGAACTGCTCACCGAGGCGGGACGCCCGGTCGACGACACGACCGGCGTGGAGGGCAAGCGCACCACCACCGTGGCCATGGACTTCGGCCGCATCACGCTGCGCGAGGACCTGGTGCTGTACCTGTTCGGCACGCCCGGGCAGGAGCGGTTCTGGTTCATGTGGGACGAGCTGTCCGAGGGCTCCCTGGGTGCCGTCGTGCTCGCCGACACGCGCCGCCTGGAGGACTCCTTCGCCGCCGTCGACTACTTCGAGCGGCGTTCCATACCCTTCGTCGTCGGCGTCAACTGCTTCGAGGGAGCCGCCCGTTACCCGATCGAGGACGTACGGCGGGCCCTCGACCTCGACGCCGACGTGCCGCTGCTGCTGACCGACGCCCGCGACCGGGAATCGGTCAAGGAGGTCCTGATCGGCGTGGTGCGGCACGCGATGGCCCAGGCGTCGGAGCGCCGCGAGACCGTCGGCACCTGACGGCACCGCACGGGAGCGGCCCGTACCCCCGCCGACCGGGGTACGGGCCGCCGTCACCGGCACACGCGCGTGTGCCTAGTCCTCCTCGTCCTCCGCCCAGCCGAAGCTCTTCTCCACGGCCTTGTGCCAGTTGTGGTACTCGCGGTCCCGCACCGACGCCTCCATGGAGGGCGTCCACTCGGCGTCCTTCTGCCAGTGGGCCTTGAGCTCGTCGAGGTCGTTCCAGACCCCGGTGGCGAGACCGGCGGCGTAGGCGGCGCCCAGGCAGGTCGTCTCGGAGACCTTGGGGCGGACCACGGGGACGTCCAGGACGTCCGACTGGTGCTGCATGAGCAGGTTGTTCTTGGTCATGCCGCCGTCCACCTTGAGGGTGGTGATGTGCACCCCGGAGTCCTGGTACATGGCGTCCACGACCTCGCGGGTCTGCCAGCTCGTCGCCTCCAGGACGGCGCGCGCCAGGTGCGCCTTGGTGACGTACCGGGTCAGACCGGTGATCACCCCGCGCGCGTCGGAGCGCCAGTACGGCGCGAACAGGCCGGAGAAGGCGGGCACGATGTAGGCGCCGCCGTTGTCCTCGACGCTTGCCGCGAGCGGCTCGATCTCGTCGGCGGTGCGGATGATGCCCAGCTGGTCGCGGAACCACTGGACGAGGGCGCCCGTGATCGCGATGGAGCCCTCCAGGCAGTAGACCGGCGCCTCACCGCCGATCTTGTAGCCCATCGTCGTCAGCAGGCCGCTCTTCGACACCACGGGCCGGTTGCCGGTGTTGAGCAGCAGGAAGGAGCCCGTCCCGTAGGTGTTCTTCGCCGTGCCCACGTCGTAGCAGGCCTGCCCGAACACGGCGGCCTGCTGGTCACCGAGCGCCGATGCCACCGGCACGCCCGCGAGCTGGCCCACCGCGGTGCCGTACACCTCCGCCGAGGACTTGATCTCGGGCAGGATGGCCTCCGGGATGTTCATCGCGGAGAGGATCGACGGGTCCCACTGGAGGTTCTCCAGGTTCATCAGCATCGTGCGGCCGGCGTTCGTCACGTCGGTGACGTGCTGCCCGCCGTCGGTGCCGCCGGTGAGGTTCCAGATGAGCCAGGAGTCCATGGTGCCGAAGGCGATCTCGCCGTTCTCGGCGCGCGTCCTGAGGCCGGGCACGTTGTCCAGCAGCCAGGCCGCCTTCGGCCCGGAGAAGTACGTGGCCAGCGGCAGTCCGGTCTGCTCACGGAAGCGGTCCTGCCCGTCCGAGCCGCCGAGCTGCCGGGTCAGCGCCGCGGTGCGCGTGTCCTGCCAGACGATGGCGTTGTGCACGGGCTTTCCGGTCGCGCGGTCCCACAGGAGCGTGGTCTCGCGCTGGTTGGTGATGCCCATGGCGCTGAGCTGGTCGGCGCGCAGCCCCGCCTTCGCGATCGCTCCGGCGACCACCGCCTGCACCTTGGACCAGATCTCGGTGGCGTCGTGCTCCACCCAGCCCGGCTTGGGAAAGATCTGGCGGTGCTCCCGCTGGTCGACGGCGACGATCGCGCCGTCCTGGTTGAAGACGATGCAGCGGCTGGATGTGGTGCCCTGGTCGATAGCGGCGACGAACTTGTCCGTCATGACGTCCCCTTCGTCGTTCCTGCAGTAGGGCGCCGGAGAGGATCAGGATCGCCGTGCCGTTGACCTCACCGACGAAGATGTCTTTGCGCATGGCGGCGAGCGTGCCGTCGCAGCCGAATCACCCGCGGGGGAGTGACCTGCCCTTCAGGCGGTTTTTGCGGTGTTTGCCTGGTTACAGCGTGTTTGTACGGCGATGTCGACCTACATCGGAAGTGTTCACCGGCACTCAGAGAGCGTCAAGCGCACGGACGGCAACGGTGACACGCTGGCGTGCCGCTCAGCCCGCCGGAGCGGGCGCAGCCTGAGCGCCGCGGAGGACCTCCAGCCCCTCCAGCCCTGCCCGGCCCAGCACCCAGCTGGCCCCCTGCAGCGCCTTCGCGGCCTTCTTCAGCGGCGCCAGACAGGCGGCGGCCTCCCGGTGGTCGCGCACGCTGCCGGGCGGGCACAGGACGGTCGCCAGCGACAGCGTGACGGGCCGCCCGCCGGCCGACCAGGGCGCGTCCAGCACGGCCGCGGCCAGCGGACCCAGCCGCTCCGGATCGGCGAGCACCAGGAAGTCGTCCCCGCCGATGTGCCCGACCCGGGTGGTTCCGGAGGCAGCGCCCTGCAGCGTCCGCCCCACGGACCGGATCAGCTCGTCACCCGCCGCGAACCCGGCCCCGTCGTTGACCTGCTTGAAGTGGTCCACGTCCAGCCAACTCAGCGCGAACGTGCGGCCGTCCGCGATGCACCGGTCCACCTCGCCAGTGATCGCGTCCGAGCCGGGCAGCCGCGTCAGCGGGTTCAGCCCGGCCGCCTCCTCGACCCGGCTCTCGGCCAGCGCCCGCACCAGGTCGGCCAGGCGTACGACGCCCACGCACCGCCCGTACCCGTCGACGACCGCCACGTCGTCCGAGGTGCGCTCGCGCCCGCCGACCGCCAGCACGTCCAGGACCTCCCAGGCGGTGGCGTCGGCGCCCACCGTGCGGGGCGGGTCGCCGAGCCGGACTGCGGGCCGGTCGGCGTACAGCGCGTGGCCGTAGCGCCCCGACATCGACAGCAGGAAGCGCGAACGGTGCACCGACCGGACCGGAACCCCCTGCGGGTCCACGAGGAGGACTCCGGAGACCTCGGGCGAGCCGGTCAGCAGCGCTCGCACCTGCCCCGCGGACGCGGTCGCGGGCAGCAGCGCGGCGGGCCGCACGAACTCCCGCACGGACGGCCCAGGACGGGACCCCGGCGCCATGTCGCCGGGGGAGCGGGGCGGAACGTACACATCCGCCGCAGGCAGTCGCGCCGGTGGCGCGAACAACGCCCCCTGGGCCAGCTGAGCACCGGCCGACACCGCGGCGGCGCACTGCAGTTCCGTCTCCACGCCCTCGACGGACAACAGCGCTCCCAACTGCTCGCACAGTGTCCGCATCGCCCGCGTCGCGGCCGGCCGGGTCAGCAGCGAGGCATCGAGTTTGACCAGGTCGGGGGCGAGATCGGTGAGCAGTCGCAACGGTACGTCCCCGTCGCCGACGCCGTCCGCACTGATCCGGAACCCCTGCGCCCGCAGCACGCCGACCGCCTCCAGCAGGGCCCGTTGCGGCACGTGCGTGTACGGCGGTCCGATGTCGACGGTCACCTCCCACGGCAGGCGACCCGCCGCGCGTACGGCGTCGTGCAGCGGGGTCAGCCCGCCGAGGTCGGCGAGGGTGCCCGCGAAGACGTTGACGTGCAGCGGCAGCAGCGTCTCCCGGCGCGCGGCCGCCCGGACCGCCAACACGGCGAGCCGGCCGTCGAGTTCGGGGTTGCGGCGGGCCTCGGCCAGGATGTCTCCGGTCTCGGGGCGGGCGAGTATCTCCAGCCCCGCGACCCCTCCGGTGGCCAGGTTGACCACCGGTTGGAAGGCGAAGCGGAGAGTGTCCGTCCAGGAGCGCACGGGAGCATGATGGCTCCGCGGGCGCGCGGGCATAGGCCCAGTTCACGAGACGTTCACGCAGGATTTCCGGGTGATCACGCTGCGTACGGGAAAGGGCTTGCTCCCCGATCGGCCCGGAGAGGGCGCGCCCTTCGCTCACCGCACGGCGATCACCGATGACCCGTGCCCGAACAGCCCCTGGTTGGCCGTGATCCCCACGCGTGCCCCCGCGATCTGCCGGTCACCGGCCTGCTCTCTCAACTGCCAGGTCAGTTCGCACACCTGGGCGATCGCCTGAGCCGGCACCGCCTCGCCGAAGGAGGCCAGTCCGCCGCTGGCGTTGACCGGTATTCGCCCGTCGAGGCTCGTCGCCCCCTCCCGGAGGAGCTTGGCGCCCTCACCCTCGCCGCACAGCCCCAGGTCCTCGTACCACTGCAACTCCAGCGCCGTGGACAGGTCGTAGACCTCCGCGAGGGAGAGGTCCTCGGGTCCGATGCCCGCCTCCTCGTACGCCGCCCGGGCGATCGACGTCCGGAACGTCCCGTCGGAGGGCTCCACCGCCGCCCAGGAGTCCGTCGCGATGTCCGGGAGGTCGAGCACGGTGTTCGGGAAGCGCGGTGTCACCGTCGACACGGCCCGGATCCGTACCGGCCGCGCCGCCCCGTGCCGGCGTGCGAAGTCCATGCTGGACAGCACCAGCGCCGCTCCGCCGTCCGAGGTCGCGCAGATGTCGAGCAGCCGCAACGGATCGGCGACCACCGGCGAGGCGGCGACCTCCTCGGCGCTCACCCGGGTGCGGTAGCGCGCGTTCGGGTTCAGCGCGCCCACGGCCGCGCTCTTCACCTTGACCTGCGCGAAGTCCTGCGGCGTGTCCCCGTGCACGGCCATGCGCCGGCGCGCGTAAAGCCCGAAGTACGTCGGGTTCGTGGCCCCCAGGACCCTGAACCGCAGCCAGTCCGGATCGTCCGGCCGCTCGCCTCCCGCGGGCCGGAAGAAGCCCTTGGGCGCCGCGTCGGCCCCCACCACCAGGACGACGTCCGCGAGGCCGGACATGATCTGTGCCCGCGCCGTGTCGACGGCCTGGGCGCCGGACGCGCACGCCGCGTACACGCTCGTCACGCGGGCGCCCTGCCAGCCCAGCGCCTTCGCGAAGGTCGCACCGGACACATAACCCGGATAGCCGCCACGCACCGTGTCCGCGCCGACGATGGAGCCGATGTCGCGCCACTCCAGCCCGGCGTCGGCGAGCGCCGCGCGCGCGGCCGCCACGCCGTACTCGACGAAACCGCGCCCCCACTTGCCCCACGGGTGCATGCCCGCGCCGAGCACCGCCACCTCGCCCGTCATGCCCGCACCCCCGTAGGCCGCCAATGCCACGTCGTCCAGGTCGTCTCCGCGTCCTCGTGCAGCACGCCGGGGACGACCTCCACCTCCATGCCCACCGCCAGATCGGCGACGGTGACCCCGGGAACCGCCTGCCCCAGCACCACGATCCGCTCGGCCTCCAGCTCCACAGCGATCAACGCGTACGGCTCCCACGGAAGTTCCGGATTGCTCACATAGGGTGACGGAGGTCGGTACCGGCTGTCCGTGAACGACCAGACACGCCCCCGTCGCGACAGCGGCACCTCGTCGAGATCACCGCCGGAACATCCGGGGTTGCGGCAGTTCGCCTCCTCACGGGGGAAGAACACCGTGCCGCAGGCCGCGCAACGGGTGCCGAGGAGCCGGAAATCGTCCCCCGTCCCGGCGAACCATCCGTCGACCACGGGCGTACGAGTGCGAGACATGGCCCTCCCTGGCACGTATCTGACGGTGCGTCAGAAGTGTGTCACGGGCGGGCGGAATTGGGCAGTGCAGGAGACATGACACGACTCACCCGCGCAGTACGCGGTCTCGTCACCGCCCTCGCCGCAGTGCTGGCCGTGACCGCCGGCTCGGCCACCGCCCGGGCGGAGACCGGACCCAGGGCACCGAAGGACTTCGTGGCCCTGAGAACCGTCGACCCGACGATCCTCCAGGAGATGCGCTACTTCACCCCGCACAACTTCGTCGGCGAGCGCATCGACGGCTACGACCAACCGATCTGCATCCTCACCCGGCCGGCCGCCGAAGCCCTCCACAAGGCCCAGCTGAAACTGCTGCGCAGGGGATACACCCTCAAGGTCTACGACTGCTACCGGCCCCAGCGCGCCGTGAACCACTTCGTCCGCTGGGCCGAGGACCTCGACGACCAGGCGATGAAGGGTGAGTTCTATCCGAACGTCGACAAGACCCGGCTCTTCGAGGACGGCTACATCGCGGAGAAATCCGGCCACAGCCGTGGCTCGACGATGGACCTCACCATCGTGCGGCTCCCGGCGAGGCCGACCCGGCCCTACCACCCGGGAGAGCCCCTCGTGCCCTGCTACGCGCCGAAGGACGAACGCTTCCCGGACAACTCCGTCGACATGGGCACCGGCTTCGACTGCTTCGACACCCTCGCGCACACCCTCGACCCGCGTGTCCAGGGCGAACAACGCGCCAACCGCCTGCTGCTCAAGAGCACCCTGGAGGGCCTGGGATTCGTGAACCTCGCAGAGGAGTGGTGGCACTACACGTACAAGCCCGAGCCCTACCCGGACACCTACTTCGACTTCCCGGTCTCCTGGAAGTCCCTCGCCGGCCGCCATTGAGCAGCCTCCGGAAGACGCCCCTCCACTGATCGGATACAGTCCGCCGCGTGTCCGAAACTCAATCCATCCCCAACTCCGCCCCCGGCTCGCATTGTTCGAGCTGCGGAGCGCCTTATGGAGAGGGCGTCTCCGGCTGGCCGCGCACCTGCCCGGCCTGCCACGCCGTGGCCTACCGCAACCCGCTGCCGGTGGCCGTCGCACTCCAGCCCGTGTACGACACCAAGGGCACGGCCCTGGTCGTCATCACCCGAACCGTCGCTCCCGCCAGCGGAGGCAT
This sequence comes from Streptomyces sp. NPDC085900, assembly GCF_044540925.1. Taxonomy (NCBI): domain Bacteria; kingdom Bacillati; phylum Actinomycetota; class Actinomycetes; order Kitasatosporales; family Streptomycetaceae; genus Streptomyces; species Streptomyces sp. NPDC085900. The sequence goes on along the minus strand of NZ_JBITSP010000006.1, from coordinate 11,282 downwards.
CGCCTTGCCCGGCGGCTTCATCGACGACCGCGAGGACTGGCGGCACGCCGTCGTCCGTGAGCTGAAGGAAGAGACCGGCATCGACGCGGCGAGCCGCGACGTACGCCTCGTCGACGCCATGAGCTCGCCGGACGGCCATCTGCTGCTGTTCGGAGCCCTTCCGGAACGCCCGGCCGACGGTCTGCCCCCGTCCGCCGCCACGGACGAGACGGAGGGCTGGCACCTCCTGCGCAGGCCGCAGGAGCTCGCCTTCCCGCTGCACACCCTGGCGGTTCGCGCCTGGTTCGAGGGTCGCTACATCTGAGCTCAGCGCTCCCCGAGACCCCGTACACGCACCGGGTAGGGCGGTTCGGACGAGCCGCCCTCACCCGCTGCCTCGACCACCAGCCGCCTTCCCCGGCTCTTCCAACGGGTGACGTAGCGCTCGAGTTCCGGCTCGTGCCGGCCGTCGCCGCCGTCCGGGACCACCAGCCCGCCCCCGCTGCGGCCGCGAGCCGGCGCCCACACCTCCAACTCCAGTCCGCCGTCGTCCCCGCGTACGGGGATGACGGCACCCGCGCGCGCGAACACCGGTATCCGCGACAGGGGTGCGTCCACCAGCACCTGTGACGGCCCCTCGTACATCTGCTCCGTGACGGTGTCGTACCAACGCCCCCGCGGCAGCTGCACCGCGCGCCGGTCGGCCCCCGGGTCGAGCACCGGCGCCACCAGCAGGCTGTCGCCCAGCAGGAACGCGTCCTCGCAGTCACGCAGCGCGCGGTCCTCGGGCGCGTTCCACCAAAGGGGCCGCACATAGGGCGCTCCCGTGCGCCGGGCCAGATGCGCCAGGGTCACGAAGTACGGCAGCAGCCGCCGGCGCTCGACGAGCGCCACGCGCGCGTGCTCCAGCACCTCGGGCCCGAACTCCCAGGGCTCCCGGCGACCGGCGCGCAGGCTCGCGTGCGTGCGGAACAGGGGCAGATACGAGGCGAGTTGGAGCCAGCGCAGATACAGCTCGGGCGACGGACTGCCGTCGAAGCCGCCCACGTCCGGCCCCGAATAGGGCACTCCGCACAGTCCGAGCCCCATGACCAGCGACAGGGACGCCCGCAGACCGGGCCAGCCCGTCGCCACATCGCCGGACCAGGTCCCGCCGTAGCGCTGCATCCCGGCCCAGCCGGAGCGGGAGAAGACGAACGGCCGCTCCTTGGGGGCCAGTTCGAGAAGGCCCTCGTAACCCGCTCTCGCCATGCACAGGGCGTAGACGTTGTGCGCCTCGCGGTGGTCCCCGCCGCGGCCCTCCAGGCAGTGCCTGGCCGAGCGCGGCAGCGTCGACTCCCCGAACGCGGCGAACGACGTGGGTTCGTTCATGTCGTGCCAGAAACCCGCGAACCCCTGGGCGAGCCGCTCCTCGTAGAGCCCGCCCCACCACTCACGCACGCGCGCGTGCGTGAAGTCGGGGAAGACCACCTCCCCGGGCCACGCCACGCCCCGCACGAGCTCTCCCGAAGCGTCCCGCACGAACGCGTCCAGGGTCGTCCCGCCGTCGTACACCGCGTTGCCCTCCGCGGCCTTCACCGCAGGGTCGACGATCGACACCAGCCGGATCCCGTCGCGGCGCAGTTCCTCGGCCAGCAACGGCAGCTTGGGGAAGCGCTCCTGGTCGACGGTGAACACCTGGTGCTCGTCGAGGTGGTCGATGTCGAGGTGGACCGCGTCCAGCGGCAGTCCCCGCTCCTGGTAACCCGAGACGATCCGGCGCACCTCCTGCTCGCTGCCGAAGCCCCAGCGCGCGTGGTGGTGGCCCAGCGCCCAGGTGGGCGGCAGCGCCGGCGCGCCCGTCAGCGACGCCCAGGCGAGCAGCACGCGCGCGGGGGTGCCCACCATCACCCAGCAGCGCAGCGGACCGCCCGCCACCCGAAGCTCGCTCGTGCCCGCCCTGTCGTGCCCGGAACCGGCCCCTTCCTCGCCCTCCCGCAGCGTCACCGTGCCGTCCCACGTGGTGTCGTGGAACACCAGATGAGTGGCCGCGTCGGACACCACCAGCTGCACCGGCATCGTGATGTACAGCGGATCGTCGGCGGGGCCGAAGGCGCGGCCGGGGTCCGTGTTCCACAGGCGGTAGGTCCCGGCACGCAGCCGCGGGCCCGACGCCCGCCCCCCGAGTCCGAAGAAACGCGCGTCGGCGGGCACCTCCGAGCGCTGCATCCATCGCGCCACCCCGCCGCCGACCGGCTCCCACCAGCGGGGCGGCAGATCACGGCGCAGTGTGACGCCTCCGGGCGTCCGCACCTCGACCGCGCCGTGCCGTGAGACGACCACCGTCACGCGCTCGGCCACTACCCGCCAGCCGCCGTCCTTGTCCGGTTCCAGAACCGCCCGTGGGTCCGCCTCCGGGCAGCGCCCGAGGAGCGCGTAGGACGGCTCCGGAGCGGCCCCGTCCCAGCCCCAGAACACCGCGCCGTTCACGGCGACCAGGATCCGCAGCTCCGAGCGGTTGAAGCGGATGACACCGCCGCCCGGGCCGGGCTCCACCTCCCGCACGGGCCCGGGCACCCGCGCGCGCTCCGGACCCCGCGGCGGCAGCGCGCCCGCGTCGGCACGCCTCCTGCGCCACGCCGCCTTCACGGTACGCAACCTCTGGGCCGCCCCCACCGAACCGACCACCCTCACCGAACGCACCAGGTCACGACCGTCCATGCTGCTCACCCTGCCATTGACCGCGCCGAACAGGGGTGTCGTTCAACTTCCGTTCACCCGTGCTAGGACCACATCTTCACGACACGGACTATGTGGGGCGCACCCTGGTGTAGAAGTCGATCACATGGCATCGTCCGTGTCATCGCGTCACGCGCACACCCCAGCCCGTGCGCGACAGACGCATACGAAGCGCACAGTCCGGGAGCCGCCCCATGTCGACCGTGAACCCCCAGCCGCTCTGGCAGCCAGATCCGGGACGCATCGCCCAGGCACAGGTCACGAAGTTCCAGGCCTGGGCGGCCCGCGAGCACGGGGCTCCGGCCGAGGGCGGCTACCCGGCACTGCACCGGTGGTCCGTCGACGAGCTGGACACCTTCTGGAAAGCCGTCACCGAGTGGTTCGACGTGCGGTTCTCGACGCCCTACGCGCGCGTACTCGGCGACCGTTCGATGCCGGGCGCCCAGTGGTTCCCCGGGGCGACCCTGAACTACGCCGAGCACGCCCTGCGCGCGGCCGCCACCCGCGCGGACGAACCGGCCCTGCTGTACGTCGACGAGACCCACGAGCCGCGCCCCGTCAGCTGGTCCGAACTGCGCCGCCAGGTCGGCTCCCTGGCCTCCGAGCTGCGCGACCTCGGCGTTCGCCCCGGAGACCGCGTCAGCGGCTACCTCCCGAACATCCCGCAGGCCGTCGTCGCTCTCCTCGCCACGGCCGCCGTGGGCGGCGTGTGGACCTCCTGCGCGCCCGACTTCGGGGCCCGCAGCGTCCTGGACCGCTTCCAGCAGGTCGAACCCGTCGTCCTGTTCACCGTCGACGGCTACCGCTACGGCGGCAAGGAGCACGACCGCCGCGAGATCGTCGCCGAACTCCGCCGCGAGCTGCCCACGCTGCGTGCCGTCGTTCACATCCCCCTGCTGGGCACGGAGGCGCCCGAAGGCGCCCTCGAATGGTCGGCGCTGACCGGCACGGACACTGAACCGGTGTTCGAGCAGGTGCCCTTCGACCACCCGCTGTGGGTGCTGTACTCCTCGGGCACGACCGGCCTGCCCAAGGCCATCGTGCAGTCCCAGGGCGGCATCCTCGTCGAGCACCTCAAGCAGCTCGGGCTGCACTGCGACCTCGGCCCCGAGGATCGTTTCTTCTGGTACACGTCCACCGGCTGGATGATGTGGAACTTCCTCGTCTCCGGCCTGCTCACCGGCACCACGATCGTCCTATACGACGGCAGCCCCGGATACCCGGACACGGGCGCCCAGTGGCGCGTCGCCGAACGCACGGGAGCCACCCTCTACGGCACTTCGGCGGCCTATGTCATGGCCTGCGCCAAGGCCGGCGTCCACCCCGGGCGCGATTTCGACCTGTCCAAGGTGCGGTGCGTCGCCACCACGGGATCACCGCTCCCGCCGGACGGGTTCCGCTGGCTGCACGACGAGGTCCGCGACGACCTGTGGATCGCCTCCGTCAGCGGCGGCACGGACGTGTGCTCCTGCTTCGCGGGAGCCGTACCGACCCTGCCCGTGTACATCGGTGAACTCCAGGCGGCCGGCCTGGGCACCGACCTGCAGTCCTGGGACCCGAACGGCGAACCCCTGACCGACGAGGTGGGCGAACTCGTCGTCACCAACCCCATGCCGTCGATGCCGATCCGCTTCTGGAACGACCCCGACGGCAGCCGCTACCACGACAGCTACTTCGACACCTACCCCGGCGTGTGGCGGCACGGCGACTGGATCACCATCACCTCGCGAGGCTCCGTGGTCATCCACGGCCGCTCCGACTCCACCCTCAACCGCCAGGGCGTGCGCATGGGCTCGGCGGACATCTACGAAGCCGTCGAGCGCCTGCCGGAGATCAAGGAATCCCTCGTCATCGGTATCGAACAGCCCGACGGCGGTTACTGGATGCCCCTCTTCGTGCACCTCGCCCCCGGAGCCACCCTGGACGAGGCGCTCCTGGACCGCATCAAGCGGACCATCCGCGAACAGCTCTCACCGCGCCACGTGCCCGACGAGATCATCGAGGTCCCCGGAGTCCCGCACACGCTCACCGGCAAGCGCATCGAGGTCCCCGTCAAACGCCTCCTCCAGGGCGCCCCGCTGGAGAAGGCGGTCAACCCGGGCTCCATCGACGACCTCGAACTGCTGCACTTCTACGAGGACCTCGCCCGCAAGCGCTCCTGAGACGGCGCCTACCCCCCGTAGGTGGCCTCGGACTCGCCGAGCACGGCGGCGAAGTCCGAGGCCAGCCGTGCCGCGTCGGCCGGTTCGAGCTCGGCGACGGAGATCCGCACGCCCGGCGCCGACGACAGCCGGAACCGGGCCCCCGCGGCCACCCACCAGCCGTACGACCGCAGCCCGTTCACGACGGCGGACTCGTCCCGCACGGGCACCCACACGTTCATCCCGCTCGACCCGTGCGCCCCGATCCCACGCTCCCCGAGCTCGTCGACAAGAGCCCCGCGGCGCAGCGCGTACGTCTCACGCGCGCGTGCCACCAACGCGCGCGTGCCGTCGTCCGTCAGCAACCCGTGGACGATCTCCTGAAGGAGATGGCTGACCCAGCCCGACGTGAGCAGCAGCCGGCCGTCGTGTCGGGCCAGCGTGGTCGCGTCGCACGCGGCGGCGGCCCACCGCAGATCCGTCCCGAGGAACTTGCTGACCGTCCGCACATGCACCCAGCGCCGCAGGCCCCCTCCGGCGAGCGTGTGCAGCGGGGCGTTCGCCACGGCGGAGGCATGGTCGTTCTCGACGACCAGCACATCCGGCCGGTCCCGCAGCACGTCCACCAGCGCGTCCCGGCGTGCCGCGGAGAAGCGGCCGCCGTACGGATTCTGCGCCCGAGGGCTGCACACCACGGCACGCGCACCGGCCCGCAGCGCTTCGTGCAGGGCATCGGGACGCAGCCCCTCGTCGTCGACGGCCACCGGGACGCTCCGCAGCCCCAGGGCCGTGACCAGGTCCAGGAGATGGTGATACCCGGGGTCCTCCATCGCCACGGCGTCGCCGGGCCGCAGCTCCACGGAGAGCAGCCGCCCGATCAGATCGAGCGCCCCATGAGCGAACGTCACATGGTCCACAGGCACACCGTCCGGCCCGACCCATTCGCGCACGGCCTCCTCCAGCCGCGTCAGCCTGGGCGCCGAGCGGTGGGCCCGCACCCCGGGAGACAACCGTGAGGGCGGTACGAGAGCGGGGAGCTGCGCGGGATCGGGGTGTCCGCCGGACAGATCCCGCAGCCCCTCCGGAACTCTCGGAGGCCGCCGCGATGCCACGGAAGGGGCCGGCGCCACCACGGTCCCACCCCTCCCGCGCGTGACCACGATCCCGCGCTGCCGCAGCTCCTTGTAGGCCGTCGCGACCGTGCCGGGACTGACCCCGAGGTCGTCCGCGAGCCGCCGCACGGGAGGCAGCGCCGTCTCCGGCCCCAAGGCGCCCTCGGCCACGGCCCGTTCCACGGACGCCGCAATCCCCTTGGCCGTCGCACCAGTGATCCCATATTGTGTTGCCACGTTGGAAATTATGTATCAGTACATAATCGAAGGCAAGGGGGAGCAGTGCATCCGATGCGCCGCGCAGCCGCATGGTCGAACCGGATACCCGGAGGACGAGACGGGCGAAGAATGCTCGCCATCGCCCTCGTGGACCGCGTCGGCAGCGGCCTGTGGGCCTCCGTCTCCGTCCTGTACTTCACCTACGTCTCAGGGCTCTCCCTGGCCCAGGTCGGCACGCTCGCCGCCACGGCCGGAGCCATCGGAATCGCCGGAGCGCCGCTGGGCGGCCGCATCGCCGACAGATTCCCGCTCACCCGCGTCCTGATCGCCGTCCAACTCCTGCGCGCCCTGAGCTCCTTGGCGCTGCTGACGACGAACGACTATCCCCTTCTGGTCGCCTTCGCCGCCGTGGGCGGCCTCGGAGACCGCGCGGCCAGCGTCCTCACCAGGCTCTACGCCACCCGCATCGCCGGACCGGACCGCGTCCGCTACCAGGCCGTCCAACGGACCGTGGCCAACGCCGGCTGGGCACTCGGCGGCCTCGCGGCCGCAGCCGCCCTGGCCCTCGGCAGCACCGCCGCCTACCAATGGCTCCTCGCCGGCGACGCGCTGTCCTTCCTCGCCTCGGCCCTCCTCACCCTGCGCTGCGCAGAACCCCCCTCCGCCTCCCGCACCGTCACCACCTCGAAGGACCCGGCCCCCAGCACCAGGACACCCAGCCCCTGGCGCGACCGCACCTACCTCGCCTACGTCGCCACCGAGACCGTCCTCTTCCTCGACGACTCCGTCTTCAAGGTCGGCCTGCCCCTGTGGATCGCCCACGCCACCCACGCACCGCACGGCCTCGCGCCGTTGCTGCTGGTGCTCAACAACGTGATGGTCGTGGCCCTCCAAGTCCCCCTCGCCCGGTTCGGAACCAGCACCGTGGCCGCCCGTGCCCTACTGCTCCCGCTCGCCGCCGCCTTCGCACTCGCCGGCGTCGCCATGGCCCTGTCCGCCACCGGCGGAACCGTGGCGGCCACGCTGCTCCTCACCGCGGCCGCCACCGCCTTCACACTGGCCGAGATCCTCCACGCCACGGTCTCCTGGGAACTGTCCGTCGCCCTCGCCCCCGAGACCGGGCAGGGCGCCTACCTCGGCGTCCACGGCCTGGCGCAGTCCGCCCAACGCAGCATCGGACCACTCGCCGTCACCGCGGCCATCGCCACCGGCCCCGCCGGATGGAGCGCCTTCGGCCTCGGCATCGCCCTGACCTGCGCAATCCAGCACCGCCTGGTCCGCGGCCGCCTCGCCCGGACCGCATTGTCAGTGCCGCCGGTTACTTTGAGTGAGTATTGATCGACTGTGCTCAGGGGGAAACATGGCGCACACCGACCACCAGACCATGCGACGCGTCCTGCGCCGCGAAATCGCCGGAACCATCGGCCTGCTCACCGACGAACACGACTTCCGGGCCATGCGGCGCTACCGCAGCTTCACCTTCGACAGCCACCAGATCTACCTGCAACAGGTGGAAGCACTCCTGAAGACCCGCGCCTCCCAGGGCAGCCACACGACGGTCGCCCTCTTCGACCCTCAGGAGTACGAGGAATACTGCGCGGAAACCGGCCTCGACCCCGACATCCCGTCGAGCCGCACCCGCTTCACCGCGGAACTGGCCACCACCGGCCCCACCGTCCCCTACCAGGGCCAGCCCCTGGCCGACCTCGTACCGGCCCTCGTCGACGAAGCGGTCCGACAGGCCACCTGGGAGTACGCGTCCACACTGCTGGCCCGGCTCGGCGCCTGCGCCTCCTGCGGCGAGGACATCGGCCGCGCCGCCTTCACCCGCGCCTCCGACCTCCTCGTCCGCATCCTCGACACCGCGGGAGCGGGCAACCGACACCTCGTCTGCAGCGTCTCGGCCACCCCGGAAACACTCCTCGCGGTCCTCCACGCGGACGCGGACGACAACGGCGCCCTGCAACTCGACGAAGCCGAAGCCCTCGAATTCACCACCGTCCTGGCACTGGGCATCGCCACCCGTAGCCCCGGCGGACTCGTCATGCGCACCAGCGCCCCCGGAACCACCGACCGCGTGTACGGCTGGCGCCTACGCGGCGAAGGCCTGGCACCCCTCACCGCCGGCGAGGTCTTCGACGCCTACTGCACCGACATCGAATCCGGCGATCTGATCTCACCTGAGTCCGACGTCGACTACTGCGTACCGCCCGACCTCGGAGAGGAGCGGGAGACAGGCGGTCATCACCACTGAACAACCGAAAGGGGCGCCCCACCCGCAGGTGGAGCGCCCCTCAGGAACCGCAAAGCCGGGCCCTACTCGCCGGACAGCACCGCCTGAGCCGCGCTGCGCGCCTCCTCGGCGCTCTCCGTGGCACGAGCCGCGGCAGCCGCCCGCTCGCACTGGGCCAGCGTGTACTTGGCCAACGTCGCCCGGACATAGGGAATCGACGCCGCACCCATGGAAAGCGAGGTGACACCGAGACCGGTCAGCACACAAGCGAGCAGCGGGTCGGACGCGGCCTCACCACAGACACCGCAGCTCTTGCCCTCGGCCTTCGCGGCCTCGGCGGACAGCGCGACCAGGTCGAGCAGCGCGGGCTGCCACGGATCCTGAAGGCGGGACACCGCGCCCACCTGACGGTCGGCGGCGAACGTGTACTGCGCGAGGTCGTTGGTGCCCAACGACAGGAACTCGACCTCCTGCAGGATCGAACGCGCCCGCAGCGCGGCCGACGGAATCTCGACCATCGCCCCGAACTTCGCCCGCAGCCCCGCCTCGCGGCACGCGTCGGCGAACGCCTTGGCGTCGGCACGGTCCGCCACCATCGGCGCCATGACCTCGAGATACACCGGAAGGCCCTCGGCGGCCTTCGCCAGCGCCGTCAGTTGGGTGCGAAGCACCTCCGGGTGGTCCAGCAGCGTCCGCAGACCACGCACACCCAGCGCCGGGTTCGGCTCGTCCGCCGGGGTGAGGAATTCCAGCGGCTTGTCCGCGCCCGCGTCCAGCACACGCACGACGACGCGCCCCTCGGGGAACGCCTCGAGCACCTGACGGTACGCCTCGACCTGCTTCTCCTCCGACGGCGCGTTCTTGCTGTCGTCCAGGAAAAGGAACTCGGTGCGGAACAGACCCACACCCTCGGCCCCGGCCTCCACGGCGGCCGGCACGTCCGCCGGACCACCGACGTTGGCCAGCAGCGGCACCTTGTGCCCGTCGGAGGTCGCGCCCGGCCCGGTCGCCGCGGCCAGCGCCGCCTTGCGCTCGGCGGCCGCGGCCTGAAGCTGCGCCTTCTTCTCCGAACTCGGGTTCACGAAGATCTCGCCGGTGCTGCCGTCCACGGCGATCACCGTGCCCTCGGCCAGCTCGCAGGCACCCGGCAGCGCCACCACGGCCGGGACACCGAGGGCCCGCGCCAGAATCGCGCTGTGGCTCGTCGGCCCGCCCTCCTCGGTGACGAAGCCGAGAACCAGGGTCGGGTCCAGCAGAGCCGTGTCGGCCGGCGCGAGGTCACGTGCGATGAGGACGTACGGCTCGTCGCTGTCGGGGACACCGGGCATCGGCACCCCCAACAACCGGGCGACGATACGATTCCGCACGTCATCCAGGTCGGCCACCCGGCCGGCGAGGTACTCCCCGGCACCGGCCAGCAGCGCCCGATACGCGGCGAACGCGTCGTACACGGCACGCTCGGCCGTGCTCCCGACGGCGATGCGCCGTTCCACATCCGCCATCAGCTCGGGATCCTGGGCCATCATCGCCTGGGCCTCGAGCACCGCTTGGGCTTCGCCGCCCGCCAGATTGCCCCGCGCCATCAGATCGGCCGCCACGGCTTCCACCGCCTTGCGGGCGCGCCCCTGTTCGCGCTCCGCGTCCTCGGCCGGTATCTGCTTGGCAGGCGGCTCGAGCACCGCCGTTCCCATGTGCCGAACCTCGCCGATCGCCACTCCGTGGCTCACGCCGACGCCTCGCAGCGTTGTCTCCATCTCACCCGTCTCCGATAGTGCGGCGGGTCCCGCCGCCGCGGTGGTTGTCGTACTTGCCGTCATAGGACGGTGCTGACGTCACTTCCAGACGAAGAGACTGTCGCCGGCCTTCACATCGCCGCTGTCACGGAGATCGGAGAGCGCCTCCGCCGTGGCCTCCAGGGCCACGACCGGGCACACCGCGGACTTCCCGGCGGCCTCGACCGCGGCCGGGTTCCAGCGCACGACGCCCTGACCGCGGGTGACGGTGTCGCCCTTGTTCACGAGCAGCTCGAAGCCCTCGCCATTGAGCTGCACGGTGTCGATACCGAGGTGGGTGAGTACTCCGTGCCCGTGCTCGTCGACGACGACGAACGCGTGGGGGTGCAGAGAGACGATGACTCCGTCCACGGGAGCGACCGCCTCGGAGGGCTCACGGACGGGGTCGATGGCCGTCCCCGGGCCGACCATGGCCCCGGAGAAGACCGGATCCGGCACAGCGGCCAGTCCGATGGTGCGTCCTGCCAGCGGGGACGTCACGGTGGTCATGGGAGCCTCCCAGGGGTGGAGATTCATATACGGGTCGTCACTGTCTGTCCCTGACGACGCACTGTGCAGCAGCGTATGTCAGATGAAGTGGCGGTTCCGCATGGAAGATACCGGCAAGAGGTCTAGACCACCAGTCCAATGGATTTGCACCGGCTTCCGGGCCCCATGTACAGTCGTACTCCTGCTTGAGACCGAGCGACGCGATCACGTGTCCTTGATCGGCAGGACCCATAACTCGTCAGATCCTATCCCGGGGTCTCCTTCTGCATGTCCGCAGGAGGGTGGTCAGGGAGACGGAAAAACACTGATAGAGTTTGGAACACCGAAGGGAAGCCCGGAGGAAAGCCCGAGAGGGTGAGTACAAAGGAAGCGACCGTTCCTTGAGAACTCAACAGCGTGCCAAAAGTCAACGCCAGATATGTTGATACCCCGACACCGGGATTTCCTGGTGGCGAGGTTCCTTTGAAGAAAACACAGCGAGGACGCTGTGAACGGTCGGGCTTATTCCGCCTGACTGTTCCGCTCTCGTGGTGTCGACCGGCTGTATTAATTTACTGGCCGAGTAAACATTCACGGAGAGTTTGATCCTGGCTCAGGA